>NZ_AP024355.1:4009100-4656376 GCF_019704135.1 Desulfuromonas versatilis
CTTCCCCTCTTGCCGCCGCCTCTTTGCCGCGGCCTGTGGTTTGCCTGTACTACTTAATAATTGCCGGATTTGAGCTTCCGGTTGAGTTCCATTCGTTCGCCGAGCAGCGCGGCGTGCAGCTGGCCATTGCCCGCCTGCTCGGCGGTGCGCAGCCTGGCGTCGAGCTCGCGCACCTGCTGCTGCAGCCGCTCCTTGGCCACGGCACGGCGGCAGCCGTCGAAGACCCGCTCGAGGTCTTCGGCAAAGGCCGCGTCATCCTTTATAAGAATACCCGAGAGCAGCGCTTTTTGCTCTTCGCTGAGGCTCTCGCGGTGGAGAATTTCGCCGATGCGTTCCTCGTCCCCCGCATAGGCGACTGCCTCCCGGGCGATGGCGAGAACATCGCCGTTGGAGAAGAAGGCCTCCGGCCCCTCGGCGGCGACCCGGCCGCGCACCTCGGGGTCGCGCAGCAGCATCAGCAGCAGCCACTGCTCGGCCTTGCTCCCCCCCGCCTGGGGCGGGGCCTCGCGGGGCCTGGCGGGACCCCCCTGCTGGCGCGGCGGCGCGGGCTGCGCCGCGGGGTGCCCCGGAGGCGGCTCCGGAGGCCGGGCCGGCTGCTGCTGGCGGCGGGGGATCTTCTGCCGCAGCAGCGCCTCGTCGAGCCCCGTGCGGGCCGCCAGGGCCTTCAGATACAGGCTGCGCTCGATGTCGCCGGGGAGCAGCCGCAGCTGCTCCAGCACCTGCTCGGCGGCGCGGGCCTTGCCTTCGATGTTCTCGCCCTGGGCGGCGAGGATGTTCTCCATGAACACCTCGAACACCGGGCGCGCCGCCTCAAGGCGCTCGCGGAAGGTCTCGGCCCCATGCTTGCCGATGAAGGAGTCGGGGTCCTCGCCGGGGTCGAGCCCGACCACCGCCACCGACAGCCCCCCTGGAAGCAGCGCCTCCATGGCCCGGAAGGTCGCCTTCTGGCCGGCGCTGTCCTGGTCGAAGAGCAGCAGCACCCGCTTGGCGTAGCGCTTGAGCAGCTCCGCGTGCTCCTCGGTCAGAGCCGTGCCGCAGGTGGCCACCGCGTTGCAAAAGCCGGCGCGGTGCAGGGCCAGCTGGTCGAAATACCCCTCGACGACGATCACCTCGTCGGTCTTGCGCATCTCCTCGCGGGCCAGGGAGAGCCCGTAGAGCACCCGCGACTTGTGGTAGATGGGCGACTCGGGCGAATTGATGTACTTGGGCAACGAGTCGTCGAGCACCCGCCCGCCGAAGGCCACCACCCGCCCCGAGGGGTCGCTGATGGGAAACAGCAGGCGGTTGCGGAACAGATCGTAGTCCCCCCGCCCCTCTTTGCCGGGGCGGATCAACCCCAGCTGACGCGCCCACTCGGGGTCAAAGCCCTTCTGCGCCAGGTGCTCGGCGAGCGCCTCCCAGCGCGCCGGGGCGAAGCCCAGGCGGTGCGAGCGGGCCGCCTCGCCGCCGTAGCCGCGGTCGCGCAGGTAACGCCGCCCCGGCGCCCCTTCGGGCGCCTCGAGCAGCAGCTGGTGGTAGAACTCGCAGGCCACCTCGCTGATGCGCAGCAGCCGCTCGCGCTCCTCGCGGCGCTTCTCCTCGGCGGGGCTGAGTCGCTCCTCCTCCACCTCGATGCCGACCCGCTCGCCCAGGCGGCGCACCGCCTCGGGAAACGAGAGCCCTTCCATGCGCATCAGGAAGGAAAAGACGTTGCCCCCCTCGCCGCAGCCGAAGCAGTGAAAGATCTGCCGCGGCGCGTTGACGTTGAAGGAAGGGGTCTTCTCCGCGTGGAACGGGCAGAGCCCCTGGTGGTTGGCCCCCGAGCGCTTGAGCGGCAGGTAGCTCGAAACCACGTCGACGATATCGACCCGGTCGCGGATCTCCTGGATCTTCTCTTCGGGTATCCGTCCGCTCATGCCCCCCTCAACTCGACCACGGTGACGTTGTCCCCGCCCTGGGCCACGTCGGCGGCGTGAAACGCCCTGACCTCGCGGTGGCCTGCCAGGTACTCGCGCACCGCCTTGCGCAGGATCCCCTCGCCGGCGCCGTGCACCACCTCGACCTGGCGCTGGTTGGCGAGCAGCGCGTCATCGAGAAATCGGTCGAGCAGCAGCAACGCCTCCTCGGCGCGCTTGCCGATCAGCAGCAGCCGCGGGTTGAAGCCGCCGCGCTCCACCGAGCTGCGCACCCGCCCGGCGGGGCGCTTGCCGGCGAATCGCCGCGGCCTGAATTGCTCGAGCTGCTCCAGGGGCAGGCGCAGCTTCTTGCCAAGCACCGAGAGCTCCACCTCGCTCCCCTGAACCCGCACCACCTCCCCCTCGGTCCCCAGCGAGGTGATGCGCAGAATTTCCCCGACCCGGGTTTCCCGGGGCACCTGCCCCTGGCGGCGCGGCTCGGGGCGCTTTTCGGCCAGGCTCTCGCCGACCTCGCGCAGCTCGCCGACCATGCGCGCCTGCTGCTGCACCTCGACGCCCTCGCGGGCCTGGCGCAGCAGCTCCTTGATCTTGCCTTCCGCCTCGCGCACCAGCTGCTCGCCGCGGCGGGTCGCCTTGGCGAGGATGCCCCTTTTTTGCTCCTCAAACTCCTCAAGCAGGCGCTTGCGCTTGTCGCGCTCCTGGCGGGCTCGCTCGCGCAGGGTCGCGGCCTCGGCCCGGTCGGCCTCCAGCTCGCGGCTGAGGCGGTTGAGCCGCTCGAGCACTTCGAGCCCCTCGCGCTGGTCGCTGCCCAGATACCCCTCGGCACGGGCCAGCACCTCTTCGGGCAGCCCCAGGCGGCGGGCGATGGTGAAGGCGCTGCTCGCCCCGGGAATACCGTAGTGCAGCCGGTAGGTCGGCGCCAGGGTCTGGCTGTCGAACTCGACGGCAGCGTTTTCCACCCGGGCCTGCAGGTGGGCGTAGCCCTTAACCAGGTTGAGGTGGGTGGTCACCACGGTACGCGCCCCCCGGGCCCGCAGGCTGTCGAGCACGGCCATGGCCAGCGCCCCCCCCTCGGCGGGGTCGGTGCCGGTGCCGGCCTCGTCGAGCAGCACCAACGACTCGCCGTCGGCCTCGCGCAGGATCCGCCCGATGCGGGTCAGGTGCCCCGAAAAGGTCGACAGGTTCTCCTCGATGCTCTGCTCGTCGCCGATGTCGGCGAACACCCGGGCGAAGCGCCCCACCCGGCTGTCGGGGTGACAGGGGATGTGCAATCCCGAGCGCACCAGCAGGGTCAGCAGCCCCAGGGTCTTGAGGGCCACGGTCTTGCCGCCGGTGTTGGGGCCGCTGATCACCAGGGTGTCGATCCCTTCGCCGAGCAGCAAATCGACGGGAATCGCCTCGCCCTGGCGGGCCGTGCCGTCGGCGTTGAACAGCAGCAGCGGATGACGGGCGGCCTTGAGCTCCACCAGCGGCTGTTCCACCAGGCGCGGCGCGACGCCGTCGCTGGCCAGGCTGAAGCGGGCCGCGGCGGCGACGAAATCGAGGCGGCCGAGAATCCGTTGGTTGCCGGCCAGGGGCTCGGCTTCGACCCGCACCTGCCCGGAGAGCCGGCGCAGGATGCGCTCTTCCTCCCGCTTCTCCTCGCGCAGCTGGGTCTGCAACTCGTTGTTCCACTCCAGCACCGAGACCGGCTCGACGTAGAGGGTCTGGCCGCTGGCCGATTCGTCGTGGATGAAGCCCTTGACCTGGCCACGGTGGTCGGCCCGCACCGGCACCACGTAGCGCCCGCCGCGCTCGGTGATGATCCGGTCCTGGAAGGCGCCGGCCAGCCGCTCCGAGTTGAGCAGCGCCTCGAGGGAGCGCTTGATCCGCGCGCGCAGCTGCAGCAGCCGCTGGCGGATCTCGCCCAGCTCGAAAGAGGCCCCGTCGAGGATCTCGCCGCGGGCGCCGATGCTCTCGCGAACCGCCCGGCGCAGCTCCTTGAGCCCGTCCAACCCCTCGGCCAGGGCGCCGAGGCGCGGCGCCCGCTCGCGGCCGCCGAAATAACCGCGGCACTGGTGGGCGGCCTCGGCACTGGCGAGCACCTCGAGCAGCGCCTCGGGCTGCAGCCAGGTCCCCTCGGCGCGCAGGTGGCGCAGCAGCTCGCGCAGGTCGCTGCTGCCGCCGACGGGCGGACTGCCCTGCTGGCCGATCAGCGCGCACATCTCGGTGATCTGTGCCAGCGACTCGGCCACCTGCTCGGCAGCCGGCAGGGGCGCAAGCGCCTCGACCAGCATGCGGCCGGGGACCGTGACGGTGAATCCGGCCAGCAGCTGCTTGATCTTGTCGTACTCCAGGACCCGGAGGGTTTCCTCGATCATCTAGATTCCGGTACCTTCAGGCTGTTCGGCAAACGCCCGGCCGCTGCCCTGGAACACCGCCTCGCCCAGCTCGACAAAGGGCGGCGCCAGTTCCGCTTCCTTCAGCGAGCGCTGCATGGCGCTGGGCAGATTGGCCAGGGAGAGGCCGAAAAGCACCACGGCCAGCAGCACGCCCCCCTGCACCAGGCCGAAGAAGCCGCCAGCCACCCGGTTGAGGCCACCGAGAAAGATCAGCTTGACGAAACGCGACAGCAGGTAGCCCAGCACCCCGAAGAACATCACCGTGGCCAGAAACAGCGCCAAAAAGGCGCCGATCACGCAGAGCCGGGCCGGCAGGCCGAAGCTGCCGACCATCAGCTCGGCCAGCGGGGCATGGTAGCGAAAGGCGAGAAACGCCCCCACCAGCAGGCCGGCCAGGGAACAGACCTCCTTGAGCAGGCCGCGCAGCAGCCCCTTGATGATGAAGCCCCCCAGGATCACCAGGATGGCGATGTCCACGAAATTCATCGCTCGCTTCCGTTCCAGGCTCGTTCGCCGGGGCGGGTCAGGCCAGGCGCGCCTTGACCAACTCGCTGACCACCCGGCCATCGGCGCGGCCGACGGTCTTGGCGGAGACGATCTTCATCACCTTGCCCATGTCGCGCATGGAAGAGGCGCCGGTCTCGGCGATCGCCTCCTCGATGAGCTGCCTGATTTCCTCTTCGCCGAGCTGGCTCGGCAGAAACTCCTGGACGATGGCCAGTTCAGCCTCTTCCTTCTCGGCCAGGTCGGGCCGCTGGTTGTCGCGGTAGACCTGGGCCGCCTCGCGGCGCTGCTTGACCAGGGTGGAGAGCACGCCGATCACTTCCTGATCGTCCAGCTCCCGGCGTGCATCGATCTCGCGGTTCTTGATGGCGGTGCGCATCAGGCGGATGACGTTGAGCCGGTCGCTCTCCTTGGCCTTCATGGCCTCTTTCATCGCCGCCAGCAGGTCGTTCTGAATACTCATGGTTGTCTACCCTTCAGGTCAGTTGCCCGACCAGCGCAAAGAGGGCAGCCGGTCGGACCGGTGCCCCTTTGATAAGTTGAATTCGATGTTTCTATTATCACGAAGGACACGCAGGGCACGAAGTTAAAACCTTTATCCCAAAAAACCTCAATCAGCCACGGATAAGATCGGATAACATCTGATAAACCAAAGGCAATGCCATTTTACAGAGCATGACCTTCCGGAATTCGATCCGAATTCTTTTTATGCCTTTAAAATCCGATTTGATCAGATTTGATCCGTGGCCAAATATGTTTTCAGATTAACGGGTTCAGCTTTTCTTCGTGTCCTTCGTGGTGAAAAAGCCTTTAAGAAAAAGTCATTTAGACCGACTTTCCTTTTCCTCGATGCCGGAGAGCCCGAAACGTCGCCGCAGCTCGTCGTAGACCCGCTCGGGGGGCAGGTCGTAGTAGCCGAGCAGCACCAGGGTGTGGAAAAACAGGTCGGCGGCCTCGTAGACCACCTGCTCCGGGTCTCCACCCTTGCCGGCGACGGCGGTCTCGGTGGCCTCCTCGCCGATCTTGCCGAGGATCTTGTCGAGCCCCTTGGCGAACAGGGAGGCGACGTAGGACTTTTCCGTGGGGTTCTGGCGCCGCTCCTGGATGACGTGGTAGAGCGCATCGAGGATGTCCTTGCGGGCGTAGATGGCGGTGGCGTCCACCTCCTTCTCCCCCTCGACGCGCACCGCCCCGCGTTCCCACTTGCGGTAGAAGCAGGTGCGATGGCCGGTGTGGCAGGCGGTGCCCTGCTGGTCGACGGTCAGCAGCAGGCAGTCGGCATCGCAGTCGAAGCGGATGTCGATGAGCCGCTGCACGTGCCCGGAGCTCTCCCCCTTCATCCACAGCTTGCGCCGGGAGCGGGAGTAGTAATGGACCTTGCCGGTGGCCAGGGTTTTGTCCACCGCCTCGGCGTTCATGAAGGCCATCATCAGCACCTCGCCCTCGGCGTCGCGGGCGATGGCCGGGATCAGGCCGTCCCTGTCGAATCTCAACTGTTGGGTAAGAGACATTTGTAAACCTCGTGAGGCGTGAGGGGTGAAGGGTGAGGAGGAAAACCAGATTCGACTGTCAACCCCTCACTCCTCACCCCTCACTCCTCACCATTCTAAAGCCTGACCGCCACGCCGTGCCGCTGCAGGTATTCCTTGCACTCGTGGATGGTGTGCTCGCGGAAGTGGAAGATGCTGGCCGCCAGCGCCGCGTCGGCACCTCCTTCGACCAGACCTTCGCGGATATGTTCCAGGTTGCCGACGCCGCCCGAGGCGATCACCGGGATCTCCACCCGGTCGCTGATGGCGCGGGTCAGGGCGATGTCGTAGCCGTCCTTGGTGCCGTCCTTGTCCATGGAGGTCAGCAGGACCTCGCCGGCGCCGTACTGCTCCATGCGCACCGCCCACTCGACCACGTCGATGCCGGTGGGGTTACGCCCGCCATGGGTGTAGACCTCCCAGGCCTGCGGGTCGGAGCCGGGCACGCGGCGGGCGTCGATGGCCACCACGATGCACTGGGAACCGAAGCGCTCGGCCGCCTCGCGGACGAACTCAGGGCGGTGCACCGCCGCGGTGTTGATCGAGACCTTGTCGGCGCCGGCGTTGAGCAGGTTGCGGATGTCGGCGATCTCGCGCACCCCGCCGCCCACGGTCAGGGGCATGAAGACCCGCTCGGCGGTGCGGGCGACCACGTCGAGGATGATGCCGCGCTTGTCGCTGGAAGCGGTGATGTCGAGAAAGGTCAGCTCGTCGGCGCCCTGGGCGTCGTAGGCCTCGGCCGCCTCCACCGGGTCGCCGGCGTCGCGCAGCTCGAGGAACTGGACCCCCTTGACGACGCGGCCGTCCTTGACGTCGAGGCAGGGTATGATGCGTTTGGTCAGCATGGGCGTTCGCTCAACTTATGCATGGTGCCGCCAATTTTCAAGGGCGGCGGGATTTTTTATTATCGTAGGGGCGAACCTATGTGTTCGCCCTTGGCGGAGACCGGCAGAGATCCGACAAGCAGGGCAGACACGCTGGTCTGCCCCTACCGGCCCTTTTTGGTCAGCGCCACGGCCTCGCGCAGATCCAGCGCACCGGTGTAGATGGCCTTGCCGGTGATCACCCCGACCACCCCGGAGCTTTCGATGGCCAGCAGGTTTTCGATGTCCCTGAGGCTGGAGACACCGCCCGAGGCGATGACCGGGATGTTGATCGATTCGGCGAGTTGGCGGGTCGCCTCGATGTTGGGCCCCTGCATCATGCCGTCGCGGGCGATGTCTGTGTAGATGATCGCCTCGACGCCGAATCCTTCCATCTCGCGGGCCATTTCGCTGGCGCGCTTCTCGGTGACGTCGGCCCAGCCGCGCACCGCCACCAGGCCGTCCTTGGCGTCGATGCCGACGACGATGCGCCCCGGAAATTTCCTGCAGGCCTCCTCGACCAGCCCGGGGTTCTCCTTGGCCACGGTGCCGAGGATCACCCGGTCGACGCCGAGCTCGAGATAGGCCTCGATGGTGGCCAGGTCGCGGATGCCGCCGCCCAGTTCGGAGGGGATGTCGATGGCCTCGACGATCGCCTTGATCGCCTCGCGGTTTTTCGGCACCCCGGCGAAGGCGCCGTCGAGATCAACGATATGCAGCAGCTCGCCCCCCTGCTCCTGCCAGATGCGCGCCTGGGCGGCGGGGTCGTCGTGGTAGACCGTGTCCTTTTCCATCAGCCCCTGCTCCAGGCGGACGCAGCGGCCGTTTTTCAGATCGATTGCCGGCAGGATGATCATGGTGAACCTTTCGTAGGGGCAGGCCTCGTGCCTGCCCGGGGCACCCACAAGGGGCGCCCCTACATTTCGCCGAAATTTTTGAAAATACTCAGCCCCACATGCTGGCTCTTTTCCGGGTGGAACTGGGTGGCCAGGATGTTGTCGCGCCACAGCGCGGCGCAGAACTCCACCTCGCCGTAGCGGCAGCTGGCGGCGATATCCCCCGCATTCTCCGCGGCGCAGTAGTAAGAGTGGACGAAGTAGACGAAGCTGCCGTCCTCGATGCCGTTGAAGATCGGCGCCGGGCGGCGGATGCGGATGTTGTTCCAGCCCATGTGCGGCACCTTGAGCCGCTCGCCCTTCTCGAGCATGCCCGAGGGGAAGCGCAGCACCTTGCCGGGGATCAGCCCCAGGCCCTGGTGGCGGCCGAACTCCTCGCTTTCGTCGAAGAGCATCTGCATGCCGACGCAGATGCCGAGCAGCGGCTTGCCGGCCGCGACGTGGGCCCGCAGCGGCTCGACGAAGCCCCCTTCACGCAGGTTGTGAATGCAGTCGCGAAAGGCGCCGACGCCGGGCAGTACCACCTTCTCGGCCGAAGCGATGTCCGCCGGGTCGCTGCTGACGCGGGCGCTGAAGCCGAGGGTCTCGAAGGCCTTCTGCACGCTGCGCAGGTTGCCCATCTCGTAATCGATGATGTTGATCATGGCGCGCTATTCCAGTTTACCCTTGGTCGAGAGCACCCCCTTGACCCGCGGGTCGAAGCCGGTGGCCTCGTCGAGAGCCCGGGCGAAGGCCTTGAAGATTCCCTCGATGATGTGGTGCAGGTTGTCGCCGTAGGCCAGGTTGACGTGCAGGTTGGCGCCGGCGTGGTTGCAAAAGGCGACGAAGAACTCCTCGACCAGCTCGGTGTCGAAGTCGCCGACCTTTGCCTTGGGCATGTCGACGTTGAACACCAGGAACGGTCGCCCGGAAAAGTCGATGATCACCGAGGCGAGCGCCTCGTGCATCGGCATGGTGCCGCGCCCGTAGCGGCGCACCCCCTGCTTGTCGCCGAGGGCCTGCTTGAAGGCCTCGCCGAGGCAGATGCCGATGTCCTCCACTGTGTGGTGGGCGTCGATCTCGATGTCGCCGGTCGCCTCGACCTCCAGGTCGAAAAAGCCGTGGCGGGCCACCTGGGTCAGCATGTGGTCGAGAAACGGCACCGAGGTGCTGATGCGGTTCTTCCCCTCCCCGTTCAGCTCCAGGCTCAGGCGGATGTCGGTTTCCTTGGTCTTGCGTTCGATTTTCGCGCTGCGGCCCATGGTGATCTCCGATGGCGATGGTGGGGGCGATCCCGGGGATCGCCCTGGGCGAATACGTGATTCGCCCCTACGATTTTTCCAGCCGGATCGAAACCGACTTGGCGTGGGCCTCGAGCCCTTCGAGTTCGGCGATGTGCACGATCTGTCTGCCGAGCCGCTCGAGCCCGGCGCGGCTGAAGGAGACGATGCTCGACTTCTTGACGAAATCATCCACCCCCAGCGGCGAGAAAAAGCGGGCGGTGCCGCCGGTGGGCAGGGTGTGGTTGGGCCCGGCCAGGTAGTCGCCGGCCGCCTCGGGGGTGTGGTGGCCCATGAAGATCGCCCCGGCATGGCGGATCAGCGGCAGGATCTCGAAGGGATTGTCCACCGCCAGTTCCAGATGCTCGGGGGCGATGCGGTTGGAAAAGGCGATGGCCTCCTGGAGGTTTTCGGCGACGATCACCGCCCCGTAGCTGTCGATGGACTGGCGGGCGATGGCTTCGCGCGAGAGCTTGCCGAGTTGCTCCTCCAGCGCGGCGGCCACCTTCAGGCCGAAGGCCTCGTCGGTGGTGATCAGCACCGAGGAGGCGAGCTCGTCGTGCTCAGCCTGGGAGAGCAGGTCGGCGGCGATGTGCGCCGGGTCGCCGCTGCCGTCGTTGATGACCAGGATCTCGCTGGGCCCGGCGATCATGTCGATGTCGACCTGGCCGAAGACCTGCTGCTTGGCGGTGGCCACGTAGATGTTGCCCGGTCCGGTGATCTTGTCGACCCGCGGCACGCTCCGGGTGCCGTAGGCGAGCGCCGCCACGGCCTGGGCGCCGCCGATCTTGAAGATTTTATCCACACCGGCCAGGTGGGCGGCGGCCAGCACGTGGGGATTGACCTCGCCGCCGGGCATCGGCACCACCATGATCACCTCGGCCACCCCGGCCACCTTGGCGGGGACCGCGTTCATCAGCACCGAGGAGGGGTAGGCGGCCTTGCCGCCGGGGACGTAGATGCCGACCCGGTCGAGGGGCCGCACCATCTGCCCGAGCAGCACGTCGGGCTCGTCGGTGGAGAGCCAAGTCTCGGTCTTCTGCTTGCGGTGGTAGGCGGCGATGCGCTCGGCGGCCAGCTTCAGCGCAGCCAGGGACTCTTCGCTGACCGCGGCCAGCGCCCGCTCGATCTCACCCTGGCTGACCTGCATGGTCTTGGCGTTGAGCTGCAGCCGGTCGAACTTGGCGGTGTAGTCGAACAGCGCCTGGTCGCCGCGCTCGCGCACGTCGGCGATGATGTTGCCCACCGCCACCTCGACATCGGCCTGAGCGGCTTCGCCGCGCCCGACGATCTCGGCGAAGGCGGCATCGAAACCCGGGTCGCTGAATCGCAGAATCTTGATCATGACATCTCCTGGAAACCGGGGAGCAGGAAGACGGGAGGGAGGATATGGCTTTTTCTTCTCACTTCTCCCTTCTTCCGTCTCCCTTTATACAGACAGCTTGACCTGGTCGCCGATGACCTTTTCCAGCCCCTCGATGATGCGGGTGATGCGCTGGTGCTTGGTCTTGAGGCTGGCGCGGTTGACGATCAGCCGGGTGGTGATCTCGGCGATGGTCTCCACCTCGACCATGCCGTTCTCCCGCAGGGTGGCCCCGGTGGAGACCAGGTCGACGATGCGCTCGGAGAGCCCGACCAGCGGCGCCAGCTCGATGGAGCCGTAGAGCTTGATCAGCTCGACCTGGATCCCCTTGGCGGCGAAGTAGCGCTCGGTGACGTTGGGGTACTTGGTGGCCACCCTGATGTTGGACCAGTTGACCGGGTCGTCCTCCCGGCGCAGCTCCTTGGGCTCGGCGACCACCATGCGGCAGTAGCCGAACTTCAGGTCCAACGGCTCGTAGAGGTCCTTGCCCTGCTCGAGCAAGGTGTCCTTGCCGACCACGCCCAGGTCGGCGCAGCCGTACTCGACATAGGTCGGCACGTCGGTGGCGCGCACCGCCATGAAGCGGAACTTGCTCTCGGGGTTTTCGAACACCAGCTTGCGACTCCCCTTCTCCATTTCGGGACAGGTGATCCCGATCTTGGCGAACAGTTCCATGGAGTCCTGCATGATGCGCCCCTTGGGCAGGGCGAAGGTGATGTAGTCGCTCATTGAAAACCTCGTGATGCGTAAGCCGTAAGGCGTAATAGGTAATTGGCGAAAGAAGGGGTTTTACCAGTTACGAATTACGAATCACCAATTACGGATTTGCCGTATTAAGCCGGCGCCCGCTCGATCTGGGCGCCCAGGGCCTTGAGCTTCTCCTCGATGCGTTCGTAGCCGCGGTCGAGGTGGTAGATGCGCGAGACCTCGGTGGTGTTGTCGGCGGCCAGCCCCGCGAGCACCAGCGAAGCGCTGGCGCGCAGGTCGGTGGCCATGACCGGGGCGCCGAGCAGCCCCTTGACTCCCTTCACCGTGGCTGTATGCCCCTCGATGCGGATGTCGGCCCCCAGGCGCTGCAGTTCGCAGACGTGCATGAAGCGGTTCTCGAAGACGTTCTCGGTGATCGAGCTGGTGCCGCCGCCCAGCGTCATCAGCGCCATGAACTGGGCCTGCATGTCGGTGGGAAAGCCCGGGTGCGGGCTGGTCTTGATGTCCACCGAATTGATCTTGCGCGGACCCTTGACGCGGAGGCCGCCGTCCTCGGCCCAGACCTCGGCGCCGGCCTCGCGCAGCTTGGCGATCAGCGCCTCGAGGTGGTCGGGAATCGCCCCGTTGACCAGCACGTCGCCGCGGGTGATGGCGGCGGCGACCATGAAGGTCCCGGCCTCGATGCGATCGGGCATCACCGCGTAATCCATGGGCCGCAGCTCCTCGACCCCCTCGATGACCACCGTGTCGCTGCCGGCCCCCTCGATGCGCGCCCCCATCCGGTTGAGAGCCTCGGCCAGGTCGATGATTTCCGGTTCGCGGGCGGCGTTCTCGAGGATCGTGGTCCCCTTGGCCAGCGCCGCGGCCATCATCAGGTTTTCGGTGCCGCCCACGGTGGGCAGGTCGAAATAGATGCGGGCGCCGTGCAGGCGCTTGGCGCGCGCCTCGACGTAGCCGTGGTCGAGGGAGATCTTGGCCCCCATCGCCTCGAGCCCCTTGAGGTGCAAGCCGATGGGCCGGGCGCCGATGGCGCAGCCGCCGGGCAGACTGACCCGGGCATGGCCGAGCCGGGCCACCAGGGGACCGAGCACCAGCACCGAGGCGCGCATGGTGCGCACCAGGTCGTAGGGGGCTTCGACGCTGCGGATCTCCCCGGCGTCGATGGCGAAGGTGCCGTTTTCGCGAACAACATGGGCGCCGAGGATCTTCAACAGCTTCTCGGCGGTGTCGATGTCCCGCAGGTGTGGGACATTGGCCAGACGGTGCCGCCCCGGGGCGAGCAGTGTGGCGAACAGCAGCGGTAGCGAGGCGTTTTTTGCCCCGCTGACCTGGACCTGGCCCTTGAGACGGTTGCCGCCGTGAATGATGATCTTATCCAATTCTATACCCTGCAGGCGCCCGCCAGGGGGCGCGGAAAAAAGGCCATGGCGCTACGAAACGGCCGCCTTGCGACCGCCGACCACCCGGGGCACCCCGGCGTAGTCGTCCCGGCAGCAGATCTCGCTGAGCCCGGCAGCCGCGAACAGCCGCTGCACCGACTCGGCCTGGTCGATGCCGACCTCGACCAGCAGCCAGCCGCCCTGCCGGAGCATGGCCGGGACCCTGGCGGCCAGAATCCGGTAACAGTCCAGCCCGTCGGCCCCGCCGGCCAGGGCGAGGCGGGGCTCGAAGTCTTTCACCTCGGGCATCAGCCCGGCGAGGTCCCCCTCTGGGATGTAGGGGGGATTGGAGACCACCAGGTCGTAGGGTCCGCCTTGGAAAGAGGCCAGATCCGCCTGGCGGAAGTCGACCCGGGCGGCCACCCCGTTGCGTTCGGCATTGCCGAGGGCCACCTGCAGCGCCGCGGCGCTGAGGTCGATGCCTTCGACCTGCGCTTCGGCCAGTTCGTGGGCCAAGGCGATGGCCACCGCCCCGCTGCCCAGGCCGATATCGAGAATGCGGCAGGCGCCCGAGACCCGCTTGAGCCCCTCCTCGACCAGCACCTCGGTGTCGGGCCGGGGGATCAGCACCGCGGGGGTCACCTGCAGCGGCAGGGACCAGAACTCGGTATGGCCGAGAATGTACTGCACCGGTTCGCGCCTGGCGCGCCGGCCCACGAGGGCCCGGAAGGCAGCCTGTTCGTCGGGGGTGAGGGGCTTGTCGTAGTTGAGGTAGAGCCCGACCCGGTCGAGCCCGAGCAGGTCGGCGAGCATGATTTCGGCATCGCGCCGCCCTTCCTCGATCCCCCTCTCGCGAAAATAGCCTGCGGTCCACTGCAGGATCTTCAGCACCGTCCAGCGTTCGGCCAAGCTACTTCTCCTGGCTCGCCATCGACTCGCTCTGGTAATGGGTGGTCAGGGAGTCGACGATCTCGTCGAGGTCCCCGGCCATGATGCTCTCGAGCCGGTAGAGGGTCAGGCCGATGCGGTGGTCGGTGCAGCGCCCCTGGGGGAAATTATAGGTGCGGATGCGCTCGCTGCGATCGCCGCTGCCCACCTGGCTCTTGCGGTCGGCGGCCATCTTCGCCTCCTGCTCGGCGCGCATGCTGTCGAGGATGCGCGACTTGAGCACCTTCATCGCCTTGGCCTTGTTCTTGTGCTGGGACTTCTCGTCCTGGCAGGAGACCACCACCCCGGTCGGGAGGTGGGTGATGCGCACCGCCGACTCGGTCTTGTTGACGTGCTGGCCGCCGGCGCCCGAGGCGCGGTAGACGTCGATGCGCAGGTCGCCGGGGTCGATGTCCAGGTCCACGTCCTCGGCCTCGGGGAGCACCGCCACGGTGCAGGCCGAGGTGTGGATGCGCCCCTGCGCCTCGGTCTCGGGGACCCGCTGCACCCGGTGGGTGCCGCTTTCGTACTTGAGCCGCGAGTAGACCCGCTGGCCGCTGACCATGGCGATGACTTCCTTGAAACCGCCGGCGTCGGACTCGGCGGCGCTCAGCAGCTCGACCTTCCACCCCTTGGTGTCGGCGTAGCGCGAGTACATGCGAAACAGGTCGCCGGCGAACAGAGCGGCCTCGTCGCCGCCGGTGCCGGCGCGCACCTCGAGGATGATGTTCTTCTCGTCGTTGGGGTCCTTGGGCAGCAGTAGCACCTTGAGCTGCTGCTCCAGCTCCTCCTGGCGCTGCTCCAGTTCCTCGAGCTCGGCGCGGGCCATCTCCTTGATCTCCGGATCGGCGTCGCGCAGCAACTCGCGGTTCCCCTCGATCTGCTCACGGACCTTGCAGTAGGCGCCGTAAACCTCGACCACCTCGGAGAGATCGGCGTGCTCCCGGGTCAGGGCACGGAACTTCTCCTGGTTGGCCATGACCGACGGGTCGGAGAGCAGCCCCTCCACTTCGCGGAAACGATCGACGACTTCTTCGAGCTTGGTGAACATCCGGTTCAATCACCATGTAGGGGCGCAACATCTTGCGCCCTTTGATTATTTATAGTCCGTTGCAACCGGGCGGGGTGACCCCGCCCCTACGATAATTCCGCGAATTCCTTGCGTACCTCGAGCATCTTGCCGCAGGTCATCTTCCCCTCGGGGCAGGCGCCGGCGACACAGCCGGGGCCGGCGTCGGCGAACAGCACCGGCGCGGCGCGGCGGGCCAGGCGCAGCATCTCCACGGCCATGGCGCGAATCTCCCACTGGGCCCGGCGGCAGCAGCGCAGGGCGAAGAAATGCCTGAGCTCGCGGCCGTTCATGCTGACCACGATCTTGGTCTCGGCGGCGTTGGGCAGCACGAAACGGGCGTCCTCGGCGGGGATGCCGGCCTCGAGCAGCTGGCCGTAAACCTGGTGGATCTCGTCGAGCAGGCTGTCGAAACGCTCCCTGAGAGCCGGCTGCGCGGCAATCGAAGGGGGCGTCACCGCGGCAAAGCGCTCCTTGTGGGAGACGTAGCGCTGGCTCTGCTGGGAATAGGAGGCGATGCGGTGGCGCACCAGCTGATGCGAGCAGGCCCGGCTGATCCCCTCGATGCCAAAGGTGAAGCAGGCGTGCTCGAGCACCGACAGGTGCCCCAGCGAAAGGATCTTCTGCAGGAAAGCCTCGCGATCGGTGCGGCTCTTCTCCAGAAGCTGTTCGATGGATGAGGCGGAGTAGCAGAGCCGGGCCGCGGCGGCGACCACCTGTTCAGGATCGGGCGTATGGGTCAGTAACTGGACGAGCATGGTTCCCTTGATTTAGGTCCCTGCCGCAGGGCACTCCGGCCGGAGGGGAGAATCCTGAAATCCGTGCGCCGGACAAAAAAAAAGAGACGGCCCCGGAGGGCCGTCTCCGGCGCTTGATTACTTCTGGCCGTACTTTCTGCGGAAACGCTCGATGCGCCCGGCGGTATCGATCAGCTTCTGCTTGCCGGTGAAGAACGGATGGCAGGCAGAGCAGATCTCGGTGGAGATTTCGCCGCCCTTGGCGGTGGAGCGGGTTTCGAAGGTATTTCCGCAGTGACACTTCAGCGTCACGGCTTCGTATTTGGGGTGAATGCCTTCTCTCATGATTCGGTCTCCTTGGTGGCCTGGCTGGTACAGGCCGGATTATTAAACTACGGGCAAAGGAAACTAAATACCACCATCGCCCGGAGCATGCAAGCTTTTTCTGCGGAGGGGGACCTACTGGTTCATGGAGTCGAAGAATTCCTTGTTGGTCTTGGATTCCCCCAGTTTCTCCAGGAGAAACTCCATGCTGTCGACCACGTTCATCTGCGAGAGAACCTTGCGCAGCAGCCAGATGCGCTGCAGGGTGGTCTTCTCCACCAGCAGTTCCTCGCGGCGGGTGCCCGACTTGTTGATGTCGATGGCCGGGAAGGTGCGCTTGTCGACCAGGCGCCGGTCAAGGTGCAGCTCCATGTTGCCGGTCCCCTTGAACTCCTCGAAGATGACCTCGTCCATCTTGCTGCCGGTGTCGACCAGGGCGGTGGCGATGATGGTCAGGCTGCCACCTTCCTCGATGTTGCGCGCCGCGCCGAAGAAGCGCTTGGGCTTGTGCAGGGCGTTGGAGTCAACGCCGCCCGAGAGGATCTTGCCGCTCGGCGGGACCACGGTGTTGTAGGCCCGGGCCAGACGGGTGATGGAGTCGAGCAGAATGACCACGTCGCGCTTGTGCTCCACCAGGCGTTTGGCCTTCTCGATGACCATCTCGGCGACCTGCACGTGGCGGGTGGCCGGCTCGTCGAAGGTCGAGGAGATGACCTCGCCGTTCACCGAGCGCTGCATGTCGGTCACCTCTTCGGGGCGCTCGTCAATGAGCAGCACGATCAGGTAGACCTCGGGGTGGTTGGCGGTGATGGAATTGGCGATGTTCTGCAGCAGCATGGTCTTGCCGGTGCGCGGCGGCGCCACGATCAGCGCGCGCTGCCCCTTGCCGACGGGGGTGACCAGATCGACCACCCGCGCCGAGTAGTTGTCGGGGGTAGCTTCCAGCACCAGGCGCTCCTCCGGGTAGAGGGGGGTGAGGTTGTCGAAGAGGGTCTTTTCGCGGGCCACCGAGGGGTTTTCGAAGTTGACCTCGGAAACCTTGAGCAAGGCGAAATAACGCTCGCCCTCCTTGGGGGGGCGGATCTGGCCCGAAACGGTATCGCCGGTGCGCAGGTTGAAGCGGCGGATCTGCGAGGGAGAGACATAGATGTCGTCAGGACCGGGGAGATAGTTGGCGTCGGGGGCCCGCAGAAAGCCGAAACCGTCAGGGAGGATTTCCAGCACCCCTTCGCCGAAGATCGCGCCGTTCTTCTCGGCGGTGGCGTTGAGGATGGCGAAAATCAGGTCCTGCTTGCGCATCCCGGGGGCGCCTTCGAGCTTCAGATCCTTGGCAATGGCCGCCAGTTCGGTGGCCTTTTTCTCCTTGAGTTCCTTCAGGTTCATTGTTTCTCCTCGACCGCCGTCGGCGGTGCGTCGGGCAGGATCGGTCGCCACGAACGCGCTGCGAGGCCTGCCGCAAGTTTGCTGCAATGTTTAGTGGTGTAAGGGCTTGTTATTTGGAGACGGTTCAAGTGGTTTTATTCGAGAATGGTCGCCGCGCAGGCAGGATATACCCACGGCTCCGCGATCGCATGCAAGTGTGTCACCGCCGATGTCGACTCAGGTGCGACGATGGGCAGGCACATGACTTATCAAGAAAAAGAATAACAGGAAATTCCGAAAGGGTAGCTTCAGGCTGCAGAAAAAGGGGGATTTCGACCGTATTCTGGCCATTCTTACTATCTTTGCGCCCGGATGTCAATGGCTTTTATTGCCAGGCGCCCGCCACAGCCCGGTCCCGGGAAGCTGCCGCCCGGCATCCATCTGGGGCCGGGCGGCAGCGGCTCGGCGCTGCTCGAATGGAACAGGGTCAGCTCGGCTGCTTGCCCTTGAGCATGTTGAGCATGCCGGGCTTGAGCTCCCCGACCAGCTTGTCGAAGAGCGTCTGGTACAGGTTCGGGAAAGAGCTGCGGTTGAAGATCCCCTTGCCTGACTCGGTCAGGGCGCGATCCAGGCCCGGGAGGGTGATCTCCTTGATCTTCACGGCATCGGATTTGTTGTAGTAGGCCTCGTCGAAGTCGGGGTACTGCAGGGGCAGAAACGCCTCGCGGCCCGGGTACTCCCAGACGATCTCCCCGGTGGGGGCGACCACCGCCGCGGTGACCAGGATCGAGTTGTAGGGGGCCTCGAGATAACTGAGCAGGGCCCGGTCCCGGCGGGTCTCAGTCCGGGTGACGCCGTTGAGAATGACCACCAGGATACCGTCCACCAGGTTGCGGTCGGCTATCTGGCGCACGGCCTGGGGATCGAAACGGTAACTGCGATAGGCCTGGTCGCCCTGGCCGCGCATGGTGGCGCCGGTGACCAGGCTGGAGAAGAACTGCTCCGGATCCCCCGCCACGCTCCTGATGTCGAAATAGGCCTTCTCCTCGCGCAGCATGTTGACCAGACGGATCTCCTTGCCGGCATTGTGGCGCCGCAGCAGGGTGACTACGTCCTCCCGGTCGCCCCGGGAAATGGTCGAGCCGTTATCGTACATCAGCGGCAGCACGCCGAGGGTCTGGACCCGCTGGCGGTACTCTTCCTTGGGAATCTTGTAGAACCCGTTTCCGCAGCCGGCCAGCAGCAGGGCCAACAGCAAGGTCAACAGCAGGGCGAACAGACGACGCATGGGAGAAACCTCCTTGGAGAAAAAATTCAATCGCGGAATTGTACCCTAAATCAAAGCGAATGTGTATAGCCGGTGGTGGCGGACAAATCGAAATACCGCGAGGCGGCGGGGATGCGGGCCGGGTCGAAGTACGCGGACCCCCAAGCCAGCACCTCCCTGGCCGGGGCCCCGGCCAGGGCCGCGGGCACCGGCTGGCCGAGAAAGCTCAACACCGCCTGCAGCAAGGCGCCCCCCTGCCCGAAAGGGGGAAGCTCCAGCTGGCCGTGGCGCTTGCTGATCTTTTCGCCGTCGGCGGCCAGCGCCAGCGGCAGGTGCAGGTAGCGGGGCACCGGGTTGTCCAGGCAGCCGTGCAGGCAGATCTGTCGGGGGGTCGACCAGAGCAGGTCGGCGCCGCGCACCACCTGGTTGACCCCGGCCTCGGCATCGTCCACCACCACCGCCAGCTGGTAGGCGAACAGCCCGTCGGCGCGGCGCAGCACGAAGTCGCCCACCCCGTCGGCCAAGTGCTGCTCGAGGGGGCCGAACAGGCCGTCGGTGAAGCAGACCGCCTGCTCCGGCACCCTAAAGCGCAGGGCCCGCGGCCGCCGCCCCGGGGGCAGGCCGTCGCGGCAGGTGCCTGGGTAGATCGGCCCCTCCTCCCCCACGTGGGGGGCGCTGGCCGTCACCTCCTTGCGCGAACAGGCGCAATCGAACACCAGGTGCTTGGCCCGCAGCCGCTCCAGGGCGGCCTCGTAGGCCGAGGTGCGCCGGCTCTGGTAGACCACCTCGCCGTCCCATTCGAAGCCCAGCCCCTCGAGGGTGCGCAAAATGGCGTCCGCGGCCCCGGGAACCACCCGCGGCAGGTCGAGGTCCTCCATGCGCAGCAGCCAAAGCCCCCCTTCGCGGCGGGCCAGGCAGTAGCTGCCCACGGCGGTGACCAGCGAGCCGAAGTGCAGCGCGCCGGTGGGACTGGGGGCAAAACGGCCGATCGTCTTGGATTGTTGGCTGTGGGGGGACATGGAAAAGCGCAGCTCCGGGAAAGCTGCTAAATGATGCCCCCGGGCCGTCGCGACTGTCAAGAATTTCCGCGCGGGAAAAAGGCTGGGGCCCGCCAGGGGACCCCAGCCCTTTATGCTGGCCGATGGAGCCTTCGGACCGGCTACCTGGTCCGCCAGGGGCTCAGCCAGGAGGATCTGGGCTTGGCAAGGCGCAGCAGCTCCCAGCCCCCGTCCTCTTCGAGATTCATCGGGTTGGCCGTACCAAGCAGCAGGGCATCGGCATCCCGCTCGTCGGCAATCATGGTGCGAATCCCGTAGTTCAAGTGGTTCTTGATGCCATCGAAGCTCTCGCACACCGCCGGTTGATAGGAATTTTTGAACCGCCACAAGTCGGCGCCATAGCCCTGCCACAACTGGACTGGAAACAACTGGGTCAGATCATCCAGGACACCGAACAGCGGGGCCATCTGGCCACCCAGCAGATCGGCCACCATTTTGTCGAACAGGTAACGCCAATCCATGGTCCCGACGAACAATTGGCCGGCCGCCACCTGCATGGTCCAGGTGTAGTTGTTGAAGGGGTTGCCGAACCCCGAAGCGCCGTAACGCGGGGTCATCCCGGTGGGTGTGTCGACGAACCGCCCGCGGCTCGCATCGAAGGCGGGCAGCCGCTTTTCGCCGTAGAGCAGTTGGATCTCCGGACGAGCCGAGTCGAGGTAGCGCCCCCGGAAAAGGGCTATGGCCCGGTGGGTAGCGCGCACCGCATCGAGCGCCTGACGGGCGGACTCCGGGTTGCCGTAGACCTGGAAATGGGCCACGGCCGATAGCAGCGGCACGTTCATCGTCCCCCAGTAGAGCCAGCCGTCGAAGAAGGCCAGCGCGCCACCGCCATAGGTAGCCGCGGTGACCGGATCCGGCTCGTACCGATCGGCGCTCCAGACCTTTTTCCAGCCGCCTGCGTCGGCGGCCGTCAAGCCGCCGGCGGGAACCACCGGACTGATGAACACCCCGGCGCGGGCCGCCCCCGGCCAGGTGGAAACCGCGAGGCGCTCGCCCATGGAGGCGAGTTCGGCGCCGCTGCCGTCAAGATTGCCGACCACCTCGAAGGACCAGGGATCAGCCAGGCTGCCTGTCCATTTGAGGACATGGCCGCCGCCGCTGAGAAATTCGTTGCCGCCGAAGCCGACCGCGGTATAGAGCCGCCCGCCGTGGACCAGCCACTTGCGGATATTGTTGTATTGGGCGAAATTCTTCGAGCCCAGGTATTCGCCGCTGCGGGCGTTGAAGGCAAACAGGTTGATCCCGCCCACCAGCGCCGGCCCGCCGAGAAAAACCACATCCCCCAGCGCCCCCGCCGAGCGGATGCCGAGGGTTCCGGCCAGGCGCGGGTCGGGCGGCGTGCGCTTCACCAGGTTATGACCGGCCAGGTCGTAGGTGTAGATACTTGCCGGCCGCCAGTCGCCGATGCTGGAGGGGATGCCGAGGGTGCGCGACGGCCAGCCCTGGCCGAACTCGCAGGTCCAGGAGCTGTTTTCCATCGGCGAATCCATCCCCAGGTAACCGCCGAGCACCAGGCAGTGCACGTTGGGGGCCGTCCCCAGCCAGAGCATATTGCCCGCCTGGGCGAGGCCCCAGACATAGGCCTCGTTGGTTTTCGGCAACGCGTCCCCGGGGCAGCCCCCCGGAGGAATCCCCGGGCCATTCTGCCCGAGCCCGGTAAAACATTCATCGGGCTGGGCGCGGGCGAGCAGTTCGTGGTCCATGATGGAAATCGCGAAACCGCTACCCGTCACCCCGATCTCGAACCCTGCGGCCAATGCCGGCACCATGGATAACAGGGCCACCAGCAAAACAATGCATGAACCTCCCTTCGACCCTCGCTCCATCGCAGCAACCTCCTTTTCAGAAAACCTGCGGGGACCAGACTGCAGACAAAACTTCCGAGAAAATCCAATTAGGCAATTTTAACGCCAAAAGAAATTTCACCTGATTTCGGCGCGATAGGCCGCGCGAGGAGAGCCAACCTGTAAATTGGGCGGACAGGCGGGCTTTACACACTCAGCCCCGTTTTACACCGCGGCTGCCGGCGGACCCCGGCCCCCGATCCCGCAGGAGAAGGAGGGCCGGGGTCCGGAGGCCTTCCCCATCTCCCACCTGAGCGGGCACCGAGTCAAGCCGGCCTTTGCTGTTGACAAACCGCCGGGGGGAATGTATCTATAACCCGTTGAGTAAACAATAGGAGACCCAGCGTGATCATTACCCGCGCCACCGAATACGCCATCCGCGCCCTTTTCCACATGGCCAAGCAGCCCCGGGGCGAAGTCGTCCTGAAAAAGGACATCTGCCAAAGCCAGGAGATCACCCCGGCCTTTCTGACCAAGATCCTGCAGCCGCTGATCCGCAAGGGGATCGTCGGCTCGCAGCGCGGCGTCGGCGGCGGCTTCTACCTGCTCAAGGACCCGGCCGAGGTCACCCTGCTCGACGTCATCGAGGCCGAGGAGGGGCCGCTCTACCTCAACCAGTGCCTCGCCCCCGAGGGGTCCTGCAAGCGGGATGTCTTCTGCCCGATGCATGGCGCCTGGCGGGAAATCCGCGGGGAAATGATGGCGGTGATGGGGCGCTACAGCTTCGCCCGGCTGGTGCAGGACGAAAGCCTGCTGCCCCGGGCGAACAAACCCTGAACGAGTCTCGCCCCCCCCAGAAGAGCAAAAGGCCGCCGCTTCAGCAACGAAGCGGCGGCCTTTTTTTCTTTCGGCTCTGGACAAAAAACACCCTGGAGACCAGGAGGGTAAGTCATCCAGGGCGAATAGGGAAGCTGCGTCCAGCTCCCCGGAAACTCAAAGGTCTGCTGTTTTCTTTCTTCGCCTCCATTATACTCTTATCATCCGCATTCGCAAACCCGACAGCCGGGCCCGCCGGGTCGCCCTCAGGCAAAACGGACATTCTACAGCCACAGAGTATGGTTCATATTTTTTTTCCACAGCTGAGTATGCAGTTTTTTGATTTATTGCTTGACAGGCAATTGGATAAAGAATTATTTTCAGCATGACCGCCGGGCCAGCCCTGTCTATCCGGCGCCTTATCTGAATCACCCGTCATGGAAAGGAGTTCAGGATGAGCCGGATTTTCGAAGATAATTCCCTGTCGATCGGCCGCACCCCGCTGGTCAGACTGCACCGCCTCGCCCCCCAGGGGGGAGCGACCATCCTCGGCAAGATCGAGGGGCGCAACCCGGCCTATTCGGTCAAGTGCCGCATCGGCGCCTCAATGATCTGGGATGCCGAGAAAAAAGGGCTGCTCGGCCCGGGCAAGGAGATCGTCGAACCGACCAGCGGCAACACCGGCATCGCCCTGGCGTTTGTCGCCGCGGCCCGGGGAATCCCCATCACCCTGACCATGCCCGAGACCATGAGCATGGAGCGCCGCAAGGTGCTCAAGGCCTTCGGCGCCAACCTGGTGCTGACCCCCGGCGCCAAGGGGATGAGCGGCGCCATTGCCGCGGCCGAGGAGTTGGCCGGATCCGCCCCGGACAAATACGTCCTGCTCCACCAGTTCAAGAACCCGGCCAACCCGGCGATCCACGAACAGACCACCGGCCCGGAGATCTGGGAGGATACCTGCGGCGACGTCGACGTGCTGGTCTCCGGCGTCGGCACCGGCGGCACCATCACCGGCATCTCCCGCTACTTCAAAAAGACCCGCGGCAAGCAGATCCTCTCGGTGGCGGTGGAACCCGCCGACAGCCCGGTGATCACCCAGCGGCTCGCCGGCCAGGACCTGCAGCCGGGCCCCCACAAGATCCAGGGGATCGGCGCCGGCTTCATCCCCGACACCCTCGATTTGGCGATGGTCGACCAGGTCGAGCAGGTAAGCAACGACGAGGCCATCGACTTCGCGCGGCGCCTCGCCAAAGAGGAAGGGATTCTCGCCGGCATCTCCTGCGGCGCTGCGGTTGCGGTGGCTTCGAAGCTGGCGGCCAAGCCCGAATTCAAGGGAAAAAAAATCGTCGTCATTCTTCCCGACTCCGGTGAGCGCTACCTGAGCAGCGTCCTTTTCGAAGGGATCGTCTGACAGGGGGCGACACCCCCTGGTTCTTCAACTCGCCCAGGCCGCCGGATTTCCGGTTGACGGATTAGTCCCGGATGGGGGAGAATAAACCCTCATGTGAGTCACTCAATGGGGGCTGCCGATGGCATAGCGATGATCAGAGCCGTTTTTTCCGGTTTAGGAGAAAACGGCTTTTTTCATTCCGTATAGAGCGCCCCGCCCGCCCGGCTGGGGGAGGTTGCAGGCCCGGATGGGGATTGCACCACTCCCTTGAGGCAACGAAACGGAAAGGCGGCAGATGAGCCAGTACCAGGATTCGCCCATGGGCCCCGCCGTGGAGCCGGGCGCCGGGCATTCGCCGGCGGCGCCGCAGGAGGCTCCCCGAAAGCCCTGCCTGATCGTCGGGATCGCCGCCGCGGCAGGTGGGCTGGCAGCACTTGAGCAACTGTTCACGGCACTGCCCGCCGACTGCGGCCTGACCATCGTCCTCGCCGCCCTGCCCCCCTCTCCCACCCCCGTGCAACTCGTCGAACTGCTCGGCCGCTGCACCCCCATGCCGATCGTTCTGGCCGAGGAGGACATGCGCCTGCAGCCCGATCGCGTCCATGTTCTTGCCGCCGGCGACGGTCTGGTCGTGAACGAGGACGGGTTCAGGGTGGAGACAGGCGCACCGGGCGGTGCCGGCCCGCACCCCCTGGATCACTTTTTCCGCGCCCTCGCCCGGGAGGCCGGCGACCGCGCCCTGGCCGTGATCCTCTCCGGGATCGGCAACGACGGAGCCGAAGGGGTGAAGGCGGTCCGCGAAGCCGGCGGGACGGTCCTCGTCCAGGAGCCGGGCTCGGCCCTGAATCCGGCCCTGCCCAGAAGCGCCGCAGCCACCGGCGAGGCCAGCCTGATTCTGCCGCCGGAACAACTGGCCGGCAAGCTCGCCGAGCTGGCCCGCCAAGCCTGCCCCCTTCCCGCCAAGGCCTGCCGGAGAGCCCCCTTCGAAGAGGACCTGGCGGCGATTTTCGCCATCGTCAAGGCAAGAACCGGACACGACTTCAGCTCCTACAAACGCAGCACCGTCATCCGCCGCATCGAAAGGCGCATGGCGGTCAACGACGTGGCAGGGATAAAGAAGTACATCATCCTGCTCGAGACCAGCGCGCAGGAACCGCGGGCCCTTTGCCAGGAGATCCTCATCGGGGTCACCAGCTTCTTCCGCGATCCCGAAGCCTTCGAGGTGCTGCGCCGCGAAATCATCCCGCGGCTGTTCGCCAACCGGGACACCGAGGAGCCGGTGCGCATCTGGCATGCTTGCTGTGCCACCGGTGAAGAGGTCTATTCCACCGCGATTCTGATCTGCGAGTTCCTCAAGGAACAGCGCCTGGCGGCCCGCGTGCAGTTCTTCGCCACCGATATCGACGAGACCTCCATCGCTCAGGCCAGGGCCGGCCAGTATGCCGACGAGAGCGTCCAGAGCATCGGGGAAAACCGGCTCAGGGAGTTTTTCACCCGCGTCGACGGGCGCTGGCAGGTCGCCAAGCAGCTGCGGGAAATGATCGTCTTCGCCCACCACAGCCTGATCAAGGACCCGCCTTTCTCGCGCCTCGACCTGCTGGTCTGCCGCAATTTCCTCATTTACCTCAACCCGGAGATGCAAAAGCGCCTGACCACCCTGTTCCACCAGGTGCTCAAGCCCAAGGGGCTGCTGTTTCTGGGCGCCGCCGAAACCACCGGCCGCACCCCCCAGCTGTTCGCCCCCCTGGACAAGAAATGGAAGATCTTCGAACGCCTGGATGGCACCCGCAAGGAGGAGGTGGTTTTCCCCTTCGCCACGCCGGCCCGGCGCTTCAACCGCTCGGGACTGGCGCCGCGCGCGGCCCAGCCTGGCGAGCCCGATCCGGGGAGAATGGCCGAGAGGCTGCTGATCGAGCGCTATTCGCCGCCATGCGTGGTGGTGAACGAAAAATACGAACTGGTCCATGTCTCCAGCCGAGCCGGCCGCCTCCTCGAGGTCCCCGTGGGCGAGCCGACCCGGGACCTGCTGCAGATGGCCAGGGAGGAGCTGCGCCCGGCCCTGCGCGCGGCCATCTACAAGGCCTTCAGCGAAAAGCAGCAGGTGGCATTTCGCGGGGTAAAAATCCCCTTGGGCACAGAGCAGCAGGCGATCAACGTGCTGGTCGAGCCGCTGAAGACCACACCGCCCGCCGAGCCGCTGGTGGTGGTGGTCTTCGAGCCAGCGCCGCGTCCGGCGGAGCACAGCGAAGGCCCCGGTAGCGCGGCCCAGGGCACCGAGCGCGAGCACTCCAAGGACCTGCTGATCCGGCAGCTGGAAGAGCAGCTGCGCATCACCCACGAACAGCTGGTGGCCGTCACCGAACAGCTCGAGAGTTCCAACGAGGGGTTCATGTCGGCCAACGAAGAGCTGATGTCGATCAACGAGGAGTACCAGTCGGCCAACGAAGAGCTGCAGTCCACCAACGAGGAGCTTGAGACCTCCAAGGAGGAGCTGCAGGCCCTCAACGAGGAGATGGCCACGGTCAACGCCGAGCTGCAGGGCAAAGTTGAAGAGCTCGACCGGGTCAACAGCGACCTGGAAAACCTGCTCGCCAGCTCGGAAATCGCCACCATCTTTCTCGATCCCCAGCTCACCATCCGCCGGTTCTCTCCGGCGATGGCCCAACTCTTCAACCTGATCCCGGCCGATGTCGGCCGCCCGTTTCGCCACCTGGTCGGGGCCATCGACTGGGGCGCCCTGCCGCAGGACGTCGACTCGGTACTGGAGTCCCTGGAGCCGGTGGAGCGCGAGGTGGCGGCGCCGGGAGAGCGCCGCCACTACCTGATGCGGGTCCTCCCCTACCGCAACTCCCAGGGAGAGACCGAGGGGGTGGTGGTCACCCTGGTCGACATCAGCGAACACAAACGGGCCGAAGAACAGATCTACAGTACGGCCCTGTTCCCCGAGGAAAACCCCTATCCGATCCTGCGGGTGAGCAGGGACGGACTGCTGCGCTATGCCAATCGCGCCGCCGGCGAACTGCTCGGCCTCTGGGGGTGTTCGGTCGGGGGGCAGGTTCCGGAGCCGGTGCGGCGGGAACTGGCGGCCGCCCTGGAGAGCGGGACCAGCCGCGAGCTGGAAGTTCGCTGCAAAGAACGGGATCTCTCTTTCGTCCTGGTACCCATCGGCGCACGGGACTACGTCAACCTCTACGGGCGGGACTTCACCGAGCGCAACCGCGCCGAGGAAGCCCTGCGGGAGAGGGAGCAGCGCTACCGCAACCTCTTTCACCACAACCATGCGGTAATGCTGCTGATCGATCCGCAGGGCGGGGCGATCATCGATGCCAACCAGGCCGCCTGCAGCTATTACGGCTATACCCTGCAGCAGATCACGGCGCTGAAGATCACCGACATCAACACCCTGCCCCCGGAGCAGGTCCGCTCGCAGATGGAAAAGGCCGAGGCGAAACAGCGCCGGCATTTTTTCTTTCAGCACCGCCTGGCCGACGGGCGGATCCGCGACGTGGAGGTGTTCAGCGGGCCCATCGCCATCGATGGACGCGAACTGCTCTACTCCATCGTCCACGACATCACCGAACGCAAGCAGGCCGAAAGGGCGCTGCAGCAGGCCCATGCCGAGTTGGAGGACAAGGTATCCGAGCGCACCGCCGAGCTCCGGGAAAAGGACCAGCTCCTGCTGCAGCAGAGCCGCCAGGCGGCCATGGGCGAGATGATCAACAACATCGCCCACCAGTGGCGCCAGCCTCTGAACGCCCTGGGGCTGATCATCCAGTCGCTGCCCATGCTCAGTGAAGCGGGGCAGAACAGCCAGGACCATCTCGAGTCCACCACCGAAAAGGCCATGGGGATCATCCTGGACATGTCGCAGACCATCGACGATTTCAGGAACTACTTCAAACCCGAGCGGGAGAAGGTCGCCTTTCATCTCAGCGACCCGGTCTCCCGCACCGTGCACCTGGTCCTGGAGAGCTTCAAGGACCTCAAGATCGCCATCGAGGTCGAGACCGCCCAGGATCCGCTCGTCAACGGCTATCCCAATGAATTTGCCCAGGTGCTGCTCAACATCCTGATGAATGCCCGGGACGCGATTGTCGAGCGCCGGGTGGACGCAGCGAAAATCTCGATTAAAATAACATCGGAAAACGGCCGGGCCAGCATCAGGATCGCTGATAACGCCGGGGGGATTCCGGAGGACATCCTGGGCAAGATTTTCGACCCCTATTTCTCCACCAAAAGCCCCGACCATGGGAGCGGGATCGGGCTTTTCATGTCGAAAAACATCATCGAGAAGAACATGGGCGGACGCCTGCTGGCCCGCAACTCCGGCAGCGGTGCAGAATTCACCATAGAGGTCTGATATGCAGCCACCCCAGGGCGCCACCCCAAAGCCGGGCAAGGGGCCGTACATTTCCATCCTGTGCGTCGAAGACGAACCGACCACCAGGGAGTTTCTGAGCAAAATCATCGCCATCAAGTTCCCCGCCCAAACGATCCATACCGCGGAGAACGGCCAGGCGGGGCTGGAAATGTTCCGCAAGACCCGGGCGAAAATCGTCCTGACCGACATCAGCATGCCGATCATGGACGGGATCCAGATGGCCCGGGAAATCCGCCGGCTCGAGCCCGATGCCTACATCGTCGCCCTCTCGGCCCACAGCCGGGCGGAATATCCGGCCCAGGAGCTGGAAGCCCTGTTCGCCCGCTACATGCTCAAACCGGTGAAAACCAGGCAGCTCTGCGAGGCCATCGACGAAGGGATCGCCCGCAGCAGGGTGGAGCCGCCTCAGATGTGAGGACCGGGATCGGGGCCGTTCCGGCGCCGGGCCCCTATTCAGCGTTTTTTGGTTGACAAATTCCGTTTCATTTCTTATCGTTGCAGTCAACATTCGGCTCACCAAAGCCGACCAAGCATCGTCTTTATCGAGAGTGGTGGAGGGATAAGGCCCGACGAAGCCACAGCAACCGGTCCGCGACGCGGATGCCAGGTGCTAATTCCTTCCCGCCCAAGCCACAGCGCAGGCGGGAGAGATGGGGACGGAGCTTCGATGACCGGACGCCACTTGCGTGCCTACCGCCCTCGAAGCCCCTTCTCGTCTCCGCGAGAAGGGGCTTTTTCGTGCCCCGAAGACATTCCATTCCAAGGGGGATGACCGATGAATCAGAACAACCCGCAGCTCAGCCTGGAGAGCCGCATTGTACAGATCGGCGTGGGGCGCGACGAGCGCACCGGCGCCATCAGCTTTCCCATCTACCCGAGCGCCACCTACCGCCACCCGGCGGTGGGCGAGAGCACCGGCTTCGACTACACCCGCTCGGGCAACCCCACCCGGCAGGTCCTCGAGCAAGGGCTGGCGACCCTCGAGGGGGGCGAGCGGGCCCTGACCTTCGGCTCGGGGATGGCCGCGCTGACCACCCTGTTTCTGCACTTTGCCTCCGGCGACCACCTGGTGGTATCCGAAGACCTCTACGGCGGCACCTACCGGGTCCTCGACCAGATCTTCGCCAAGCTCGGCCTGAGCGCCAGCTACGTCGACACCAGCAACACCGAGGCCGTCGAGGCAGCCCTCACCCCCAATACCCGCGCGATCCTGGTGGAGACCCCGGGCAACCCGCTGCTCGGCGTCGCCGACCTGCGGGCGCTGGGCGAACTCTGCCGTCGCCGCGGACTGCTGTTCATCGTCGACAACACCTTTCTCACCCCGGTGCTGCAGCGCCCCCTGGAATTCGGCGCCGACGTGGTGATCCACTCGGCGACCAAGTACCTGGGCGGCCACAGCGACCTGTGCGCCGGGGTGCTGGTGGCCCGCGAGGCACAGCTGGGCGAGCGGCTCTACTTTCTGCAGAACTCCACCGGAGCGATTCTGCCGCCCCAGGACTGCTGGCTGCTGATCCGCAGCCTCAAGACCCTCTCGCTGCGCATGGAGCGCCACTGCGCCAACGCCCTGCAGGTGGCCCGCTGGCTGAAGACCCACCCGAAGGTCGGCGCGGTCTACTATCCCGGGCTGGAGGACCACCCCGGGCACCAGCTCTCCCGGCAGCAGGCCAAGGGTTTCGGCGGCATGCTCTCTTTCCGCGTCGATTCGCCGCAGACCGCCCGCCAGGTTCTGAAAAGCCTGCGGATGATCTCCTTTGCCGAGAGCCTCGGCGGGGTCGAATCGCTGATGACCCTGCCGGCGGTGCAGACCCACGGCGACATCCCCGAGGCCGAGCGCCTGCGGCTGGGGATCTGCGAGAGCCTGCTGCGGCTCTCGGTGGGGATCGAAAGCGCCGATGATATAATTGCCGATCTGGAACAGGCGTTGGCCTGACAAACCCTTGAACCACGAAGGACACGAAGACCACGAAGAAACCCAGAAAAGGGGGTTTCTCTTCGTGTCCTTCGTGCTCTTCGCGGTGAATTGAAAGAAGATTCGCCATGACCCAAAAAGCCTACCGCACCGCCACGCTGCTGGTTCACCAGGGCAAAGACCGCGACCCGGCCACCGGGGCCTCGGTGGTCCCCATCTACCCGGCCTCGACCTATCACCATCCCGGGGGCGTGCCCGGCGAGTTCGACTACTCGCGCAGCGGCAACCCCAGCCGCGAGCAGGTGGAGGAGGCCATCGCCCTGCTCGAGGGGGGCTGTCGGGGCTTCGCCTACGCCACCGGGATGGCGGCGGTGGGCAGCGCCCTGGCGCTGCTCAAGAGCGGCGACCACCTGATCGCCCCCGAGGACCTCTACGGCGGCTCCTGGCGCTACATCTCCACGGTGCTCCCTCAGCAGGGGATCAGCGTCAGCTCCGTCGACACCAGCGACCTGGCAGCCATCGAGGCGGCGATCCGTCCGGAAACCCGGGCGATTTTCCTGGAAACCCCCTCCAACCCGCTGTTCAAGATCACCGACCTGCGCGCCGTGGCCGAACTGGCCCGGGCCCGGGGGCTGCTGACCCTGCTCGACAACACCTTCATGACCCCGCTGCTGCAGCGCCCCCTGGAGCTGGGGATCGACGTGGTCATCCACAGCGCCACCAAGTTTCTCGGCGGCCACAGCGACCTGATGGCCGGGCTGGTCACCACCGCCGACCCGGAACTCGGCAAACGCCTGAAGTATTTCCAGAACGCCTTCGGCGCGGTGCTCTCCCCCTTCGACTGTTTTTTGCTCTCGCGGGGGATCAAGACTCTCAAGCTGCGCCTGGAAGCCGCCCAGGCCAGCGCCCAGGTGCTCGCCGAGCGCCTGCAGCAGCACCCGGCGGTGACCCGGGTCTACTTTCCCGGCCTGCCCGACTTCGCCGGCCGTGAGCGCCATTTCGCCCAGGCCGGCGGCGCCGGCGCGGTGCTCTCTTTCGAACTGAAGGAGAAGGCCCTGATCAAGCCGCTGCTCGAGCGCATCGCGCTGCCGATCATCGCCCCGAGCCTCGGCGGGGTGGAGACCATCCTCACCCACTGCTGGTCCATGTCCCACGCCGCGATCCCCGCGTCGACCAAGGAGAAACTCGGCATTCGCGAAACCCTGGTGCGCATCTCGGTGGGCATCGAGGACGTGGAGGATCTCTGGGAGGATCTGGCGGCGGGGCTGGCCGACTGACCGCAAGACCATTGACAACGCTGAGGGTTTCCAGTAGAGTTCATCCTCACAATCGCATAGCGCATCGTCTTTATCGAGAGTGGTGGAGGGAAAGGCCCTGTGAAACCACAGCAACCGACTCGCCGCCGGCGGGTGTCAGGTGCTAATTCCTACCCCCTGGGAGGGGGAGAGATGGGGACGGAGCCCGAAGATACCGCCCTTCGCGTATTCCCAAGGCCCCTTCCTGTCGTTCATGGAAGGGGCTTTTTCTATTTAATCGTGGGGTGAATCCGGTATTCGCCCCTGCGTGGGTGGGAAGGTTGACTGATTCCGTAGGCATCGTTAAAACCGAATACGCCGAGTTCGACATCGAGTTGCAGCTCGAAAGCGGCCGGTTGCTCGGGCCGATCACCCTGGCCTACGAGACCTACGGCCGGCTCGACCCCGCCAAGTCCAACGCGGTGCTGGTCTGCCACGCCTGGACCGGCGACGCCCACGCCGCCGGCCGGCACACCGCCGAGGACCGCAAGCCCGGCTGGTGGGACGACATGATCGGCCCCGGCAAGGTGCTCGACACCGAGCGCTATTTCGTCATCTGCTCCAACGTCATCGGCTCCTGCAAGGGCTCCACCGGCCCGACCAGCGTCAACCCCCGCACCGAAAAGCCTTACAACCTCAGTTTTCCGGTGATCATGGTCCGCGACATGGTGCGGGCCCAGAAGCTGCTCATCGATCACCTAGGGCTCGATTCGCTGCTGTGCGTCATCGGCGGCAGCATGGGGGCGATGCAGGCCCTGGAGTGGGGCATTCATTACCCGCAGATGGTGCGCTCGATCATCCCCATCGCCGGCACCGGGCGCACCTCGCCCATGGCCATCGCCCTGAACGCCCTGGCCCGCCAGGCGATCTTCAACGACCCCATGTGGAAGAAGGGGAACTACAAGACCGAGCATCCCCCCTCCGACGGACTCGCCCTGGCCCGGGCGGTGGGGCACATCTCGTTTCTCTCCGACGCCTCCATGCACCTGAAGTTCGGTAGGCGCTTCTCGGCCCGCGACGGCATGTTCGACTTCTTCGGCCAGTTCGAGGTGGAGCGCTATCTCGAATACAACGGCGGCAGCTTCGTCGAGCGCTTCGACACCAACTCCTTCCTCTACCTGGCCAAGGCCCTCGACCTCTATGACGTGGCCTGGAACTTCGACGGGTTGGAGGATGCCCTCTCGCACCTGCGGTGCCCCTCGCTGTGGTTCGCCTTCAGCTCCGACTGGCTCTACACCCCGGATCAGCCCGAGCAGATTGTAAAAACCCTGCAGGCCCTCGGCAAACCGGCCAGCTACCACCTGGTCCAGTCGGACTACGGCCACGACTCCTTCCTGGTCGAGCCGGAAAAGTTCACCCACCTGATCGTCGAATTCCTCGACCGCCTCCAGTGAAAAAGGCGGCCCCGTCGCGGGTGCCGCCTTTTTTGTGTCTGATGTCCCGTCCTGCTCCAAGCCAGAGGTCAAAACCTGAAGGCAATTGGACGCGGATCAAATCTGATCAAGTCTGATTAAAAACCTGATCAAGGCCTTTACTGGTCTTATCCGTCCTTATCCGTTCCTTCCGCCTTTTCCCCTACTATTGCCTTTGCGCCCTTGTTCGGCGCTTCGGGTTTATCCTTTGTGCGCTTTTTCCCCCCGCCGAACAGGTCGAGCTGGTCGAAGCGGTGCTCGGCGACCTTGAAGGGGCGCGGCTGGAAGCGCGGGCAGTCGAGCAGCAGGGCCTCGCCCGGCTGCTTGCAGCTGCGGATGCATTTGCGGCAGAGCGCATTGCAGGGTGGCTTTTTGTCGATCCTGGTCAAGCTCGAGTCCCTCGCGGTAAAAGTTAACAAAGCTGCGAGCTGCACGAAAAATACGAAGTCGCCGACAATCTTGCCTGGGTCCTCTTCGCGTGCTTCGCGGCTTCGCGTGAATAACCAATTTTGCAGTTGTTTCGCCCGCGGCAGCAGCAGGTCAAGCCAAATACTGCTCGACCTCCTGCACCGGCAGGGGCATGGCGGCCAGGTAGCCCTGCACCTCGTCACACCCCTGCTCGCGCAGGAAAACCCGCTGCGCTTCGGTCTCCACCCCCTCGGCCACCACCTTGAGCCGCAGGCTGTGAGCCATGGCGATGATGGCGCGGACGATGGCGGCGTCCTGGGGGTCGCTGAAGATCCCCTTGATGAAGGTATAGTCGATCTTCAGGCAGTCCACCGGCAGCCTTTTGAGGTAGCTCAGGGAGGAGTAGCCGGTACCGAAATCGTCGAGGGTGATGCGAATGCCCATGGCCCGCAGCTGCTCGAGGATGGCCACCGCCCGTTCGGTGTCCTGCATGATGACGGTTTCGGTGATCTCCAACTCCAGCCAGTTGGAGGCGAGGCCGGTCCTTTGCAGCACGCCGCGCACCGTGGCGACCAGGTCGCGGTCCCGGAACTGCTGGGCGGAGAGGTTGACCGCCACCCGGAACGGCGGAAAGCCCCTGGCCTGCCAGGCCCGGTTCTGGGCACAGGCGATCTCCAGCACGCTTTCGCCCAGCGGCACGATGAGCCCGGTCTCCTCGGCGAGCGGGATGAAGTGGCTCGGCCAGACCAGCCCCCGCCCGGGGTGCTGCCAGCGGGCCAACGCCTCCAGGCCGGTGAAGCGGCCGCTGCGGCTGTCGAACTTGGGCTGGTAATGCAGCAGGAATTCGTCCCGGCTCAACCCCTGGCGCAGGTTGTTCTTCAGCAGCAGCCGCTCGCGCACCTGATGGTTCATGCGCTCGGAGAAAAAGACGAAACGGTGCTTACCCGCCTGTTTGGCGTGGTGCATGGCGGTCTGGGCATTGCGGATCAGTTCCTCCCCGCTGAGCCCGTCGTGGGGGCTGAGTGCCACCCCGGCGCTGGCATTGAGAAACACCTCCCCGCCCAGGGTCGTGAAGGGCCGGGCAAAACACTCGAGCAGCCTTTCGGCCATCCCCGCGGCTTCTTCCGAGAGGGAGAAACTGCGCATCAGCACCGCGAACTCGTCACCGCCGACGCGGCCCACCGTGTCCCGCTCGCCGATGCACCCCTGCAGCCGGCGGGCGATCTCCCGCAGGACCTCATCGCCGGCCTGGTGGCCAAGGGTCTCGTTGATCTCCTTGAAATCGTCCAGGTCCAGGTAGAACACCGGAACGATGCCCGTCGGTATCCTCTCTGCAAGGCTCTGCTGGAGGCGCTCGCCGAAGCGCAGCCGGTTGGGCAGGTCGGTGAGCGGGTCGAAGTTGGCCAGGTAGTGCAGCCGCTGTTCCGTCTCCCGGAGCCGCGAAAGGTCAGCGGCGATGGCCACGAAGTGGCTCACGCCCCCTTCCTCGCCGTGAACCGCATTGATCGCCACCAGCGCGGGGAAGCTCCCGCCGTTTTTGCAGCGGATCCAGAACTCCCCCTTCCACTCGCCGCGGGTCACCAGGGAGGCCCGCAGCTTGCGGGCGAAGGCGGCATCATGGACATCGGCCATCAGCGCATCGAGCCCGAGCGCGGGCAGGGCCTCGGGCGGATAGCCGGTCAGCCGGCTGAAGGAGGCGTTGGCGTCGACGATGCGCCCTGCAGGGTCGGTCACCAGGATCATTTCGCCACTGCATTCGAAGACCTTGGCCGAAAGCCGCAGGCGGGCCTCGTTCTGGCGCAGGTCGGCAAAGAGCCGGCTGGAGCGCAGGATGTAGCGGATGTGGTGGTTGAGGTGCGTGGCGTTGATCGGTTTGCTGATGAAATCCGTGGCGCCGGCGCCATAGGCGAGGTTGATGGTGGCAGTGTCCTCGGCCGCGGTCACCATGAGGATGGGCAGGTGCTCCCCCTCGGGCCGGCGGCGCAGGCGGGCGCAGGTGGCGATGCCGTCGAGCTTCGGCATGACCACGTCGAGCAGGACCAGGTCCGGGCTGTGTTCCCTGGCCGCGGCCAGGGCCTCGAGACCGTCCCGGGCCTCGAGAACCGCATATCCCCCTTGCTCCAGTGCATCGCGAAGAACCTTTCTCATGAAAGCTTCGTCGTCCACCACGAGCACCAGGGGAGTCTCGCTTCGAGCGGCAGATTGGCTCATCTGGCTGCTCCTCGCTCCAGGGCCACCCGTCTAATCATCGGGCCAACCCGGAACACATCGGTTTTCTTAGCCGTCGGTCCCGGCCGATGCGGCGACAGTTTTCTTACCAGCCCGCAGGATGCTATCGATGGCGGCCTTGAGGCCGGCCAACCCCTCGTCCTCGGCTTCGATGTCGATCTCGATGCGCTGCTCGGGCCGGGTATAGCTGTAGAGGGGGTCGTAATAAAGCACCATCAGTTCGCGCACCAACAGGCGCCACTGCCCGACCTCCAGCAGGCCGAGCAGGCGTTCCACCGTCTCCCCCCCCAGGCGGCGCTTCAGGGCCTTGATCGGGCCGGTGAAGGCGGCTTTCAGCTCATCCCGGGCCGGGTACTCCTGAAGGATGATCTCCACCCGGTAATCGAGGGAGGCTTCGATCCAGAGGGAGGTTTCCACCTGCAGCGCCTCATAAAGCCGCGGTGGCAGGGCCACCCTGCCGATCAGCTTGCTTTCGCCTTCGGTCAGCGCAAAGCCGTCGACGGGGATCCGCCGCAGGGCATCCCACAGGCTGGCCTCGAAGGCCTTCTGGCTCGGTTGGGCCGAGAGCCCCAGGGCCCCGAAGGCGCTGCCCCGGTGGTTGGCCAGCGCCTCGAGGTCAAGCACCGGATACCCCTGCGCCTCCAGCCGTTTGAGCAGCCTGGTTTTGCCCACCCCGGTCAGCCCGCGCAGCACCAGCAGCCGGCCCCACTCGCCACATTCGAAAAAATCGCGGACCAGCGCCCGAAACTTCTTGTGCCCCCCCACCAATTGCAGCGCCGGGATGCCGGCCAATTCCAGAAAAGCAGTCAGGGCCCTGCTGCGCATCCCGCCTCGCCAGCAGAATACCACAACCGGGCGATTGGAATCACCCCGGGCGGCCAGGGCCTGGTCGACCATGGCCGGGATCTTGGGCGAGACCAGCTCCACCGCCAGGCGGTAGGCTTCGACCCGGCCCTGCTGCTTGTAGACCGTGCCGACCCGGCTGCGCTCGAGGTCGTCGAAAACCGGGATGTTGATGGCGCCGGGGATGGTGGCTTCGGCAAATTCGCCGGGAGAGCGCGCATCCACCAGCAGGGCGCCCTGGTCGCGCAGCGCCAGGGCCAGGGTCAGTTCAATCGTCGGGCCAGACATTTGATTCTCAGGAAAGGTTCGGAAAAACAAGTGATTAAGTCTGTCAGAGTTCTACCAGAAATCCGCCCCCGGCACAAGACGAAACCCACCTGCCGTCGCTGAAGGAAAAAGGTTGACTTGTCTTTTTAAATTATGTATTGTTTGCAACCTCGACGCGGGGTGGAGCAGTCTGGTAGCTCGTCGGGCTCATAACCCGAAGGTCGGAGGTTCAAATCCTTCCCCCGCAACCAAAACCCATCAAGGCCTGCCTTCCCGGCAGGCCTTTTTTGTATCCGCCCGCCCATCACGTCCCTGCCCGGAATCGTCGCCTGAACTGCGGTTGTTATTGGCCAGCGTGCAGATTATAATGGCCTTATGGAATCTCGAGGAATTTTCTCAAGGAAGGAGTGGCTGATCTCTGGTCGGGTACTGGCAATGGTCCTGGTGTTGGCATGGTGCGGCAGCGGCCTGGCCCTGGAGCCGGCCAGCGGCTCCAAGGCCACCAACCTGCCGGAACTCAAGCGCCTGCATCTGGACAAAGAGGTAGCCTTGAAGCGGTTTGCCAAGCCCCGCTTCAGCCTGATGCAGCCGGCCCCCAAAGCGCCGGAGCGCAATTTGCTGGATCCTGATGGGGCGCTGCTACTCGGCTCGATGGGAGGGATCACCGGTTTCTGCCTGCGCAGCGAGACCCCCACCGGCCCCTACCTGGCGGCAGGGATCGCCGATTCGGCCAGCCCCGAAATCGTAGCGGGCCCGGGGACGGCACAACCGGAAACGGCCGGAATGGATCTCGCCTACCAGGTGGGGATGGGCCTGGCCTGCAACCTGGGGGACGGGACCCGCCTCGATTTCGGCTACCGTTTTCTTCCCGAGGCGCTGTTAGAGCGAGGAATTTTTCTCGAGGAAAGTCCCGGCAACGCCCGCGACGACCACAGCATTTCCATCGACCTGAAGGTCCCCTTCTGACCCCAGGTCGCCTTCCCCCGCCGAGACGAATCAGTCCTGCAGGCAGTAGCGATCGAGCAACTCGACCAGTTCGGGGATCTGCGGCTTGCTGACATAGCCGTCAGCCCCGACCTCCTCGCAGCGCACGATCATCTGGTCGGTAATCAGCGAGGAGAACATCAGCACCGGCACCTGCTCGAGCCCCAGATCCTGCTTGATCTTGCGGCAAAGGGTCAAGCCGTCCATTTCCGGCATTTCGATATCCGAGATCACCAGCTTGAGGCTGCGGGAAAAATCCTCCCCGGCCTGCTGCGCCCGCTGCTGCAGGCCGCGGATGGCCCGGTAACATTCCTCGCCGTCGACGAAGGTCTTCAGGTTGGTGTAACCCGCCGCGCCGAGCACCCTGACAATCCCCTCGCGGATAATGGCCGAATCCTCGGCCAGCATCAGCGGCACCTGGCGGCGGCGCTCGGCCAGTTCGGCCACCGGGTTGGCCGGGGAGCCGGCCGCGGGTTCGCTGACGTCATAGGGTTTGACCATCTCCGGGTCGATCTCGGCGACGATATGTTCGAAGTCGACGATCAGGATCTCCTTGCCGTCGATGCTGATGCTCCCGGTAAAGCGCGGATGCTGGCGACCGAGAAAGTCGGAGATGTGATTGACATCCTTCCAGGAAACCCGGTGGATCTGGTTTACCCCGTCGACCAGGAAGCCGTTGACGGTGCGGTTGAACTCGCAGATCAGCACAATGCGCCGCTGCGGTTCGGCGGCGGCGGGTTCGGCCTTCCGGCGCAGATGCTTGCCCAGATCGATCAGGGTCAGGGAGCGGCCGCGGACCAGGATGGTGCCGATCATCGAATCCCCCCCGCCGGGGAGCCTGGTGACGTTGGTCCCGTCGTAGGGAATGATCTCGCGCAACTTGTGGACATTGATCCCGAAGGCCTGGCTGCCGAGATAGAACTCCATGATCTCCATCTCGTTGGTGCCGCTCTCGAGGAGGATCTCCTGCTTCTGGGTCGCCATGGTCATGTCGCACGTCTCCACTTCTCTGTGTTGAATACTCTTTCGGGCCGGGCCGGAGTTCGGCTACGGTTGGCAGTCCGCGAGAATGCAATATCCGTGCTAAATTTTCATGCGGGAATTTTGACAGGGAGGGAGCGCGCGGGGCTGTTCAGCCCATGCTGCCGAGGCTGGCCAGGGCCACCAGCGGGGCCAGCTCCACCCCTTCGCGCGGGCCGCGCGCCATCAGATCGCAGCGCCCCTTGGGGGTGAAGCCGGCGGCGCTTAGCAACATGCGGACCGGGGAGGTTTCCAGAAGATCGACGACCAGTTCGACGCCGGCGCCAGCGGCCGCCAGCACCGCCATGAGCAGCTGGCGATTTTCCCGGGGGCAGAGTTCGGGACTGATCCAGGGGCCCAGCACCTGGAGGGGCCCGGCCTGCTGCAGCAGGGCCACGCTGTTGCCGACCGCGAGCACCTGGCCGCCTCCGGCAAGGGGGGAGAGCAGCCGCTGGCGCGACTCCCCCCACACCAGGGCGTCGCCGGCGAGCAGCAGGGATGCGTCTCCCGGCGGGGCACAGGGGGGCAGTTCGGAGCCGACCACGGCGAGGGACCAGCGCTCGATGCCGCCGATCACCTGGAAACCGTGCTGTTCGTAGAGCGGCCGCCCCATGGGCGAGGCGGTCAGCCAGACGGACTCTACCCCGCGCGCCTCGAGCACCTCCAGGCCGTGCCGGAACAGCAGCCGCCCGTAGCCCCGCCCCCGGAACTCGGCGGGGACGATCAGGTTGCCGATCCAGCCGCTGCGCTGGTGGACCAACGCGGTGACAAAACCCCGCGGTTCGGCTTCGCAGCTCAGGCAAAAGGCGCAATCGGCAAGCTCCCCCTTAAACAGGGCGAGCTCCTGGGGCGGTACCCGCCAGCCTTCCAGGGAGGCCAGTTCGACGAATGCCGGCCAGTGCTCCGGCTTGATCGAGCGTATTTCCACGGCCGTGCTCCCCTCAGGCCACGTGATGGAAGGACCGGCAGAGGGTCAGCAACTCGGGATCGGTCAGCGGCCGCTTGTTGCGCTGGGAGATGCTGCGCACCCGGTCGAGCAGGTCGTTGGCCTCCAGGCGGTTCAGCTCGATGCCGAGTTGGGAAAGGCGGTGGATGAGGCCATGGCTCCCCGAATGCTTGCCCAGCACCAGGTGACGCGCAAGACCCACTTCCTTCGGATCGAAGCTTTCGTAATTGCTTGGATTTTTAATCACGCCGTCGGCATGCAGGCCCGACTCGTGGGAAAAGACCTTTTCGCCGACCACCGCCTTCCACTCGGGCACCGGCCGGCAGCTCGCCTGGCCGACAAAGCGCGAGATTTCCACGAAGCGCCGGGTGTCGATTCCCGGGTCGATGCCGCAGGCGTACTTGAGGGCCATCACCACCTCCTCGAGGGCCGCATTGCCCGCCCTCTCCCCCAGGCCGTTGACCGTGGTGTTGACGAAGGTGGCGCCGGCCTTGATGCCGGCGACCGCGTTGGCCGTCGCCATGCCGAGATCGTTGTGGGTGTGCACCTCCAGGGGCAGATCAACCCGCTCACGCAGGTATTTGACATTTTCGTAGGTGGTAAACGGATCGAGAATCCCCAGCGTGTCGCAGTAGCGGAAGCGGTCCGCCCCCAGGGCGCGGGCGACATCCATCAACTCCACCAGAAAATCGCGATCGGCGCGGCTGGAATCCTCCCCCCCTACCGACACATAGAGGCCACGCTGCTTGGCGAAACCCAGGGCCACTTTGAGCTGCTCCTTGACCCACTCGCGGCTCTTGCGCAGCTTGTTGCGGATGTGGATGTCCGAGACCGACAGGGAAATGTCCACCGCCCCCACCCCGGCATCGATGGAGGCCTGGATGTCGGAAACCACCGCGCGGTTCCAGGTGATCAGGCGCGCCTTCAAGCCCAGATCGACCAGGGCCTTGACGGTGGCCTTCTCCTCTGCCCCCATGGCCGGGATGCCGCACTCCAACTCACCCACCCCCATCTCGTCGAGGGTGCGGGCGATATGTTTTTTCTCCTCGAGGGAAAATACCACCCCCGCGGTCTGTTCCCCGTCACGCAAGGTGGTGTCGTCGATGATGACCTGACTGGCTTTCAGCTCGTTCATGGCTGGCCTCCGGGAGAAAAAAATAAAGCCCCGGGGTCGAATCGACCCTGGGGCTTCATTGCCTGGGAACCGGCGACGGCGCCGGCTTTTTGATCAGTTTTCACTTATCTTGATAGCAGGCTCCGTGCCAAAGCAGGTTTTACAGTAATACCAGCAACTTAAAAAGACCCTCCAAGGCCAGCTGATGCATTTTCAGGCAGCAGGGCCATGACGATGCCCGTTAAAATCGCACGGACGGAGGTTGTTTCGCCGGCAATTGGGGCAATTGCTGTTACCGCGGCCCCTGGTTTCCGTCAAGCGCCTGCCATTTCAAACATTTCGGACAACGCCTCGGCCGGCAGCGGCTTGCCGAAGAAATACCCCTGCAGTTTCTGGCAGCCCCAGGAGGTCAGGAGCCGGACCTGCTCGTCGGTCTCGACACCCTCCGCGATAACCTCCAGGTGCAGGGTTGCCGCCAGGCCGATGATGGCATTGACTATCGCCTCATCGTCCTCGCTGCCAGGCAGGTGCGACACAAAGGACCGATCAATTTTCAGCCGGTCGATGGGGAACTGGCGAAGGTAGCTCAGGCTCGAATATCCGGTGCCGAAATCGTCGATGGACAGCCGGATGCCGCGGGCCTTCAGGTTGTTCAGGGTCTGGATGGTTTCCTGAACATCCTCCATGATGACGCTCTCGGTCACCTCCAACTCAAGGCAGCCGGGGTCAAAGCCCGTCTCTGCCAATACCCGGTCCACCGTGGCCACGAAATCCTGCTGACGAAACTGCTTGCCGGATACGTTGACCGCCATGCGCAATGGAGGCAGTCCCGCATCCCGCCACAGCTTGGCTTGGGTGCAGGCGGTAAACAACACCCACTCGCCCAGACGGATGATCTGCCCGGTCTCCTCGGCAACGGGGATGAACTGCGCGGGGGACACCATCCCCAGGCGGGGATGGTGCCAGCGCAGCAAGGCTTCCACCCCCACCACTTTCCGGGTCGCCGCTTCTACCTGGGGCTGATAATGCAATTGCATCTCCCCCCGGTCCAGGGCGTGGCGCAAATCGTTCTCCAGATGCAACCGCTCCTGGGCTTTTGCCGTCATGGCGGCCTGAAAAAACTGGTAGTTGTTCCGTCCCTGGCCCTTGGCGTGATACATCGCCGCGTCGGCGTTCTGGATCAGGGTGTCGACATCCATGGAGTCGGCTGGATAAAGGCTGATGCCGATGCTGCAGGAGATATAGACCTCGCGGTCGCCAAGCTTAATGGGATGGCCCAGACTGCCCAGAATCCGCTCCGCCACCCGAGCCGCATGATCGGGATCATCCAGATTTTGCAGCAATAGAATGAACTCATCCCCGCCGGGACGACTGAGCGTATCCGAGTCGCGCAACAAAGACTGCAGCCGTTCGGCCACCCGCTGCAATAACTGGTCGCCGGCCTGGTGCCCCAGCGAGTCGTTGATGGTCTTGAAGCGGTCAACATCCAGGAAACACAGGGCGCCGCACTCCCCATGCCTTCGCGAATGAGCGAGGGCCCGCTCCAGGCGGTCGCTGAGCAAGGTCCGATTGGCCAGGCCGGTCAGCGGGTCGTGGAAGGCGAGATACTGGACCCGTTCCTCGGCCCGCAAACGGTCGGTCACATCGAAAACCAGGGAGTAGAGCAGGGACCGTCCCTCAAGTTCCACCGGGCCGGAGAAAACTTCCACATCGCGGGTCTCGCCGCTGGCCAGGCGGTGACGGAACCTGAAGTGACGCCGTTGTTCCGCTTTGGCTGCGGCCATTTCCCGCAGCGCCTCATCTCTGGACAGGGTATTAATGTCACTGATCTGCAATGCGGTCAGCTCCTGCCGGGAATAACCGTAAAATCTGCAGGCAGCCGGATTGGCATCGACTACCGCCCCGGAGGCATGGTCGATCACCAGCATCACCGAGGTATTGTGTTCAAACAGGCTGGCATAACGCGCCTCGCTCTGTTTCAGGCGCTGTTCGGCCGTCCGACGCTCGGTCTGGTCCCGAGTCACTTCGACCAAAGCCAGAATCTGGCCAAGCTCCCCCTTCACGGGCGCGACCGTGGTCTCCAGATGACACTCGGCCCCCTCGCGGAATTGTAGGATCTTTTCCTGCCGATGCACCTGGCCGTCCGCCAGAGCGGCCGTGAGGGCGCAGGAATCGCAATCCGGCCCCAGGTACCGACGGGCCTGGAAACAGTACTGGCCAACCTGGTCACCAAGCAGGGCCCGCTGACTTGAGTTTTGATAGATGATCCGCTTTTCTGGATCGAGAATGGTCACGCCATCGCCAATGGCCGCAAGAATGGCGTCGGTCTTGGCCTTGGCCTCGCGCTCCTGGCCGATGGCGGTCTCAAGGCGTGCCACCAGGTGATTAAGCCTGGCATTGGTCCGGGCCAGGGGTTCACGAATCAACCCCGTGGCAGCAAAGGAAAAATCGCCCTTGGAAAGGTGATCGAAGGCAGTGAGAATCTCATGCTGCAAATTGTCGGCGAAGGCATCCATAACCTTCGCCAAACGACCGATCTCGTCGTTCTGGTAAAGGTTGAGTCGATGATCAAGTTCGCCCCGCTCCAGGGCTTCGATCATCTGCACCGCTTTGCCCATCGGCGCGGCGATGCTTCGGGTTACCTGGACGATCAGCATTATCGCCCCGCCGAGCACCAGCAGGACAATGATCCCCGAGGAGGCGACCACCCGGGCCAGCATCCGGTCGATATCGTCCAGATAGTAGCCGGCACCGATAACCCAGTGCCATTCGGGAAACAGCATGACATAGGAGGTCTTGTCAACCGGCGCCGTCCCCCCGGGTTGCGGCCAGCGGTAGGAAACAAATCCCCCCCCCTCGCTCAGCGCCAGACGGTTCATTTCCAGAAACAGCTGCCGGCCGTCTGCATCGCGGACCCTGTCCAGCGCCGCCCCCTCCAGCAACGATTGCTCTGGGTGCATGAGCATTCGGGGCGCGGTATCGCTGACCCAGTAATAGTTCCCGTTGTCAAATCTTTGACTGCGAAGTATGTGCAGGGCTCGGGACTGCGCCTCTTCGACGGTAAGAGGCCCGTCCGTGACCAGGCGAGCCTGGCTCTCCAGCAGTTGCCAGCCTGCTTCCACCAGGGTCCTGACTTCCTGCTTACGGGCCTCGATCAGACTGCTGCGATACTGAAGCAACAACCAGCCGCCCAGCAACAGGAAGGCGAGCCCCACCGTTGCACTCAGGCGATAGATGCGTTGAGCCAGACTCAAATTTTTCAAGGCCTGCATCAGCCACTCCGTTTACCACACCGGCAACCCAGGGCATCTGCCGTCTGAGAGGCCATTTGCATATTCTACTGCCCGGCACTGCTATTGCGGCGTTACCCCATAAAAAAAACGCACGTTCCGGTTGCCGAAACGAGCGTTTAGAGAGGCAATGCCCCCTTTCTTCGGCAACCCGGCTATCCCAGCTGGCATATCGTAAGACAATCCAGCAGGACCCGTGGCTTTGCGTCACCGGATTACTCCGGTTTTGCTCTTATCGGAAGATGATAACACTGAGCGAAAAGCAATTATCATTCCCATATTTGCAACAACCAACCATAAATCCTTAAATCAGATTCCGCAATTAGCAGACCCCCCATTTACACAGGGCAATCACCATCCCCCCACCCGAAAACACCGGATTCGCCGATTGCCCCCCCGGCCCGACAACCTGCCGCGGATCCCTGGCAAGAAAAAACCCCGGAGCCTGGCGACTCCGGGGCTGGTGATGAAAAATTTTCTAGCGTGGGAAAAGTCAGGGGGCTAACGCACCCCGCGTTCGTTGAAATAACCGCTGTAGGCCTGATCCTCTTCCTTGATATGGTGCAGCAGCCAGGACTTGAGGAAGTTGAACAGGTCGCTGGAAACCACCGCCGCGCCGGATTTCACCTTGGCCTGGAATTCGCCGACCCGGGCCACCAGGCGCTCGTGGGAGGCCTTGTGCTCCTCGTAGTCGGGGTACTCGTGGGCCTGCATCATCCGCTCCTCCTCGGCGAAATGCATTTGGGTGTAATCGACCAGTTTGTCCAGCACCGAGCGCATCACCTCGTTCCCCTTGCCCTGGCGCAGGGCACTGTACAGTTCATTGACCATGTCGACCAGCTTGCGGTGCTGGCGATCAATCAGGCCGATATTGACGCTCAGGGAAGGGTCCCAGCGGATCACCTCTTCGCTGCCGGAGGCGGGCCAGGCCGGCGGCAGGCTGGCCTGGGCCTTTCTCGGCCGGGGTTTTGCCGCGGGGGCCGCGGGGGCGTAGACATGGGAGGCGCTCGAGGTGCCGCGCAGCTGGAATTTGCCCACCAGCTGCCGCAGCTGCTCGGCCTGGGAGGCGAACTCCTGGGCTGCCGCTGCGCTCTGTTCGGCGTTGGCGGTATTGCGCTGGGTCACCTGGTCGATCTCCAGCAAGCCCTGGTTCACCTGGGTTATCCCCGCGGCCTGCTCGTTGGAAGCGGTGGCGATGGCCGCCACCAGCTCCGAGACCTGGGTGATCTGGGTGACGATGCCGCTGAGGGCCTCCGAACTGGCGTTGGCGATGCGCGCCCCATCTTCCACCTTCTTGACCGACCCTTCGATCAGTTCGGCGGTCTCCTTGGCGGCCCTGGCGCTGCGCGCGGCGAGGTTGCGCACCTCTTCGGCGACCACGGCGAAGCCTTTGCCGTGCTGGCCGGCCCGGGCTGCCTCCACGGCGGCGTTGAGGGCCAGCAGGTTGGTCTGGAAGGCGATCTCGTCGATGGTCTTGATGATCCGCGAGATGTCGTGGCTGGACTCGTTGATTTCGGTCATGGCGGTGACCATCTGCTGCATCTGGACATTGCCCTGCTCGGCGGAGGCCCGCGCCTGGCTCGAGAGCTGGTTGGCCTGGGCGGCGCTCTCGGCGTTGCTCTGCGTCTGGGCGTTCATCTGGTTCATCGAGGCCGAGATCTGCTGCAGCGAACTGGCCTGCTCGGTGGCCCCCTGGGAGAGGTACTGGCTGGTGTCGGATACCTGCACCGCGCCAGAGGCGATCTGCTCGCAGGCGCTGCGAATCTGCTGCAGGGTGCCGTCCAGATCGATGCCCAGGGACTGCAGGGCACCGCGGACCACGTCCCTGTCGCTGCGCGGGGAGACGGAAAAGGTCAGATCCCCTTCGGCGAGCCGCTGCAGGCTGGAGACCACCTCGGTCTGCAGGCTTTCGGCGAAATCATCCAGCGATTTGGCCATCTGTCCGATTTCGTCCCGCTGGGTCAGCCCCAGCGGCGGCACCTGGTGGCCGCTGGCCATTTCCTCCACCATCAGGCCCACCTTCTCGAGGGGCCTGCGCACCGCCCGGCCCAGCAGCAGGTAAACCGCCAGGATGGCGCCGAACAGCCCGCCCAGGCCGGTGAGGACCCCGGTCCAGATCGAGGAGGCTTCGGCCGCGGCCATCTCCCCGGACAGCGATTCCCGGGCCACCGCCAAATCCTTCATGCTGTAGCGGACGTAGAGCACGCCGGCCAGGTCGCCGACCTGGGCACTGTCATGACAGTCGAGGCAGGCCTGGTCCAGGCGGTGGGCCCGGGCCAGGGTGACCGCCTCCAGGTCGCCGGACTGGTAGGCCTCGGAGCCGGCGCTCTGCGAACCGTTGAAGACCTCGGGGGCCAGGGGCTGCTTGAGCATGCCTTTCTGGCTGGAGAATACGATCTGGCCCGTCGGGTTGGTCAGGCCGACCTCCATCACCCCGGGGATATTCCCCAGCTCGCCCAGCATCTCCTCGAAGATCTCCATTTCACCCCGCTCCACCGATCCCCCGGCGGCGGTTTCGAGGCTGAGGAACACGTTTCGCGCCCTCTCCTCCCCGGCCTTTTCCAGGGCGGCCAGGGCCCGTTCACCGGAATCGCCGAGCCGGGCCAGGGTCTGCCAGGTGGAGATGCATACACTGACGCCGAAGGCCAGGGCGAGCACTACAAAGAGGGCTCCGCTGACTTTTGCCTGCAATCCGAAACGCATAAGAGCTCCTTATCTTGTAAAATTTCCAAGTCGGCAATGCCTATGGTACCGGTACATTGCCCCCAATAATTTCTTGACACCCCGGCTTGGATTCAAGTCCCGTACCAATTCGCACCAAAAAATTTCGACGGCACGGTCTCGAGGCGGGGCAGCACAAAGGGCCGCCGTATCGTCCGGCGGCCCCTCGCGGCCATCCTGCCCTCAGAAAGGATCAGTACCTGCCGAATTCCTGGTCTTCCAGGGCGATAAACGTCTCCGGGTGCCGTTTCGGGGCCGCTTTGGGTTCGGCCTCGGCCATGGAGCTCCAGGAGATCGCCTCCTGCTTGGGGCTGGGCTTGGCCGGAGCTTGCTTGGTAATTTCCCCGCCCACCTGGCCTTTCAGCTTGAAGCGGTGGAGCATCTGCCCCAGCTGGGCGGCCTGCCCGGAGAGTTCCTGGGCCGCCGCGGCGCTGGTTTCGGCATAGGCGGTGTTCTGCTGGGTCACCTGGTCGATCTGCCCCAACCCCTGGTTGATCTCGCCGAGGCCGGTCGCCTGGTCACGGCTGGCCTCGGCGATTTCCGCAACCAGCCCGGAAATGCGGGTCACCATGCCGACGATCTCCTCGAAGCCGGCCGCGGTCCCCCCGGCGATCCGGGAGCCCGCCTCGGTCTTTTTCACCGACCCGGCGATCAGCTCGGCGGTCTCCTTGGCCGCCGCGGCGCTGCGGGCGGCCAGGCTGCGCACCTCCTCGGCGACCACGGCGAAGCCCTTGCCGTGCTGGCCGGCCCGGGCCGCTTCCACCGCCGCGTTGAGGGCCAGCAGGTTGGTCTGGAAGGCGATCTCGTCGATGGTCTTGATGATCCGCGAGATGTTCTGCCCGGCCTGCTGGATTTCGGCCATGGCCGCGACCATCTGCTTCATCTGCTCGTTGCCGCGGTCGGCGGCCCCCTGGGCCTGGCTGGTCAGCTGGTTGGCGTTGGTGGCGTTTTCGGCGTTCTGGGTGGTCTGGGCCGCCAGTTGGGTCATCGAGGCCGAAATCTCTTCCAGGGAACTGGCCGATTCGGTGGCCCCCTGGGAGAGGGCCTGACTGGCCTCGGCGACCTGGCCGCTGCTGGCGGTGAACTGTTCGGCAGCCCCCTGCACCTGGCCGAGCAGCCCGTTCATGTCCTCGGCCATTTTCTGCAATGCGCCGCGCAGTTGATCCTGGTCGTCCACCGGATGCACCTCGATGTCCAGATCCCCGTGCGCCATGGCCTGCAGCGCAGCGACCACCTCGTGCTCCAGATTGTCGGCGAAGGCGTTGAGGGCCCTGGCCATGTCGGCGAATTCGTCCCGGCGGGCACCGACCTCCAGGCGGGCCGAAACCCTTCCTTTCCCCAGGTCTTCCGCCATGGCCACGGTCCTTTTCAAAATTTTGATCATGGAGACGATGAACCAGACGAACAGGGGGAATAGAACCGCTACGGTCGCCAGCAGGGCGATCCACAACCCGTTTTGGGCTTTTCCCGACGCGCTCGCCAGGCTCGCCTGGGCAGTGGCGGTCAGGCGGTCGGCCTCCTCGGAGACGCGGGTGAAATCCGCCTGGGCCCGGGCGGCGCCCTGGTGGATGTTCTCGGAGAGTTCGCCGAGGGTGCGGGAGATGAAGAAATACATCTTGGCCATGGAAACCAGCATCGAACCCTGCCGGCCGACAAACTCCGGCGTACCGGGCTCCAGGGCGAAGAGATCAGGTAGCTCGTATTCGAGCAGAACCTGCACGTCGCTGAAATTGCCGATGATCTGATCGGCCAGGGTGATGCCGTTGGTCCCGGGAATTGCCCGGTCGGCGCCGGGCATCTCCCGCACCACCTCGGCCTGCCTGACCAGGGCCGCGGCCTGGCCCATGATCTCTTCGACGGTGATCCCTTTGCTGCGCAGGTTGGACCCGTCGACCACGGCCTGCTGGAGGCTGATCAGGCCGGCATTGAGCTTGCCCAGCGCCTGGACCTGGGCTTCCAGGGTCAGGGCGTGGTCGGCGGACTCAGCGAGTTGCTGGCGGGTCTGGATCTGCGCCAGGAAAACGGACTGGGCCGAACGGGAGAGAAAGGTGCTGGCCCAGTAGCCGATGCCGGCGATTGTCAAAAAACCGACCAGGCCCACCAGGGAGATCAGCGTCATTTTCATCCCGATGGTGCGCTTCTCCAACAGCCTGAATCCCCCTGCTTTCATGACCGACTCCTTCCGATAACTGGGCCCACAGATTCCACGTCTGGCTACCGGGGAAACCATTATTGCAATTGCCGCACCAAGCAAGAGACAAGCCGGCTCTGGACCCAAGTCATGGATATTTAGAGGTTCTGCGAAAGGGTCACGCACAGGACGCGGCGGAGCGCCGGCAGGACCAAGGAAAGCCGGCTGCCCAGGGGAGTCGGCTAGGGGAAACCCGTTGCAAGGGGGGAGGGAAAATCGGCAGGAAACGCGGGGCGGGATCGGGTCAATCCGCCTTGCCAAGCAGGCGCAGGAAATTGGCGAGGAGCCTCCCGGAGGTCGCCAGATGCCGGTCCAGGCCGGCGCGAAAACCCGTGACCACCTCCTCCCCGGCGCCGGTAAAACGGCTCCAGGCGGCGACGATCGTCTCGTCCACCTCGGGATGAAACTGCAGCCCCCAGGCGCGCCGATAGCGAAAGGCCTGGCCCGGGCAGTGCCGGGAAAGGGCCAGGTGAACGGCTCCGCCCGGGATGTCGAAACTGTCGCTGTGCCATTGCAGCGAATGGAAGGTCGGGGAGACCCCGGCAAAAAGCGGATCGCTCTGGGCTGCGGGGGTCAGCTGCAGCGGCAGCAGGCCCCGCTCGCCGCGGTGGTTGCAGGTCACCGGGGCCCCCAGCACCTCGGCCAGCAGCTGTCCGCCCAGACAGATGCCGAGCAGGGGAATTTCCCGCTCGACGGCCGCGGCCATAAACTCCTTGAGCGGGGTCAAATAGGGGTAGCGCAGGGTGTCGTGCACGCTCATGTAGCCGCCCAGCACCATCAGGCCGGAAACCTGGGAGAAATCGGGCAGCGGCTCGCCGTCGCAGAGACGCACGACCCGCGCGGGCCGATCGGCCCGCGGCCCGAACAGCCCAGCCGGAACCCGCTGGTCATTTTGAATGATGGTAAGCATCCGCTCCCTCGTGATTCGTGATTCGTGATTCGTGATTCGTGATTCGTGATTCGTGATTCGTGATTCGTGACCGGTGACTCGTGACTGGTGACTCCTCACTCCTGAATTCTGCCCCTCAATACAACCGCCGGAAAGCCGAGGCCTTGATGATCGCGTAAAGTTCCGCTCCGCGGCGGATCTCCAGGTCGCGGGCGGCATCGTGCACCACCTGGGACACCAGCCGCTGGCCGCCGCAGTCGAGCTCGACCCCCACCCGGTTGCCCGTCTCGAACACCTCGGTGACCCGGCAGTGCAGCAGGTTGCGGGCGCTCGAGGCCTCGGGATGGCGCTTGAACAGGGTGATGTCCTTGGAGGAGAGCTCGTACATGGCCGCGCCGCCGCCATTGGCCCCGTCGGAGAGGACCAACTCGTGCTCCCCCCAGCGGTAGGCCCAGAGGTCGTCCTGGGGACGGGGGCTGTGCAGCTCCATCAGGTTGATGTAACCCACCTGACTGGAGGCCATCCGCTGCCGGGCCAGATCTTCCACGGACACCTGGGCGGCCAGGCGCCCGGCCTCGAAGACCAGCACCTCCTCGGTCATCAGGCGCATCTCGTTGAGGGAGTGGGAGATGAACAGCAGCGGGATGTCGAATTCGGAAAAGACCTTCTGCAGGTAGGGGATGATCTGGTACTTGAGCCCCTCGTCGAGCCCGGTCAGCGGCTCGTCCATGAGGATGAAGCGCGGGCAGGTGAGCACCGCCCGGCCCAAAGCCACCCGCTGGCGCTCGCCGCCGGAAAGGGTGCCGACCCCGCGCCCGAGCAGGTGGGTGATGTTGAGCACCTCGGCGATGGCCCCGGGGTCGATCTTGCGCTCGTGCCCGGGGGTGCGCCGGTAACCGTAGAGCAGGTTGCGCTGCACGCTAAGATGCGGAAACAGGTGGGCATGCTGGAAGACCACCGCCAGGCGGCGCCGCTCGGGCGAGAGCCGCACCCCTGTGGCCGAGTCGTAGAGGGGCTCGCCGTCGAGACGAATGTACCCGGCGTCGGGGTGAACCAGCCCGGCCAGCATCCCCACCAGGGTCGATTTGCCGCTGCCCGATTTGCCGAAAATGCCGATGCGGCTCACCTCCACGCGGAACTCGGCGTCGAAGCGGAAGGAGCCGAAACTTTTTTGCAGGCAGACCTCCAGCCTCATCCCCGCACCTCCCGCCGGAAGCGCCTCACCAGGGCCTCGTTGCCGAGCAGCACCGCCAGGGAGAGAACGATGGAGACCAGGCACAGCGACAGCGCCAGGCGGTCCCCCCCGGGCGTGCTGGTGTAGTCGTAGATGGCCAGGGGAATGGTCTGGGTCACCCCGGGGATGTTGCCGGCGATGATGATGGTGGCGCCGAATTCGCCGAGGCTGCGGGCGAACATCAGGGTGGCGCCGGCCAGGATCGAGCGGCCCGAGAGGGGGAGGATGACGGTGAACAGGGCGTCGAGACGTCCGGCCCCCAGGGTGCGCGAGGCCTGGATCAGCTTCTCGTCGATCCCCTCCATGCCGATGCGGATCGAGCGCACCAGCAGCGGAAAGCCGACCACCATCGAGGCGATCACCGCCGCCTTCCAGGTGAAGATGACGCGAATCCCCAGCTGCGCCAGCAGCCCACCGAGCCAGCCCTTGTTCCCCAGCAGGAGCAGCAGCAGATAGCCCACCACCACCGGCGGCAGCACCAGCGGCAGGTTGATGACCCCGTCGAAGAGGGCCTTGGCGCGCATGCGGGTGAACACCAGCAGGTAAGCGGCGACGAACCCCAGGGGGAGCGAGGCGACGGTGGCCACGGTGGCCACCTTGGCCGAAAGCCAGATGGCCTGAAAATCTGCGGGGGTCAGCTCGAGCATGGACGCGAATGACTCGTGATTGCCAATGGGTGAGGGGTGAAATGGGCCTGGCCGCGCGACCCGGGACTCTCCGACAATTCGCGAAACCCGGGTGAAGAAGGCCGGATGAAATTGTCCAACATCTTCGCGGAGAAAGCAAGGCGGGAGAAGGCCGCGGGGCACCTGGCGCCAGCCCGGTCTAAAAATCGAAATCGATGGTCTCCCCGCGCCGCAGCGCCTCGCGCACCGCCAGCAGGCGCCGGTCGAGGGCCTCGAGGGCGCGGCGGTTGGCCCGCTCGCGCTCGCTGGTGACCAGCACCTGGCGGATGCCGCCACCGGCGATGACCAGCCGCCGGTCGCCGGAGAGAGCCAGCAGCGGGTCGTGGGTCGCCATGAGCACGATCTTCTCCTTTTTCACCAGCAGCTCCAGGGCGCGGCGCCGATCGACCCCGGCGTTCTCGATCTCGTCGATGAGCACGATGGGCGAGGCGCTCAGACAGGCCGTGTCGGCGATCATCAGCGCCCGCGACTGCCCGCCGGAGAGGGCGGTGACCGGCGTCTCGGCGGTGAACGGCTCGCCGGCCAGCTCCACGGCGGTGGCGAAGATCTGCTCGACCACCGCCTGGCTGTCGTCGACCAGGCGGCTTTCGGCGTGCAGGGTGAGAAACTCGCGCACCGAGAGGTCCATGACGAAATTCATGTTCTGCGAGAGCTGGGCGACCAGGCGCTGCTCCCCCGAGAGCCGCGCCGCCTCGTCCGGCGGCCGGTCGTCGAGCAGGATGCGGCGGCCGCTGGGGGTGTCCCCCTGGGCCATGCATTCGATGTCGGCCAGCAGCCGGCTCTTGCCCGAGCCGGTGGGGCCGACCACGCAAACCACCTCGCCGGGGGCAAACTCCAACTGGACATCCTCGGGCCGCCCCTGCTTGTCGCGCCCGCCGAGCAGGGTCACCTTGCGCACCGGTTGGTCTCCGCCGTGCTGGAACTGCTCCATGTGCCGGGCGAAATCGACGAACTGGGCGGCCAGCGCGGCGTGGTCCAGGCCGAGCTCGGCTAGCTGCGCGGCCTGCAGGCCGGCGAAAAAGGCGGCGGGGCACTGCCCCGGGCCCGGCATGCCGAGCTGCAGGGCGACAAAGAAATCCCGCAGGTAGGGTCGTTGCTCGAGCAGCTCGCTCACCGGCTGCTGCAACAGCTCGCGTTCGCTCATGAGAAATCCATGGTCTTGACGTTGCCGATCTGGCAATCGCGGCCGATGCGGGTTTCGCCCAGGCAGTAGGAACACAGGGCCGCGGGCATGCTGAAGCGCAGCCGCACCTGCTCCAGGCTGTCGGTCTCGGCGGCCCCCTGCAGATGCTTGTGCAGCAGCAGGGCCCCCTGGCCGGTGAGGCCGTTGACCGGCAGCACCGCCGCGCGGGGATTGACCTGGCGCACCCGGAAGGCGAAGACCTCGCGCTCGGCCTGGGAGACGATGTCCCCCTTGGTGATCACCACCACGTCGGCGGTCTTGAGCATGGGGCCGATCTTGCGCGGGGTATGCACGCCGCTCAGGTTGTCGATCACGCACACCGCCAGCACCTCGCGGATATGCGGCGAGCAGCGGTTGCAGAGCCCGGCGCTCTCCACCATCAGCAGGTCGAAGCCGCTGCGCCGCCCCCACTGCACCCCCTGCTCGATGTTGGCGACGAAGAAATGGTCGGGGCACAGCCCCCCCGCCAGGCCGGTCTTCACCGGGATGCCGGCCTTCTCGTAGCGCTGCTGGTCGTCGCTGGAGAGGCAGTCGAACTTGATGACGCCGACCCGCAAGCCCGCGTCGGCCAGCCCCTCGGCAACCCGCAGCACCACCGAGGTCTTGCCGCTGGAGGGGGGACCGGCCAGGGTGACCAGCTTCACTTGAGCACTCCCTGCACCGCCGGGAGAAACACCTTGTCGATGGCGGCGTTGACCGCCTGGATGTCGTTCTCGCGCAGCCAGTCCCAGCCCAGCCACTTGAGCGGGGCGTCCTGCAACTCGCCGGCCACCTCGGCGTGGGGGACCGGGAAGCGGGCCCCGACCAGGGCCCTGGCCAGGTCGGGGCCGGTCAGGTAATCGAGCACCGGCTTGAGCTCGGCGACCTTTTCCCGCTTCACCTGCAGGGTCACGGGGCTGGCCAGGGCGCCGTCCTCGGGCCAGATGATGGCGAGTTTTTCCCGGTTCTTGACCCGGTGGGCGAAAAACTCGGGCATGACGTAGAGCGCGCCGCCGCTGCCGGCGTCGATCTGCTTGACCATCTGCGCCGGGTGCAGCCCCTGCATGACGTTGGGGGCCAACCGCAGCAGCGCCTCGTTGCCGCCTGCCTGGTAAATGGGCAGCAGCACCGCGTGGCAGAAAAAGTCCTGGTTGCCGCGCAGGGTGACGCTCCCCTTCCAGATCGGGTCCTGCAGATCGTCCCAGCGCTGGGGCAGCGGCCGATCGCCGAGCGTCTCCAGGTCGGCGACGATCACCAGGGGATTGACGCCGAAGACGAAATACTGCTCGAGGGGATCGGGGATGCCGGCGGCGGCAAAGGCCGGGGTCGGCCGGAGCGAGCCGTAACTGACGTAATGCCCCGGCTCGACGAAGCGCTTGTAGAAGCCGTGGTAGTAGAAGACGTTGAAGTCGGCCGAGACGATGATGTCCGGCAGCTCCTCCAGCGTCTCGATGGTGCTGACGAAGGGGTAGTAGGAGAGCTCCTGGTTGAGGTTGCCCTCCACCGCGTAGGTGATGTCGAGCCCCTCGCGCTGCTTGAGCTCTTCGAGAAAGCCGCTGATCACCCGCCCGAAGGGGACCTTGAGCCCGCAGGGCATCAGCGCCAGCAGGGTCAGCTCGCCCGCCTTGCGGATGTCGTCCAGCCCCGGCGCCTCGAAGACGTCTTCCACCATGAGGGTTTCCTGGAGCAGCCGCACGAAGGAGTCGGCGGCGATCCCCCGGCTGCGCAGGGCGGTCCCCAGGGTAAGAAACGGCGCCAGCACCCGCAGGCCGTCCTCGCTGACCAGCGCCCCCAGCCCATGGGCGGCGAACACCGGGCGGGTTTCGGGGTGGCGGGTCAGCAGATTGGCGATGGTCTGATCGAGTATTTCGTTCATGAGTTACCCCAGAGAAAGCAATTGGCCACGGATAAAATCTGATCAAATCTGATTTTCAAGGGCAAAAAATGCGGCCCGAAACCTAGACCTTTATCCAGACCCAACCAAGGCCTTTGATTTATCGGACTTTATCCGATCTTATCCGTGGCCGATTGCCTTTTAATGGTTTGCCTTCCCGTTCTCCTACCCCGCCTTGGCCTCGAGGGCGGCCAGGTCGATGTCCTGCCCCACCACCCCGGCGGCGTCGGCACGGCACTGCTTGCAGTGGCGGGCCTGGGAGAGGATCAGCTCGGCCTGGTTGCGCACCATCTCCATGGTGGCCTCGCTGGGCGGATCGATGTCTTTGAACAGCCCCACCGGGATAACCGGCATGATGTTCATCATGCTGGCGCCCAGCTCGCGCACCTTGACCGCCAGCTCCAGGGTTTCATGATCGTTGACGCCGGGGATGTAGACGTGGTTGATCTTGACCAGCATGCCGGCCGCGGCGGCCAGTTTGAGCCCCTTGAGCTGCTGGTCGATGAGGATGGCGGCGGCCTCCTCCCCCTCGAGCTTGTGGCCGCTGACCTTGATCCATTCGTAGACCTTGGCGCCGGTCTCGGGGGTCAGGGCGTTGATGGTTATGGTCAGGCTGTGCACGTCGTGCTCGACGATGGTCTCGACCATCTCCGGCAGGCGCAGGCCGTTGGTCGACAGGCAGAGGGTCATCTCCGGAAAGGCCTCGCGCACCCGCTTGAAGGTCTCGAAGGTCTTGGGATTGGCCAGCGGGTCGCCGGGGCCGGCGATCCCCACCACCTTGAGCTTGGCGCCGCCCTGCTTTTCCATGTGCCGCTGGACCAGCCGCACCCGCTCCACCGCCTGTTCGGGGGTCAGCACCCGGCTGGTGACGCCGGGCCGGCTTTCGTTGGCGCAGTCGAACTTGCGTTCGCAGAAACCGCACTTGATGTTGCACCCCGGCGCGACGGGGAGATGAATGCGGCCGGCCTTGCTGTGGTCGCCGCCGAAGCAGGGGTGATCGGTCTGGGCCTTCATCTTCATCATGGGGCATCCGGTAGCCATGGTCGCTCTCCTTTTTCAGGGAAAACAAACGGCGCTTTTCGGGTTGATCCGAAAAGCGCCGTTGCCGGTTTGAACGAAAAAAGCCCCGGGAGGAGTCGTCCTCGCCGGGGCTTCTTTGCCATATTTTCAAGGACACCCCATTGTGCCCCCGATGTTTGGGATTTGCCTGTCTTCAAAGCATGGGGCGTGCCAAGCCGATAAGCCTCTGAATTCATTGAATTCACAATCTGCCGCCTGCCTTGCCTGCTTATCTTTTGGGCAGATGAGCCAGCAAAGCGAAGCATTTTTATGCATTCGGCGGGAGCGATCGGGGGCAGCACTGGCGCGTGAATTCAGGCTTTCCAGGTCAAGCCAATGGAATCATAAATTTTTTTCTCTTTTCAGACGGACATGGCGAGGCTTTTGCAGTTGCTTCCAGACAAATAAAATCTTTTCTTACCACGAAGGACACGAAGGGCACGAAGAAAACGCCCGATATTTTGCCTTTACTTCGTGTTCTTCGTGTCCTTCGTGGTGAATTTACCCATTTTCGAATTCAAACCATCGCCCCGGCACCGCCGCCGGGCACGCTGAGCCCCCTCCCAACGGTGCGACGGGACTGATTGATTCTCTGGAAGCTTTTTCAGAAAGGATCGGACCTTGGCACCCAAACCGAAAATCCGCGAACTGCTCGACGAAAGCGCCTGCACCCATAACAAGACCAAGAAGGCCGCCTGCAACGCGCCGACGCCCGGGGCCACCACCGGCGGCTGCGCCTTCGAGGGGGCGCAGATCTCGCTGTTCCCCTACGCCGACGCCGCCCACCTGGTGCACGGCCCCATCACCTGCCTGGGCGCCTCCTGGGAGACCCGCGCCACCCGGACCAGCTACCCGGGGCGCGACCTGACCCAGATGGGCTTCACCACCGGCATCTCCACCAACGACGTGGTCTTCGGCGGCGAACAGAAGCTGCTCGACTCCATCGCCTATATCGTGGAGCATTACGCGCCCGAGGCGGTGTTCGTCTACGCCACCTGCGTCACCGCGCTGATCGGCGACGACCTCGACGCGGTCTGCAAGGCCGCCAAGCAGAAATACGGCATCCCCGTGGTGCCGGTGCACGCCCCCGGCTTCGTCGGCAGCAAGAACCTCGGCAGCCGCCTGGGGGGCGAGGCGGCCCTGGCGCACCTGGTGGGGACCAAGGAGCCCGAGGTCAGCACCCCCTTCGACATCAACCTGATCGGCGAGTACAACGTCACCGGCGACATGTGGCAGTACACCCCGCTGCTCGAGGAACTGGGCATCCGCGTGCTCTCCACCCTGAGCGGCGACGGGCGCGTGGCCAGCATCCGCACCGCCCACCGGGCGCGGCTCAACGTCATCGTCTGCGCCAAGTCGCTGATCTCCCTGACCCGCAAGATGGAGGAGAAGTACGGCATCCCGTCGATCTCCCTCTCCTTCTACGGCAAGCGCGACACCTCGAACGGCCTGCGGGCCATCGCCGAGGCGCTCGGCGACGCCGACCTTGTCGCCCGGACCAACGCGCTGATCGAGCGCGAGGAGGCGCGGCTGGAGGAAAAGTTGCGCCCCTACCGGGAGCTGTTTAAAGGCAAGAAGGCGGTGCTCAACACCGGCGGCAACAAGACCTGGTCTATCGCTTCGGCCCTGCAGGATCTGGGGATCGAGGTGGTGGCGACGGCGGTCAAAAAAGCCACCGAGAGCGACCGCGAGAAGGCCCGCGAGTACCTGGGCGAGAACGGGGTGCTGATGATGGACCCGGGCAGCGAGCAGGCCAAGATCATCGACGCCACCGGCGCCCACCTGCTGCTGGCCGGCGGGCGCAGCCTCTACACGGCGATCAAGAAGCGCATCAGCTTCATCGACGTCAACCAGGAAAAGAAAAAGAGCTACGGCGGCTACGACGGGCTGCTGAACCTGGCCGAGGATCTGAAAAACGCGCTGGAAAACCCGGTATTCAAAACCGTCGCGAAGAGGGCCCCATGGGAGAAGTAATCCGCAAACCGATCAAGCCGCTGCAGGTCAACCCGATCAAGCTCTCCCAGCCGATGGGGGCGACCCTGGCGTTTCTCGGCATCGACAAGTGCATGCCGCTGATGCACGGGGGCCAGGGGTGCGCCTCGTTCACCAAGGTGTTCATGACCCGCCATTTCAGCGAGCCCATCGCCATCCAGACCACGGCGGTCACCGACGTCACGGCGATCCTCGACGGCGGCGACTACAGCATCGTCGAGGCGATCAAGAACATCACCAAGAAGGCCAGCCCCAGCCTGATCGGCCTGCACACCACGGGGCTGCCCGAGACCAAGGGGGACGACATCCGCGGGGTGGCCGCGAAGATCGACTTTCCGCTGGTCCACGTCAACACCCCCGACTACGAGGGGGGGCTGGAGAGCGGCTGGGCGCTGGCGGTCAAGGCGATCATCGAGCAGCTGGTCGAGGCCAGCGAGGAGCTCGACGGCAACAAGCTGGTGCTGCTGCCCCACGTCAGCCTGCAGCCCATCGAGGTGGAGAAGCTCAAGGAGTTCATCGCCGGCTTCGGCTTCGAGGTGCTGGCCCTGCCCGATCTCTCCACTTCGCTGGACGGTTATCTCGGCGAGAAGCAGGGCTCGCTGAGCGGCGGCGGCATCAGCGTCGAGCAGATCCGCGCCCTGGCCGATGCGGGCCTGGTGCTCTCGGTGGGCGATTCGATGCTGGGGGCCGCCAAGGCGCTGCTGGAAAAAAATCCCGCCATGCGCCACCACCATTTCGCCCATCTCTCCGGGCTGGAGGCGACGGACGCGCTGGTCGAGCGGCTGCTGGCCGAAACCGGTTTCCAGAAGCCGCCGGCGAGCGTCATCCGCTGGCGCAAGCGCCTGCAGGACGCCATGCTTGACAGCCACTTTTCCCTGGGCCAGACTCGTTTTGCGGTGGCCGCCGAGCCCGACCAGCTGGCCGGCGTTTGCGCCTCGCTCCGCGAGGCGGGTGGCCGGGTGCGGCTGGCCATCGCCACCGTCGATTCGCCGCAGTTGGTGAAGATCCCGGCGGAGAAGGTGCTGGTCGGCGACCTGGAGGATGCCGAGAACCTGCAGGACGATTACGACCTGATCGTCGGCAACTTTCACGCCGAGGCCCTCGCCCATCGCTTTCACAAGGGGCTGGTGGTGCGCGGTTTCCCCAACTGGGAGCAGATCGGCAACCAGCTGAAGAACGACGTGCTCTACGAGGGCGGGGCGTATTTCCTGTTCGAGGCGGCCAATGTCGCGGAGGCGATGCGGGCTGCAACCCATCACGGCCGCGACTGATCTGACCGATCGGCCGGATCCGACGGATCGGCCGCGGCCCAAGGCGAAAAGGCAGAAAATGACTGGCTACACCGACACCATCCTGCGCTGGGCCGCCGATACGCGGCGGGCCGGCGAGTTGCCCGAGCCCGACGGCGTCGGCGAGGTGGGCCTGGAGGCCGGCGAAGCCGGCCGACGCCTGGCGGTGCGTTTTGCCATCCGCACCCGCGAAGGCCGGGTGGCGGATCTACGCTTCCAGGTCTTCGGCTGCGGCTTCACCATCGCCGCCTGTGCCGTCGCGGCCGAACTGGCGGTCGGCCACACCCTCGAGGAAGCGCTGGCGATCTCGCCGGCACGCGTCGATGCCGTGCTCGAAGGACTGCCGAACGAGCGCGGCTATTGCGCCGAGCTGGCCGTGGAGGCCCTGCACGGCGCGGTGGAAAGCGCCCGCGCCCAGGGCCAAACGGTCCAGGCCGACCACCGGAGCGCCCACCCCGACGAGCATGGCCCGCTCCTTGACGCCGAGGACCCGCTCTACCGCGCCCTTATGCGCAGCGCCGCCCCCGAAGGGGTGGCCCGGGAGGACCGCCACCTGTTCGCCTGCCTGCTTGCCGTGGCGGCCCAAGAGCCCCACGGCCTGGCCTCCTCCCTGGGCCTTTCCGCCGAGGAGTTGGAGGCCCTGCGCCAGTTGTTTTTCCCCGGCTTCGACCCGGCGCTTCTCCCCGCCCCCCCCGAGAACCGCCGGCCCGCGCCGGAAATCAACCCGGAAATCCTGGAAATTCTGCTTTCCCATGTCCCTGGCGGTCCCGACGAGGCGCTCCGCCAACCCGCCGCCTGGCTGGCCAGGATCATCGCCGCCCGCGCCGCGCACCCCGGCCACCTGTGGGTCGCCATGGGCCTGTTCGAGCGCCCCGAGCTGAGCGCGGCCATCCGGCGGCTGCTCCCCTCCCTGGCCGCCGCCAACGACAAGGGGATGCGCTGGAAGCGCTACCTGTTCAAGCAGGTCTGCGAGCGGCACGGCTCGCAGCTGTGCAAATCCCCCAACTGCGGGGTGTGCAGCGACTACGCCCTTTGCTTCGCGCCGGAGTAGGCCAGTACGGTTGCAATGAGGGGCAGTGCCTGGCCTGAATAAATTTTTCAAAAAATCTGGGCCGTACCCATCGGCTCTCGAGAATTTTTTACGCAGATAAAGGAGTGACCGCTATGGCCCGCATCATTTTCTGGGAAAAGCCCGGATGCAAGGGAAACGCCCGACAGAAGGAGATCCTGCTCGCCTCCGGGCACGAGCTGGAGGTGCGCAACCTGTTGACCGAACCCTGGACGCAGGAAACCCTGGCCCAGTTTTTCGGCCAGCGCCCGGTGGCCGAGTGGTTCAACCCGAGCAACCCCCAGGTCAAGGCCGGGACCATCGATCCCGCCGCGGTAAGCGCCGAACAGGCGCTCGAGCTGATGGTCCAGGAGCCTCTGTTTATCGTCCGCCCGCTGATGCAGGTCGGCAGCGAGCGCCTGGCCGGCTTCGATGTGCAGCAGGTCCACAACTGGATCGGCCTGGCCCTCGATTCGGTCGGCCCCCGGGACCCGAAAAACTGTCCCTGCGTCACCACCAACCGCTGAGCAGCGAAAAGGAATTTGCCATGAACGAACTGGACAAGGCCCTGGATAAATATATCCAGGACGCTAACGAGCAAGGCCCCTATTACGAGCTGGTGCTCAATACCCAATTCTTTATCCCCACCAACGACGAGCAGGCCTGGGCCGGAAAAACCGAAATCGCCGCCAACGAGTCCATCGCCCCGATCATTGTTCAGTCCGAGGGCAAGCGCTACATGATGCTCTTCGACAGCGAGCAGCGGCTCAGCCAGTGGGCCAAGAAACAGGTCAGCTACGCCGTCCTCCCCGGGCACGCCATCGCCGGGATGACGCCCCCGGGTCTGCACTGGGCGGTGAACATCGGCAGCGGCTTCGCCAAGGAGTTCGTCCCCGATGAGATCGCCTGGCTCAAGAAACTGGTCAGCCAGAGCGACGAAACGCAGGAGGGGCAAGGCGAATAAACAGGGGGGGAGACGCTGCTGCGCTATAATTTATCGCGCCGGTGGATCAATAGCGAAATCCTGCTTTTGTGGTAGGGGCGCGGTTCCAGCGCCCAGGGCGGCAAGACCGCGCCCCTACCGGCAGAAAGGAGTCGCCCCATGGACAGCAGCGAACTCTCCCGCTACCGCGAGTTTCTCAAGGACTCGCTGGGCTGACCATCAACTTCCATCTCACCGACCAGCACCAGGGGATCGACCCACCGCCCCTGCAGAAGCCACCCCGCCCCGACCAGCCCCTCATCCCCCTGCCCGGCCGCGAATCCTTCGGCGGCTTTGCCGGCACCGACCTGCTCGAAGCCATCGCCGCCTACCATCAGCAGCGGATGGACCGTCTGCCGGCGGTGGACGGCGAGGAGGAATTCACCCTCTACCTGGCGCCGGTGGGCAAGATCTGACAGGCCTGCGCCCCGGTGAAAAAACAAAAAAAAGGGCAGAAAGGCTCCCTCAAAACCTTTCTGCCCAAGCCACAGGCAATTGCATCTCTGGAAATGGAACGGCAAAAGCGTGATGAGTAATGAGTGATAAGTGATCAGCAAAGGCTTTTCAACTCCTCACTTATCACTCATTACTCATCACTTGTTACAAGTCTGACACCCTCCGCCGCACAACCGGTCGTGAACCGCGGCGAGAACCTTTTCGATGGGGCCGGCGACACTCAGGGCCTCGATCCCGGCCTTTTTCAACTCCTGCTTGGGGTAGTCGCCGATCATGGCGCTGACCACCGCCCGGCAGTCGTGCAGCCCCTCGGTGATGGTGTCCAGCCGGTTGTGCCGCATGGGGTTTTCCGCGTCGAAGGAGCAGTACTTGTCCACCGGAACCTCCCGGACCAGGGTGGACCCATCGCGGGAGTAATCGTAGACCAGAAACCGTTCGGCATGCCCGAAGTGTTGGTCGACTTCCTTGCCGGATTTTGATGCGACGGCGATACGCATAAAATACTCCGTGAGGGGTGAGGCGTAAGGAGTGAGGAGTTGAAAAACGCTTTTTGCGCCTCACTCCTCACCCCTCACTCCTTACGGTTGTCAAACTTCCATCGGTTTAAAGCTGAAGCACTTCTTCGGGCAGCCCACGCCACAGCCGGCGCAGCCGATGCAGTTGTCCCCGGCGACAATGGTCATGACCATGCGGATCGATTCGCTTTCCTCGTCTTCCAGGTCCAGGGGGCCAAGCACCTTGCGGGCGCAGGACTTGAAGCAGCGGCCGCAGCCGATGCACTTTTCCTCGTCGATCGCCTCGACGAAGGTCGGGGTCCAGGTGGCGCCCCCTTTGGTCAATCCGGTCAGATAAGCCATGGGTACTTCTCCTTCTGGTTAATGATCTGTAGGGGCAGAGTTGTGTGTCTGCCCTTTTTCCCGTGAAGGGCGCACACCCAGGTGCGCCCCTACGTTAATTGTCGGCAAACCCCGGCCGTTCGCTTTTCAGCATCGCCTTACGCAGCCAGGGGGGCGGGTTGCCCTTGAGGACCTCCTGGAGCTTGGCGATCACGTCGGTGATCGGTTCCCTGTCCTTGCTCTTGAGCGGGTGGATCCGCTTGGCAACCAGCCGGGCGGCCGCCGGTCCGCCGATTTCGGCGACATAGACCAGCGCGCAATCGGCGAGCGCCGCACCGCGCGCTTCGATCTTGTCGTCGCTGTGGCCCATCTCGGCCTCGGCCTGAACCTGCACCACGCCGGCAAAACTCGCCTCTTCCGGCCCGATGTTCCAGATGTAGAATTCTTCGGCCTGGCCGAAATGTCCATCGATGTGCACTTTGTCGGTACTGGCGAACGCGACTTTCATGGCAAGTCCTTTCCTGGTGCTGCCACCGATAATGTCGAAACGGCGGGTGCGGATCATGACGTTTCCCTTCGGGAAACAGGTTTCAGGAGTCAGGAATCAGGTGTCAGAAAATTCCTTTTCCTTCCTGATTCCTGAAACCTGACTCCTGGTGCCTCGCTAAGGCCTGAGGCCTTAGCGCATCATTTCAAACTGCCGCTCTTCGCAGGTCTCGTCGACGATGTCGAGGAACTTGTTGCAGATGGCGCTGAGCATGTTGATCGCGCCCTGGTAGCCGATGATCGGGCTGCGATGCAGGTTGACCCGGTCGAAGACCGGGAAGCCGAAGCGGAACAGCGGGATCCCTGCGTCGCGGGCGATGAACTTGCCGTGGGTGTCGCCGATCAGGCCGTCGACCGGGTCGGTCATCAGCAGGCTGCGCATGTGCCAGAGGTCCTTGCCCATGTAGATCTTCCCCTGCTGGCCGAAGGGCGAGCTGTCGAGCAGCGCCTGGATCTCCTTGGCCACCTTCTTGCTCCCCTTGCTGCAGAGGATGTGGTAGGGAACCGCACCCATTTCGAGCAGGAAGGAGATGTAGCCGAGCAGCTGGTCCGGGTCGCCGTAGAGGGCGAATTTCTTGCCGTGGATGTACTGGTGGGCGTCGGTCATGGCGTCCACCGCGCGGCCGCGCTCGGCCTTGAGGCTCTCGGGAATCGGCTTGCCCATCAGCTCGCTGATCTGCATCAGGAAGGCGTCGGTCTTGGCGATGCCCAGCGGCATGGGGATGGCGGCGTGCTTGCCGGCGTAATTCTCGCCAACCCACTTGAAGGTCTTGGCCGCCGACCAGGGGCCGAGGCTGATGGTGGCCTTGCCGTTGATGGAGTCGCCGGCTTCGTCGAGGGGAGTCCCGCCGGCGTAGACCCGGTAGGTGCCGTCGAGGGGCGAGTCGAAGACATCGGAGATGTCGCCGAGGATCACCCCTTCGATGCCGAACTCGGCGAAGATCCGCTTGTACTCGCGGAAGTTGCCGGTGTTGGCGTCGAAGCCGGGGATCAGGTTGAGCTTGCCGGTGCAGCGCCCGTCAACCTTCTTCTCTTCGGTGAGGGTCTGCAGGATCGACAGCAGCATGGCGTCGTAGCCGTGGATGTGCGAGCCGTTGAAGCTGGGGGTGTTGGCGTAGGGGGTCGGGATCTCATCCGGCACCAGCCCCTTGTTGCGGGCGTTCTTGATGAACGCGGTCAGGTCGTCGCCGATGATCTCCGGCATGCAGGAGGTGAAAATGGAGATCATCTTCGGCTTGTACAGGGCGATGCAGTTCTCCAGGCCCTCGTGCAGGTTGTTCTGCCCGCCGAACACCGCGCCGTCCTCGGTCATGGAGTCGGAAACCGCCGGCGCCGGCTCGCGGAAGTGGCGGTTGAGGGTCGAGCGGTAGTAGGAGGCGCACCCCTGGGAGCCGTGCACGAAGGGGAGCGAGCCTTCGAAGGCGTGGGCGACCAGTTCGGCGCCCAGCGGCTGGCAGGTGTGGGGCGGCATGACCACCAGCGCTTCGCGCTTGAAGTTGAGCTCTTTGTACTCTTCGGTATTGATCCAGTTGGCGACCCGTTCGATCTCCTCGGCGGGAGTCTCGGTCACCGGCTTGACTTCTAATCCAAGATTGTTGGCCATCGTCGTATCTCCTGGCAGCGGACTCATCCGTCACGCCGCCGAAAAATATTGCGTTTCTTCGTAGGGGCGAATCTACCATTCACCCTTGCCTGGGCACTCGCCCGGTCCAGGGCGACCACAAGGATCGCCCCTACATATCGTTCAACCTCAGAAGGGCGACTTGACCAGGTCCCAAGTGGGCGAGTTGATCGCCATGTCGATGTCGCGGGCGAAGATCGGGAAGCCCTTGTAGCCATGGTAGGGACCGGAGTAGTCCCAGCTGTGCATCTGGCGGAAAGGCAGGCCCATCTTCTGGAAGACGTACTTCTCTTTGATCCCGGAAGCCACCAGGTCGGGCTTCATGGCGTGGGCGAAGTGCTCCAACTCGAGCTCGGAGGCGTCGTCGAAGACCACCGTCGCTTCGGGCATCTCCGGGGCGGTGCGGTCGTAGTCATCCGAGTGGGCGAACTCGTAACCGCTGCCGACGCAGGTCATCCCCAGGTCTTCGTAGGCGCCGATGGTGTGACGGGGGCGCAGGCCGCCGACGTAGATCATGACCTTCTTGCCTTCGAGGCGAGGCTTGACTTCGTCGATGATCGCCTGGCAGACCGGGTCGTACTTGGCGATAACCGCCTCGACCTTCTGCTTGATGTTGTCGTCGAAGAGCTCGGCCAGCTTGCGCAGCGATTCCCTGATCTTGGTCGGACCGAAGAAGTTCAGTTCGATCCAGGGAATCCCGTACTTCTCTTCCATGACCTTGCACATGTAGTTCATGGAGCGGTAGCAGTGGATGACGTTGAGCCGCACCTGGTGGGTGGCGGCGATCTTCTCGAGCTCGCCGTCGCCGGTCCAGACCGACTTGACGTTGAAGCCGCACTCCTCGAGCAGAGGCTTGGTCGACCAGGCGTCGCCGCCAATGTTGTACTCGCCGATCAGGGCGATGTCGTAGGGGCCGATGGGCTCGGCAAACTCGCGGGTTTCGATGATGTAGTCGCGGATGGTGTCGTTGGAGATGTGGTGACCAAGCGACTGGGAGACCCCGCGGAAACCCTCGCAGTTACAGGGGATGACCGGAATATCGAGCTCCTGGGCGGTCTGCTTGGCGACGGAGTTGATGTCATCGCCGATCAGGCCCACCGGGCACTCGGAGAGGACCGAGACGCCCTTGGCCAGGGGGAAGAGCTCCTTGGCCTCGTGGATCAGGGTCTTGAGCTTCTTGTCACCACCGTAGACGACGTCTTTTTCCTGGAAGTCGGAGGTGAACTGCATGCCGAACTGATCGACACCCAGCTTGCCGGTCATCAGGTTGCGCCGGGTCCCCCAGGAGTACCAACCGCAGCCGACCGGGCCGTGGGAGACGTGGACCATGTCGCGGATCGGGCCCCAGACCACCCCTTTGGCGCCGGCGTAGGCGCAGCCGCGGGCGGACATGACACCGGGGACGGTCTTCTTGTTCGACTGCACGCAGGCCTTGCCGGAGCTCTGGTCGTTGGGCGCCAGGTGCTTGGCCCGTTTCTTCTTGCCTTTGGCGGGATAGATCTCGAGGACCTCGTCGATCACCGCCTGGGTCGACTCCTTGGTGACCCCTTCGATAAATTTTTTCTCTATTTTTTCAGACATGAATAACTCCTCGTGAGGCGTGAGGTGTGAGGAGTGAGGAGAAAGTCCCCGCCCCATCCACCAACGATTCAGTCAAGGTCAGGGTGAGGGTTAGGGAGAGGCTTTTGCACCTCACCCCTCACGCCTCACTCCTCACCGAATTTACGCGTTCTCGGCCTTGCCGACAATCGACTCGTCCTCGGCTTCCATGATGCCGAACTCCATCAGCAGGTCTTCGAGTTCGTCCATCTCCAGCGGATTGGGGACGACCAGCATCTTGTTCTCGGAGATTTTCCGGGCCAGTTCACGGTACTCGTCAGCCTGCTTGTGCTCGGGGGAGTACTCGATGACGGTCATGCGGCGCAGTTCCGCGCGCTGCACCTGGTTGTCGCGGGGGACGAAGTGGATCATCTGGGTGCCGAGACGCTCGGCCAAGGCCTCGATCAGCTCGGCCTCGCGGTCGGTGTTACGGCTGTTGCAGATCAGGCCGCCAAGGCGCACGCTGCCGGAAGAGGCGTACTTGACGATCCCCTTGCAGATGTTGTTGGCCGCGTACATGGCCATCATCTCGCCGGAAACCACGATGTAGATCTCTTCGGCCTTGTTCTCGCGAATCGGCATGGCGAACCCGCCGCAGACGACGTCGCCGAGAACGTCGTAGAAGACGAAGTCGAGGTCGGGGGTGTAGGCACCCTCTTCCTCGCAAAAGTTGATGGCGGTGATGACGCCGCGCCCGGCGCAGCCGACGCCCGGCTCGGGACCACCGGACTCGACGCACTTGACGTCGCCGTAGCCGACCCGGAGAACGTCGGAGAGTTCCAGGTCCTCGACGGTGCCGAGCTCGCGGACCTTGTCCATGACCGTCTCCTGCGCTTTGGCATGCAGAATCAGGCGGGTGGAGTCAGCCTTGGGGTCGCAGCCGATGATCATCACCTTCTTGCCGAGGGCGGCCAGGCCGGCCACGGTGTTCTGGGTGGTGGTGGACTTGCCGATGCCGCCTTTGCCGTAGATTGCGATCTGACGAAGTTTTTTCTCTGCCATGACTCTTTCCTCTCTTTTCTGTGTTTTTTCCGGCACCCTCTTTCCGTCCTCCCCCGAGGCGGCATCCCCGTTGATTCGTCCGGGTCGGTGGAAAGAAGTGCCGATCTGAAAAAAAGCGGGCCCCACCCGGACTGTCCGGATGGGGCCCCATTGCCCTTGCGGCTCCGCCATGGCGCCGCGCCTAGGTTGTTTGGTTGAGTTGCGAGTGGAACAAAAAAATACCCGCGGAGAGATTTCCTCCAGCGGGCGTCGTTGCCGATGGATCGACCGGCACGTCCTCGTGCGGCGATCGCGTTACGGTCGCCTATAAAGCAGGGGCCGTGCCAAAACCCGGCAGCAACCTGCAAGAGCATGAAACCACTGAGCTATTTATTTCCAGCCCGGTTTGTGCCGCGGACCGGCCGGGGGCGAGTGTGCACAGAACTTCAGCAAACCCTGCCCAGCCCTTGGGCAAAAAAGTCTATGCCCCCTCGGCGGCGGCATTTTGATAAGCGAGCAGGTCGGCGGCCGAGAAACAGATGAAATACGCTTTCTCCACCACCTTGGACGCGGCGAGAAATGCCCGCACCTCGCGGAGGGCGATGCGGCAGGCCCGCTCGATGGGGAAGCGGTAGGCGCCGGTGCTGATGGAGGGAAAGGCGATGGTTTTGACGCCGTTTTGTTCGGCCAACCTGAGGCAGTTGCGGTAACAGTCGGCGAGCAGCTGCTCCTCGCCGCGGCCTCCGCCGCGCCACACGGGACCGACGGTGTGAATGACATGGCAGGCGGCAAGCCGGTAGCCTTGGGTGATCCGGGCCTGGCCGGTGGGACAGCCGCCAAGCCCACGGCACTCCTCGAGCAGTTCCGGCCCGGCGGCGCGGTGAATCGCCCCGTCGACGCCCCCGCCGCCGAGCAGTGTCGAGTTGGCCGCGTTGACTATGGCATCCACAGCCATTTGGGTTATATCCCCCTGCACGATCTCGATCCGCTCCGATCTCATCGGCCACCTCCTGTGGACAAAAGAGCCCCGTGCCTTCTTTTCAATGATACTCGATCCCCAGCGGAGGGAAACCCCGCCCAGCAAGACAGTCGGGTATTTGACAAAACTAAGGCCATAACACGGAGCGCGCCTGAGTCCTTGACCCCGTCTGGGCTCACCGGGCGGTAGCCAGGTTATTGGTTAACAGGCTGAAAGGACTAGGGAGTTTTCGAGGGAGAGGCTGAGGCCTCACAGTGAGGCACGGGCCTTGCTAAAGCAATAGGGCACGGACCGTCTTCGGAGGCGGATTGTCATTGTTTTTCATGCACTTGGATGCGCTGTCAGGAGAAAGACACCGGGCCAGGAGAGGTTGCGCATGACACGACTCGGACAAACCCTGCTGACATTTCTGATCCTGGCCCTCGCCCAGGGCTGGGCCGGGCCGGCGTTGGCCAGCCCTGCCCCGAAAGTCGACCGGGTGGTGGTGAAAAAATCGATCCGCACCCTGTACCTCTACCGCGGGAACAAGGTGGTCCGCTCCTTCCCCGTGTCCCTGGGAAAAAATCCCCGCGGCCATAAGGTCCGCCGAGGCGACCGCCGCACCCCGGAAGGGCGTTACGTACTCGACTGGCGCAACGAACAGAGCCGCTTCTACCGTGCCATCCACATCTCCTACCCCAACCAGGACGACCTGCGCCGGGCCCAGCAGCTGGGGGTTCAGGCCGGGGGTGCCATCATGATCCACGGCCTGCCCAATCGCTACGGCGACGACGAGGATTACTTCCTGAGCCGCGACTGGACCGAAGGGTGCATCGCCGTGGGCAACCGCGACATGGACGAAATCTGGCGCCTGGTCGCCGACCAGACGGTCATCGAGATCCACCCCTGAGGGTTGCCCGCCGCTCGCCACTGCTCGCCAGCAGGGGAGACAGGCGCACCAGGGCGGCAGCTGCCGCCTCCACCTCTTCGCGGATGACCGGATCCATCTTCTTCACCCAGCGCCGGGGGAAGGCGTCGAGGCCGTAAAATGCCCCGGCGATCATCCCGGCGATGGCGCCGGTGGTGTCCGCGTCGCCCCCCTGGTTGACCACGCCGACCAGGCATTCCTCAAAAGTGGCTGTGGAGAACAGAAAATGGAAGACGGTCTGCAGGGTATCCACCACGTAGCCGGTGGCGTTCCCCCGGTAGTTGTTGAACTGGAAATTGGGGTGGGTTTCGACCAGCTCACGGGTGATGGTGTGCAGGTCGAAGCGGTCGGCGCCGAGCAGCGCCTGCTGCACCATGCGCCCCACGGTGATGCAGGCGGCATCGGAAAGCGGGTGATGGTGAGTGATGCGGGCCTGTTCCAGGGAACACTGCCGAAGCAGGGTTTCGTCGCCGAGAGTAAACAACGCAACCGGGGCCATGCGCATGACCGCGCCGTTGCCGGCGTCCCACTCGTTGCAGGGGGTTTCGAGCTGCCCCTTGCGCATGTAGTCGCGAATCCCCTTGCGGCAGGTCGAGCCGATGTCGATGGGCTTGGATCTCATCCAGCCCACGAAGTTCTCGGCGATCCCCTGCAGGTCCCAGCCGCCGGCGGCGGTCAGGGCGCGGGCGATGCACAGGGACATCTCGGTATCGTCGGTGACCTGCCCGGGCTTGAGGTTCAGCCAGCCGCCGCCGACGATCTTGCGATGCACCTTGAACTGGACGCGGATCTCCCCCGGGGTCATGAACTCGGTGGTGGCGCCCAGGGCATCGCCGATGGCCAGCCCGAGAAAGGCGGCCCTGGCGCGGGAGAGGATGGCGTCTTTTTTGGGGGGGGATACTGTCATTTAATCACAAGGTCGGGGTGCACTGCCGGTTGAACCCATATGTGCTTCCGGCCGCGTCAGATCCGTCGGATAGGTCTGATCCGACCGATCGGTCAGATCAGATGCGGCCGAAGCCCACCAATAACCAATCACCAGCAACCAGCCTCCGATTTCATCCCCCCGTCAGCACCTTCACCTCGAACTCCCCGCCGATCACCAGCACCTCCTCTTCCCCCTTGAGCAGGGAAGAGGGGAGAATGCCGCTGCGGTAGAAGATCTTGCTGACCGGCACCCGTGCCTCGAGAACCTTGCTGCCGAATTCCCAGGCCCTTTCGAAATCGCTGGTGAAAGAATTGAGGTTGTTCAACCGCACCAGGTAAAGATTCCGCTCCAGCTTCTCCAGGATCTTGTGCTCGGCAAAATCGAAGACCCCACGGTAGAGGGTCAGGTGCGGGGTTTCGCCGAGCGAGCGGCGCAATTCGTACTGGACGAACTCGAAGAGCACGTCGAACTGGGCATGGATGGCGCTGGTGCGGGCGGCGCCCTGCATCCGATCGACCATGAACTGGTAATAGGCCTCGGAGCTGATGCTCTCGATCGGCTCGCGATGAAAGGTCGGGCTGAGCCCGAAGCGGCTCTCCACCCAGCCCTTGAGCACCGCGCCGGCCGGGGAGTTGGAATCGAACATCCACCCCTTTAAAAACCGCAGGTAGCTGTTCTTGAGGCTCTTGCGGCTACTCGCCGAGGTTTCCTGCTGCCACTGGTGCAGTTGAAAGGTCACGTCCATGTAGTCGTGAAACAGCTCAGCCCGCTCCCGCGGCGAATCGAGCCGCTCCAGCCGCTCGAACAGCAGCCGGTTCGTCTGCCGCACCCCCTGGATCTCGAGGGGCTTGGGATGGACATTGAAATGCCTGGAAGCAATCGCCCATGGCGGCAGATTGCAAAGATTCATCGGCGAAGCTTCCATCCATCCCCCCCGCTTTTCCTTGACCCTTTATCCCTTCTGCTCGAGCCCGCTCTCAGCTTTCCATCAGCAGGATCGCGTCGGCCACTTCGCGAAGCGTCTTGCGCTTGTCCATGGCGATCTTCTGCATCTTGCGGTAGGCCTCGGGTTCGCTCATCCCCTTGCTGATCAAAAGCCCCTTGGCCTTTTCCACCACCTTGCGGGTCTCCAGGGTCTCCTTCAGGCTGGCGACCTCGTCGCGCAGGGAAGAAACCTCGATGAAGTGGTGAATGGCAAGATCGACGGCCGCGTAAACCTGCGCCTCGCGAAACGGTTTTACCAGGTAGTTCATGATCCCGGCTTCCCGGGCGCGCTTGACGGTGTCGGGATCGGCGGTGGCAGTCAGCAGGACGATGGGGGCGGAAACCTCCTTGCCCATTTTTTCAGCAGCAGTGATGCCGTCCATAACAGGCATGGATACGTCCATGATGATCAACAGGGGCTTTTTCGCCCGGGCGAGATCCACCGCCTGACGGCCGTTCTCCGCCTCCACGATCTCGTCAAAACCATAATTTTCCAGGGTTTCTTTGACCTGGCGGCGAATCAGGGGCTCGTCGTCTACGACCAGAGCTATTTTCATCTGCGGAAACCTCCATGGTTTTTTGATGGATGCACTCCAAGGACAGTGCATAAGCGGTGCCGGTTCGAAATGCGGGGCCGAAAAATGAAAACTGCCGCCCGGGGCAGGTAGCCAGACCGGGCAGCAGCGGTTGAGCGGAAGGAAAAATTTCCGGGACGACCTATTGGGGAAACAGGTCGGTGTGGCATTCCGCACAGTCGCGGGGGACCAGGATCTCGAACAGCCCGGTGTCGGGATTGAGTTGGAAGGCGTGACAACTGTCGCAGAAATAGATGTCCCCCACGTCGCAGGTCCCCTGGGCCAGGCAGGGGGCCACCGAGCCGGCCGGGATCGGCGTGCCCACCAGCAGGTGATGGCGGTTGACGTTGCGCCTGGGGTCGTTGATGAAATCGGGATCTTCGGGGTCCCCCTGCGGCTCGACATGGCAGACGCGGCAGTCTTCCTGCGAATCGCGCTGGGCGAAGGGGATGGCGTCGTGCTGCAGGTGTCCCACGCGGGCCGCCCGGGTGCCGCTGGCGGGATCGTCGATGACCACCTCCTCGCGCCTGGTGACCTCGCCCAGGAACACCGGATCCCGGGTGTCCGCTCTGCCGAGGCGGGCAAGGTAGGCCGCAGGGGCTTCCACCGGCCGCCCATGGCAGGAGATGCACCCGGCGACGTTGGCCAGGGGATCGCTGCCGTGGCAGGCGAGACAGGACGGGCCGACCCCGCCGCCCAGACCGGCCCCATGACACAGGGCGCAGGAGCCGGAGAGATTCCCCGCATCGTAATGACTCAGGTAATACAAGGGGGCGGCCACCCCGCCGACCCGGTAGACGATCTCGGTGCCGTACCAGTGAAGCTGGTCCTGTTTGAGCGGGGCGTTGGGATCGAAGGCCGGATGGCCGGCTCCGAGATTGTGCCCCCATTCGAAGCCATTGTTGCCGTGACAGCCCACGGCGCTCTCGCACCCCTGCTCCAGGCGCCCGATGGGGACGTCGAAACGGGGATTGCTGCCCGGGCCGCCCTCGCGGCCGTGGCAACCCTGGCAGCTGCGGATATCGCGCCGTGCCCAGGTGCCGTGATTGACCGGGAAGCGCCATTCCAGCGCAGCCTCGACCGGATCGGGGTGGATGCGGAACGGGGGGCCGCCGATGTGGCAGCTGAAACAGCTTGGTACCGGTGAGTTGCCCCGAAAATCCACCCCGTGGCAGACCTGGCAGCTGAAGATATCCTCCTGGGCCTCGGTATCGTGCAGAAACCGCCAGCCTGCCTCATGGACCTTGCCGGCAGCCGGAGCGTCGGAGCTGCTCGAGTTGGAAGAGCACCCGGCAAACAGTGCCGCCAGCAACAGGCCAACGGCGAGCCCGACAGCGCAACGCATCTTGAATCCTTTCATCGAACTGCTAGCGGCCATGGCAGGGCTGACAGGTTTTGGAGGATTTGGGGTTGCCGTGGCAACGGAAACAGGAACTGGGGTCGACCCGCCCGTCGATGCGATGCCGGGAGAGGTAATCGCCTCGGTGCTGGGTCCGCCGGAAATTCTCGGTCTGGTTCTTCAGCGACGGCTTGAGCTCGGAGCGGGTGACGTGGCAGTCGTTGCAGAAGCTCTGCTGGTGGCAGAGGCTGCAGACTTTCTCGTCCTGGTAGGCGAGCAGCCGGTGCGAATCGGTGAAATAGGCCGTGTGATTGTAGCGCGCGAAGGGAATCGGCTCGGTTTCATGCCCGTGACAGCGCACGCAGAACACCCGCCTTTCGCCCATCTCGTAAATGGGCGGGTGTTTCTCCGGCAACCGGTAGCTATCATTCATCGACGCGCAGGAGATGATCAGCAGCGGTGCCAACAGCGCCGCCAACACTCCGGCAAACAGTTTCTTGTCCATCCTGACTCCTGATCGTGCGGGCCCGGCTCAACCCCGCTAGCCCGGGGTTGCAAGCGAGTCACCGATCGTACTGGTACTCGGCGACCAGCAGGGTGCGAATATCCTCGTCATTATACGGGTCGGAGCTGTAGTCGGCCGAGAGCTTGAGGCGCAGGGCGTTGCGCAAAAATCGCCGGCCGACCCCCAGCGAGGCGAAAAGCGAGCTGTCCTCGTTGTAGAGCGCCTCGTCGTAATCGACATAGACGACGTCGCCGGTAACGAAGGCCGGGGCCAGGTCGAGGTAGAAGAAGCCCCGGCCCAGGGTATAGCGGTTCTCGTCCACGTCCCCTTCCATACGCCCCGCTTCGGCGCCGAAATGGGAGAAGATCTTCCATTTCCAGGTGAAGATCGCCGAGAGGTAATCGGACTCGCCGAAGCGCTTGTCGTATTCGTAATGTCTGGCCTTGAGGCCGATCTCGTAGTCTTCGCTGGGATAGAAGTAGGCCTCGGCCCCGTAGATCCGCGTATCGGATTCGAGAAAGGGCTGGGCCCGGAAGGGCCCGGAGGTGTTGTCCTTGTCGGAGAAAAACCCGTCGGAAGTGTAGTACTGGTACTGGGGGCGGAATTCGAAGCGCCACAGGGGAATCCGCGCCTCGACGGAGTGCTCCCCCCATTGGTCGGCCAGCAGGTTGCGGGTGGCCTGTCCGAGCAACGTGACGTTGGCCGGCAAGCCCAGGGAAAGGTCGATGCCGGCCAGTTCCTCGTCACGATCGGAGTCGTTGGTCAGAAACTTGTAGGACAGACCAAGATCGTATTTCCCCAGCCGGTGCCAGGAGACGCGGCCGCCGACAATGCCGTCGCCGGCCCGGCCGTCGGCCACCTCGAGGCTGACCGGCATCCCCAGGTATCCGGAGAAGGAGAGCCAAGGATTGATGTCCACCGCCCCGTAGAGCCCGTCGACGCTCTCATTGGCGACCCCCTCGAAGACATACTGGCGCCCGAGGCGCATCTGGAAGTCGCGGTCGCGGGGGGCGTACTGGAGATAGGCGTAAAGAAGCTCGCCCTGGGTGTCGTCCTGGAAAAAGTCATCCCCCAGGTTGACCCGCATCCAGCCATAGGCATGGAAGGATGCCGCCGAGTCCTGGCCGGGGCGATAATCCAGGCGCAGGTACTCGTAAACCGGCAGAACCTGATTGTTCCGCTCGGTGCCGACGTCTCGCTCGAAATAGTGAATCAGCGTATCGGATTTCAGCTGGATATCCGGTTGGGCGGCGAAGACTGGGCAGGCAAGCGCAAGGCAAAGCGCAACAAGCAGCCAGGTCCTGATAAAAGGCCCCATCAGAGCATTCCCCATAACTTGATTATTCATTTCAGCGCACTGGGCCTTTTCCCCGGTCATGGAGTCGAGCAGGCCAATCACTCCGTGCGATCCACCCGGGCTGCGAAGCGGTCAAAAACCTTTACTTCAGCCAGATGATAAGGTTAATGGATTCAGCGTCCGTTGGCAAGTGCCAATCCTTATTTCCGGCCCCGGCGCCACCGGTTCGTCTGCCGCCTTCCGGTCCCCTTTGGTTATTCACCGCAGGCTTTCCCCAGTTTTAGGATTAAAAAGATCCGCTTGGAGGCGGGCGCCAAACACACTACATCAGTAAACAAAAAGGACCAGGCAATTTAGGACACAACTAAAAAACAACAACTCAACCAGCTATTGAAGGCAAATGTCATGATAGAAAAAAACAACTTGATGAACAATCATCATTTTGATACTTTTCGATGAACAACCAAGCTTTGCGTTTTACAATTCTTCAATTTTCAATCGAGAGGAGATCCTGAATGAACCTGTTTTCCAGAACCTGCTACCTGCTACTGATTGCTTTTCTACTGGTCATCGCTGGTTGTGCCGCCCACAATCGGTCGGCCGCCGATACCGGGCGCAACGACGTGCTCTACGTCTGCGACTGCGGACCGCAATGCTCCTGCAACACGGTGAGCGCCGAGCCTGGCAAGTGCGCCTGCGGCAAGGATCTCAAGTGGACCCATGTGGTCAAGATCGAGGGGGACGAAGCCCTGCTCTGCACCTGCAAGCAGGGGTGCACCTGCGCCATCGACGCCAAGGACCCGAGCAAATGCGGCTGCGGAATGCCGCTCAAGCGGGTCAGCCTGAAGGGGACCGGTATCCACTTCTGCAACTGCGGCGGATCCTGCTTCTGCAACACGGTGGCCGCCAAAGCCGGCCAATGCCGCTGCGGAATGCCGCTTAAGCAAAGCAACTGATTCCGGACCCATACCAGGAAAATCAAACCGAAGGGGGAGTCGCACTCCCCCTTCGGTCTTTTCCAGGTGCCCGTCCTGTGGTATGAATATTACTGATCCCCCCACCCTGCCCTGCAACCCAAGCCGGAGCCGTCCCATGAACGTCAAACTGATTCCCGGCCTTGCCCTCGCTCTGCTGCTTTCCGCGACTCTGCTCACCCCTGTGTCCGCCGAAGAGGCCATCAGCCCCGGCCCAGGTGACCGCTGCCCGGTCTGCGGCATGTTCGTCGCGCCCCACCCGAACTGGGTGACGGCCATCGCCTTCAAGGACGGCTCCCGGGTCTTTTTCGACGGGCCCAAGGACATGATCCGCTACTACCTCTCCTTCGCCGACTACAACAAGACCCGCACCCTTGAAGATGTCGCCGGAGTGTTCGTGACCGAATACTACTCGACCCGGCAGATGGCCGCCGAGGAGGTGTTCTTCGTCCTCGGCAGCGACGTCATGGGGCCGATGGGCAAGGAGCTGATCCCGATCGCCGGACGGGAGGCCGCCGAGACCTTCCTGCGCGACCACCGCGGCGAAAAAATCACCACCTTCGCCGAGATTGTCGGCCCCGGAGTCCCGCAGAGCCGATGAAGCGCCACCGCGCCTACCTCGCCGCGACCCTGGCCGCCCTGGCGCTGCTGGGCGGACTGCTGGCCCAGGGCCGGGAGCAGGTGAGGCTCCGCCAATCCCGGGAGCTTGCCGGCAAACTGCAACTGGTGAGATCCCTCGGCCTGACCGACCTGGCCATCTGGAGCGAAGCGCGCTACACCCGGCACCCCTCGCAGGCCGACCATTTCACCCCGTTTCAGGAGTTTCCCGGCTCGCTGGAGCACTTCCCCGCCGGCTCGATACTCGCGCCGCCGCGCGACCACTAAGAGGAAAACCCGCTGCCCCATGATCCGCCATCTGAAAATCCTCGAATTCGCCCTGGCCTCGCTGCTGCGCCGCAAGTTCAAGAACCTCTCCCTGATCCTGGTCTACGCCTTCACCGTCGCGGTACTGGCCTCGATCCTCTTCATCACTCACGCCCTGCGCCAGGAAGCCGGGCAGCTGCTCGCCGAGGCGCCGCAACTGGTGGTTCAGCGTCTGGCCGCCGGCCGTCATGACCTGGTCCCGGTGGACTACGCCAGGCGGATCGGCACCATCCCCGGGGTCGGCGAGGTGCGCCCCCGCTACTGGGGCTATTATTACGACGCGCTGACCAAGGCCAACTACACCCTGCTCGGGGTCTCCGGCGAAACCCCGGGACTGGAACTGCTCGAGGGGCGGATGCCCTCCGCCCCCGGCGAATGCGCCGTCGGCGTGGGCGTCGCCGAGGTGCGCATCCTCGCCCCCGGCGACGACCTGATCATCATCGACAGCCGCAACATCGGCACCCTGTTCGAAGTCACCGGCGTCTTCCGGGCCGAATCGAGCCTGCTGACCAACGACCTGGTGGTGCTCGGCGAGCAGGATGTGATCGAATTTTTCGGGCTCCCCGAGGGGATGGCCACGGACATCGCCGTGGAGGTGTTCAACGAGCGGGAGATCGACACCGTGGCGGTCAAGATCAAAAAGGAACTCCCCGACAGCCGCCCCATCACCCGCGGCGAAATCGTGCGCACCTACGACGCGGTGTTCAACTGGCGCAGCGGCATGATGCTGACCATCTTCGCCGCCGCCCTGGCGGCCTTCTGCATCCTGGCCTGGGACAAAGCCACCGGCATCAGCGCCGAGGAGAAACGGGAGATCGGGGTGCTCAAGGCGATCGGCTGGGACACCTCGGATATTCTCGAGTTGAAGTTCTGGGAAGGGGTCGCCATCTCGGTGAGCGCCCTGCTGCTCGGGCTCATCGGCGCCTACCTGCATGTTTTCAAGCTGGGCGCGACCCTGCTCGCCCCGGTCCTCAAGGGGTGGTCGGTGCTGTTTCCCAGCTTCGACCTGGTCCCCTACGTCGATCTCTACCAGGTGTTTGTATTGAGCTTTCTGACTGTCGCCCCCTACGTGGCCAGCACCGTGATCCCGTCCTGGAAGGCGGCGGTGACCGACCCGGAAACGGTGATGAGGAGTTGAGATGGAATCCACGATCCTGATCGACGCCGCGGGCGTGAGCAAGATCCACAACCGGGGCAAGCCCGATGAGGTCGCCGCGGTCCGGGACGCCTCGCTGCGAGTGCGCCGCGGCGAGACGCTGGTTCTGAAGGGCCCGAGCGGCTCGGGCAAGACCTCGCTGCTGAGCCTGGTCGGCTGCATGGCGCGCCCATCGGCCGGCAGAATCCTGGTGGAAGGGCGCGACGTGGCCAAGCTCCCGGAGCGCTTTCTCACCGAAGTGCGCCGTTCGACCTTCGGCTTCATTTTTCAGCAGTTCAACCTGGTGCGCGATCTGAGCGTGCAGGACAATGTGCTGCTGCCGCTCTTCCCCCTCGACACCAGGCTGGCCGAGATGCGCCGCCGCGCCGCGGCGGTGCTGGAGAAACTCAGCCTGGCCGGAAAAAGCCAGCGCAAGGTACGCCAGCTCTCCGGCGGCGAGCAGCAGCGGGTGGCCATCGCCCGGGCGCTGATCAACAACCCGCGGATCCTGGTGGCCGACGAGCCGACCGCCCATCTCGACAGCCGCCTGGCCGCCGACCTGCTCGACATCCTGAGCGGGCTGAAAGCGGAAGGGAAGACCATTCTCATCGCCACCCACGACCCCTACATCTTCGAGCACCCGCTGGTGGACCGCAGCATCGAGATGCACGACGGCCGCATCGCCGGAGCCGCGACGCCATGATCCTGCACGGGGGCATCCTGGCGCTGCTGGCCGGCTCGGGCATCGTCTTTCTCATGATGCTCTACGCCTGCGCGCTGGCGCTGCGCATCCTCGCCCGCTGGGATTTCCGCAGCAGCTCCGACGTTCAGCTCGCCCTGGAGCGGCGCACCTACCTGGTCTCCACCATCGTGCATTACGCCCTGGGATTCGAGATCATTTCCCTGGTGCTGTTCGTCCACACCCTCGACGATATCCACCCGCTGTTCGTCGGCGCCATGTGCGCCACCGGTGCGCTCAACGCCAACCCCGTCGGCTGGAGCGCACTGACGGTCAAGCTGGTCGCGGTGTTCGCCGCGGCGCTCTGGCTGGGTGCCAACCATCTCGACCAGCGCGCCGAGGATTCCCCGCTGGTGCGCCCCAAGTACGGCGCGCTTTTGCTGCTCACCCCGCTGCTGGGCGTCAGCCTCTACCTGCAAGGGAGCTACTTTCTGGGGCTGCAGCCGGAGATCATCACCTCCTGTTGCGGGTCGCTGTTCGGTTCGGGGGAAGCCGGGGTGGCCGGCGAACTGGCCGGGCTGCCGCCGGAGCCGACGATGAAGGTCTTCTACGGCAGCCTGCTCGCCTGGTTCGGCTGCGTCGGCCTGGCGCTGAAAAGCCGGCTGGGGCTCTGGCGCTACCTGGTGGGCCTGCTTTCGCCGGCGCTGTTCTTTATCTCCCTGGCCTCCGTGGTATCCTTTATCTCGCTTTACATCTACCAGCTCCCGACCCACCACTGCCCTTTCGACATGTTCCAGGGGCACTATCGGTTTATCGGCTATCCGCTATACCTAGGGCTGTTCGGTGGGACCCTGTTCGGCCTTCTCACCGGGCTGGCCCAGCCGCTGAAAAGGCGGGCGAGCCTGCGCGGGGAGGTGGAGCGCAGCGAAAGACGCTGGCTGTGGCTGGCATTGGTGTGCATGCTGATGTTTCTCACCACGGCTTCCTGGCAGATGCTGTTCGGCCAGTTCACCCTGCTGGGATATTGATCTTGGTCCGGGCCCCGCGGGCCCCCATTGCAATCAGACGAGGTTTCAAGATGCTCAGATTCAGGTCGTTTCCTCTCTTCAGCCTGCTGCTGGCGCTGCTGGTTCTTGCCCCCGCCCTCGGCGCCTCGGCCGCCGATTCGCCCCGTTACCGGCGCAGCGTTGAAAACTACCAGGTTCCCGACGTGATCCTGACCAACCAGAACCGCGAGAAGGTCCGCCTGGTTGAACTGCTCGATTCCGACATTCCGGTTATGGTCGATTTCATCTACGGCACCTGCACCACCATCTGCCCGGTACTGAGCGCCGGTTTCTCCAACCTGCAGAAGAAACTGAGCCCCGACGCAAAACAGAAGGTGCGCCTGGTCTCGGTGACCATCGACCCCGAATATGACACCCCCGAGATCATGACCGAGTACCTGAAACGCTACCGCGCCCAGGAGGGGTGGGACTTTCTCACCGGGACCCGGGAGGACATCGATCGGGTCATGCATGCCTTCAACGCCTATATCCCCGACAAAATGGGACACTACCCCCTGAACCTGCTCAAGGGCCCCGGAAAGGACCAATGGGTGCGCATCTACGGATTGCTGAGCACCCGCGACCTGATGAGCGAATACGACCAACTTCTGGAGAAATGATCCCATGTCCCTGCGCCAGGTAGGTAAAGAAGGTGGATACAGGATTCTGCTGCCGGCCCTGATGCTGGTGCTGGCCTGGGCGGGCCTGGGATGCGCCGAGCCCTCCGGGGTGGCGGGTCTCTCCCATCAGGAAGCCCTCCGCCAGGGAGAAGCCATGTACCGCTTCGGCATCCTCCCCTCGGGAGAACCCATGCAGGCCATCGTCCAGGGGGACATCCCCGTCGACGGCACCATGTTCAGCTGTGAAAGCTGCCACCTGCGCGGCGGCCTGGGGGCCCTGGAGGGCAAGATCATCACCCTGCCGACCAACGGGCGCGAGCTCTACAAGCCCTACATCAAGGCAGCCGAGGAAACCCTGCCCAAATGGGGCTCCATGCACCCGAGCATGCAGCCCAAGGAACTGCGACCGGCCTACACCGACGAGACCCTGGCGCGGGTGCTCTGGGTGGGGGAAGATCCCGCCGGCCGGGTGCTGAGCTACACCATGCCGCGCTACGAGCTCGACGAGCGGGACATGGCGATTTTGGTCTACTACCTGAAAAACCTCAGCGCCGAGCTCTCCCCCGGGGTCGATCCCACCACTTTGCGCTTCGCCACGGTCTATTCGGAGGATGCCGATCCGCAGCGCGTCGAGGTCATGCTCGGGGTGCTCGATGCCCACGTCCGGGCCAACAACGGCCAGTCCCGTCTGCAGGAGCGCCGGGCCAAGGAGGGCCCCTTCTACAAGAAAAAGAAATCCACCGCCTATCGCAAGTGGACCCTCGAGCGGTGGGTCCTCAAGGGCGATCCTTCGACCTGGCCCGACCAGCTCGAAGAGTACTACCGCAAGCAGCCGGTGTTCGCCCTGCTCGGCGGGATGGTCCCCGGCAGCTGGCAGCCGATCCACGAGTTCTGCGAGAAAAACCGCATCCCCAACGTGCTGCCCATCACCGATTATCCGGTCATCTCCGGCAGCGACTGGTACACCGTCTATTTCTCCAAGGGGCACTACCAGGAGGGCGAGGGGGCCGCGCGTTTTTTGCGGACCCAGGATGAGGAAACCCGCAGCCGCCCCATCATCCAGGTCTTTCGCGACGACCTCCGCGGTCAGACCCTGGCCAAGGGCTTCCGGGAAACCTGGCAGCTACTGGGCCAGAGCCCGGCGGAGGAGCGGCCCTTGGCCGCAGGTGCCGAGTTGGACAAGGGCCTGCTGGGCGGGATCTACGCCGAGCATCCTTCGGCGACCGTGCTGCTCTGGCTTGAGCCCCGGGACCTGGAAGCCATCAAGATCCCGGAGCAGGGGCAAGGCCGAGTGCTGATCGGCTCGGCGAGAATGCTCGAAGGGCACCTGGGGAAAATCCCCGAGACGCTGCGCCAGAGCCTCTACCTGACCTACCCCTACCGGCTTCCGGAAGACATGGCCAAGGGGGAACTGGTGCTGCGCAGCTGGCTCAAGATGAAGAAACTCTCCCTGAGCGACCTCCGGGTCCAGTCGGACATGTACTTTGTCGGCTGGATGCTCGCCGGGGTGACGATGATGATGGAAAACGACTTTTTCCGGGAAAACTTCCTGGATGCCATCGATATGATGAACGACGAAACCTACGCCATCGTCACCTATCCGCGCCTGAGTTTCGGCCAGGGGCAGCGCTATGCCTCAAAGGGGTGCTACCTGATCCAGCTCGGCCCGGGGCCCCAGCCCGAACTCATCCCCAGGAGCGAATGGGTCATTCATTGACAGGTCCGGGGAGCCCCAACGGGGTAATCGGGAACAAGGGCGAAAATTAGGTAGGGGCGCGGTACCCGCGCCCCGGCATTTCAATATTTAATCACCACAGTCAATAGCCGCCCAGTTCCCGCAGCAGCTGCGCCAGAAGCGGCTCCAGGGCGGCCGCCACCGGCGGCGAAAGCCCCAGCTGCCGGCTCACGGACTCGGGCTGCACCCCGAATATGACAATCTTCTCCGGCAGGCAGCCGAGCTCCCTGCCGAGGGCCAGCACCTGGGCCAGGCCGGTTTCGTGCAAGGAAAGCCCGCCTCCGCCGGCGTCCGCCGCGACCACCTCCTCCGGGGTGAAGCGCACCAGCGATCCCGGCACCTTCCCCATCTCCACCGCATCGACCAGGACCACCCGGTCGGCCCCATCCATCAGCGTGAGCAGGGTCAGGCCGCCGGTGCCGCCGTCGATCACCTCCACCCCTTCGGGCAGCACCATGGCCGCCAGCCGTTCGGCGGCGGCAATGCCGATGCCGTCGTCGCCCATCAGGGGGTTGCCGACGCCGATGAGGCGGGTTGTTTCAGGCATAAATTTTTCCAGTAGGAAAAATTCGCGGCCGCGCCGGATAGGACCGATCGGTCGGATCCGACCTATCCGACGGATCGGGTGCGGCCGCGACCATCAAAATGAGCATTCACACAAACTCAACCTTCAGCAGGTGGGTCGAGCAGCTGATGCAGGGGTCGTAGGCGCGCACCAGCATCTCCAGGCGCCGAGTCAGCTCGGCTTCCGGCAGCCCGAGCAGGCTTGGCACCAGCGCGCGCAGATCGGCCTCGATGTTGGCCAGGTTCTGGGCCGTGGGGATGACGCAGTCGGCGGTCTCGATGCAGCCTTTTTCATCGTAGCCGTAGGCGTGAAACAGGGTGCCCCGGGGGGCCTCGATCGCCGCGGCGCCCTCCCCTCCCCCCTCGGGGGTCCGCAGCGCTTCTTCGCGAAGGCCGGCGAGCAGGACGGCGTCGATCAGGTGGATCGCCTCCTCGACGCAGTGGATCACCTCGACCAGCCGGGCGAGCAGACTGTGGTAGGGGTTGGTGGCCGAGGCGCTCAGCCCCATGGCGGCAGCGACCTGGCGGGCCATGGGCGAAAGCCTGGCGAAGGCGTTGCGGGCGCGGGCCAGCGGCCCGACCATGTAGCTTTCGCGGGTCGCGCGGGCGAACTTGGCGGTGGAATGGGGGACCAGGTACTCCTCGATGGTGGCGGCATATTCGGCCACCGGGGCGCAGATGCCGTCGCTGGAGACGATGCTGTCGCCGAAGATCGGGTAGTCGCTGCCGCCGCCCAGAGACAGGTACTCGGTCTCCCGCTCGAACTCGGGAACCGGCAGGGAGGAAAACAGCTCGACCGTCTCCTCGAGATCGGGCAGGGCCTGCACCAGCTGCCGCCGCAGCCCCTGCAGGGCGGAGGCCTGGGGCAGCGCCGAGAAGCCGCCGACGCAGGGGGTGACCGGGTGCACCGGCCGCCCGCCGACCACGTTGCAGATATCGTTGGCCAGCTTTTTCAGGCGCAGGGCCCGGCTGACCAGGTCGCGGCGGCTGCGCGCCAGCGGAAAGATGCTTGGCACCCCCAGGTAATCGGGGACCGCCATGAAGTAGAGCTGCAGAATGTGGCTCTGCAGAATCTCGCCGTAGGCGAGCAGCCTGCGCAGGTTGCGGGTCTGCCGGCTGATGGGGATCCCCAGCGCCCGTTCGGTGGCGGCCAGCGAGACCAGGGTGTGGGAGTTGGAGCAGACCCCGCAGATGCGGGCGATGATCGGCGCCACGTCGCTGTAGTGGCGCCCCTTGAGCAGCCCCTCGAAAAACCGCGGGGACTCGACGATCTCCAGGCGGCACTCCTTGAGCTCGCCGCTGACAGCGTCCACCACCAGGTTGGCGTGCCCCTCGATACGGGCCAGATGAGCTACTTCGATGCGCATTGCTTGCCTTTTCCCAGCACGTTGAAGGTGCGCAGTTCCTGGAGGATGTCCTCGGCGCAGAGCCCGTGTTCTTCGAGGATGCGGTAATAGGGGTCGCTGCGCGGGTTGTCGATCACCCCGCGGCAGCCGCGGCAGCGGTCGCCCGCCTCGATGCACAGCGCCTTGCACCCGGCGCGGGTAACCGGGCCGAGGCAGACCTGGTCCCTTTCGAAGGTGCAGGGCAGCTCGGCCAGCTTGCATTCCACGCACAGCGAATAGCTCGGCAGCTCGGGCGGCCGCCCCATGAGCAGCGCCTGCAGCACGGCAAGAAATTCCCGGCCGTCGATGGGGCAGCCGGGGACCCGGTGGTCGACCTGCACCCAGGCCTGCAGTGGGCGCGGCGGCTCGGTCAGCAGCTGGGGCGCATCGCCGCCGTAGATCTCGCGGCGCATCTGCTGCAAATCACGAAAGTGCCCCAGGGCGTTGACCCCGGCGGTATCGGCGCAGGCACCCAGGGCCACCAGGGTCTTGCTGCGGGCGCGGATCGCCTTGAGCCGCTCCACCTCCTGCGGCCGGCAGATGCTCCCCTCGACAAAGGCGATGTCCAGGGATTCGGCGGCGCCGGACATCACCTCGCGAAATTCGACGATCTCCACCAGCTCGAGCAGTTCGAGAAATTCCTCCTCGAGGTTGAGCACGGTCAGCTGACACCCCTCGCAGCCGGTGAAATCGAAAAAGCCGATGCGCGGTTTCATCGTTCTATGGCCTCCCGCAGGTGCTTCACCCGGCTGTAGGCAAATATCGGGCCGCACTCGCAGACGCAGATGTCGTTGATCTGGCATTTGCCGCATTTGCCCAGCCCGCACTTCATGTGCCGCTCGAGGTTGAGATAGATCTCCTGCTCGGCAAAACCGAGCCGCCGCAGCAGCGGCGTGGTGAAGCGGTACATGGCCGGCGGGCCGGAGACCGCGGCCACGCTGCCGGCCGGGGCCACCTCGAGGTCGCGAAACAGCTGGGTGATATCCCCACGGGCCACGCCCCAGCTCGCATCGGGGTTGTCGACGGCGAAACGGCAGTCGAGCAGCCCGCTGCGATGCCATTCGAGCAGTTCGTCGCGGAACAAAAAGGATGCGGCGTCCCGCACCCCGTAGAGCAGGGTGACCCGGCCGAATTCGGCCCGCCGGGAGAGGATCGTCAAAAGCAGCGAACGCAGGGTGATCATCCCCAGCCCGCCGGCCACCAGCAGCACGTCGCGTCCGCAGAAATTCTCCAGCGGAAAACCGCTGCCGAAGGGGCCGCGGATGCCGACCTCGTCCCCCTTCTGCAGCCGGTGCAGGGCCCGGGTCAGGTTGCCGGCGGAGCGCACCACGATATCCAGGACGCGCCCGTCCGTGGGGGCAGAAGCGATGGTGAAGGGGGCCTCGCCGAGGCCGAACACCGACACCTGCATGAAGGCCCCCGGGGCAAAGCTCACCGGGTCGGGCAGCCGCATGCGAAAGATCTTTTCTTGCTCGGTGAGGTCCTGCATTTCGATGATCTGGGCCAGCTGCGGATGGTATTCGGAGCCCGGGGCCCCGACCATGGCGGGCAGCGCCTGCTCCTCGAACAGGGTGTGGAGCACCGCCGGAGGATCGATGCGGCTCAGGCACTCGCGGCTGCAGCGGCCGCAGCCGACGCAGGCGGTGCGCTGGTGCTTCTCCCAAAGGTACTTGTACTTGCGGAAGAAGCGGTGGCGCTGGCGGTCGGCCTGGTGGGCGCGGAAATCGGCGCCCCCCGCAACCCGGGTGAACTGGTCCAACTGGCAGGAATCCCAGGTGCGGACCCGTTCGCCCCCCTCGAGGTCGAGATCGAGGCGGTCCTGGACGTTGAAGCAGTAGCAGGTGGGGCACAGCAGGGTGCAGGCGCCGCAACCCAGGCAGCGCTCGCCGATCTGTTTCCAGATCGGATGATCGTAGCTGCCCCCCAGCAGCGGCGCCAGCGACTCCACCGGGAAATGCAGGCTGTGGCCGCACTGCTTGGCCTGCAGGGCCAGCGGCGGGGCGCCCGCCTGGCCGGCCACCAGCGGCGCATGCCTGGCCAGCAGCGCCTCGCCCCGGGAGCTTCCGGACTGGACCAGGTAGCCGCCGTCGGCCTTGTGAAAGAACAGGTCGAAGCCCTCGGCGATACGGTCGGTCCCCATGCTGGTGCAGAAGCAGTGCTCGTCGGGGACGCAGTCGACGCCGATCAGCACCGTGGCCTCGCGCTTGGCCCGGTAGGCGCTGTCCGCCTCCCCCTCGAACAGGCAGTCGTCGAGCACCTGCACGGCGTGCAGGTCGCAGGGGTGCATGCCGAAAATGATCCGCGGAACGGCGGCCTTTTCCGGCTCGAGCAGCACCCTGCCGCCGAGCCGGAAGCGAAACAGCTTCTCCCAGTTCGGAAACAGGTATTTTTTCGGCGAATGTACCTGGGGGGGGAATTCGAGCTGCAGCTCGGCCGGGTCGTCGATGCGATCGAGGGTCAGGCGCCCCCGCCGGTCCCTGACCCCCACGACCTCGAAGGCGCTGCTCAGCGAACGCACGAACAGATCGATCTCGCCGCGGCTCATCTGCCGCCAGCGTGGACTGCCGGAATAGCGGCCTTCCTGATCCACCCCTGAGGAACCGAACTTCAAGATTCGTTGACCTTTCCGGAGATCGGCTCGGGAGATCCCCCCGATCCGGACCCAATGAACACTGTTCGATCCGCCCAGTCTACGGGAGGCGGCCCCGAGGAGTCAAGGCGCCGCAAACTCGTGAGCCCGCCGGACAGGCGGGCTCGCGAGGACATCACGACAGCTTCGAGCCGGTCTGGCTCAGTGCTCCTTTTCAAGAATCGGCAGGTAGTTGACGGCGATCTTGTAGAGCAGCACCCCGAAGGCCACGAAGGCGAAGGTCACCGCCCATTCGCCCACCGAGGGGAAGTAGCTCCACTCGGGCCCCATGTCCATGCCGATGAGAAAGACGTTGAAGCGGTTGAGCACCACCGCCAGGATCACCGACAGCGAGCAGAGGAACAGGGTGGTGGGGTTGCGGCGGATCTTGCGGCGCTTGAGCAGGAAATAGGGGACGGCGAACAGGGCGAACTCGAGCAGAAAGGCGTTGCCCTGCAGGCTGCCGTCGAAAGCGCTGGCCAGCACGCCGCGGTAGGCCAGGTCCCCCACCCGCAGCAGCAGGTAGGTACCCAGGAACAGCGGGATATACTTGGCGATGCCGGAAAGCAGTTCCGTCTCGGGCTTGCGGCCGAAAAACTTGGCCGCCAGGGTCCCCTCGAAGACCACCATGGGGATGCCGACGCTCACCGCCGAGGTCAGAAACAGCAGCGGCGAAAGCGGCGTGTACCACAGCTCGTGCAGCTTGTAGGGGGCGATCAGCATCATGGTGCCGAGCGAGGACTGGTGACCGAAGGAGAGCACCACCCCGGCGATGACGAAAAACGCCATGGTCTTGTTACAGAACCAGTCGAGCCGGTGCAGCAGCCAGTCGGCCAGGCCGTTGAGCGCAGCCAGGGGGCCCGGCAGACGCACGTTCCCCTTGAACTGCTCGACCACGTTGGGCAGGTTCTCGATAGCCAGCACGCTCAGGTAGAGCATGACGCACCAGGCCACCTCGAAGAGCACCGAGGTGCCGTTCCAGTACACCAGGGCGTGCCAGATGTTGTAGTACTTGCCGAGGTCGAAAAAGACCGCCAGGCCGACCAGGAAATAGCCGATGAAGGCCGTCAGGATGGCCGGGCGCACCAGGGCGTGGTACTTGTCGCGGCCGAAGATCTCGACGATCGCCGCGGTGGTGAAGCCGCCGGCGGCCAGCGCCACGCCGCAGGCCACGTCGAAGGCGATCCACACCCCGAAGGGATAGGCCGGGTTGAGGTTGGTCACCGAGCCGAAGCCGTGGAAAAAGCGGAAGTAGGCGAACACCGCCCCGGAGCCCATGAAGAACAGCAGGATCCAGAGGTTGGGGGTCACAAATTTCTGGTGCAGGGGAGCTGCCTTAATACTCATCGTCGCCTCCTTCGATACCGGCGTTCTTCTTCCGGCGCTGATTGTAGACCATGATAGCGCCGAGAACGCCGTAGACCGCGATCGGGGGAATGAAATACTGGAAGATGCGGTGCTGGATGCTCTCGGTCAGGCCGGAGACGGGCCGATAGTCGAAATCGGGCAGGCCGAGGGCGGCGTAGCTGACCTTTTTCTTGCTCAGGTAAAAGACCCCGGTCCCCCCCACCTCGTGTTCGCCGTAGATGGTTTCGGCATAGCGCCCCGGCTCGGCGGCGATGCGCTCCCGGGCGATCTGCAGCAGGTCGTTGCGCTTGCCGAAGGTGATGGCCCCGGCCGGGCAGGCGCTGGTGCAGGCGGTCGGCTGCCCCTTGTCCAGGCGGGTCTCGGAACACAGGGTGCACTTCTTGATCGAGGGGATGGCCTTCTGCCACTCGAACTGGGGAATGTTGAAGGGGCAGGCCACCATGCAGTAGCGGCAGCCCATGCACATGTCCGCGTCGTACTTGACCGCCCCGTTGGGCTGCTTCTTCAGCGCCCCGACGATGCAGGCCGACTGGCAGGCGGCATCGACGCAGTGCATGCACTGACGCTTGACGAAGGTGGTCTCGCCGGACTGCTCGTCCCGGTGCAGCTTGATCAGCGTATAGGTGTTCTCCGACAGGCTGCGGGGCGAGTCGTAGATCGGCTGACCGAACTGCTCCCGGTCGCCCAGGGTCGATTCCGCCTCCAGCTTGTTCTCCTTCTTGCAGGCGACCTGGCAGGCCTTGCAGCCGATGCAGCGGGTGGAGTCGTTGAGCATGCCATACCAGTTGGGGTCGGGCTCTTTGGGCCCGCGCGCCTGGGCCGGCGTGGCCACGCTGCAGGCGGCCGTCCCCCCGGCGGCCGCGGTGATCTTCAGAAATTTTCTGCGACTGATATCCATGCCCTACTCCTCCCGGTCCTGGTCCTGGCTGCTTTCGGCGGGCTTCTTCCCGAACATCCGGGCCCCCACCACACCGGCCGCGGCGCCGGCCAGGGCCGCGTAGGCGGGGGTCACATCGACCTTCTGCTTGCGGTCGGTGAAAATCGGCGGATAAGCCGCCGGGGGAGTGGCATCCTTGATGGGGACCGTGCCCCACATGGTCTGCTCGTAAGGGTACTCGGGCTGGGTGCAGCCCTGGCAGGGGTGGCCGTTGTCGATGCACCAGTTGGTGCCCGAGTTGAATTTCTTCTCGGGACAGTTGGAGCGGGTCACCGGCCCCTTGCAGCCGAGCTTGTAGAGGCACCCCTCGTCGCCGAACTTCTGGGCGAACTGGCCGGCGTCGAACTGGCCGCGCAGGGGGCAGTTGTCATGGATGAGCTTCTTGTAGATCATCTCCGGCCGGCCGTGCTCGTCGACCTTGATCGCCTCGGGCCCGCCGAGCAGCAGCGCGGCCACGGTGCCGATGAACCAGTCGGGGTGGATGGCGCAGCCCGGCAGGTTGACCGCCGGAGTGTTGATCCCCTTGGCGCGCAGCACCTCGATGGCCCCCTTGGAGCCGGTGGGGTTCATGTTGGCCGCCGGGACGCCGCCGAAGGAGGCGCAGCTGCCCACCGCGATGACCGCCTTGGCCTTGCGGCCCAAGCGCTCGAGGTGCTCCACGGAGGTGATGCCGTGGCCGTGCTTCTCGCCGACCTCGCAGTGGCGGCCGCCGTCGGCGGTGGTGATCGAGCCCTCGACCACCAGCAGGAAGGGACGCTCCTCGGTATCGTACATGGCCTGCATGGCGAGATCGCCCGAGGCCGCCATCACCGTGGGGTGGAAGGCCAGTTCGGTGTGGTGCCCCGGGATGACCTGGTCGAGCAGCACGTCCTGGATGCGCGGGGCAAGAGCGTTGAGCAGCGACACGCTGCAGCCGCTGCAGGCGCCGGCCGCCAGCCAGATGATCGGGGTCTCCTGAACCGCGCCGGCGAAGGCCTTGCGCAGCATCGGGTTGTCGAACAGGTTGACGCCCAGCGCAGCGGCGCCGCCGGCGGTGAACTGCAGAAATCTACGTCTGGAAATAGCCATGGGTTTATCTCTCCTAAAAAATCGTTGGGAATTCATGCGTAGGGGCGAACCTCGTGTTGGCCCTGGGGTTTGCCTGGGACCTTGGGTCTTCCGCGACCGCGGGCAGACACACAGGTCTGCCCCTACGATTCAATTTCCTTCAAGACCAATTTCACCGCCTGGTCGACGGCCTCCCGAACCGGATCGCTGAGGCCGATGCCGAGCCCGGTGTCGGCCGGCTGGCAGCCGATCACCAGGGTGCTTTGCGGCTTGCAGTCGACCAGCTCGCCGAGCTTGAGCGTCTCGAGCAGGCCGACCTGGTGCAGGCTGTTCATCGGCAGGGCGCCCGCTTCGACCTGTTCGGGGCTGAAGCGGTAGAGGGTGCCGGGGGCCTGGCCGCCGCGCACCGCGTCGAGGACGATGAGCCTCTGCCGGTCGTGAAAGACGTCCATCAGGTCGATGGCCGAGGTCCCCGCGTCGAACAGCTCGACCCGCTCCGGCAGCTCCAGGGCCTCCAGCGCCTTGAGGACCGCGTCGGCGAAGCCGTCGTCCCGGCGCAGGATATTGCCCACCGCCATCACCAGGATCGGCGGGCGTTGCGGTTGGAGGGCCGGAATCATCATTCGGCCCCGACCACGAAGCGGCTGAGATCCTCGCCCTTGGGGGTGACCACGTGCACCGCGCAGGACAGGCAGGGGTCGTAGGAGCGGACGATGCGCACCAGCTCGAAGGGGTTGCGGTTGTCCTTGACCCGGGTGCCGAGCAGCGACTGCTCCATCGGCCCGGGCTGCCCTTTGCCGTCGGCGGGGCCGGCGTTCCAGGTGGTGGGGACCACCGCCTGGTAGTTCTTGGTCTTGCCCCCTTCGACCACGATCCAGTGGCCGAGGGCGCCGCGGGGCGCTTCGTGCAGGCCCATGCCGCGGGCGGTGACCTCGAGGGGGAAGTCGGTGAAGGTCGGCTCGCCGGGCTTGAGCTGCAGCACCCACTGCTTGAGCTGCTCGGCGACCAGCTTGCACTCGATGGCGCGGGCGGCGTGACGGCCGAGCACCGAGAACAGGGCCTCGGGCGAGGCGCTGAACTTGGCCAGCACGTCGTTGACCATCCCCTGCACCTGCTTGTCGCCGCCGGCATAGCTGGCCAGCATCCGCGCCAGCGGGCCCACCTCGAGCACCTCGCCGTCGTAGCGGGGGGACTTGACCCAGCTGTAGGCGCCGGCCTTGTCGCGGTCGGGGACGGTCTGGCCGTCGTAGGGGTGTACGGCCCCGGTCTCCTTGAACCAGCTGTTCTGCACCTCTTCGGTGATCCTGGCGGGGTCGAGTCGGCGCAGCTTGAGGTCGGCCCCCTTGACGATCCCCTGGGGGATGAAGCGCTGGCGCTTGGTCAGGTCGGGGTCGCTGTCCAGGTCGAAAACGCCGAAGGAGAGGTACTGCCTGCAGCCGGCGCCGATCCCGAAGTAGTCGCTGTAGCGCCCGGCGACCATCAGCACGTCCGGCAGGTAGTAGGTGTCGATGAAGTCGGTGAGCTGCTCGAGCTTCCACAGGAAGCTGGCGATCTTGTCGACGCTGGGGGCGGCGGTGACGCCGCCGGCGACGATCGACATGTTGTGCGGCATCTTGCCGCCGAACACCGCCACCGCCTCGTGGGCCAGGCGGCGCATATTGAGCGCCTCGACATAGTGGGCCACGGCTGCCCGGTTTTCCTCCTTGGAGAGCCGGTAGTCCCCCTCATAGCGGGGCACGAAGGGCCCGAGGTGGCCGCGGGCGATGAAATCCTTGACCTTCTTCAGGGTCGGGTCGGCGCCGCTGTAGTCGGCCACGGCGGTCACATCGACATAGTCGAGGGCCGCCAGTTGGTAGAAGTGCAGGATGTGGGACTGGACGAAATTGGCGCCCTGGATCAGGTTGCGCAGGATACGGCCGTTGTCGGTGATGCTGCCGTTGACCCCGTAGACCTCGTCGAGGGCAAAGGCCGCGGTCAGCCCGTGGGAGGTGGGACACACCCCGCAGATGCGCTGCATGATGCGTGCGGCATCGCGAGGGTCGCGTCCGATCAGGATGTTTTCCAGCCCGCGGTACATCATCCCCGAGCTCCTGGCCTCTTTGACTACCCCGCCGTCGACCACCGCCTCGATCTTCAGGTGGCCCTCGATACGGGATACCGGATCAATCACAATCTTTTCTGCCATGCACTCTCTCCTGGAAATGGATTTTTATTTCCCGCCGGAAAAAGCGTTGACCATCTGTTTTCCGCGGGAAAAGGATCATCTGCGATCCAGCAAAACTGGCAAGGAGCATGCCGCGGCCTCGGCAAAAATTTAAAACCCCAGTCAAAACGACTTTTTAAGCGCAATTTTGTATACAGTAAACGATTTGCTTCAGCCGGCAGCCAAGGGACAGCATTCCCCATTTTGTATACTTTTGTCGCATCAGGTCGAGGCCCGCGGCTGTCCCACTCAGGCCAAAAGGACACATCGACACGGCCGCCGAGGGAACATCCTGGCGCAAAGTACCCAGCGGGGCAAAAAGTACCCACCGGTGGCCGCGGTCGGATCGGTCGGAACCGACCGGGCCGCCGGTGATCGGCGGCAAAGGCAGAAAAAGAAAAACCCCGCCGCCGGATATACCGGGGCGGGGCCTGTCAAGGGGAATGGGCGATCCGGCTATTCCTCGCGGGAGATGTCGTACTGCTGGAGCTTGCGATCGAGGGTCTTGCGGGAGATCTGCAGGATCTGAGAGGTTTTCACCTTGTGGAAGCGGGTCTGCCGGAAGACCTGCTCGATGTACCTGGCTTCCAGCTCGGCCATGGACATCTGCTCCTGGGGCAGGGCGAACTCCACCGGCCGCCCCTCGGCCACCTTCACCGGCAGGTGTTCCGGGGCGATCTCCCGCCCGTCGGCGAGGATCGCCGCCATTTCGATAACGTTTTCCAGTTCGCGCACGTTGCCCGGCCAGTCGTAGCTGCGCAGCAGGGCCAGGGCGTCGCCGCTCACCCCCTGGGAGCCGCGCGAGGCATATTTGCGGAGGAAGAACTCGGCCAGCAGCTGGATGTCATCGCGCCGCTCGCGCAGGGGCGGAACATTGAGGGTGACGACGTTGAGTCGGTAATAGAGGTCCTCGCGGAAATTGCCCTTGGCGACCTCCGCCTCGAGGTCGCGGTTGGTGGCGGCGATAAAGCGCACGTCGGCATGACGCACCCGGGTCGAACCGACGGGGATGAATTCCCTCTCCTGCAGCACGCGCAGCAGCTTGGCCTGCAACGAGGCACTGACGTCGCCGATCTCGTCCAGAAACAGCGTCCCCCGGTCGGCCTCCTCCACCAACCCGCGCTGGGTCCCCACCGCTCCGGTGAACGCCCCTTTGACATGGCCGAACAGCTGGCTTTCAAGCAGGGTGTCGGTGAGCGCCGCGCAGTTGATGGTCAAAAAGCGCTGGTCGCGCCGGCGGCTGCTGTAATGGATGGTGGAGGCGATCAATTCCTTGCCGGTGCCGCTCTCCCCGAGGATCAGCACGCTGGCGTCGGAGGGGGCGACCTTCTTGGCCAGTTCGAAGACCCGCTTGAACTGGCTGCTGCGGAAAATCACCTGGTCCGGATCGAAGCGCCGGCGGATCTCGGCCTTGAGGGAGCGGTTCTCCTCGACCAGCCGGGTGCGCTCCACCACCTTTTCCAGCAAGTCGGTCAGGTCGTCGGCCACCACGGGCTTGGCCAGGTAGTCGAGGGCTCCCTGCTTCATGGCCTCCACCGCGGTGCGCACCGTGGCGAAGGAGCTGACCAGAATCAAGCCGGTTTCAGGGCGTGCCGCCTTGATGCGGCGCAGCGCCTCGAGCCCCTCGAAACCGGGTTGCCGGACATCGAGCAGGATGACGTCGGGCGGCTGCTCCCGAAACTCGTCCAGGTGCATGAGAAGCTGGGCGCTTGCGGCGAAGCATTCAACCGCGTATCCCCGCCCCTCCAGCAGAACCCGCAGGTACTCCCGGGAGCCCTGTTCCTCGTCGCAGACGTAGATTCTTCCCTTTTCCATGCAGCAGATCCTCGCCGGTAGATGAAGGCCAGCCTGGCCGGACTTCAAGATAGCAGACCCACCCCCCTGCCACAAGAGGATGAATTCCGCATCGCGTATACGCCAAGCCGGATTGTCGGGCCTTGATTTTTCCAAAACGATCCCCTTATATTGGTTCTTTGTCCCCCGATACCGACCGCCCCCGATTGCCGCGGCCAAAACCGAAAAAGTCCCCCATGCACGAAGTAGGCATTACCCAGAGCATTGTCGAAATCGCCGAGCGGACGGCCCGCAGCGGAGGCGCCAAGCGGGTACTGTCGGTAACCGTGGAGATCGGCGCCCTGTCGGGGGTCATCCCCGAAGCGGTGGAGTTCTGCTTCGAGGCCTGCTCAAAGGGGACGTTTCTGGAGAATGCCAGGCTCATCATCGAGCGAGTGCCCGGCATGGGACGCTGCCCCAACTGCGCCGGGGAAACGGAGATCGACGCCTACAGCTGCGAATGCCCCGCCTGCGGGGCCTTCGGCCTGGAGACCCTGCAAGGCAAAGAGCTGCGCGTCAAGGAAATGGAGATCGACTGACCATGTGCATCGATTGCGGCTGCCCCTCGCCCGGGCACGATCATCACCACCACAAGGCACACGACCATGACCACGGACACGATTCCCGCACCGTGCGCATCGAGGAGGACCTGCTGGCCAAGAACGACCGGCTGGCCCGGGCCAACCGGGAGCTTTTCCGCGACAAGGGGCTGTTCGTCCTCAACCTGGTGAGCTCTCCGGGCTCGGGCAAGACCTCGATCCTCGAGCGGACCCTCGCCGACCTCGGGGCGCAGACCGGCTTCGCGGTGCTCGAGGGAGACCAGCAGACCGCCAACGACGCCGAGCGCATCGCCGCCACCGGGGTGCCGGTGCACCAGATCAACACCGGCGCCGGCTGCCACCTCGACGCCCACATGGTCGGCCACGGGGTAGAGCGTTTTGACCTCGATGCCGTGGATATCCTGATGATCGAGAACGTCGGCAACCTGGTCTGTCCGGCCTCCTTCGACTTGGGCGAGGACCACAAGGTAGCCGTGCTCTCGGTCACCGAAGGCGAGGACAAGCCCCTCAAGTACCCGCAGATGTTCCAGGCCGCCGACATTCTGCTGATCAACAAGATCGACCTGCTCCCCTACCTGCGCTTCGATGTCGAGAAATGCAAGCAGTTCGCCCGCCGCGTCAATCCGGCCATCCGCATCTTCGAACTCAGCTGCCACAGCGGCGTGGGGATGGATGCCTGGTACGGCTGGCTGGCGGAGGGAGTGGCGAAAAAGCGTAAGCAGTAATGAGTAATAAGTGATCAGGGAAAGACAAAAGCTTTAGGCTTTTACTCGTCACTCATCACTCATCACGCCTTTAAAGGAGTTCGAATCATGTGCCTAGGCGTACCGATGCAGGTCAAGAGCATTGCAAACGGCATCGCCGTCTGCGAGATCGACGGCGTGCGCCGCGAGGCGAGCCTGATGATGGTCGAGGGGGTCGAGGTCGGCGACTTCGTGCTGATCCACGCCGGCTTCGCCATCGAGAAGCTCGATGAAGCCGACGCCGAGCAGACCCTACAGCTGTTTCGCGAGGTGCTCGCCTCCGGGGGAGGCCCGGCGTGAAGTACTCCAGCGAATTCCGCGACCCCGCGGTCGCGAAAAAACTCATCGAGCAGATTGGTGAAGCGGTGGCCGGCTTCGACGGGCAGATGACCCTGATGGAGGTCTGCGGCACCCACACCATGGCCATCTACCAGCACGGCATCCGCGCCCTGCTGCCCAAGAGCATCCGCCTGATCTCCGGGCCCGGCTGCCCGGTCTGCGTCACCCCGGTAAGCTACGTCGACCACGCGGTGGCCCTGGCGCGGCGGCCCGGCACCCTCATCACCACCTTCGGCGACATGGTCCGGGTGCCCGGCTCGAGCAGCAGCCTGCAGCGCGAAAAGGCCCGCGGGGCCGACGTGCGCATCGTCTACTCGCCGCTCGACGCGGTGGCGCTGGCGGAAAAGACCCCCGAGAAGCAGATCGTGTTTCTCGGCGTCGGCTTCGAGACCACCACCCCCACCGTGGCCGGGGCGATTCTCGAGGCCAGGCGCCGCGGGCTGTCGAACTTCTTCGCCCTGTGCGCCAACAAGACCATCCCGGGACCCATGGCGGCGCTGGCCGGCGACCCCGAGCTGAAGGTCGACGGCTATATCTGCCCGGCCCACGTCAGCGCCATCATCGGCGCCGAGGCCTACCGGCCGCTGGCCGAGCAGCTCAAGGTCCCCTGCGTGGTGACCGGCTTCGAGCCCCTCGACATGCTGCAGGGGGTGCTGATGCTCGCCCGCCAGATCGTGGCCGGCGAAGCCCGGGTCGAGACCCAGTACAGCCGCATCGTCAAACCCGGCGGCAACCCCAAGGCCCGGGCGATCCTCGAAGAGGTCTTCGAGCCCTGCGACACCGCCTGGCGGGGCATCGGCGTGATTCCGCAGAGCGGCCTGAAGATCCGCGAGAGCTACGCCGCCTTCGATGCCGAGCGGCAGCTGCCCGTCGCGGTTGAAGAGCCCCGCGAAGCCAAGGGCTGCATGTGCGGTGAAATTCTCAAGGGGAAGGTCACCCCCACCGAGTGCCCCCTGTTCCGCCAGGCCTGCACCCCGGAAAATCCCATCGGCGCCTGCATGGTCTCCAGCGAAGGGACCTGCGCGGCGGAGTACAAGTACGGCACCTGAAACCCGTTACTGGTGATTGGTCTAAGGCTTGGTTTTGATGCTTTTACCATTCACGAGTCACGAGTCACCAATCACGGTTCTTCAGTTTTTCAACCAGTCACCAATCACGGTTTTTATGACAGACATCATCCTGCTCGGCCACGGCAGCGGCGGAAAGCTGAGTCATCAGCTGCTCGACGAGCTGATCATCCCCACCCTCTCCGGGGTGGCGCAGCGCGACCAGAACGACGCGGCGGTGCTGAACCATGGCGGGCAGCGGCTGGCCTTCACCACCGACTCCTACGTGGTCGACCCGATCTTCTTCCCCGGCGGCAACATCGGCGATCTGGCCATCAACGGCACGGTCAACGACCTGGCCATGGCCGGCGCCCGGCCGGTGGCGGTGAGCGTCGGGCTGATCCTCGAGGAGGGGCTGCCGCTGGAGGACCTGCGGCGGATTCTCGCCTCGATGAAGCAGGCGGCGCAAAGCGCCGGGGTGGCCATCGTCACCGGCGACACCAAGGTGGTGCCCCGGGGCAAGGCCGACAAGATCTTTATCAACACCTCGGGGATCGGCGTCTTCGACCATGACTACGAGGTGCGCGGCAGCGGCGCCCGGGTCGGCGACAAGATCCTGATCAACGGCAGTATCGGCGATCACGGCATGGCGATCCTGGCCAGCCGCGAAGGGCTCGACCTGGAGGCCGACATCCGCACCGACAGCGCCGCGCTGCACGAGCTGGTGGCCGAGATCATCGCCGCCGGCGGCGAGGCGGTGCACGCCCTGCGCGACCCGACCCGCGGCGGGGTGGCCACCACCCTCAAGGAGATCGCCCTGCAGTCTCAGGTCGACATCACCCTCGAGGAGGCGGCCCAACCGGTGCGCCAGGAGGTGGCCGGCGCCTGCGCCATCCTCGGGCTCGACCCGCTGTTCGTCGCCAACGAGGGCAAGCTGCTGGCCGTGGTCGCCCCCGAGGCGGCGGAAAGCGTCCTCGCAGTCATGCGCCGCCACCCCCACGGGGCCGAAGCCACGATCATCGGCGAGGTGACCGGCGCCTCGGACGGCAAAGTTTTCATGCGCACCGCCATCGGCGGGCTGCGCGCCATCGAAATGCTCGCCGGCGAACAGCTGCCCAGGATCTGCTGAACCCCAATCATTTAGCGCGAAAGGACACTTCCATGAAAATCGTCGTCGATCCCCAAACCTGCACAGGCTGCGGCGCCTGCATCGAGGTCTGCCCGGCAGCGGCGATCTCCCTGGAGCAGAACGTCGCGGTCATCGACCCGCTCCGCTGCGACCTTGACGGCATCTGCATCCCCGCCTGCCCCGTCGACGCCATCTCCTTCCAGGAGACCGCCTGAACCCTCACCTTTTGACCGCCGCCCCGTCAACCTGAAATTCAGCATCTTGACTTGGCGCGCATTTGGGCTTAAATAAGACCAAAGAGGTCTTTATGGTTGTCTTATGATGGGATTGACCCGAAAAGGAGAATACGCGATCCGCGGCATGATCTATCTGGCCCAGCAGCCGCCGGGCGAGATGGCTCTGATCAGCGAGATCGCCACTTCAATCCAGGCCCCGCGGACCTTTTTGGCAAAAATATTCCAGGACTTCGTCAAGCAGGGAATGGTCAGGTCATCCCGGGGTTCCGGGGGCGGTTTCAGCCTCGCGCGCACCGCCACCCAGATCACCCTGCGCGAGGTCGTCGAGGCGGTGGAGGGTCCGATCCTGCCGAGCCGCTGCCTGGTGGAGGAAGAGCGCTGCGAGCTGGGCTCCCAGTGCAGCGTTCAGAACATCTGGTGCCGCATCCAGAAAAAGGTCGTCGACACCCTCGAGGAAGTCACCCTCGCCGAATTAGCCAACCCCTGATCCAGCCTCCTGAAAAATAAAATAACAGTGTTTGTTTTTTACTTGACGATTGCGCGGCGCGTGATACTGTTTTTTTCATATATATAATTTTTGCAACCCAATTGACCAAGTTCGCCCAGACCCGGTTTGCCCCCCCCCTCCTCTGGACAAGAAACAAATCCACAGGCCGCACGGCCTGCCAACGACCAGTCAAAGGAGGTACTGCCATGAGAAACGGGATCAAGGTCCTGGCCCTGCTGGGCACCCTGGTAGGCTTCGCCGTTGCGGCGCCGGCCGCGCAGCGAGGCGCTTCAACCATCGACCTGCCGGCCAGACTGGGAGTGATTCATTTCCCCCACCAGGTCCACCAGGACCGGGTCGGCGACTGCAGTACCTGTCACCACAAGGGGGTCGAAGCCGGGGCCTGCAACAGCTGTCACGATATCGACCCCCGCCCCCCCAAGGCACGGGACGCCTTTCACAAGGTCTGTCGCAGCTGCCACGAGAAACAGGGCGGGCCGACCGCCTGCAACGGCTGTCATTTCCGCAACTGAACGCCTCGGCCGGGCGGCCAAATGGCTGTGACCAAAGAAAAAGCCTCCCTCCCCCTGGATTCAGGTCAATGGGAAGGGAGGCTTGCGCCTTGCGCCTGCAGAGTCCCTCAACCCTGCAGGAATACCGCCATGGCAACCTGCTCGTCGCTGACGATGTGGATGGGGAACAGCATCCCCAGGTCACCTGCGGGAACGGCCAGCCCGTCGGCGTCGGGATGCTGGATCTGCGGCGGGGCGATCTCGATGCGGTATCCCAGTTGGGCGGCCTTGGCGACGGCGTTGCCGCAGATGATGTTGACGAATTCCATCAGGGCGTCGTCCAACAGTTCCTGGGGCCCGGTCTCCACCTCATCCTCGCGCAGCATGGTTCTGGCGATGGCCGCCTGCACTCCCGGGGAGGCCGAAAACAGGTACCTGGCGCTGACGGCTCCGCTCAGGTCCATGGTCGCAATGGCGTGGTTGGCCGGCAACCTGTCGACAATCTGACAGCCCCCCTTGCGGTGGGGCAGGCTGGCCACGCGGGTGAGCATCTTGTAGGTCAGGTCGGCAAAAACCTCCCACACCTCGGGAAGCGGTACCTCGGGCGGAAGCTCCACCGCCTCGACCAGGTAGGGGGCCTGATCGGCCTGAAAGGCCTGGAGATGGCTCTCGAGCTCCCCCTCGTCCAGGGCGCCGATCTCGACCAGGGCCCGGCCGATGAACAGGTAGCTGTTTTCCTGCCTGGTCAGCACCTGCTCCATCTGGGCGGAGGTCAACAGGCCGAGGCGCACCGCCATTTGCCCGAAGGGAAGATCCTCGCCGCGTTGGGCGTTGTGCACCCGCTGGATGTCAGCTTCGCTGAGCAGCCCCATGGCCTGCGCCATTTCACCGAACTTCAGGTTGGTCGAGCGCTGCAACTCCACCGCTTTCAGCAATTCGGCCGGGGCGACGGCCCCCCTGGCCACCAGGAACTGCCCGAAGAATTTGACCCCCATTGTCCTCTCCTTTGGTCTTGTTATCCCATGCGCCGCAGCCCATCCCGAGCCTATGGCGAAACCCGATCCTTCTTCCCGGATAAGCAAACTTCAAGCCAGCTTAACCATCCGTGACTAATCCGGCAGAGGGGCCGAGATCCCCGCCGCGGCCGCCCCCTGAACGGTCAGTGGCAACCAGCCGCCCGGCAGGCCGCGCAGCGATTCATTAGGCGCTGGAATTGGGGTATAATATTCACTTATTCGCTTTGCCGCGGCAAAGGTTCATTGTAATATTGGCGGCTTTTTCCGATCTGCCCGACACCATGGAGACCGAGTCATTGCTCAAAGACGATAAACTGCTGGTCGGCTGGCGCGAATGGGTGGAGCTGCCCGAACTCGGCATCCCCGCCATCAAGGCCAAGGTCGACACCGGCGCCCGCACCTCGGCCCTGCACGCCTTCACCCTCGAGCCCTTCGAGGAAGGCGGAATCCGCAAGGTGCGCTTCGGCATGCACCCGCTGCAGAAGCGCCGGGACATCGAAATCTTCTGCACCGCCGAAGTTATCGATCAGCGGGTGGTCAGCGACTCGGGGGGGCACCGCGAGCTGCGCTACGTCATCCGCACCCCGGTGCGCCTGGGGGGGCGGGAGTGGTCCATCGAGGCCACCCTGACCAATCGCGACACCATGCAGTTTCGCATGCTGCTCGGGCGCACCGCCCTGAGTCACTGCGCGACGGTCGATCCCGCGGCCTCGTACCTTGCCGGCCGCACCATCGCCCGGAATTACTTAAAATCATTGAGAACCAGGAGCAGCAAATGAAAATCGGCATCCTTTCGCGCAACCCCGCCCTGTTCTCCACCCGCCGGCTGGTCGAGGCGGGCCTGGCCCGCGGCCACGAGGTGCAGGTGATCGACCCGCTGCGCTGCTACATGACCATCGCCTCCCAGCGCCCCAGCATCCACTACAAGGGCGAGGAGCTCAACGATTTCGACGCCATCATCCCGCGCATCGGCGCCTCCATCACCTTCTACGGCACCGCGGTGGTGCGCCAGTTCGAGATGATGGGGGTCTATTGCGTCAACGAGTCGGTAGCCATCAGCCGCTCGCGCGACAAGCTGCGCAGCCTGCAGCTGCTCGCCCGCGAGGGGATCGGCCTGCCGGTGACCGGCTTCGCCCACTCGACCCGTTTCACCCAGGACCTGATCCAGCTGGTCGGCGGCGCGCCGCTGGTCATCAAGCTGCTCGAGGGGACCCAGGGAATCGGCGTGGTGCTGGCCGAGACCGAAAAGGCCGCCGAGAGCGTCATCGAGGCCTTCCGGGGCCTCAAGAGCAACATCCTGGTCCAGGAGTTCATCAAGGAGGCCGGCGGCAGGGACATCCGCTGCTTCGTCATCGGCGGCAAGGTCGCCGCCGCCATGATGCGCCAAGGCAAGGAGGGGGATTTTCGCTCCAACCTGCACCGCGGCGGCACCGCCTCGGGGGTGCGGCTGACCCCCGAGGAGCGCAGCACCGCGGTGCGCGCGGCGCGCATCATGGGACTGAACGTGGCCGGGGTCGACATGCTGCGCTCCAACCACGGGCCGGTGATCATGGAGGTCAACTCCTCGCCGGGCCTGGAGGGGATCGAAACAGCGACGGAAAAGGACGTGGCGGGGCTGATCATGGAACACATCGAGAAGAACGCCCGGCCGGGGCGCACCCGCACCCGGGGCAGGGGCTAGGCCGGCCATGCGCGAGGCGATCACCATCGGCGGCAGGCAGGTGCAGCCCGGGCGGCGCGAAATCATCGACCTGCCCATGGCGCGGCTCTACACCCACACCGAGATGATGATGCCGGTACACGTGGCGCACGGCCGGCGGGAGGGGCCGCGGCTGTTCATCTCCGGGGCGCTGCACGGCGACGAGATCATCGGCGTCGAGATCATCCGCCGCCTGCTCAAGCTCAAGGCGCTGCAACGGTTGCGCGGCACGCTGATCGCCATCCCGGTGGTCAACGCCTTCGGCTTCATCAACCGCACCCGCTACCTGCCCGACCGGCGCGACCTCAACCGCTCCTTTCCCGGCTCGAGCAAGGGCTCCCTCTCCTCGCGCCTGGCCCGGCTGTTCATGGACGAGATCGTCGCCCACTGCACCCACGGCATCGACCTGCACTCGGGTTCCAACTTCCGCTCCAACCTCCCCCAGATCCGCGCCTGCCTCGACGACCCCGAAACAAGAAGGCTCGCCACAGCCTTCGGCGCCCCGGTCATCATCGACGCGCGGCTGCGCGACGGCTCGCTGCGCGAGGCGGTCATGGAGAAGGGGCTGCCGATGCTGCTCTACGAATCGGGGGAGGCGCTGCGCTTCAACGAGGTGGCGGTCAAGACCGGCCTGCGGGGGATCTTGGCGGTGATGCGCGAGATCGGCATGCTCGGCGGGCAGCCGAGGCGAAAGCCCCAGGCCGAACCGCTGGTGGCCCAGGGCACCACCTGGGTGCGGGCGCCCAAGAGCGGTATCACCATCTTCCGCTGCGAGCTGGGCTCACGGGTGAACAAGGGGGAGGTGCTCGGGGTGATCGGCGATCCCTTCGGCAACAACGAGGAGCAGGTGCGTGCCCCGCTCACCGGGGTGGTCATCGGCCGGCTCAACCTGCCGCTGGTCCACGCCGGCGACGCCCTGTTCAACATCGCCAGCTTCGACCGCCCCCATACCGGCGACCTGACCATGGAAGCGCTCGCCTCGCACCTGGGATCCGAAGATTTCGAGGCGGAAGAGACGCTGTAAAATAGCCCCCCCCTTTTGCCAACGCCGGAGCGAAGTGGACGTTTTGCGAAACAGACGGGCAAATGTCTGAGCGAAGCAAGTTTTTGCCCGGCCGCCAAACGTCTGCGTAGCGCAGGGGACCCGCCGCAGGCGGGCGGGGGCAACAGGGGCGCCCTTTTTGCCCCGCTTTTTTGGCGAACAAAAAGCGGGTCGCCGTCAGGGGGCGAGACCCCTGCCAGCAAAGCCCGCAAGAGGCTGCCGGGAAAACGCCAGGGTAGACTGGCCGAGCAAGACGACTACTGCCCCTCCCCCCGCTCCCGATACCGGTTATTCACCCGGTAGACAAACGCCAGGATCTCCGCCACCGCCTGGTAGAGCTCCAGCGGAATCTCCTGTCCCACCGGCACCCGCGCCAGCAGCTCGAGCAGATCTCCATCCTCCACCACCTCGACCCCCGCCTTGCGGGCGGTCTCGATGATCTTCTGCGCCACCGACCCTTTGCCGCCGGCGACCACCTGGGGCGCATCGCCGCGGCTGCGGTCGTAGAGCAGGGCCACGGCTTTTTCAATCGGCTTGTCCTGAGCCATGGTCACACCCGGGTGTCGAGCACCCCGTTGCCGTCGGGGAGCAGTTTTTTGATCAAGGCCTTGGCGGGGCTCTCGGCACCGGCGGCGAAACTCAGTCCCCCGAGACCGAAGGGCTCCAAGGCCGCCTCGAGTTCCTGCCCGAAGCCGGCGACGAACTCGGTCTTGGCGGGATCGTCACAGACAAAGCGCAGGTGCAGCCCCTGGGCGTCCTGGAGCAGGTCGATGCGCAGGTCCCCCAGCGCCTGCAGGGCAAGGTGCAGGGAAATCACCTGGGGCGGCTCCGGCTCCTCGGGTGTAGGAGGGGCCTGCTTGCGGGCAAGCAGGTAGCCGCGTTCGAGAAACGGCAGCAACAGCGGCACCAGGAACATCCCCTGCTGCTCCAGCCGCACCTGGCTGAGCTGGAACAGCTCCAGTCCCTGGACCAGCTGACGCAGCCCCTCGGCCAGCGGAGCGTCATGATCCTCCAGCAGCCGGGTTGCCTCGAGCAGCGCCGTCTTCAGGGTGGCCGCCGCCTCGCCCCCCTCCCCTGCGGCAAGTCTTGCCTCGAGATCGAGCCCCAGCTGGCGCGCCAGCAGCTGCAGGCGCTCGCCGCCGGGAACCTGTCCATCGTTTTCCAGCAGACTCAGCCACAGCTCCAGCACCTGCCGGGAGGCGGGACTCAGCTGGCCGAACAGCTCACCTCCCGAGGCGCTTTTCAGCTGCGCCAGCAGACCGATCCCCTCCCCCCGGGCGCCGAGCAGGTGCAGGGCCTGGCCGAGGCGGGTACCGAGGGGGTCCTTGACCACCTCCAAAACCAGCCTGGGCGAGGTTTCCACCACCAGCAGATCAAGATTCTGCCCGGATTTCAGGGGCAGATTCGTTTCGGTCTGAAACCGTCTGGGCCCCAGTTCCAGGGTGATTCGGTCCTGCCCACCTTCGGCCACGGTGGCACGCACGATCTGGTGCAGGCGCAGGTCCTGCTGCCGCTCCTCACGGGTGGCGTTTTCCGCGACCGCCGAGGCGACCGGGTTGATGGCTGTAACGGGGCTGATGACGATGGTCATGATGGCTCTTCTCGGCTGGAACGATCCGGAAATTTAGATCTTTGCAATTTTCAGCCCAGCTCCCGCCAGAAACCGCGAGGAAATTTGTCCTTAACTTTTTAATCCTCCCTGCCGATAAGTTTTGCAACCAAGGCAGCAGCGAAAGGAACGCAGTATGAGCCATACCGCACTGGTTATCGACAGGTCGCAACCCGCCGGAGAGATTGCCCGCATCGCCGATGCGACGGCGCTGTTCGATCTGGTCTTCACCTGCAGCAACACAGGCGAAGCCATTGAGAGGCTGCAGCACCACCCGGTAGACCTGGTTCTCTGCAACTGGCAGGCGGAAGGCATGGACCAGGAGTGGGCATTCTTCCAGGCCCTGAAAAAGCGCGAGGACTGGGTCGACATCCCGGTTTTTCTGTTCGCCGAAAAAATCGATGACAACCTGCAGGTGCTGGCTCTGGAAAGCGGCGCCGACGACTGCCTCGACTACCGGAGCTCCACCCGCCAGATCGCCGCCCGCATGCGCCCGCACCTGGGCCGGAAAAAACGCCTCGACGCCCTGCGCTCCGACAAGCGGAGCCTTGCCCAAATGGCCCTCACCGACGGGCTCACCGGCCTGTACAACCGCGCCTATTTCGATGCCGGCATCGATTCGGAGATCGCCCGCAGCCGCCGGTCGGGGCAACCCTTTTCCCTGCTGCTGATCGACCTCGACCACTTCAAGTCGGTCAACGACACCTACGGCCACCCGGTGGGCGACCAGGTGCTGCAGTCCGTGGCGAAGGTGCTGAAGGATTCCTCCCGCGAGTCGGACCTGGTCTGCCGCTACGGCGGCGAGGAGTTCGCGGTCATTCTCCCGGGAACCCCGCTGGCCATGTCCTACCGGGTTGCCGAGCGCATCCGCCGGCGGGTCGCCGAGCTGTGCCCGGACACGATCTCCGAGGGGCTGAGCGTCTCGGTCAGCATCGGGGTCAGCGGCTGCGACGCCAGCCGCGACCTGAACAGTCGTCAACTTCTGGAAGAGGCCGATTGCGCCCTTTATACCAGCAAGCGCAACGGCCGCAACCGCACCGAAATCTTCCGGCCCGCCAAAGCCAAGGCCCGCGCGGAGCGCTTCCCCATCTACCTCGGCGGCGCCGTTGGCTACGCCTGAGCCCACCGGTCGCAACGAATACCATGTCACGTCCTAAAATAGGTTGACAGGTTTTACCTAAGCCACCTCCCTCTCGGAGGTGGCTTTCCTATGCACTTCATCGGGTGTTTTCATGCCCAAGCTAAGGTGGGGCCGAAGTCGATTGTAAATGTCGATGGATTCCCCAACCAGCCGTTTCAGATCCCGCAAGTTTCGGCATCTGTTGATCAGAAACTCTTGCTTCAATATGCCGTTCACTCTCTCTGCAAGAGCATTCTGGTAACAGTCATAGCCATCGGTCATGGATGGCGTCATGCCCTGACGTCTGAGCTCGTCTTGGTAGATCGCTGAACAATATTGCAGACCTCGGTCGGAATGGTGAATCAGCGATCTGCGGGTCTGCCGCTGCCTGGCCGCTCGCTGTAACGCCTTGACGACACTCTCAGCGCGCATATTGTCACTGACGTCATATCCCATGATTTTTCGACTGTACGCATCGGTGACCAACGACAGATAGTGAACACCTTCATCCGTTTCAACATAGGTGATGTCGCTCACAAAGGCCTGCTCAGCACGCCCGATCTCCTGGTTCTCCAATCGATTTGGATGTTTCTTCATCCAGTGTCTGCTCTGCGTTGTTTTTGTGTAGCGTTTGACCGGTACTACCAGCAGTTGATGGGCTCGCAGATAGTCAAAGAAACCATCACGCCCCAATTTGATGCCCTGTTCATCAAGCCGGGGTTTCAGCAGGTGGTAGAGCTTCCGGCCACCAAGTCTCGGCATGAATCGCCTGACCTCCATCACCATGCCCCGGACCGGTGCCAGTTCGACCCTGCGCTGCCGGATGCGCTTTTCTCGTTGATAGACGGCTTGCCGGGTAATGCCAAGAAGCCTGCAAGCATGGCTTAAACTCAGCCCTTCCTGTTTTTGAAGGCGTCTCGCTCCTTGGCCAAATACTTTTTTCGCAGTCCGGCCCCATGTTCTGCATCGAGAATATCCACGACTTCATTCAAAAGCAGATTCCGAAGACGTTCATCCTCAAGTTCGCGCTCAAGCCGTTTGATGGTCTGTGCGGGGGTCTCTTTGGCTTTGGGAGAATCAGACATGGTCAGCCTCACAGAGTGGGTCCAATCCAGCTTGCCGTGCTTTCTCAGCCATGTTAGCACTGTGGAGCGCCCCTGGATGCCATAAATCTTTTGGGCTTGCTTGTAGGTCATATCGCCCTTTTCGACTGCGGCGACCACCTGCAATTTAAAGCCCATGGTGTAATCACGCTGACTCCGTCTCTTCCGCTTGCCCTCTAACTCGTCCATAAATAAGTCTCCCAGGTGTAAACTTATTTCAGGACGGGACCCCATCAACAAAAAAGCCGGGGGGCCTCCATAGGGGTCTCCCGGCTTTTTTGCTCCCTCTCCCTCAGGCAAAGGGTCGGGGTGAGGGTGGTCCTCAAGGCTCCTCCGGCGGACCCGGCGGATCCGGACTCAGCACCGAGCCCAGGAAGCGGGCCTTGCCGCCCATCTCGCGCAGTTTTTCGGCCAGGCAGAATTCCAGCACGCGACCCAGGTGGGCGGGGGAGATTTCGGAAATTTCCAGGGCCACTTCCCGGGGAGCGTCGGGTCCGCCGCTGAGGCTCACCACCTTGCCCGCGCAACTGACCTGGTGCCGGGCCTCCCCGGGCAGGGTTATTTCCAGCTTGAGCTTCTGGCCCAGAAGAAACGGCCGGGAAGAGTGGAAACGGATGCCGCTGCCGCTGAGGTTCACCGTCTCGGTCACGGTCTCCTCGAGCTGATCGTTACCCGTCGGCCAATAGCGCAGCTGCACCTCGGCCTGCACCCGGAAGTGGCGGCGGGTGTCTTCGTGGGCGCTCGACTGCTCCGGCTTGAGGCGCAGCCGCCGGCCGTCGATCACCTGGTCGATGCGGGCCTGCACCGAAAGCACGCTCATGCCGATATCGCAGGCAAGCAGGCAGGGGCCCGCGGCGTCAAGCTGTTCGCGGGGCAGTTGGTTGGGCAGGAATGTGGCTTCGAGAAAGGGCGGCGAGGTGACGCGAACCACGCATTCCAGCGGCAGCGCACCGTCCCCCTTGGTCGGCAGGACGATCCGGGCGATCTTGAAATCCCCCAGTCGGTCGAGAGTTTCTGGTGAGAACACGGCCCCTCCCCGGGCCGGCGGTACGGCCCTTTATTCATTTTTTTTCCGTGTCAGGCCCGAGCCTGGACCTGCACCCTGAAGCGGATCTGGCGGCGCTGCTCGGCGAGGCAGAAGCGGATGATCTTCTCCTGCTCCGCGGCGTCGATCTCCACCAGGTCGAGAGCCGCCTCCTGGTGATGATCGCCATTGCTGATCACCCGCACTACCCGGCCGGCCGCTTCGACACAATTGCTGTAGGGGTCGGGGAAACTGAGCTCCATCCGCACCAGCTGGTCGAGCTGCAGCGCCTCGTCCGTCGAAAAGCGGATGCCGCAGCCGCTCAGGTTGACCTTCTTCATGATCGCCTTGCCCGGTTGCGCCTCGTCCTGGTCGATCTGCCAGTATTTCATGGAGACCTCGGCGTCGATCCGGAAAAACCTTCTTTTCTGCGGGGGATTGGTCACGTCGAAAGCCTCCAGGCGCAGACAGCGTTCGTTGAGGATCTCCTCGATGCGGGCGTTGATCTTGTAGACCGTCCCGCTGCTCTCGCAGGAGATGATGCACAGCCCCTGCAGGTCGATCTCGTCGACCGGCAGCTGCCCGGTCAAAAACTCGGCCTCGAGAAACGGGGGCACATCCAGGCGGATGGCGCAGTCCAGGGACGTGGAAGCCTCCCCGGTGGGCAACAGGATCTTGGCGTTGGTGTAGCTCGAAAATTGGCTCAGGGCATTGTGTGAGAACATCCTTCCGATCTCCCGTACTACCAGGTTCGAGGTCTTCACGGCGGGTGGGAAGTTCTTGCTTCCGGAAAATGTTCTCTAATTTTGCAATTTCCGTACCCTGTTTCCCGACAGATCCGAATGCCCGGAAAATCCCCTTGGATCGTGGCCTTTCCCCGGCGGGAGCAGGTAAGCTCTGTCATTTCGGGGGGGAATTTGGCTGCGACAACCTGCCAAAAGGCGACTTCCCCTGCAGGAGCGCCAGTGGTCATGGCCTTCGAAGCTAACCGTCGACCCGGACCCGCTGCCGCAGAATCCGCCGCTGCTCGGCGAAGCAGTAGCCGATGATCCGTTCGCGATCCCTGGGGGAGATGACCGTAAAGCCGACCGCCGCCTGGCGCCGGCCGCGTTCGTCCTCCTCGAAGCGCACCACCCGCCCGCTGCAGCGCAGCACTACCGGCTCGGGGCCAGGCAGGGTGATCTCGAGCCCCACGGGCTGCTTCAGCGCCAGGGGGACGGAGACCTGGAAGCGGACGCCGCTGCCGCTCAGGTTGACCTTCTGCAGCCGGTCCAGCGAGGTGGCCGAGGGGCACTCCAGGGGCCAGTAGCGGACCAGGACCTCGGTGTCGATGCGGAAGTATTCGCGATGCGGGTGATCGGGGGAGGGGGCACGCTCGGCGATCCGCAGATGGCCTTTTTCTGCCGCATCGAATCGTTCAGCGGTTGATCCGGTGTTCGAGAAGAATTTTTCGACGGCCTGAAACAGCATGGCATCCCTCCGCACTTGGTGCCGCAGGCATTTTCCTGCGGGCCTTTGCTCTACTTATCGGCAGGGGGAGGAAATTTCTTTAGGAAGGAATGGACGTTTGCCCTCAGCAGGCGCTGCTGAGCAACGAGCCGCGCTGGCCGGCCCCGGAGCGGTAGCCGGTCATGGCGACCTGGCCGCCCTTGAGCTGGCTGCGCTCCTCGGCAAGCAGGGCAAGCAGGGTGCGGGAGTGATCGCGAAGCCGGCGGTTTTTTGCCGCGACCTCGTCCAGCACCAGCAGCCGCTCCTGCCAGAGCGACCCGGCCTGCGGGCCTCCGGCAGGCTCGGCCACATCGGCCAGATCCCGGTCGGTCAGGCGGACCCGCGCCTCCAGCTCCTGAAGCTCGGCGAGGCCGCCGGCCACGGCCCCGTAATCGCCCCCGGCCAGGGCCGCGGCCACCGCCTCGTACCCCTGCCCGAGCAGGCGGTAATCGGCGATGGACCTCTGCAACAGTTCGCTCATTGGCATCATTTCCGCACGCTCCCGGCCAATGTGCAATGCTCAGTAGGCGGCTGCGAACGACCGCTGCCCGTTCGCCGCCTGGCGCTCTTCAACCCGGGTGGCCGCTGCCTTTTCCTTGTGCACCGCCTCGATGGCATCGAGCCAGGTCGCCCGCAAGTCCTTGAGCAGCCGGGTCACCACCTTGAGCGGCTCGGGGTCGTTCTTCAGGTTGGCACTGGTCAGCTCACGGGTCATGAACCCGTAGAGCCCGTCGAGGTTCTCGGCGATCTCGCCGCCGACTTCGAAATCCAGGGTGTTGGAGAGCTCGGTGATGATGGCGATCGCCTTGCTGATCGCCTCGAGCTTCGGCGCCCGCTCCCCCTTCTCTATGGCCAGCTCAGCCCTGGCGACGTTGCGGATGGCACCGTCGTACATCATGATCAAAAGGCGCTCTGGGGATGAGGTGGCCACATCGTTAGCCTGGTATTGATTCATGTAAGCATTCATTTTTTGCTACTCCATATATTGCTGAGCATGTCCATCTGCTGGCCGAGGTAGTCACTCTGCGAATTCAGGCTGCTCACCAGCTGCTCCAGGGCGGTGAACTGGTCGATCAGCGTCTTCTCGCGCGCCTCGAGCCGTGCCTCCACCCGCTCTATGCTGGCATCAAGTTTCCTGATGGTACTGTCGATGCTGTTCTTGCGGCCGACGTAGAAACCGTCGACGCTGTCGGTGATGTCATCCAGGTAATCCCGGAACTGGCCGGCGATCCCCTTGACCGTTTCCTTGCCATCCAGGTCCTTCTCGCCGGCGAGGAGCTTTTCCACGCTGGAAGGATTTTCACTGAGCGCCTTGCTCAGTTTGCTGTCGTTGAGCTTGACGGTGCCATCCTTCTGGGTCTCGAAGCCCAGTTCGGCCAGGGTCTGGATGCTGCCGCTGCCGTTGACCGGGTTGACCAGCAGCCCCTGCAGGCGCCGCTTGATCATGTTGAGGCCCGAGTCGCTGCCGAGCACCCCCGAGGAGTTGTCCCCGTAGGCCGACTGGCTGGTGACGAAGGAGATCGCGGCGTTGTAGGCGCTGACGAAATCCTGCACCTTCTTCTTGAGCCCCCCTTCGTCGAGCCCGACGGTCAGGGTGGTCGACTCGCTGCCGCCGTCGGCCTTGCTGAGGGTCAGGGTGGTGCCGGGCACCGCCTCGGAGAAAGTGTTGGTGTCGCTGTAGATGTGGATGCCGTCCACCTCGATGTGCGCCTTGAGGGCGTTCTGCACCGGGGCTCCCAGGGTGGGGTTGGCGTAGGTCCCGCTGCCGCCGCTTAAGCCGCTGGCGTCGAGAGAGATGTTCTTGTCGTTGACCGTCGCCCCGGTGAGCACCAGGCGGTATTCGTCGCCGTCGTTGATGATGGTGGCGCTGACCCCCGAGGGGTCGTCGCCGGTGTTGGCGGCGTTGATCGCCTGCATGATGCCGGTGAGCGAGTTGTTGCTGTCGTCGATGGTGATGGCGGCCTTCTCCACCCCGTCGACGCTCAGGGACAGGGTGCCGGTCTTGAACTGCTTGGCGTCCTTGTCCGCCCAGGCCAGCGCGTCGGTGCTGACCACCTTCTCGACCTGGGCCAGGGCGTGGGACTTGATCTGGTAGTTTCCGGCAACGGCCGTCGTGTCCGCCTTGGCGGTGAGAAATCCCTCGGTGCTCAGTTTCGCCGTCATCGGGCGAAGTTCGTCGCTGCTGTCCAGGGCCTCGACCTTGGACAGCAGCGACGTCAATTTGCCGTTGAATTCGGTGAGCGCGGCAAGACGGTTGCTCTGGTAAGTCATGTCCAGAGTCATCCGCTCGATGGGCTTGCGCTCGATCTCCATCAGCGAGGATACCAGGGAAGTGGTGTCCATCCCGGTGGCCAGGCCGCCAAAACTGATTCCCATGATCAGCTCCCGAAAAAACGACTACGGTGAATAACTTCGTTATGGTTCCGTTGCCTTGGTGAACTTTTCTCCTCCCCTTTCAAGGGGGAGGCCGGGAGGGGGATGGGGTGCTAACCTGCTGGAGCGATCCCATCCCCACCCCAACCCTCCCCTTGAAGGGGAGGGAGTTCACCAGCTAGTGGTTTAACTCTGGGTGTTGACCAGCAGCCCGCGGAAATCCCGCAGGCTCTTGATGGCCTCCAGCAGATCCTCGGAGGGAATCTGCCGGATCATGTCGCCGCTCTGGTGATCGAACAGGCGGATGACCAGCTGGTCGACATCCTTGTCCATCTCGAAGCGAACGCTGTAAGCGCCGTCTTCGGTGAGGCCCTTGATCTTCTTCAGGACTTCTTCGGGTGCGACTTTCTTTTCGTCCTGAACCGGTTCGCTTTGCAGCGGCAGCCCCCGGCGCTCCCGATCGACCGCCTCACCGCCGGAGGGCGCCCTGCCCGTGCCGGAACTGGCAAGTGTAGCCTGCTGAATCTTCATGATCGGTGTCTCCTCAGCGCTTGGGTCAGACCCGGCCCGGGACCCTCCCGGACCGGTCCGGCAGTATTGCCCGGTTTAATCAAGGGGGGCCGAAGCCCCCCTTTTTCCGTCTAGCCCCAACTTACTGGAGAAGCGACATGGCGATGTTGGGGGCCTGGTTGGCCTGCGCCAGGATGGCGACGCCGGCCTGCTGCAGGATGCTGTTCTTGGTCATCGCCGCGGTCTCTTCGGCGATGTCGGCGTCCAGAATCCGGCTGCGAGCTGCAGAGAGGTTTTCGGAGACGTTCTGCAAGTTGGCAATGGTCGACTCGAAACGGTTCTGGACTGCACCGAGACCGCCGCGGATGGTGTCGATGTCGCTCAGCGCCAGGTCGATACTGGCAATGGCCGAGTTGGCACCGGACTGGGACGAAATATCGACCGCATCCATGGTGGTGGTTGCAGTGCCCGGGTCATAATCAGCGCTAGCATCGGCACCACTAGCCAGGTTAGTCGCACTAACAGCAGCGTCTGCAGTAGTCCCGCCGGTGGCACTTACCAATGCTGAAGCATCCGTATCGGCATTAATCAAAGCCGCAAGGTCACTGTTTGTTAACGATCCACCAGAAATGTCGGCAGTGACAGTGATTGCATTACCCGAGACTGCAACTGACGAAGAAGCCCCTTGGACGACTTCAATTGAAATATCGTTACCAGCGGCGCCTGCATCCTTTGCGGTAAGAACCAGATCCGTGTTGACAGTAACAGTTGCAGCAGTCGCAGCAGTACCCGTAGCCACAGCAGCTGCGGTGGTGCCCAGATCAGCCGCCTTGGCGCTGTTGATGCCGAAGCTGATGGTCTGGCTGGTGCCTGCATCGGCTCCGACGTGGAAAACCGCCGAAGTCATGCTGCCGTCCAGAAGAGCTTTGCCGTTGAACTTGGTGGTATCGGCGATTCTGCCCAGTTCGGAGATCAGCTGGTCTACTTCCGACTGCAGGGACTGGCGGTCGGCAGTGGTGTTGGTGTCGTTGGCCGACTGCACGGCCAGTTCGCGCATGCGCTGCAGGATGTTGGTGCTCTCCTGGAGGGCGCCTTCAGCGGTCTGGGCCAGGGAGATACCGTCGTTGGCGTTACGGGACGCCTGGTTGAGGCCGCGGATCTGGGCGGTCATGCGGTTGGCGATGGCCAGGCCGGCGGAGTCGTCCTTGGCGCTGTTGATGCGCAGGCCCGAGGAGAGGCGCTGCATGGATTTGCCCAGGGCGTTCTGGGACTGGCTGAGGTTGCGCTGGGCGTTCAGAGAAGCGATGTTGGTGTTGATAGTAAGTGCCATGGTTTGTTCCTCCTTGAAGGTTTGTTGGCGGGCATCCGTGCCCTTTGGTTGGGTTGTACTGCGTCTGTCTTTGCTGCGTTTTTGCTTCCGGGATGGGTTGTCAGCTGCGGGTTCACCTCCTTTGCCGTGGATTTCCCGGTTGAGGTTTGACTCTCTTATCGACAGCCAAACGGAAACTCTTTAGTTTTTTTTCCGCGCCTCAGGCCGTCGGCAGAGGCGTGCGGGTCTGGTAGTGGGTCTTCTCCAGGATCACCTGCATCGCCCGGTTGCTGGCCGGGGCGAAGAGCACCGGAGCGGCCAGGTTGAGGGTGATCTGGCGGTCGGGGTGCACGGTGACCACCGAGAGCGCGAAACAGTCGTCCCCTTCGGCCATGGCCAGTTTCTGCAGTTCGGCCTTCTCGGGCACCACCCGGTAGTCGAGGAAGAAGTTGGTCGGATCGGTGAGCACGAAGGCCACTTCGGGGTCCTCGACGCTCTGGATCCAGAACAGCGGGCCCTGTTTTTCATTGGGCATAACGATGAAGTCGCGCAGGTCTTCGAAACCGATCAGCCCCTGGGGGAAGTGCAGCACCTGCTCGGGGCTGTACTCGACTTCGCCGAAGCGGGTCTGGATCTTCTTCATGGCTTGTCCTTGCGGGATGGCAGTTTGTCGCTCAACTCGTTCAGATCGGCAAGGTTCCACTGGGTCGCCTCCTTGTTTTCCGCCAGGATCCGGTCGTAGACCTCCTGGCGGTGAATCTTCATCTCGGCCGGGGCGTCGATGCCGATGCGGATGCCGCCCCCCTTGACCTCGATGACGGTGATTTTGATGTTGTCGCCGATGATGATCCCTTCACCGGGTTTTCTCGTCAGTACCAGCATGCGTGCCCTCCCTGGCTCGTGGTCGGCGCCCGCTCCCGGGGCGCCCTTGGATTACTTATCGGCTGTGGGGATGTGAGGCTTTAATCTTTTTTCGGGGCTTTCGTTATTAAAGGCTGCGGCCGCTTCAGATCCGACGCGGCCGCGGCTCTAAAGACTGGCCACAGTCCACTGCCCACGGACCACCGTTTTTACAGATAATCCAGGATCGAAATCTTCGACACCCTGGAGGTGACGTTGAGCGCCGCCTCGAGGGCCTGCTCCTGGCGAGTCATGTCGGAGATGGTTTCGATGAGATCGGCATCTTCCAGACGGGAGAGGATCTCCTGCATATCCAGCTGGGTCTCTTCCATCAGGCTGCGGGCATTCTCGACGCGCACTGCGGTGTTACCCATCTGCCCGCGGTAGCGGCGGGCCTGTTCGGCGCCGGCTTCGAGGTTGTCCATCTCGGCGTTGACCGCGGCGGGGTCGTTGGCCCGCAGGGCCTCCTCGACGCGGGTGAGCACGGCGAAGATGTCGGTGCCGCCGGCATCGACGGCGCCGTCGCCGTCGGCGTCGCCGAGAAACAGGGTGCTGCCGGGGACGTTGACCGGGGCCTGCTCGCCGGGGCCGATCTCCAGCTGCTTCACCCCCTGGTCGCCGCTGTAGAGCACCGGCCTGGGGTCGAGCACCGGGTCGTAGGCGGGATTGGCGGCAAAGGGGGCGCTGGTGTCGGCGAAGCCGCCGAACAGGTAGCGGCCGGCGACCTGGGCGTTGGCCACCCCGAGCAGCTCCTCTTTGAGGCTGGCGACCTGGTCGGCCATGGTGGCGCGGTCGTTGGCGTTGAGCGATCCGTTGCCGGCGGCCACGGTGATCTCCTTGGCCCGCACCAAAATGTTCTCGACGCTCTCCAGGTGGGTGTCGAAGGAACTCAGCTTGTCCAGGGCGGTATCGGCGCTGCGGATGAAGCGCTCGGAGGTCTGGATCTGGGAGCGAGCACCCAGCACCGGGCGGATCGCCACCGGGTCGTCCGAGGCGCTGTTCAGGCGCTTGCCGGTGGCGGCCTGCAGCCGCAGGTCGGCAAGCCGCTCGCCGGTGCCGTTGATGTTGTGCAGCAGACTGCGATAAGTGGCTGATTCGACCGATCTCATGGCTTACCTCTTGATGGTCAGCAGGGTGTCCATCATCTCGTCGATGGTGGAGAGAAACTTGGCCGAGGCCTCGAACCCTTTCTGAAACTTGATGAGGTTGATCATCTCTTCTTCGAGGGAGACCCCCTCGCTGGAATCCCGCAGGTTCTGCAACTGCACCAGGGCGTCGTCGCTGCCGCCGCGGGTCAGTTCGTTCTGGTTGACCTCGAGGCCCACCTTGGAGGCGATGCCGGCGTAGAAGCCGACGAAAGTCTCGGTGCCGTTGACGATGGCCTTCTGGCCCAGGGCGGCGATCTCGAGCACGTTGGTGTTGTCGCCGGTAGCCGCGGTGGTGCCGGCGGCCAATTGAGTGGGATCGCTCAGCGCCACCGACAGCCCCCAGGCCGAGCCGGACTCGGTGGCCGGCGCCGCGAAGAAGTCGCGCCCGCCTACCCCGTCGAGCCCCACGCCTGCCTGGTGCTGGGTGTTGACCTCGGTGGCGATGTTGTAAGCCAGCTTGTCGAGATCACCCTGCAGCGAGGGGACCAGCTGGTCGCGCACCGTCAGGTACCCCTTGAACTCGCCGCCCAGGTTGTCGACGCCGATATCGAAGACCGACGAGCCGACCTTGAGTTGCAGCTGCAAATCGCCGCCGACCCGCACTCCCTGCAGGGCCATGGCGGTGCCGTCCTGCACCAGCGGCATGCCGCCGGGGAGCATCACCGAGGTCATCCCCCCCTGGTTCTCCACGTAGGAGGCGCCCAGGGTGTAGGAGAGTTCGGTGAGCAGCTGGTCGCGGGTATCGCGGTCGGAGAGGGCGCTCTGTCCGGTGGATTCGATGGAGGCGATGCGCTGGTTGAGGTCGGCCACCTGCTGGAGCTTGAGATTGACCTCCTCGACCCGCGCCTCGAGGGCGGTGTCCATGTTGGTGCGGATGCGCTGCAGGTCGTTGCTGGCCGATTGAAAGGCGCGGCTGAGGTTCTGGCCGCCTTGGATTACCGCATCGCGGGCGATGGTGCTGGCCGGGTCGGCGCTCAGCTCCTGCCAGGAGTCGAAGAAGGCGTCGATCTGGGAGGCGAGCCCCCCCTCGTTGATGCTGATGATGCGCTCGATCTCCGCCAGCGGAGTCGACTTGGCGGTCTCCTCGCCGAGGGTGGCGTTCTTGTCGTTGATCTGCTTGGCCAGAAAGACGTCGTGCTGGCGGGTGATGTTCTCGACCTTGACGCCCTGGCCGACCACGAAGCCGTTGATGTTGACCGTCGGGTAGCCGCTGAAAACGGGGGTCTGCCGCGAGTAGCCCGGCGTATTGACGTTGGCGATGTTGTTGCCGGTGACCTCGATCGCCTTCTGCGACGTCAGAACGCTGGTCTTACCGACATGCAGTGCATTCACCAGGCCGCTCATGTCACACCCTTCCCGAAAGGATCATGCCGCTGTTGGCGTTGCCGACCATGGTTCCTGCCGCGCCGTAGCCGGTGGGGACGGCCTGCTGACCGAAAAACCCCATGGACTCGCGCACCCACTTGAGGGTCGACCAGAACAGGAAGGCGTTGCGCCGGTTCTCGGCGCGGATCCGCTCGGCCAGCCCACGCACCTCGGGGTCGGCGTCTTCTCCCGGCTGACCGATACTGCGCAGCATGGCTTCCTTTTCCGCCACAGCCGCCTGCAGCTCGTCCATGGCCATGCGCCTGGCGCAGTCGCGCTCGCGCAGGATCAGCTCGAGCAGCCGCTGCAGCCGCTCCCGAAGCTCGCTCCCGTTCATGGCTACTTGTCCTCGGCCATGAAGCGCAGCAGGCTCTCGGCCACCTTCTCCAGGTCGGGCCGGTAGCTGCCGCTGGCCACCTGGGCCTTGAGCGCGGCTACCTTCTGCGCCCGCTCGGCCGCCTGGGCCGGGTCGGCCTGCTTGGCCTTGCTGGCCTCCTGCAGCACCGAGGAGAACTCCACCCGGTCCTTGGGGGCGCCGCTTTCCTTGGCCTTGCTCGAATCCAGCTCGCGATTGCGTTTGACCGGCTCGATGGGGCCTACCGATTTGCCGCCGAAAATTTTGTCGATACTCATGGCTGTCACCCGTCGTTGGTTTTTCATCCGGAAGTTCAATAACTTGACTGCCGGAGCCAGGGAACGCTCTGTTCCTTTGGTGCACTTATCGACGGGTCAGGGGAAAAACTTTAGAATTTTTTTGGGGGGGGGAGTTAAGAAATGTGTTTCGGGAAACAGACCGGCAAATTCCAGGTAGGGGCAAACCTGTGTGTTTGCCCAAATCTCCGCCGCGAAACATCTGCGCAGCGCAGGGAACCTGCTTCAGCGGGCGGGCTCAACGGGGGTGCCCTTTGGGATCCAACACTTTGGGCAAGCAAAGGGTTGGGCGGCGTCAGGGGCCGAGCCCCCTGGGTCTTGCTTTTGACTTTGAGGTCAGCCTTTCAACAGTTTACTTTTCCGTCTCAGGATCGCCCGCATCAGCCTTGTCCACATCCAGCTCCACCAACTGCCGGAACAACGCCTCGCCGATACCGAACTTCCCCTGGCTGGCCGCGTCGCGAGCCACCTCGATGTCCCTCATCTCCTCGAACATCTCCTGCGCCGAGCTCTTCTCCAGCACGCCCCCCTGGGGCAGGGTCTGGCGCATCCCCTTGAACATCTGCTGGATGAAGATCGCCTCGAACTCCTGGCAGGTCTTGCGCAGCGCCTCGGGGTCGTCCTTTTTCAGGTTCTTCGCGTCAACATTCTGACTTTGGCCGACCAGCAGGCTGGGATCGATGCTATGCAGTTTCATGGTTAAGACCCGTGATGAGTAATTAGTGATAAGTGATCAGTGTAACGACAAGATCTATTCCATAGCCTGCAGTGATTAGGTTTTTCACTAATTACTCATTACTTATTACCCATTACGGGTTTAAAGAATCACCAGCTCCGCGTGCAGGGCCCCGGCGGCCTTGATCGCCTGGAAGATGGCGATGAGGTCGCGGGGGGTGGCGCCGATGGCGTTGAGAGCCCGGGCCACCTCGCCGATGCTGACCCCCTTCTCCAGCACCACGATCTCGCTCCCCTCCTCGGAGACTTCGATGGAGGTTTGGGGCACCACCACGGTCTGCCCTTCGGAGAACGGGCCCGGCTGGGAGACCTGGGCCGACTCGCTGATCACCAGGTTGAGGTTGCCGTGGGAGACGGCAATGGTGGAGATGCGCACCTCCTCGCCCATGACGATGGTGCCGGTGCGCTCGTTGACCACGATGCGCGCGGTGGCGTCGGGGGTGACCTCGAGCCCCTCGAGGTCGGCGACGAATTCGACGGTGCGCCCCCGGTACTGCTCGGGAAGCCGCACCTGCAGGGTGCCGCCGTCCACGGCGCGCGCGGTGCCGGCGCCGAAGCGGCTATTGATCACCGAGCTCATCCGCGAGGCGGTGGTGAAGTCGGCGTCCTTGAGCCGGTAAGAGAGGCTGTCACCCCCGCCGAAGCTGTAGGGGACCTCGCGCTCGACCAGCGCCCCGCCGGGGATGCGGCCCACCGTCGGGTGGTTGCTCTGCACCTTGGCCGCCTTGCCGCCGAAGGCCAGCGAGCCGACCACCAGCGGTCCCTGGGCCACCGCGTAGATGTTGCCGTCGGGCCCCTTGAGCGGGGTCATCAGCAGGGTCCCCCCGGCCAGGCTCTCGGCGTCGCCGATGGAGGAGACCAGCACGTCGATGCCGCTGCCGGCACGGGCGAAGGGGGGCAGGTCGGCGGTAACGATGACCGCGGCGACGTTGTCCACCTTGACCTCGTCGCGGTCGACCGTCACCCCGAGCCGCTCCATCATGTTGACCAGCGACTGCACGGTGAACTGGGTGCTGGCGCTGTCGCCGGTGCCGTTGAGACCCACCACCAGGCCGTAGCCCACCAGCTGGTTATCCCGCACCCCCTCGAGCCCCGCGATGTCCTTGATGCGGGTGGCCAAGGCGGAAGCGGGCAACATCAGCCCGACCAACACCAGAATCGCCGGAATATGTCTCAGCAACACTGACATAACATTACCTTTACCTGTTTCTGCGCCTTCGGTCGCCCCCCTCCCAACCTCCCCCCGCTGGGGGGAGGAGCAATTCCCTCCCCAGGAGGGGGAGGGCCACGGAGGGGGCGCTTTTCACTGCCCACGGACCACTGTCCACTGTCCACCGCCCCTAAAACGGCCAGACGTTGTCCAGAATGCGCACCAGCCACCCCTGCCCCTGCTTGTCGCTGATCACCCCCTTGCCGGTGTAGGTGATGCGGGCGTCGAGGATATTCTTCGAGTCGACGATGTTCTGCGCCGAGACGTCGGGCTGGCGGACCACGCCGCTGAGCTTGATGATCTGCTGTTCGTTGTTGACGGTGACCGCCTTGCTCCCCTCGATGCGCAGGTTGCCGTTGGGCAGTACCTCGATCACCTGGGTGGTCAGGGTGGCGACCAGGTCCTCCTTGCGCGAGGTCTTGCCCGAGCCCTCGAAATCGCTGTCGTAGCTGGCGTTGACCAGCTGCGAGGGGTCGATGGCGCTGTTGATGGTGCCGATGTTCTTCTCCAGGCCGAACAGCCGGTCGATACCCGCCGAGGCGCTGCTCGAGCGCCCGGTGGAGGTCTGGGCCTCCTTGCTGGCGCTGGCCGCCTCGAAGATCGCCACGGTGACGATATCGCCCACGCTGCGGGCCTTGACGTCGTAGAACAGCCCACCCTGCTGGTCGGTCCAGAGCGAGCCGGGGGTTTTTGGAGTGGGCGGCTCGATCACCACCGCCGGGGCCGGCGGCAGGGCCGTGGCCGAATCGAGGCCCGCCGAATGCGGCGCGCAGCCGGCGGCGAGCAGGGGAAGGATCAGCAGCAACAGGGACTGTTTCATCTTCAGAACTCCACTTGCGCCAGGCCGGGGGCGAGCACCCGGCAGAGGATCTCTTTGCGCGAAGAGCTGTTGCGCACCCGGATGGTCTCGCCTTCGCGGCCGTCCTGGCGGGCCTCGCCCGCTGCGGTGATGCGCAGGGCGCCGCTGACCACTTGGATGGAGACCGCCTCGCCGCGCCGGATCATCGGCGGGAATTCCACCTGGGTGCGGTCGAGGGGATCGCCGGCGCGCAGCGGCCGCTTGAGCCGTTTGCCGAGCAGTTCGCCGGGGTCGATGCAGGGGTTGCGCAGCCCGTTCAGATCCATCTCGACCATCCGCAGATCCGAATCTGCAAGCTCGATGCCACGACCGAGGTCGTGGGCGGCCACCACCACCGGGGCGAGGGCCTCGATCTCGGCTCGCACCGGCAGGTTCTGCACGACCCGGCCGTCGACGCGAAACAGGATGGTGAACCGCCGGCTGGCGAGGATGCCGGGGTCGGAGGGGATCACTTCGTGGCTGAGCTGGCCGGCAGGCAGGGTGAAGGGGGGCGGCGGCTGGAAGGACTTGATGCCGATCTTGGCCGCGGGCAGCCGCTCGCGGTTGGCGGCGAGGTAATCCCGCAGGATCTGCTCGATCTGCGCGGGGCCGACCTCGCTCCCCGGCTCCAGGGCCAGGGCGGGGGAGAGCCCCGCCGTCAGCAACAGCAGCAGGATAGCCAGTCGCGTGAGCATCTTCAAAACCCGTTGCCTCAGCGGACCAGGCCGTTGGTCATCTGCAGCATCTCGTCGGCGGTCTGGATCGCCTTGGAGTTGACCTCGTAGGCACGCTGCCCGGCGATCATATTGACCATCTCCTCCATGATGCTGACGTTGGAGCCTTCGAGAAACCCCTGGGAGATGGTGCCGAAGCCCAGGTCCCCGGGAGTGCCGGCTTCCGGCGTACCCGAGGTGGTGGTCTCGGCGTAGAGGTTGCGTCCCATGCTGGAGAGCCCGGCGGGGTTGCTGAAACGGGCCAGCTCGATGGTGCCGACCTGGGTGGGGGTGCTCTGCCCGTCGAGGAAGACCTCCACGTTGCCAAACTGGCCGATGGAGACGCGGGTGGCGTTCTGCGGGATGACGATCTCGGGGGTCAGCGGAAAGCCCTCGGAGGTCACCAGGCGGCCGGTGCTGTCCTTTTTCAGGGCGCCGGCGCGGGTGTAGAGGGTTTCGCCGGCGGTGTCGGCGACCTGGAAGAAGCCGTTGCCCTCGATGGCGAGATCGAGCTCGTTGTCGGTGCCCTGCATGTCGCCGACGGTGAAGACCTTCTGCACCGAGGCGACCCGGGAGCCGAGCCCGACCTGCACGCCGGTAGGGACCTCGACACCGGCGGTGGCGGTGGTGCCGGCGGCCTTGCTGGTTTGGTAGAGGATATCCTGGAAGTCGGCCCGGCTCTTCTTGAAGCCGCTGCTGTTGACGTTGGCCAGGTTGTTGGCGATCACGTCCATGTTGAGCTGCTGGGCTTCCATCCCCGAGGCTGCGGTCCAAAGTGCCCTGATCATCGTTTATCTCCTTGCGTTACCCGACCGACCCGATCTCGTCCGCCTTGGCGGCCAGGGTGTCGTAGGTTTTAATCATCTTCTGGCAGGCTTCGAAGGCGCGCAGCGCCTCCATCATCCGGGTAGTCTCATCCATCATCGACACGTTCGACTCCTCGAGCTGCCCCTGGTAGAGCCGCGGCTCGTCCACCAGCCGGTCCTGCGCGCCGGAGGCGGCGACAAACAGGCCGCTGCCGACCCGCTGCATCTGCCCGGGGCTTTCGAAGGCGAACAGGGGGATGCGCACCACGCCCGCCTCGGTGGTGGCGTTGCCCCGCTCGTCGATGGTGAGGGTTTCGCCGGGAAGGTTGAGCGGCTTGCCGCTCTCGTCGAGCACCTGCAGCCCCGAACCGGTCAGCAGGTTGCCCTCGGCGTCGCGGCGCATGATCCCCTGGCGGGTGTAGAGGATGTTGCCCCCCTCGTCGCGGACCTTGAAAAACCCTTCGCCCTCGATCCCCAGGTGCAGCGGGACCCCGGTCTTGACCAGGGTGCCCTGGCCGAAGTCGCTGAAGCCCTCCTGCAGCCGGGCATAGTTGACGCCGGTGGCGGTCGGTCCGGCCTTGGCTTCCTCGAGCAGCGACTCGAAGCGGTTGATCCCCTTCTTAAAGCCGGAGGTCTTGAGATTGGCCAGGTTGTCGCTGATGGTGTCCATCAGCTGCAGCCGCGAGGTTGCTCCGGAAAGTGCGCTGTAAAGGCCGCTGCTCATTGGGTTCTGCTCCTTTGCCGTTGCGTCGTTAAGCAACCTATCGGCGGGGTGGCGGAATTTCTTTAGGGGAAACTTCTGTTTTTCCTTGGAACGAATTGGCCGGGGCCGGTTTCCCTTGCCCTACCCTTTTTTCGACACCTGGGCCAGCCGCAGCAGCTGCTCGGTTTCGCCGGGGGAGATCTTGAGCACCTCGGCGATATCCTCGGCGCTCAGCCCGCGGCGGGCCATGGCGCCGACCAGGCGGTATTTCTCCGGGATCTCCCCCCCCTTGCCCGAGGCCTGCAGGCGCAGCCGCAGATTGGCCTGGTCGAGGTTCAGAGAAAACGCCTCGCTCCCCTTGACCGGCGCCGGGGCCGGGGGCTCGGGGAGGGCGGCAGCGGCTTCCAGCAGGCGGCGGGCCTCGGCGAGCTCCCGGGCGAGGCGGGCGTTTTCGCCCCGAGCCCGGGCCAGGCGCCGGTCGAAGCGCCAGCAGAGCAGCCCGAGGACCAGACTGAGAGCCAGCAGCAGCAGAAACAGCAGGTCCTTACCGACCATGGGAGCGCCCCCCGGAAAGCGCGGCGCCGCCGCGGCGGCCGAGCTTGCCCTTGAGCTTGATCAGCGCCTGGCTGTGCAGCTGGGAGACCCGCCCCTCGGAGAGCTCGAGCACCTCGGCGATCTCCTTCTGCGAGAGCTCCTCGTAGTAGTAGAGGCTGATGACCAGCTGCTCCTTCTCGGTCAGCTTCTTCAGCAGGGCGGCCAGCTCCCGGGTCAGCTCCCGCTCCTGCAGGCGCTGTTCGGGGTTTTTCGCCCCCTCGTCCTCGAGGGTCTCGAGCAGGGTGCGCCCCTCCCCCGAGCCGTCGAGGGTCTCCTGCAGGCTGACCAGGCCGAGCTGACCGACCTCGGCGAGCAGCTCGCGGTATTCCTCGAGACCGAGCCCGAGGGCCTGGGCCACCTCCGGCTCCTCGGGCGGCCGGCCGAGGCGGTTCTCGAGATCGTCGATGGTGTCGGCGATGCTCGACTGCTTGTCGCGCAGCGAGCGGGAGAACCACCCCATGCGCCGGGCCTCGTCGAGAATGGCGCCGCGGATGCGCCGCTCGGCGAAGGTCTTGAACAGTATCCCCTTGCCCGGGTCGAAGCGGTTGGCGGCCTCGAACAACCCGACCATGGCGGCGCTGTGCATGTCGTCGCGGGTCATGTAGGAGGGGACCTGGCAGGCCATCCGCTCGACCAGAAAGTCGGCCAGCGAAAGGTGCGCCTTGATCAACCGCTCGCGGTCGAGGGCCGGAGCGGTGGCCTGGGGATAGATGAACACGTCCTGCATAGCCGGGTCCTGCTCAACCGAGGGAAAGAAGCCGTTTCCAGAAGAACTGGGTGGTCCCCTTGGGCTTGGCGTGCTCCAGAACGCCCATCAGATTTTGTGCCATCGCCTCGAAGCTGCCGGCGATGCGGGTGTTGGGGTAGAGCTCGACCATCACCTTCTGCCGGGATACGGATTCGCGCATCCGCTTGTCGAAGGGGGCGCAGCCGAGGTAGTCGATGGAGATGTCCAGGTAGCGGTTGGCCACCATGGTCAGCTTGCGGTAGACCTCGAGGGCCTCGCTCTCGTCGCTGACCGAGTTGACCACCAGGTTGAAACGCTTCTCGTGGTACTGGGTCGAGAGCAGCTTCATCAGGGCGTAGGCGTCGGTGATCGAGGTCGGTTCGGGGGTGGTGACCACCAGGATCTCCTGGGCGGCGACGTTGAAGTAGGTGACGTTCTCCGAAATGCCCGCCTCGGTGTCGATGAGCACCAGGTCGAACAGCCCGTGAAACGCCTCGATCGCCTCCATGAAGCGCATCTTCTGGCTGTTGGAGAGGTGGGTCACCGACTGCACCCCGGAGCCGGCCGGCAGGATCTGGATCCCCTCGGGCCCTTCCACCACCAGCTCCTCGAGCTCCTTTTCCCCGGAAAAAAAGTGGTTCAGGTTGTACTTGGGGGTCAGACCGAAGACCACGTCCAGGTTGGCCAGCCCCAGGTCGGCGTCGATGATCAGGATTTTTTTTCCGGTGCGGGCCAGGGATACCGCGATGTTGGCGCAGACGGCGGTTTTCCCCACCCCTCCCTTGCCGCTGGTGACGGAAACCACGCCCGCGGCCTTGCGGGCGCCGTCGGCAACATTCATGCCCTGGGAAAAGTTGCCGCGCAGGGCGCGCAGGGTGCCTGCCTGATCGAGTCGATCGTTCGCCAAGTCCATAATCTCAAATCCTCAGAGTTTCGCCATGATCAGCCCGGCCAGCCGTGCAGGCTCGGCGAGGGCGAGGTCCTCGGGTACCCGCTGCCCGTTGGTGATGTAGGAGAGCGGGTAGCGGGTTTTCAAATGCAGGTTGAGCAGCTGGCCGAGGCTTTCGCACTCGTCCACCTTGGTGAAGATGATGCTCTGCACCGGCAGCCTCGAGAAGCGCTTGACGGCGCCGTACATCTCGGTCTCGCGGGTGGTGGCCGAGAGCACCAGGTGGTTCTCCACGCCGCTGCCCGGGCCCAGGAACCTGCCCATCTCCGCGATCGCCGCATCGTCCTTGGGGCTGCGCCCGGCGGTATCGACCAGGATCAGGTCCTTGTCCTGGTGCCGGGCGAAGGCCCGGGCCAGCTCCTCGGGCGAGAGCACCACGTCCACCGGCACGTTCATGATCTCGCCGTAGACCTTGAGCTGCTCGGCGGCGGCGATGCGGTAGATGTCGATGGTTACCATGGCGATGCGCTTGCTGCGGTCGGCGAGCAGGGTCTGGGCGGCCAGCTTGGCGGCGGTGGTGGTCTTGCCGACCCCGGTGGGCCCGATCAGGGCCACCTTGCGCGGTCCTTTGGCGGGGCGGGTGATGGGCCCGCTGACCCGCAGCATCTGGCTGATGATCCCCGAAAGAAACTGTTCGACGGTCACCGAGCGGTTCTGCGGCGGGTAATCGGCCAGGGCCCGGCGGATGATGATCTCGGCCGAATCGGCCTCCACCCCCCGCGTAACCAGCGAATCCATCATCCGCGCGATGCCGCTGCCGCGCTTGGCGGCCGGCGCCGGAGCGGCCGCCGGCGGCTGGGCGGGCTGCTGCACGACGTTGCGCACCAGGTCCTTGAGCTCGTTGATCTCGCTGCGCAGCGAGTCGACATTGAGGGTCGAAAGCTTCCCCTTGAGCCCCTCGAGCTCTTCCTCGATGGGGTCGATCACCCGGCGCTTGCGCCAGATGTCGGCGTAGCTGATTTCTTCGCTGTCGGCGGGGTCGGGCTCGGGAATCTGGGCCATGGCCCGGGCCAGGGCGGCCGCGGCGGAGGGCTGCGCGGCCGGGGCCGGCCGGGGCTCGGCGGAGGGGACTTCCACCGCCGCGGTCACCTCGAGCACCGGCTTGCCCAGCAGGCCGAGCCCCCCCTTGCGCACCGTGCGGGTGGAGAGGATCAGCGCGTCGGGGCCGAGGGCCTCCTTGACCATCTTCAGCGCCGAAGCCATGTCTTCGGCTTCAAAGGTTTTAACCTGCATGGGGCGTCACCGTTCCGATGGATTTCACCTTGAGGTGGCTGGCTATCTCGTTGTGGGAGAGCACCACCAGGTTGGGCAGGTAGCGTTCGGTCAAGCGTTTGACATGCGGCCGGATCGCTGGCGGGCAGAGCAGCACCGGCTGGGCCCCGCCCATGAAATTTTTGATGCTCTCGCTGAGCCCGCCGAGGAAATTGCGCGCCGTGGTCGGGTCGAGGGCCAGGTAGCTCCCCTGCCCCGACTGCTGCACGGCCCCCTGCAGCTTCTCCTCGAGATCGCGCTGCAGGGTCAGCACCTGCAGCATGCTGCCGTCGGCGGCCAGCCGCGAGCTGATCGAGCGTCCCAGTCCCTGGCGCACGTACTCGGTGAGCAGATCCGGGTCCTGGGTCGCCGGGGCCCAGTCGGCCAGGGTCTCGAGGATGCTCCGCATGTCGCGGATGCTGACCTGTTCTCGCAGCAGGTTCTGCAGCACTTTCATCACCGTTCCGAGGTTCAGCAGGCCGGGCACCAGTTCCTCGACCAGCTTGGGGTAGCTCTTGGCCAGGTTATCGAGCAAGTTCTGTGCCTCCTGCCGGCCGAGCAGTTCGAAACCGTGACGCTTGATGATCTCGCTGATATGGGTGGCCATGACCGTGGTGCAGTCGACCACCGTGTACCCGGAAATCTGCGCCCGCTCCTTCTTGTCTTCGGAGATCCAGGTGGCCGGCAGGCCGAAGGCCGGCTCGGTGGTGGCCACCCCTTTGAGCGGCTCGCCGGCGGTGCCCGGGTTCATGGCCAGGAAGTGGCCGGGGAGCATCTCGCCGCCGGCCACCCGCACCCCCTTGAGCAGCAGGGCGTACTCGTTGGGCTTGAGCTGCAGGTTGTCCTTGATGTGGATCGGCGGCACGATAAAGCCCATCTCCATGGCGAACTGCTTGCGGATCGAGTGGATGCGGGCGAGCAGCTCGCCGTCCTGGGCGGCGTCGACGAAGGGGATCAACCCGTAGCCCACCTCCAGCTCGAGCAGATCGACGCTGAGCATCTGCTCGTAGTTGTCCTCTTTGACCGGCTTCTCCTCGGGCTCCTTGACCGCGGCCGCGGCAGCCTTGCGCCTGATCTCCGCCTGCTGCACCCGGTAGGCGAGAAATGCCAGGCCCCCGGAGATGACCAGAAAGGCGAAGGTCGGCAGGCCGGGGATCAGCGCGAACAGAAACAGGATGCCCGAGACCACCCAGAGTGCCTGGGGATGCACGGTGAACTGCCCTTTGAGCTCGGCGCCGAAATCCCCCTTGCCGGCGCTGCGGGTCACCAGGATGCCGGCGGCGGTGGAGATGATCAGTGCCGGGATCTGCCCGACCAGGCCGTCGCCGACGGTGAGGATGGTGTAGTTCTCTGCCGCCTGGGCCATCGGCATCCCCTTCTGCAGCACGCCGATGACGAAACCCGCGCCGATGTTGACCAGGGTGATGATGATGCCGGCGATGGCGTCGCCGCGCACGAACTTGCTGGCACCGTCCATCGCCCCGTAGAACTCGGCCTCGGCGGCGATCTCCTTGCGGCGCTTGCGCGCCTCGTCGTCGTTGATCAGGCCGGCGTTGAGGTCGGCGTCGATGGCCATCTGCTTGCCGGGCATGGCGTCCAGGGTGAAGCGGGCCGCCACCTCGGCGACGCGTCCGGCGCCCTTGGTGATGACCATGAAGTTGATCACCACCAGGATCACGAACACCACGATGCCGACCACGTAATTGCCGCCGACCACGAACTGGCCGAAGGACTGGATCACGTTGCCCGCGGCCGAGGGACCCTCGTTGCCTTTGAGCAGAATCAGCCGGGTCGAGGCGACGTTGAGCGAGAGTCGGAACAGGGTGGTGGTCAGAAGCACCGCCGGGAACACGGCGAAATCCAGCGCCTTTGCGGTGTACAGGGAGATGATCAGGATCAGCAGGGCGATGGTGATGTTGAGCGCCAGCAGCACGTCGAGCAGCAGCGTCGGCAGGGGGATGATCATCACCATCAGGATCCCCACCAGCGCCATGGCGACCACCACGTCGCTGCGCAGCAGCAGCTGCTGCAACCGTTCCTGGGAAAGACTGCCTATCATAGGTTAACTCCGGAAAACCGGTGATCTGCTCTTTGTGACCCGGGTCGTTTCACTGTCCACAGACCACGGTCCACTGATCACTGTTTTTTTAGGCTGTAAACATAGGCCAGGATCTCGGCCACGGCCTTGAACATCTCTTCGGGGATCGGGTGGTCGAGCTCCACCTTCATCAGGGCGCGGGCCACCGGCTTGTTCTCCACCAGCGGCACCTTGTGCTCGCGGGCGATCTCGCGGATCTTCATGGCCACATCGTCGGCGCCCTTGGCCACCACCACCGGGGCGTCCATTTCCCCGCGCTTATAGCGGATGGCGACGGAGAAGTGGGTCGGGTTGGTGATGACCACGTCGGCCTTGGGGACCTCGGCCATCATCCGCTTGCGCGCCATCTGCGCCTGGATCGAGCGGATGCGCCCCTTGACATGGGGGTCGCCCTCGGTCTCCTTGAATTCCTCTTTCTGCTCCTGCTTGGTCATTTTCATTTTCTGTTCCAACTCCCAGCGCACGAACATGAAATCGAGCAGCGCCAGAAGAATGAGAACCCCGCTCGACTTGAGCAGCACCATGAAGGCGACCCTCCCCAGGTAGCCGACGGTCTCGGCGGGGGGCATGTCGACCAGCAGCAGGCCGTCGGCGAACTCGGCGGCGACGGTCTTGTAGGCGATGAAGCCGAGCAGCAGCACCTTGGCCAGGGATTTGACCAGTTCGACCAGCGAGCGCTTGGAGACGAAGCGGGCCGCTCCCTTGATGGGGTCGAGCTTGGAGAAATCGGGCTCCAGCGGCTTGGTGGTGAACAAAAAGCCGATCTGGGCGATGGAGGAGAGGAAGCCCACCACCAGCACCAGCAGCAGCACCGGGGCGAGCAGCAGCCCGACGCGGCCCATGATGTAGATCATCAGGTCGACGACCGACAGCGGGGTCACCTCGAAGGCGCCGGCCCGGGCCATCAGCCCGCCGACCAGCGACTGAAGGTTCTTCCAGAACAGCGGCGCGTAGAAAAACCACAGCAGCACCATGGCCGTCATCAGCGCCGCGGTGTGCACCTCGCGGCTCTGCGCCACCTGCCCTTTTTTGCGAAAATCCTCGCGGCGTTTCGCTGTGGCTTGCTCTGTCTTTTCCTGCTGGTCGTCGGCCATAATCCAGTGGTCAGTGGTCAGTGGTCAGTGGTCAGTGGTCGGGAAAAGCTTGCTGCTCCTCCATTCCTGCTACCTATGTCAAGACATTGCAAAAACCAACCCATCAACGAAAGGGTTGCGCCGGGGAGGGTGGATGGTTTTGATTTCGCTGGATTAAAGCGCCAGAAACAGCGCCATGATGTGGTCTTCGAGGGCGGCGAACTCGCGGCTGAGCAGGGCCGCGACGAGATTGAGAGTCAATCCTATGACAAGAAAGGAAATGCCGATGTTGAGGGGAAAGGAGAGCAGAAAGACGTTGAGCTGGGGGAAGACCCGGGCCAGCACCCCGAGCACCAGGCCCGAAAGCAGCAGCACGGCGAGGATCGGGGCGCTGAACTGGACGCCGAGGGAGAACATGTGGCCGGCCAGCTTCATCAAAAACGGCACCGCCTCGCCGGCCAGGTTGATGCTGCCTGGGGTGAGCACCGCGTAGGAGCGCACGATCGCCTCGAAAAACAGGTGATGGACGTCGAGGGCCAGAAAGATGAGGATCGCCATCATGTTCTGGAACTGGGAGATGAGCGAGACCTGGCGCTGGTTCTGCGGGTCGAAGACGTTGGCGGCGGCGAAACCCATTTGGTAGCCGATGATGGTGCCCCCCAGTTCGACGGCGGTGAAAACCAGCCGCGCGGTGAAGCCGACCATCAGCCCGAGAATCGCTTCGGCGCCGAGCAGCACCGCCAGGCTGGCGGGCTCGAGGGCGACCCGCGGCAGGTAGGGCTCGGCCACCGGGTAGACCACCAGGGCGGTAAACAGGGCCAGGCCGATACGGATCTGCGACGGCACGGTGCCGGTACCGAAGATCGGCAGCGAGCCCATCAGGGCGCCGACCCGGGCCAGGCAGACCAGGAACAGTTCGAACTTGTCGATGGGCAGGGGAAATACCGGCACGGTTGCCTCTTCAGCCGCCCAGCGTCACCAGCGAGGCGAAGATGCCGTTGGAGAAGGCGAGCATTTTCTGGATCATCCAGGGGGCGAACAGGATCAGCGAAACCAGCACCGCGACGATCTTGGGGATGAAGGTCATGGTCTGCTCGTTGATCTGGGTGGCGGCCTGGAAGATGCTGACGATCAGGCCGATCACCACCGCCGCCAGCAGCATCGGCGCCGAGAGCAACAGCACCATTTCCACGGCCTGGCGGCCGATGTCGATGACGAATTCGGGGGTCATGGACCATCCTTCGGATGGAGGAATCAGATATCAGGTTTCAGGATTCAGGTTTTTCCTGATACCTGACTCCTGAGACCTGATATCTACTCAAAAGAAACTTTGCACCAGCGAACCGACCACCAGCTGCCAGCCATCCACCAGCACGAACAGCAGCAGCTTGAAGGGCAGCGAGATGATCGGCGGCGGCAGCATCATCATCCCCATGGCCATCAACACCGAGGCGACCACCATGTCGATGACCAGAAACGGGATGTAGATCAGAAAGCCCATCTGGAAGGCGCGCTTGAGCTCCGAGAGCATGAAGGACGGAATCAGGGTCATGGTCGGCACGTCCTCGGAACTCTCCGGGGCCTCGATGCCGGCGATGTTCATCAGCAGTTCGAGGTCCTTCTCCTGGGTCTGCTTGAGCATGAAGCCGCGGATCGGTGGCAGGGCCAGCTCCAGGGCCTGCTCCTGACTGATCTGCTGTTGCAGGTAGGGCTGCAGGGCCTGGTCGTTGACCTGGGTCCAGACCGGAGCCATGACGAAGAAAGTGAGAAACAGCGCCAGGCCGATAATCACCTGGTTGGGGGGCATCTGCTGGGTGCCCATGGCCTGGCGGACGAAGGAGAGGACGATGACGATGCGGGTGAAGCCGGTGGTCATCAGCAGGATCGCCGGGGCCAGCGACAGCACGGTGAGGATGAACAGCACCTGGATGGTGGTGGAGACCTGCTGGGGACCGCTCGCCTCGCCCAGGCCGATGGTCAGCGACGGCACCTGGGCCAGGGCCGCGCCGGGCACCAGCAGCAGAATCGCCAGCAGAGCCGAAATTCCGAACCTGCCGAGTTTCATGGGCGCGGCTCCAGGCTGGTGTTTAAGGCTTTTTCGAAGGAGCCTTCCGGAGCGGGATTCACCCGGGTCAAAAACTCGACCCGGTCGGCGCCGACGCCGAGCAGGAACTCCTCGCCGCGCACCCGCACCAGGCAGACGCCCTTTTTCGGGCCGAGCGAACGCATCTCCACGACCTGGATCTGCCCCGCCTTGGCCGCGGGGAGCAGCCCGCCCAACCCCTTGCGGGAGAGCACATAATAAAGCAGCAGCACGATCCCCAGCACCAGCGCCAGACCGGCCAGGGCCTTGAGCGAGGGGCCGAGCAGCCCGCCCCCGCCCGAACCCGCCTCTGCGGCGGCCGCCGGCAGGGCCAGGGTGAGGTTCAATATAGTCAGCAGCGGTTTTTTCATTTGCTTGCCTTCAATGCAACGCCCGTAGGGGCGGCCCTGTGTGGCCGCCCTGGGCAGGCACGCAGGCCTGCCCCTACAGTCGGGCCAATTACGCCCACTCGTTTCGCGCCCTTACCCAAGGGTTTCAATGCGCTCGGTGGGGCTGACCACGTCGGTGAGGCGGATGCCGAACTTGTCGTTGACCAGCACCGCTTCGCCGCGCGCGATCAGGCGCGAATTGACGTAGAGATCGAGGGGCTCGCCGGCCAGCTTGTCCAGTTCGATCACGTTCCCCTCGCGCATCTGCAGCAGATCCTTGATCATGATCCGCGAGCGCCCCACCTCCACCGACACGTTCAGGGGCAGATCGAGCAGAAACTCCAGGTTCTTCGCCCCCTCTTCCACCCGCTGCGCCGCCTTGGCCTGCGATTTGGCCGCTTCCTTGTTGTCCATTATTCACTCCGTTGAATTCTCTGGTTGATGCGAACCGCCTTGCTGCCGTTGCGGGTGCCGGCCGAAGCCAGGAACTTGGGCTGCCCTTCCACCACCAGCTTGACCGACACCTTGGGCCCGGCCCCCAGGTCGATGATGTCTCCAACCTGGAAATTGAGGATGTCGCGCACCTTGAGGGTGACCTCGCCGAGTTGCGCAGCGACGGTGGTGTGGACCAGGTTAACCCCGGCGATCAGGGCCTCGGGCCAGGTCTCCCCGTGCAGGGTCGAGATGGACAGCACCCGGTCGCGCAGTTTCTCCCGCAGCGGCTCCAGCGAGGCGTGGGGAACGATCAACTCCAGCCGGCCCGAATGACTTTCGAAATTGGCATTGAACCGTATCACCAGGACCCCCGAATCGCTGGTCACGATATTCACCAGCCGCGGGTTGTTCTCGATCTTCACCAGGGTGGGGTTGAGCTTCTCGAGGGGGGTGAAGGCCTTCTGCAGATCCGGACAGCTGTCGTTCATCGCCATCCGCAGCAGGTTGATCTCGATGGCGGTCAGCGGCCGGTTGGGGACCGTGATCTTCCCCTCCAGAGCCCCGCCCAGCTGGATCTCCAGCGCGGAAAAGGCCAGGTTGCCGTCGAACACCAGCAGGCCGCCGGTCTTGAAGGGGTCGAGACCGAGAATGGCAATGGCCGAGTTCTGCGCCACCCCCTTGAGCGACTCTTCGAAACTCATCGATTTGACCGAGTCGAGCTCGAGCGATACCGGGCGCTGCAGGCGGTTGGTCAGAGAGATGCCGTAATTGCGCCCGAAGGAGTCGAAGATGATGTCGAGGTTGGGGATCTTCCAGCGCTCGTATCCCGGCAGCTTGACCAGGTCGAGACGACTCACCGACTGCCTGGCCTCTCTCGGCATGGGGGCGGTTTCGGTCTCCACCTCCCCCTGCTTCACCGCCGACAGCAGTTCGGCAATCTCGTCTTTGCTGAGTATCCGCTCCACGCCAGGCCCTCCGCTACTGGACCACGAAATCGGTGAAATAGATCTTGCTGACCCGCCCCCGGGTCAGAAAGCTGTTGAGCCGGCCAATCAGGTCGGCGCGCAGCTGCAGCTTGCCCTGCAGGTCGCGCAGCTCGTCGTAGGTCTTGCTGCCGATCAGCAGCAGCACCGCGTCGCGCACCTGGGCCTTGCGCTGGTCGATCTCGGCGGCGGCGTCCTCGCTGGTCATCTCCAGGGTGATCGCGGCCTTCAGGTAGCGGGTCTCCTGGCCGTCCATGATGTTGACGATGAAATCCTCCAGGGCCACCAGCGGTCCCACCGCCCCCGCCTCGGCGCCCTCCGCGGGCGCTGCCGTCTCTGCGGCGGCGCCTTCGCCCTGGGCCCCCTTGGCCGCGGAGGCCTTGCTCGAGCCCAGAAAGAAGGCCCCGGCGCCGACGCCGGCCAGCAGCAACACGGCCGCCACAATGATGATGATCATCTTCATGCCGCCGCCTTTGTCCTTTTTCGCTGCCTCTTCAGCCATGGTTCATGCCTTTCTGTTGCAAGGATTCAAAAACTTTGGGAATTCAGAATCCAGAATTCAGTAGCCAGAAGAAAAGCAAAAAAGTCCTTATTCTGACTTCTGGATTCTGGCTCCTGGCTTCTGCCGTTCAAAACGGCAGATGATCTCCCGCATTGATCAGATACGGCAGCTCGTCCTTCTGCCCGCCGCTGCTCTCCAGCACGAACTCGACCCGGCGGTTCAGGGCCGGGTCGCCGCCGCTCTGGGCGGGATCCAGAGGGCGCTGCGAACCGTAACCCACTGCCGCCAGGCGTTCGAGGGGCAGCAGGTTTTCGCCGCTGAAGAATTTGAGCACCGAAATCGCCCGGGCCATGGAGATGTCCCAGTTGGTGATGCCGCCGGAGGGGGGCGTGTCGTCGGTATGCCCTTCGATGCGCAGGTTCATCGGCAGGTTGCGCACCATGGCGGCAACCTTGCGCAGCACCGGGTAGGCCTCGGGGCGCACCTCGGTCTGGCCGGGGCCGAACAGGATCGCCTCGTTGACCCGCAGCACCACCGCGCCGCGGTCCTTGACCAGTTCGATCTCGCGGTCGATCTTCAGCCGCTGAAGTTCGCTGAGCAGCCGCTTGTAGACCCGGCTGACGTAGTCGTCCTGGATCGGCACGAAATCGACCACCGAAGGTTTGGAGATTTCGGCCTTGGTGCCGCCGCCGAGCACCCCGAAGGCGCTGCGCAGCGAGCCGGCGGCGTCCTGGAACTTCATCTGGTCCATCCGCGCCATGGAGAGCATCAGCACGAAAAAGGTCAACAGCAGCGTGACCATGTCGCTGAAGGTGACCATCCAGGCCGGTGCGCCGGGGGCTTCTTTTTTCTGCTTCTTGGGCAAGGGAAGATCCTAATCTTTCTTATTAAAATTGCTCTCCCGCTCCTTGGGCTGCAGAAAGGCGTGCAGGCGCTGCTCCATGATGCGGGGGTTCTCCCCGGTCAGCACGCAGCGCATCCCTTCGGCGATCAGGGTCTTGCGCAGCACCTCCTCGGAGGAGCGGCCGCGCAGTTTGCCGGCCACCGGCATGCAGATGATGTTGGCGATGATCGCCCCATAGAAGGTGGTCAGCAGGGCCACCGCCATGGCCGGGCCGATGGAAGAAGGGTCGCTCATGGTTTGCAGCATCTGCACCAGACCGATCAGGGTGCCGATCATCCCCAGCGCCGGGGCGTAGGTTCCCATCTGCACGAACAGTTCGGCGCCCGACTCGTGGCGTTCCATGATGTATTCGATTTCGCGGTCGAGCATCGACTTGAGGTCTTCGGCCTCCTGCCCGTCCACCGCCATCTGCAGCGACTTGAGAAAGAACGGGTCCTCGACCTCCCCCATCACCGACTGCAGGGCCAGGATTCCCTCCTTGCGCGCCTTGCCGGCAAAGCGGATCAACTGGGACACGGTCTCCTTGGGGGTCTGGTTCTTGTGAAAGAAGGCCTTTTTGAAAATCGACATCGCCCTGAAGAATTCGCCAAAAGGGTAGTGGACCAGGGTCGCGCCAATGGTGCCGCCCACCACGATGACCAGCGAGGGGATGTTGATGAAGATGGTCAGCGGACCACCCATCACAATGGCCCCGATCATCAGGGCAAAGGCGACAACAATGCCAACGACTGTAGAGAGATCCATCGAAAACACCTCAGAGCATGTTTATCGGGCCGTTCAGTTGATGAGGAACAGGCGCCTGCCCAGTCTCATGAGCAAATCGCATGCCATGGTCTCGGCCACCTTTGCCAGCCGCACCCCGCCGGGCGCTTCTCCGGGGCAGAAGGGCGCTGACGGGTGTCAGAATCATCCCACCCGACTGCAATTGGGTGCGGCCGCCGGACAAAGAAAAGGCCGGGCGCAAGGCCCGGCCTTCGCCAGAGTCATATTCTTGACCCGCTTTTACCGCTTCAGATTGATCAGTTCGGAGAGCATCTCGTCGGTGGCCGTGATGATCTTCGAGCTGGCCTGAAAACCGCGCTGGGTGGTGATCATCTTGACGAATTCGCCGGCCAGGTCGACGTTGGACATCTCCAGCGAGTTGGTGAAGATCTTGCCGATGCCCGAACCGACGGTGCCGACCACCGCCGCCCCGGAGGACTGGCTGGCGGTGAACACGTTGGCCCCCTCCTTGACCAGCCCGGCGGGGTTGGTGAACTTGGCCAGGGCGATGCGGAACAGCTGCTTGGGCAGGCCGTTGGAGAAGTTGCCGAGCACGTTCCCCTCGGCGTCGATAGTCAGCTTGGCCACCGACCCGGTGGTGTAGCCGTCCTGGGACTGGCCGATGACCACCGATTCGGAGGAGTACTGGGTGGTATTGAAGGTAAAGCTCATCTGCTGGGCCGGGTTGGCGTTGTTGGCCCAGGAGAAAACCCCGGCAGTGGTCAGCGGATTGGCAGGAACCGTGGAGACCAGGGAACCGGTGGCATCGAACTGCAGGCTGCCGCTGCCGATGGCCATGGGGCCGGCGGCTCCGCCGACTTCGGTACCGTCGATGGTCGCGGTCCACTCCCACTCCAGGGGGTTGGTGGCCGGGTCCATCTTGGAGAAATACATGGTGGTCAGGTGCTCGTTGCCCAGCGAGTCGTAGATGGTCACCGAGGAGGCGTAGTTGGAGGTGTTGACCGGGTCGGCGATGTTGAAGGGCCCCCGGTAGGCGGCATCGGCGTCGAGGTTGGTCGTCAGTTTGATGTTGGTGGTGGCCCGCGGCGGGCTCAGCGACTGGGTGTCGACCTTGATGGTGGTCAAATCGCCGGAGACCGAACCGTCGGCCGCCAGGGCGTAGCCCATGACCCGGAACCCCTCCGGGGTGACCAGGCGCCCTTCCTCGTCGAAGCGGAAGGAGCCGGCCCGGGTGTAGAGATCCTGGTTGGTCAGCGGCTCCTTGACTACGAAGAAACCCTCCCCCTCGATGGCCAGGTCGGTGTTCGATTCGGTGTTTTCGAAGGTCCCCTGGCTGAAGACGTTGTCGACCACCGAGAGCCCGACGCCGCGGCCAACCTGGCTGTTGCCCCCGGAGCCGGAGACGTTGCTGGCCAGCAGGTCCGAGAAAAGCGTGCGGCCGGTCTTGAAGCCGATGGTGTTGTTGTTGGCGATGTTATTGCCGATGACGCTCATGGCGTTGCCGTTGGCGGCCAGGCCGCTGATGCCGCTGTAAAGAGAAGCCAGGATACTCATGTTTTTCCTCCTCGTCGGGGGCCGCCTCTGTCGGTCGGCGGCCCGCGAACCTCCTCTGCGAGGACCGGTTCGGCTGATTAGATTGCTAGGCGATTACCGCGCTGTCGATGTTGGTAAATACGTTTCCCTTGAGACTCTGCTGGTCGACCACGGTGACCACCGTGCTGTTTTTGACGCTGACCACCAGGGCGGTCTGGTCGAGCAGCACCAGCGAGTCGCGGCCCCCCTTGGCGTTGACCTGGCTGACCGCCGATTCCAGGCGGCTCAGGGCCTCGGGGCCGAACTGAATCCCCCGGCTCTCCATGCGGCTCAGCGCATGGCGGGAGAACTGCAGCTTGCCGGGAGCCTGGACCTGCCCCTGCAGGACCTCTTCGAAGGAGGGCCCCGCGGCGGCGCCGGGCTGCCCCTTGGGGCGTGCGCCCGCGCTCTGACCGGCAGGAGCGATGGGCTGGGGAAAGATGTTGAACTTGTCGGTCATGGTCAGAGGTCCTTGACGCTGATCACCTTGGCCAGGGCGAAGCTGCCGGCGTTGGTGGTCAGCACGCTGCCGGAGCTGCCCATCTCCACCCCGTCCACCGTTCCTTTGACCAGGGACCTGGCCGAGAGAGCCTGCTGCTGGCTGTCGCTGGCCTTGATGGTCAGGGAGTATTGGCCGGCGGGCAGGGGCTGGCCGTCGCTCCCCTTGCCGTCCCAGCTCAGAAAGTGGCTGCCGGCAGACAACTCCTCGGCGGAGAGGTCGGCCACCATCTGTCCGTTGCTGTTGAGCACCTGCAGGCGCACATCCGCGGCGGCCTGGCCGAGCCGGTAACCGAGCTCGACGGGCTTTCCGTCGAGGCTGAAGGTGCTGCTCTCGGTGACCACCTCGCGGCCGATCATGCTCAGGGCGGCGACCCGCTCCATCTCGGCGCTGCCCGAGGCCATCTGCTCCAGGTTCTGGTTCACCGTGAACAGCTGCTCGAGGGAGCTGTACTGGGCGAGCTGGGCGGTAAACTCGGTCGGGTCCTGCGGGTTGAGGGGATCCTGGTTCTGCAGCTGGGCGACGAGCAGCTGAAGGAAATCCTCCTTGCCCATCTCCTTGCTGCCGGTGATGGAGCTGGTGAGCGAGGAGCTTGTCGAACTTGTTGCCGCTACGGTTGTCATTATTTTGACTCACTCTGTCGAGGGTTAGATCCTCAGGCTCAGCCCCTGCCGGGACTGGGTCTGACCTGCCGTGGCCGAGACCTCTTCGGCCTGCACTGCAGCCGCGGATGAACCGAAGCTGTAGGAAGGCCGCCTGCCGAAGGCCGACTGCTGCTGGTGCTGCTGGAAGAACCCCTGGTCGCCTCGGTCCTGTGAATCGACGCTGACCTGCAGGTCATCGAGGCGCAGCCCCTGCTGGGCGAGGGCCTCGCGCAGCCTGGGCAGGTGCCGCTCGAGAACCTCCTGGACCTGCGGGTTCTGGGCCTGGAGGTGGGCGCGCAGCCCGTCCTTTTCCATGACCAGCTCGAGCTTGACCTGACCGAGCTCCTCCGGATGCAGGTTCAGGGTCATGCGGCTCTGCTTCTCTGTGTGATTGAGGGTAATGCGCGAAGCCAGCTGGCCGAGGATCTGGCTTTCGGGTACCAGCTGCCCCGAGGGGAGCTTCACCGCCGGTCCCTGGGCTGCCGCTTCGGCAGGCTGGGGAGGTTCGCCGGCCCGGGAGACCTGGGCCAGCTGCTGCTCGAAACCCTGCGCCGACTTGGCGGGGGCCGCCTCGGGGCTCGCCTCGGTCGCCACGAGCTTCTCGGCGACGACCGCCTCGGCCGAGGCTTCGGCATTCAGGGCGATGGGCGCCTGCTGCGCTTCGGCGGCGGGCCTGACTTCGGCCTGCGGCGAAACCGCGGCCGTTGCCCCCTTGTGCAGCCCCAGCATCTGGGCGAAGCGGTTGTCCGAAAGCGACTCCTTCGCTTTGCCCTCCCTGGTTTCCTCGGCCGGAGCCGGCTTGCCGACCGCCACCTGGGACGCCTGGGAGATCTGAACATCACTGGACGGCACCTGGCTAACCGCGGCGGCAGCGGGCTTCTGCGTCGAAGCCGCCTCGGCAAGCGCCTTGCCCTCGACAACCGGCACCTCGGGCTGGGCGGCCTGCGCTTCAGGCACTGCTTCGGCACCGGCAACCGGAACAGGTTGCGCAACCACCGACTTCAGTGAAACCGTTTCGGCCGCCATGTCTCCCTGGGGCAGGGTTTCTGCGGAGAGCGGCTGAACCATCCCGGCAACCTGCAGGGCCCCGGCAGGCAGCTCCTCGAGCTGCTCCAGCAGCTCGGCAAGCTGCTGCGGCAGCTCGGCAGAAAATTCCTCGCCGAGATTGGCCAGTTCGGGCATCGGCAAACCGGTGACGGCCTGCTGGCCGCCGAACATGGCGAGCAGGGCCTCCATCCCCTTGGGGCTGCCGTTGCCCTGGGCGGTGAGCACCGCCTGGAGCTGCTCCAGAAACGCTCCGCCGCCTGCGGCCGAAGGGCCCTTGGCCTGGCCCTGGGGGGCCATGGGCAGCAATCCTTCGAGATTGATAGCCATCATCTGCATTCTGTTTCACCTCCTTTCCTGGAAATTTTTCTTCACCTGGAAGAAATGCTTTCTCAGCGGGCCCCGAGTTCCGAGTAGGCGGCGCTGAGGCTGGTGGCCTTGTCCTGGTCCATGGCGTCGAGCAGACGTCCCGCCGCCTTGGCTTTCATGCCGGAGAGGATCTGCACCGCCAGGTCCTGATCGAGTTCGCTCATCAGGCCGGCGGCCTGGGCCGGCTCCATCTTTTCGTACATGCGGCTGAGCTGCTTGATCCGCCTGGTCTCGATCTCATCCTTCTGCGCCAGCTGTTTTTCCAGCTCCTGGCGCATGTTTCTGAGCTCGTCGAGTTTCTTATCGACCTCGGCCTGCAAACTCTTTAGCTCAATTTCCCGCAAGGCGAGCATTTCTTCCTTTTTCGCGTATTCGGCCTGCAGACGGGCTCGCTCCTGCTGCAGCGAATAGCGGATGCGCCGCTCCTCGACGCTGCCGAACTGCTGATTCTCGCCCGGCGCCTGCTGCTGCCCCCAGGCGGTCGTCGAGCCGAGAACCAGCAGCAGACAGGCTCCCAGGGCCGCCCTTTTCAACCTTGGCCAATTTTTCATGGCGTCACCTCTTGTAATGCTGGACCGCGATCTCGTCCAGAAAAGCCATCTCCCTGCGGCGCTGTTCGGCCTCGAACTCGCTCAACTGGCGCTCCTTGACCTTTTCCAGCAGCTTCTTCTCCTGGCTCGCCTCGCCCAGGGCCCGGCGCCGCTCCGCCACCTCCTCGCCGGCGGCCTCCCACTCTTCGAGGGCGGCCGCCACCACCTTGACCTTGTGGCTGATGTGGTCACTGTGCAGGGCGAACTCGTGGGGCGCCATCCCCTGGCGCTGGCGCGTATCGAAGTCGGCCTGCAGATGTTCCAGCGCCTCCTGCTCGCGCACCAGCCGGGTCAGCAGGTCGGCTTCGCGCTGCTGGGCGGCGGCCAGCTGCTGCCTGGCCAGGTCTTCGCGCAGGCTGCGGTAGTCGAGCACGGACTGGAGTTTGAACTGCTTGCTCATGGAATGTCCTTTTCAGAATGGGCGGATGGTCAGGAGGAAGGGGCAGGCAGGTCGCGGGACGGCAGGGGAGCCTGGATGTTCAGCCGAGGCCGAGGGCGCTCAGGCCATCGAGGGCGCCCTGCATGTCGACCCACTGGTCCATCTCCTGGCGCAGAAAATCGTTGACCGCCTCGATCCGCTTCAGGGCGTGATCGATGCGGGGGTTGCTCCCGGCGGCATAGGCGCCGATGTTGACCAGGTCTTCGGCTTCGCGGTAGGTGGCCAGCACTTCGCGCAGGCGCCCGGCGAGCCGCATGTGCTCGGCGGGAACGATGTCGCGCATGACGCGGCTGGCCGAGGTCAGGATGTCGATGGCCGGGTAGTGATTCTTCGCCGCCAGGGCCCGCGAGAGCACGATGTGCCCGTCGAGGATCGAACGCACCGCGTCGGCGATCGGCTCGTTCATGTCGTCGCCGTCCACCAGCACCGTGTAGAGGCCGGTGATGCTCCCCTGGCCGCGGAAGTTGCCGGCCCGCTCGAGCAGCTTGGGCAAGGTGGCGAACACCGAGGGGGTGTACCCCTTGGTGGTGGGCGGCTCGCCGATGGCCAGCCCGACCTCGCGCATGGCCATGGCGAAGCGGGTCGCCGAGTCCATCATCAGCAGCACGCTCTTGCCCTGGGAGCAGAAATGCTCGGCGATGGTGGTGGCGACGAAGGCCCCGCGCATGCGCAAAAGCGGCGACTGGTCGCTGGTGGCGACCACCACCACCGAACGGGCCAGCCCCTCTTCGCCGAGATCGCGCTCGATGAACTCGCGCACCTCGCGGCCGCGTTCGCCGATCAGGGCGATGATATTGACGTCGGCCCGCGCATGGCGGGCCATCATGCCGAGCAGCACGCTCTTGCCGACCCCCGAGCCGGCCATGATCCCCATGCGCTGCCCCACCCCACAGGTGAGCATGGAGTTGATGGCCCGCACCCCCAGATCGAGGGGCTGGGTGATCTTGTCGCGTTCCAGCGGCCCCGCCGGCAGGGCGTAGAGGGGCATCTCGCGGTCGAGGGAGGGGCAGCCGGAGCGGTCGATGGCGTTGCCCATGGCGTCCACCACCCGCCCGAGCAGGGCGTCGCCAACCCTGAGGGTGGCCCGGTCGCGCAGCACCCGGATCAGGCTCCCCGGGCCGAGCCCGCGCAGCTCGCCCAGGGGCATCAGCAGCGCCCGCGAATCGCGGAAGCCGACCACTTCGGCCGGTACCGGCGCGGCGCCGTCCTTGGGGATCAGCTCGCAGAGCGTCCCCACCGAGGCCGAGGGGCAGTGCCCCTCCACCACCAGGCCGACGATGTTGGTGACCTTGCCGCGCACCCGCAGGGTGTTGAGGCCGCGGATCTGATTGACCAAAGCGTCCATTTTTCCTAAAAACCTCAATCAGCCACGGATAAGACCGAATAACATCGGATAAATCAAAGACATAGATTTTTGCAGGGCATAATCTTCCAGGTTTCGATCAGAATCCAGATAAGGCCGTGAAAATCCGATTCGATCAGATTTGATCCGTGGCCAAATGCTTTTTTCAGGCTTATTCGCCTGCGGCCGCCGCCAGGGTCTTCTGGCGGATCTCCTCGAGCTGGCTCTCGATGCTGGCGTCGACCTCGCCGAGCTCCGACTCGACCAGGCAGCCGCCCCGGGAGACGCTGGCGTCGGCCTCGAAGGTGATGTTCTTCAGGCCGCTGATTCCGGCCAGCAGCAGGGGTTTTTTCTCCTGCACCAGGGCGAAGTCGGCGGGGTTGACCCGCACGTGGAAGGCGTCGGAGCGCACCGCGGCATGCAGGGCCTTCTGCAGGGTGTGAAAGACGATTTCCGGGTTGGTGGCGATTTCGCAGGAGACCACCTGCTCGGCGATGGCCATGACCAGCCGCAGCATGTCGTCGGTGCTGTTCTTCAGGATCGACTCGCGCAGCCGGTGGATCGACTCGAGACCCGCGGCAAAGGCCTTGACGGTCTCGCCGAGGCGGGTCTCGGTCTGCTGGATCCCCTCCTGGCGGCCGCGAGCGAAGGCCTCCTCCTTCTCCCGCTCCAAGTTGGGCGCCGCCACCGGCTGCGGGTCCGGCCGAGCCCCCTGCGGGGCAACGCCGGTTGCGGGCCGGCCTATGGCTGCCGGCTGAAACTCCTCGTCGGCGGGCTCCATGCCGCCGCTGCCGGCCCCTTCGCCGTCGAAGTCGACAAAGCGCAGGGTCTGCAGCCCCTCGACCGCAGCGCCCTTGAGTACCCTAGACAATGACATCGGTCACTCCTCGGCCCGGGATCACCAGGCGTCCCTCCTCCTCCAGCCCCAGGGCGACCTGAATGATCTCCTGCTGGGCCGCCTCGACGTCCGCCACCCGCACCGGGCCCATGGCCTCCAGGTCCTCCTGGATCATGTCGGCGGCGCGCTGGGAAATGTTTTCGAAAATCTTGGTCTTGAGCGCCTTGGATGCCGACTTGAGGGCCAGCACCAGGGTGTCGTTGTTGATCTCGCGCAGCACCGCCTGCAGGCCGCGGCTGTCGATGTGCACCAGGTCGTCGAAAGCGAAGAGCTTGCGGCGGATCGCCTCGGCCATGTCCGGGTCGGTCTCTTCCATAGCCGAGAGGATCGCCCGGTCCTTGCCCTTGGGCATGCGGCCGAGGATGTCGACCACCTTGTCGATGCCGCCCACCTGCTGGTGCTCGCGGCTGACCACCACGCCGATCTCGCGGCGCAGCGACTCCTCGATTTGAATGATGACCTCGGGCGAGACCTTCTCGATGCGCGCCATGCGGTACATGACCTCGGCGCGAAACTCCTCGGGGAACCCCTCGATGATCTTGCTGGTATGCTCGGGGGTCTGGGTCGAGAGCACCAGGGCCACGGTCTGCGGATGCTCGCGCTCGAGAATGCCCGAGACCATGCGCGCCTCCATCAGGGCGATGGTCTCCAGGGGGCGGAAACTGACCCCGGCGGCGAGCTGCTCCATGAGCATTTCGCGGCGCGACTGGTTCTCGCCGCTGGAGATCGCCTTTTTGACGAATTCCTCGCCGCGCACGAACAGCCCGGCGTGGTCCTTCTGGGCCTTTTCGAACAGCTCGATGACCTGTTTGGCGATGTCCGCCGGCACATGGTCCATCCCCATCATGCAGCGGCTGATCTTGCGCACCTCGTTGTCGTCGAGCTCCTCGAAGACCTTGGCGGCGGCTTCCTCGCCCAGGCAGAGCAGGAAGATGGCGGCTTTTTCAACCCCGGAGAGGCGGGAAAGGTGCTTGATTTCCACGGCGGACTCAGCCCTCCCTCAGCCAGCGTTTGATGATCTGGGCGTAGGGCGCCCGCTCCTGGATCGCCTGCTTGCGCAGCCGCTTGCCCAGGTCCAGATTGGGGTTGGCCAGGGCCTTGGTATCCTCCTCGGGCGCCTCGCCGTTGAGTTCCATTTCCAGTTCGCCGACGGTCTTCATCGGGGTGACCACCTGGGCCTCGCGCTGCAGGGTCCTCAGCATCGGCCGGGCCAGCAGGAAGTAGAGCAGCAGCCCGGCGACCACCAGCAGGCCGTATTTGACGAAGGGCAGGTACGAGTAAAGATCATCGACCCCGGAGACCTCGGGAATCGGCTCGGCGCTGAAGATGTTCTCGAAGGGCATGGAGTTGACGGTGATTTGGTCGCCGCGGCCGGCGTCGAGGCCGATGGCGTTGCGCACCAGCTCCTCGATGGACTGCAGCTCCTTTTCGTTGCGCGGGGTGGTCACCGGCGGCTCGCCCGGCGCCCCGGGGGCCACCTTGTCGGCGATCAGCACCGCCACCGAGAGCTGCTTGATGGTGCCGACCTGAAACACCTTGCGGCTGACCACCTTGCTGACCTCGTAGTTGACCGTCTCCTCGTTGCGGCTCGAGGGGTTCTGGGTGGTGGTGGCCCCGCCCTGGCCGTCGGGCAGGTTGGACTGGGCCCCGGGGATGCCGCCGGCCACCGAGCTCGCCCCTTTCTCCTGGGCGCTCTGTTCGCTGCGCACCACCGAACCTTCGGGGTCGTACTTCTCTTCGGTCTGCTCCTGCTGGGTGAAATCGAGGTTGGCGGTCACCTTGACCAGGGCGCTGCCCGGTCCCAGGGCCCGGTCGAGCAGGGCCTGGGCGCGGCCCTCGAGGCGCCGCTCGAGAGTCTGCTGGTGGTCGAGCATGCCGGGGGTCATCGGCCCGGCCAGCTCGTCGCGGGGCGGCTGGGAGAGGATGCGCCCGGTGGCGTCGACCACCGTGACCTTGTCGGCCTCGATCCCCTCGATGCTGCCCGCCACCAGGTGGATGATCCCCTGGATCTGGCTCTCCTTGAGCGAAGCGCCCGGGGCGAGCTTGAGGATGACCGAGGCGGTGGAGTCCTTCTGCTGCTCGCGAAACAGACGCTTTTCGGCCAGCGCCAGATGCACCCGGGCCCCCTCCACCGGGGCCAGCGAGGCGATGGTGCGGGCCAGTTCCCCCTGCAGCGCCCGCTGGTAGTTGATCTTCTGGGCAAAGTCGGTCATGCCGAAGCTCTGCTTGTCGAACACCTCGAAGCCGACCCCGCCCCCCTGGGGAAGTCCGGCCCCGGCCAGCTCGAGCCGGGTCTCGTGAACCTGGTCGGCGGGGATGTAGATGGCCTTGCCCTCGTCCTCGAGCCGATAGGGGATCTTGCGCTCCTTGAGCCAGCCCACCACCGAGGAGGCGTCGCTGCTGCCGAGGTTGGCGAAGAGCAGCTTGTAGTCGGCCACCTGCGCCTGCAGGATGATCACGGCGAAGATGGCGACACTGGCCAGGGCCGCCACGGCCATGGTCAGCTTGCGCGAACGCGGCCAGCCATTGATGGTGGTGATGAGGGATTTGCGGGTTTCTTCGGCCATGGTCGGCTAACCTCCTGATGTTCCAGGCGTCGTAATTCGTAATACGTAATGCGTAATGGGCAAGGCGTCATTGGCCGGGCTTGAAGATTTTACCCCTCACGCCTCACGCCTTACGCCTTACGGCGCATCAGACCTGCATGCGCATGATTTCCTGGTAGGCGTCGACGATCTTGTTGCGCATCTGCACCGTCAGGCGCAACGAGATGTCGGCCTTTTCCATGGCGATCATGACTTCGTGCAGGTTTTCCGCGCCGCCGGTCTGCAGCTTCTGCACCGCCTGGTCGGCCTCGACCTGCTGGCGGTTGACATCCTGGATGGCCTGGCCGAGAGCCTCGGCGAAGCCGGCGGCGGCCTTGGGCGCCGCCTCGGGGCGGGAACTCTGCAGCGACTGCAGCTGGGATACCAGGGTGATGTCTTTCATGTCTCAGCCTAACTCCCTATTTCGAGGGCTTTGAGGGCCATGCGCTTGGCCGATTTGATCACCGTGACGTTGGCCTCGTAGGCCCGCGTGGCGCTGGTCATGTCCGCCATCTCCTCGAGCAGGTTGATGTTGGGCATGGCGACGAAGCCCTGTTCGTCGGCATCGGGGTGCGAAGGGTTGTGCACCATCTTCGGCGGCTCCTGGCTGACCTGGATGGCGGTCACCTCCACCCCCTGCTCGGCGCCTTTCAAGCTCTGTTCCAACTGCTGGCCGAAGGGGGTCTCGGAGGACTGGAACACCACCGCGCGCTTACGGTAGGGCCCCCCTTCCGGGGTGCGGGTGGTCTCGATATTGGCCAGGTTCGAGCTGATGGTGTTGAGGCGGATGCGCTGCGCCTTCATGGCCGAAGAGGCGATCTTGAAACTATCGAACAGATCCATAATTGTTACTCCTTGTAAGAGTAAGGGCTTTCCTCCTCACTCCTTACTCCTAACTCCTCACAGTTTTTACCCATCACTCATCACTGATCACTCGTCACTGCCGTTACCGCCCGTCCTGGGCCACGTACTTGAGCAGGCCAAGCTTCTTGTTGATCATCTGGGTGGTCGCCTCGTAGAGGATCTGGTTTTCGGCCAGGTCGAGCATCTCGCGCTCGAGCTCGACGCCGTTGCCGTCGCCCACCGCGGAAAGGCCGCGTTCGCGAACCACCCGCGCCTCCACGGCGCCGCCGGGGGCCAGGTGCGCGGCATCGGTGCGGGCCATGACCTGCGGCCCCTGGGCCATGTAGCGCTGCAACCCCTCCTCGAACTCGAGCCGGGCCGGGGCATAGCCCGGGGTATCGGCGTTGGCGATGTTCGAGCTGATCACCTTCTGGTTCTGCAGGCGCAGGTCCAGCACCTTTTCCAGCAGACCGAAGGTGCGATCGAAAAGTCCCGTCACTGGCATCTATCTTCCCTCCCGCCGCCGGTTGGCGGCGTCCTGTTCATCCTGAAACGACCATCGACATGCGAAGCAGCATAGAAATGCGGCTGGCGAGATGCCCCCCCCACTGAAGGGGGTGTTTTTCAGGCTTTTCTCCGCGTCTTCGCGTGAGGCCATCTTCCCGCAGGTTTTAATCCCGAAGCCCCGCCTGCTGCTCCAGTTGCAAGAACTCTGCCCCCGCCCTCTGCCAGGGGGTGTTTTCTTCTTTTTCGGCCAGGCGGCGCAAAAGATTAAGGGCCATCTCCCGCTGGCCTGTGGCGAGCCGGATCTGCGCACAGCGGAACAGGGCCTGGTCGACGCAGGGGCCGCCGGCGGCCAACTGCTCGTAAAGCGGCAGGGCCTGGTCGCCCTGGCCCGAGCGGTAAAGCGACTCGGCGCGCAGCATCAGCGCCGTGGGCGGGTCCTGGTCGGAGCCGGGGGCATCGGCCCCGGCCAGCACCGCGCCGGCCTGGGGGTAGTTCTCGCGGGCCCAGAATATCTTCCCGGCCAGCAGCTCGATCTCCGGGCTGACGGGGCGCCCGGACAAGGTCAAAATTTTGGCAGCCTCCTCCAGCCGCCCGCTGGCCAGCAGCGCCTGCAGCTGCAGGGCGAAAACCTCGTTGCGCGCCTCCCCCTGGGGGAAGCGCTCGAAGTAGGTCGCGGCGGCGGCGACTGCGCCAGAAAAGTCCTGCTGGGCGACCAGCACCCGGATCACCGGCAGGTAACATTCCTGCTCCTGCGGCTGTCCCCGGAAGCCATCCAGCATGAACTGAAACACCCGGGCGGCGCGATCCAGCAGCCCCATCCGCTCGAAGGACTGGCCGAGGGTAAGGAGGAACCCGGGGCGGACCAGGCCGGAAACCAGCAGGTCCCGGTGCCTCTCCACCAGCACCAGGGCGCCGATCTCGTCACCCCGGCCGATCAACTCCTCGACCAGCGGCGGGACCACCTCGGCCAGCAGCGCCTGGCCGTGCCGGTAGAGGGAACTGCCGGCGAACTGGCGCAGAAAACTTTCCATGTCCGCCACGCACCCGGCAAGGTCGCCGGCGAGCTTGCGCACCAGGGACTGCTTGAACAGGGCTTCCTCGCGCAGCTGGCGGCTCGGGGCGGAGCGGGCGATTTCGGCATACTGGCTGAGCACGCCCGGGCCGCCGGCCGCCGAGCCGGCGAGAACCGCCAGATCGGTCATCTTCAGCCAGGCCCGGAAACCTCCTTCGCGCTCGCCGTGGGTCTCACGGACCCGCTGGAAGATCTCCAGGGCCCGCTCCCGGTGCCCCGCCCGCAGGGTGCTGAGCCCCTCGGCATACCCGGCCAGGTCGGCGCCGGCCACTCCCTTGAGCAGCTCGGCCAGCCGCCCGAAGCGAACGGCCGCGGCCGGATAATCGCCGGCTCGCTCCAGGGCCTGGGCGTAGCAGCCCAGGGAATAGGGGCGCGCCAGCCAGAACTCCTCGGCCAGCTCACTTCTGCGGTAAAGGGCCAGGGCTTCGCCATGGCGCTCCAGGCCGACCAGGGCGTCGGCCCGCCGCAGCGCCAGCAACTGCCCCAGCTCTGCTCCGGCAGACTCCCGCTTGGCCTGCAATACCCCCAGGGCCTTGTCGGCGCTGCCGGCGCCAAGCAAGATCTCGGCCTGCAGCAGGTCCGCCAGGACGTTGTAGGGGTGATAGGCCGCCCCGCCCCGGCTCAGCGTGCTCAGCTCGAAGCTCCCCTCGAAGGGTCTTCCCGCTGCGGCCTTGGCCCAGGCCAGCAGGTAACCGGCGCGGATCCGCAGCGCCGACTCGGGCGCTTCGCTCAGCAGCTGCACCAGCTCCCCCTCGGCGCCGGCCGGGTTGCCGGTGCGTGCCAGGGCCTCCCCGCGAAACAGCCGCAGGGCCTCGCGATCGACCCCTTGCAGGGAGCTGGCCGAGAGGCGCCTGAGCAGCGCCAGCCCGGCGCTCCAATCGCCCTGCTGGCAAAGCCCCAGCCCCTCCTTGAGCGTCTGCCCCTCCGGGCCGGCATGCAGGGGGTCGTAAACCAGCTGCGGCAGCGCGGGAAGCGAGTAGCGCAGGGCAACGGCGACCTTCAGGCCGGGATCGTAGGTTTCGAAGAAACTCTCCCAACGCCCGCTGTAGGAGGAGCCGCCCCCCAGGGTCAGCGCCCCCTGGTCACTACGGATCTGAGGCATGCCCGGGACGGCGGCGGCGATCGCCGGGCGGACCTTGGCGCCGGCCTCGTCCCAGACCAGATCGAGCATGACCGCGGCGGGTTGCGGCCTGGTCAAGACCTTGACCGCCCTGGGCGGGGTACGCAGCAGAAAGGAGACCATCAGGTCCGGCCCCTTGCGGGCCGCCAGAATGCGAATGATCTGCCCGTTTTCCGGCAGCGGCGCCCCCAGGGCCTCGGCCTGAACCCCGGTCAGAAACAGGTCGACACGTTGGCCCGAGGCCTCGATGCGGTGCGCCGGCAGGGCCGAAAGCTCCAGGACCATCCGGGTGGTGCCGAGCTGCTCCTGCTTGTCGATACGAATCAGCTCGGCTCCTCCCCCATGGGCAGGCAGCGCAAGGGCCAGCAGCAGTAAAGTGGTAAGGGTACGACACATGGCAAGATTCCGTTGCAGAAGAATAAATAACTGGGAAATAAATTTTGCCAGTATCGTGCCAAGGGGCTCAGTTCCCAATTGCATATTATTTTCGACAACTTGGCCCTCCATGAAAGGTGTTGTCATTTTTTTGACCAGCCGCCCAACTCGCCCTATCCTCCCCGCAACGACGCCAGGGGAACCACCCGTGGCGTACTGGCCGCCACCAGGCGAATCGGCCAAGGAAATTCGCCGGCTTGCTCCCGGTCCTCGGAGCGTTTCATTTTTTCGCAAAGATAAATCCGTCCAACGGAGCAAAACTGGTGCGAAATTTGAAACCAAATGACGAGCATCTTACGGTTGTCCGCCAGGAGCAGATCTCGGAAACCCGACAGCCGGCTCCCGCAGACGACGACAAGACCCGAGGGGACATCATGAGCGACGCCATTTCTGACGACCAGATTGAAATCATCCAGGATTTCATCCAGGAGAGCCGGGACATGATCGACCAGCTCGAGCCCATCATCATCGAGCTGGGCCAGAGCTGCCAGGGAGGCAACTGCTGGGAGATCATGGACTGCACCAACAGCGACTGCCCCCGCCATGGCCAGGACCTGCAGAAGCCCTGCTGGCTGGATGTCGGCTACCTGGGCGAAGGCCTCGGCACTTGCCTGGCCGCAAGCTGTGCCCAGGATTGCCTGACCTGCAAGGTCTTTCGCAAGACCAACGGCAACCAGGAGACGATGAACGCCATCTTCCGGCTGTTCCACTCCATGAAGGGCAGCGCCAGCTTTCTCGACCTGGGGCACATCGCCAGCGTCGCCCACGCCGCCGAGAGCCTGCTGGATCTGATCCGCTCGGGAAAAATCCGGATGGACCCTTCCCACGTCGAGCTTCTCTGCCTGGCCTGCGATTTCGCCAAGGAAGCCCTCGACCTGGTGGAAACAGACTTCAACGACCAGGGCATGGCCGAGCGGGCCGAGGCCATCACCGCCCGCCTCAAGGCGGCGGCGCGCCTGGCCCAGCAGCTGATCCTCGACGCCGGAGCCCCAGCCGCCCCTGCGGAATACGCGGCGGACTCCGTCGCCCCGGCCCCGGAAGCAGAGAATTGTGGCGTGTTCGAGATATCGCCGGAAATGGCCGAACGCTTCGTCCAGGAAGCCGACGAACTGCTGCAAAGCACCGAGCAGGGGCTGCTCGCCTGGGCCGAGGCGCCGGGCGACCAGGAACCGCTCTCCGGGCTGTTCCGCAGCATGCACAGCTTCAAAGGGAACTGCGGTTTCTTCGGCCTGGCGGACCTGGAAAGGCTCAGTCACCAGATGGAAACCCTCCTCCAGGAGGCCAGGGACGCGGGCGGCGCCGGCAGCGGCACCCTGGCCGAAACCCTGCTCGACATGCTCGACGTGCTGCGCGTGGCGGTGGCTGACATCTCCCAGGGCGGCGAGGGACGCATCGACGACCTGGAGAAACACCTGGCCAGGCTTGCCGACCTGCCACCCGCGGACGATACGCTCACCAGCGCCGAACCAAGCCCCCCGCAGGAAGCGCCTCCCCAGGCCCCTGCCCTGCGCCCCGCCACCCCTACGGCCAAGCCGCCCATCGCTGCCCAGCCGGGTCCGGGGGCCGCAGGGAAGGACCCCGGAGCCAACGGCGCAGGGACACCGGGCAAGGGGGCCATCAAGCGCCAGGACATCCGCGTCGACCTGGAAAAGCTCGACCGCCTGATCAACCTGATCGGCGAGATGGTCATCGCCGAGAACATGCTGATCCACAACCCCGACCTTGAAGGGCTCGAGCTGGAGAACTTCCACCGCGCCGGGCAGCAGATGAGCAAGCTGGTGCGCGAGCTGCAGGAAGTCGCCATGATCATCCGCATGATCCCGGTGTCGGGGCTGTTCCGCCGGATGATCCGCCTGGTGCACGACCTGGCCGTCAAATCGGGCAAGAAGGTGGAGCTCAAGCTCTCAGGCGAGGAGACCGAGCTGGACAAGACGGTCATCGAGACCATCACCGACCCGCTGGTCCACCTGCTGCGCAACGCCATGGATCACGGCCTGGAGCCCCCCGAGGAGCGCCGGGCGGCGGGCAAGCCCGAAAAGGGCGAAGTCCGGCTTTCGGCCCGTCACGAGGAAGGGGAGGTCTGGATCACCCTGGAGGATGACGGGCGCGGCCTGAACCGGGACAAGATCATCGCCAAGGCGATCAGCAAGGGCCTGATCGAGGGGGACGGCGCGGAGCTTTCCGACAAGGCGGTGGCCAACCTGATTTTCCAGCCCGGCTTTTCCACCGCCGACAAGGTCACCGACGTGTCGGGGCGCGGCGTGGGCATGGACGTGGTCAAGCAGAACATCGAAAAGATCAAGGGGAAGATCGAACTGCAGAGCACCCCGGGCAAAGGCAGCCGCTTCATCCTGCGCATCCCGCTGACCCTCGGGATCATAGACGGAATGATGGTGCGGGTCGGCGATTCGCGCTGCATCGTGCCGACCCTGGCCATCCGCGAGGCCTTCCGCCCGCTCTCCGAGGCCATCACCCGCACCGCCGACGGCCTGGAGATCGTGCGGGTGCGGGACAATTTCTACCCCATCACCCGGCTGCACCAGATCCTGAAAAAAACCCCGGACTCGGAGCGGCTCGAAGACGGCATCCTGATCGTGCTCGAATACCAGGAGACCGGCATCGCTCTGCTGGTGGACGAAATCCTCGGTCAGCAGCAGACCGTCATCAAGGGGCTCTCGAACTTCATCGGCAACGTCCGCTGGGCCTCGGGCTGCACCATTCTCGGTGACGGCGAGGTCTGCCTGATCCTCGATGTCGGCCACATCGTCGAGGCCACCGAGGGGACCCGGGAGGCCATGGCCAGCTGAGCCGGGGCAACCGGGAAAGAATTTCATAAAGCACGAAAACCGCATCCGGCCGCGGCCGAAGCAATCAAGGAGATCAGCATGACCGAAGTCAAGGAGAAAACTCTGGACCGCGAGGCGTTCGCCGCCGAAGAGGAGGACACCCTCGACGGCAAGTTTCTCACCTTCCACCTTGCCGGCGAGGATTACGGGATCGAGATCCGCTACGTCACCGAAATCATCGGCATCCAGAAGATCACCGAGGTGCCCGACCTGGCCGATTGCGTCAAGGGGGTCATCAACCTGCGCGGCAAGGTCATTCCGGTGATGGACGTGCGGCTGCGCTTCGGCCTGCCGGCGCGGGAGTACGATGACCGCACCTGCATCGTCGTGGTCGAAATCGACGAGACCGCCGTGGGCCTGGTGGTGGACAAAGTCAACGAGGTCTCCCAGATTCCCGCCGCCAATATCGAGCCGCCACCCCGCACCGGCCGCGAGAGTGGTCGTTACATCCAGGGGATGGGCAAGATCGAGGACAAGGTGAAGATCCTGCTGGACGTCAACCGCCTGCTCTTCGCCGATGAGCTGCAGGCCCTGGGTGAACTGGCCCAGACGGCCTGAGTGAACTTCCCGCCAGGCGCTGCCGCAAGCTACGAAGCATCTCTTTGGAGGCACAACCATGAACTGGACGATCAGTAAGAAAATGCTGGTCATGGCGGCGGTGGTGCTGGTCGGCCTGGGCACCGTCTCGGGGCTCTCCTTCCGCACCAACAGCGCCATCGAAGCCACCTTTGCCGAACTGGACCGCCGCTCGCAGGAGATCGCCGCTCTCGACGGCATGGAGACCGACCTGCTGCGGCTGCGGCTGGCAGTCATGGAGTTCATCGATGCCGGCAAAGGCGGCAGCGACTCCCGAGGGGATCAGACCACCATCGAGGCGACCGCGGCCAGGCTTCGAGAAACGGCGGGTTCGCTCGGCGCGATGGCCGACAACGACAACGACAACGAGCGCCGCCTGGCCGAAGCTTTGCAGAAGGAGACCGAGGGCATTACTGCGGCGAGCCTGGAGCTGGTCTCGTTGGTGGAAAGCGGCGCCCCCTGGGAGCAGATCAACAACCTCGACATGCGGATCGACCGCTACGGCGAGGCCAGCGTCAAGCAACTCGGCGGCTTCGCCAGCGAGATCCGCGGCGAGGTGGCTGCCGCCCAGCAGGCCATGCGCGGCGGCATCGCCCAGGGGGCCACGCTGACCTGGGTGGTGGGCCTGGCCTGCCTGGCGATTCTCGGCAGCGCCTTCTTCCTGCTGGCCCGGGGGATCATCGGGCCCCTGCGCCGGGCCGGGGAGATGTTGAAAAAAATCGAAGGCGGCCATCTCGATATGCGCCTGCACCAGGCCGGCAGCGACGAGATCGCCCAGCTGGGGCGCACCCTCGACGCCTTCGCCGAGAGCCTGCAGCAGGAGGTGGTGGTCCCCCTGCAACAGCTGGCAGCGGGCGACCTGACCTTCAAGGCTGTGCCCCGCGACGGTGAAGATCTGCTGCGCGGGGCCCTGCAGAAGCTGGGCGTCGACCTGCGCGAGATGTTGGGGCAGATCCAGGAGGCCGGCCAGCAGATCGCATCGGGATCGGCCCAGGTGGCCGACGCCAGCCAGTCCCTCTCCCAGGGAGCCACCGAATCGGCGGCCTCACTGGAGGAGGTATCCAGCTCGCTCAACGAAATGACCAGCCAGGTCGCCGATACCGCCGAAAACGCAGACCAGGCCAGCCGTCTCGCAGGCGAAGTGCAGCTGGCCGCTGAACTGGGCAACGCTCACGTGCAGAACATGGCCGGCGCCATGGCCGAGATCAACCAGGCCAGCCGGGAGATTTCCAAGATCATCAAGGTGATCGACGAGATCGCCTTCCAGACCAACCTGCTGGCCCTCAACGCGGCGGTGGAGGCGGCCCGGGCGGGCCAGCACGGCAAGGGGTTCGCGGTGGTCGCCGAGGAGGTGCGCAGCCTGGCCGCCCGCAGCGCCAAGGCGGCCAAGGAGACCGAAACGCTGATTGCCGGCTCGCTGCAGAAGATGGCGCGCGGCACCGAGATCGCCGACCAGACCGGCGCCGCCCTGCAGAAGATCGTCGCCGGGGTCGGCCAGGTGACCCAGTTGGTCGGCGAAATCGCCACCGCGACCAAGGAGCAGGCCCAGGGGCTTGGCGAATGCAACCACGGGCTTGGTCAAATCGACCAGGTTACCCAGCAGACCACCGCCAACGCCGAGCAGAGCGCCGCAACCTCCGAGGAGCTGTCCCGGCAGGCGGAACGCCTGAGGCAGATGCTGGTGCGCTTCAAGCTGGCCAAGACCCTGCGCGCGAGCCAGCCGAGCGCCGCTCCCAAGCCCCAGGCGGCGCCCGCCGCGCCTTTTGCCTGGGGCGGCGCCCTCAAGGAAGCCATACCGAGCAAGAACCCGGCGCCGGTGGCCATCGCCCTCGACGACGAGGAATTCGGCAGGTACTGATCCCCCCGTGGTTGGGGGACCTCCAGACCAGGGACGGTAGAATGAACGATTACCTGATGCCCATCAGCGACCAGGAGTTTCAGCTGATGCGCGAATTGATCTACAAACGCTTCGGCATCAACCTCACCGAGCAGAAGCGCTCGCTGCTGGTCAGTCGCCTGCAGAAGCTCATCCGGGGCTCGGGGTTTGCCGGCTTCCGGGATTACTACGAGCACCTGGTCAATGACCGCAGCGAGGAGGCCCTGGGCCAGCTTGTCGACCGCGTCTCGACCAACCACACCTTTTTCAACCGGGAAAAAGACCACTTCGAATATTTCAGCAACACCGCCCTGCCCGCGGTGGTTGGCGCGCTGGAGAAATCCGGCAGCCGGGATCTGCGCATCTGGTGCGCCGGCTGCTCAAGCGGCGAGGAAGCCTACATGCTGCTGATGCTGCTGCGCGAGTTCTTCGGTTCGGATTACGGTCGGTGGGAGGCGGGGCTGCTGGCCACCGACATCTCCCACCGGGCTCTGACCACGGCCCGGGCCGGGATCTATCCCGACGAACGGATGGACTCGCTCCCCGACCAGCTGCGCAGCCGCTACTTTCGGCGCCGGGCCCCCGGCAGCTGGGAGGTGAGGGATGAGCTGCGCCGCGAGGCCACTTTCCGGCGCTTCAACCTGATGAACCAGGTCTTCCCCTTCAAAAAACCCTTTCACATCATTTTCTGCCGCAACGTCATGATCTATTTCGACCAGCCGACCCGCGACGGCCTCGTCGCGCGCTTCCACCGGCATACCGCACCCGGCGGCTACCTGTTCATCGGCCACTCGGAAACCCTCGGCCGCAACCAGGACCTCTTCAACTACCTGCAGCCGGCGACCTACCAGAGGAGGGCCACCTGATGGAGCGCAAAATCCGCGTGCTGATCGTCGACGACTCGGCGCTGGTGCGCCAGGTACTGGCCCAGGGCCTGGCCCTCGACCCGGCGCTGGAGGTTCTCCCCCCGGCCGCTGACCCCTTCGAGGCCCGCGACCGCATCCAGGCCTATCAGCCCGACGTCATGACCCTCGACGTCGAAATGCCGAAAATGGACGGCCTGAAATTCCTGCGGCGGCTGATGCCGCAGCATCCCTTGCCGGTGGTGATGGTCAGTTCGCTGACCGAAAAGGGCAAGCAGGTCACCCTCGACTGCCTCGAAGCGGGCGCCGTCGATTTCGTCCACAAACCCACCACCGGCCTGAACGGGCTCAACAGCATGCTCGGTGAACTGCGGGCCAAGGTCAGGATCGCCTCCACCGCCAATGTCTCCCACTGGAAGGACCGCCGCGACCAACTCTACGCCCATTTCGGGCGCCAGCCGGCGACCAGCTTTCCCGATGCCGCCCGCAGGCTGATCGCCATCGGCGCCTCCACCGGCGGCACCGAGGCGATCAAGGCCGTTATCACCCGGCTCCCCGCCGACATGCCGGGGATCGTCATCGTCCAGCACATGCCCGCGGGATTCACCAAGATGTTCGCCGATCGCCTCAACCAGCTCTGCGCCATGAGCGTCAAGGAGGCGCGCACCGGCGATCGCGTGGTGCCCGGCCAGGTGCTGATCGCCCCGGGAGGCCTGCAGATGCGGGTGGCGCGGGTGGACGGGCAGCTGATCGTCAACTGCAACCCCGGGCCGACGGTCAGCGGCCACTGCCCGTCGGTGGACGTCCTGCTGCAATCGGTAGCCCGCGCGGCGGGAGCGGAGGCCACCGGCGTGGTGCTCACCGGCATGGGCGCCGACGGCGCCGACGGCCTGCTGGAGATGCGCCGGACCGGGGCGCGAACCCTGGCCCAGGACGAAGCCAGCTCGGTGGTCTTCGGCATGCCCCGCGTGGCCTACGAACGCGGTGGCGCCGAGAGGCTGCTCCCCATTGATCAGATCGGCCCGGCCCTGGTCAGGTTGGCCGGGGAGAAGCGACAATGAGCAACCTCATTCTCGGCATCGGCGACCTTGGAGCCTCCAACACGCCGGGCACGGTGATCAAAACCTTCGCCCTCGGCTCCTGCGTGGCGGTGGTGCTGCTCGACCCGCGCACCCGCACCATCGGCATGGCCCATGTGGCCCTGCCCGATTCCAAGGTCAACCCGACCCGAGCCCAGGAGCGCCCCGGCTATTTCGCCGATTCGGCCATCCCCAACCTGCTGCGCGAAATGGGCCGTCTCGGCGCCACCAACCCCCAGGGGCTGTACGCCAAACTGGCCGGCGGCGCTTCGATCATGGACCAGAACGCCACCTTCAACATCGGCAGGCGCAACCTCGAAGCGGTGCGGAGCCTCCTTGCCCGGCTGGGCATCCGCACCGTGGGCGAGGACGTGGGCGGCACCATCAGCCGCACCGTTTCGCTCTCGGTCAACACCGGCAAACTGACCCTGGCCTCCCCCGGGCGGCCGGACTGGGAAATCTAGGCAGGAGGAGCGACATGCTCGACCCGATCAAGCAGATGAAAATCGAGAAGGCCATCCGGCGGGCTCCGATGCTTTCCCCCAGCACGCTCAAGGTCCTGGAGCTCACCTCCGGGCCAGACCCGGACCTGGACGAGATCATCCACATCGTGCGCCATGACGCCCCCCTGACCGCCCGCCTGCTGCGGGTGGTCAACTCGGCCGCCTTCGGTCTGCTCAAGGAGGTCACCTCGGTGGAGCGGGCGGTCACCTACCTGGGGATCCGCACCGTGGTCAGCACCGCCTTGGCAACCAACCTCTCCGCCCTCTACGATAAGCCGCTCGAGGGGTACGAGAGCGAGAAAGGGTCGCTCTGGGATCACAGCCTGTTCTGCGCCCTGGCCAGCCGCGCCATCGCCCAGCGGGCCAGGGGAGAGCTATCCGCGGACACCGCCTTTACCGCGGGGTTGCTTCACGACATCGGCAAGGCGGTCATCTCGGAGCTGCTTCAGGGAAGCACCAAAAACATCCTGGACCAGCTCGATGAAGGGGCCGTGGAAGACTACCTGAGCGCGGAACGATCCCTGGTGGGAATGGACCACGCCCAGGTCGGCCAGTTGCTGGCCAAAACCTGGAAGATTCCACCCTCGCTTCAGGAGCCGATTCTGCACCATCACCGCCCCGGGCGGGCGGCAGAGGCCCAGCAGCCCCTGACCCATGCGGTGCACCTGGGAGACATCCTGGCCATGATGGGCGGCCAGGGGACCGGCAGTGACAGCATGCAGTACCGGCTCGACCCCGGCTACAGCGAATATTTCGCCATCGACGAGGACGATCTGGCCCGCATATTGCTGGAAGTCACCGATGAGTTCCAGAAACTCAAAACCTCGCTGGAAAACCTCTGATCCGCAGCGGCGGGCAGGCCTTTTCACCGATGGCGACCGCTCGCGAAACCACAGCGGCTCACGCCAAGCCGCGACGAGCGCGAAGGGATGGATGGGCGCGGGTTGCGGCGGTTGGATGCACCCCACCCTCACCCTGGCCCTCTCCCTGGGGGAGAGGGGACGGTTATAAAGAGGAACTGAACAGGTTGGACTATTTGTCTTCGCGTCCTTCGCGGCTTCGCGTGAGGGCGCCTTTTTGAAAAGGAAAGGAATTCCGGAATGGGAAAGAAAGTTCTGATCATCGATGATTCCAGCACCATGCGCAAGATCGTGACCCGCTCGCTGCGTCAGGCCGGCCTCGACGTCGGCCAGATCCTCGAGGCCGGCGACGGCCAGGAGGCCCTGCAGTTGCTGGCCAAAGAGAAAGTCGACGTCATCCTCAGCGACATCAACATGCCGAACATGGACGGGCTGGAGTTTCTTCGGCAGAAGGGCGAGATCAGCCTGCTCAAGAACATCCCGGTGGTCATGATCACCACCGAAGCCGGAGCCGACGTGATCGGCGAAGCCAAGTCCCTCGGGGCGCTGGGGAGCATCAAGAAACCGTTCACCGCCGACCAGATCCAGGAAACACTGAGCAGCCTGTTCTGACCCGGAGGGCGGTCGCCCTGGGGTTTGCGGAGACGGGCTGGGGGCTGGAATGCAACCTGTTGAGCCAACCTTCGACCAGAGGTGTAATACATGAATTTCGGCCAGAATCTTATCGAGGCAACCAGGGTGGTCTTCGAAACCATGATCTGCCTGCCGCTGACCGCGGAAGAGCCGCTGCCCGAGGGCATATCCTCTTTCAACCAATCGGTGTCGGGCCTGCTCGGACTCTCCGGAGACCTGAAGGGGATGCTCTGCATCCACTGCCCCGAGGCGGTGGCCCATTCCATCACCGCCATGCTGCTGGGATGCGAAGGCGACTCCGATGAGGTGTGCGACGCCATCGGCGAAATCGCCAACATGGTGGCCGGCAACCTGAAAATGGCCTTTGCCGAAGCGGGCAAGCGGCTGGAGCTCTCCATCCCCACCGCCATCGCCGGCAAATCCTATTCGGTGAGCGCCCAAAGCGAGGGGGACAGGGTCACCGTCCCCTTCCAGGTCCCCGGCGGCCGGTTCCTGGTGGAGCTGCGTTATCATCTGTCCACCTGATGCCCGACGGTTATGAGCAAACTAGCCTTTATCGATAAATTCCTGGCCCAGGCCACGGCGGCCATCGGCGAGGAGGTCAGCGGCCTGCTCGGCCAGGAGCTGGAGTGCGGCGCCCACGCCGGGCGCTTTGCCCGCAGCGAAGAGTTCCAGGGCGCCAAGCCCGCCGCGGCGCTGACCACCATGGACGTCTCGGGCGACCGGGAAGGGAGCGCCTACCTGGTCACCGGCCTGCCCGAAGCGATCATGCTCGGCGGCACGCTGATCCTGCTGCCGGACGAAGAGCTCCAGGAGCGCATCGCCAATCAGGATTTCGACGGTGAACTGGCCGACTCCTTCGGGGAGATTGCCAACATCATCGCCGGCGTCTATACCACGGCGGCCGCCGAGGCCTTCGCCAAGAAAATCCATTTCAAGAAAACCGAGGTGCAACGGCTCGGCGTCTCCGGCTCCGCCGGGGGTGGTTCCCTGCCCTCGGGGGGCTATTACGTATCGGCCACCCAACTCAATCTCAACGGCAAGCCCCTGGGCAAGCTCGAGGCCCTGTTCCCGGTCGAACTGTTCGGGCTGGAGTTCCCTGCCCCGGCCGCCGAAAAGCAGGATGCCGCGCAGCCCGCCCAGGCCGCCACCCGGAGCAAACCCGGGGTCCAGGCCGCCGGCCAGGCGCCCGGCAGGGAGCCGCCCCCCCAAGCCGCCGCAGCGGGCACCGCGCCTGCCCGCGCCGCCACCGGGGGCGCCGCCTTCGAAACCACAGCGGGGAGTGCCCCCAGGCCATCGGCCGGGGCTGCCGGCACCGCCGCCGTGGTCCTTTGCACCGCAGCGACCCGGGACGCGGCGGAAAAATTCGCCGCCCCCCTGGAGGCCCAGGGGTGCGAGGTGCTCTGTGCGGGGGTTCAGGACAATCTGCGCCAGGAGCTGGCCGGGTACAGCGTTCAGGTGGCGTTTCTGGTGTTGAAGGAAGTCGGCGAGCAGGGCTTTGCCGCAAGCATCAAGATCAAATCGGCGGTGGGGGAAAAGGTGCCGCTGGTGGTGGCCGGGCCCCAGTGGACCCGCAGCGCGGTGCTGCAGGCGATCAAATACGGTGCCTGCGACATTCTGATGACCCCGGCGTCGGCCGAGGAGTTGCTGGAGAAGGTGCGCGCCAACAGCAAAGGCGGCCAGAAGGCCGCCTGCTGAAAGGCTCTTATTGGTCCGTGGTCCGTGGTCCGTGGTCCGTGGTCCGTGGTCCGTGGTCCGTGGTCCGTGGTCCGTGGTCCGTGGTCCGAAAATAGCAGGTTAAGCTGAGATCATTCCACGAGCAAATTCAGTTGCGCCGCTGCGGCAGGTAGCTGTCGAGCTGCTTCTTCTTGATCTTCTCGATCAGCGTGGTGCGTTTGAGGTTGAGCAGCTTGGCGGCTTCTTTCTTGTTGCCGTCGGTGCGCGACAGGGCCTCGAGGATCAGCCGGTCCTCGAAGTCGCTGACCAGCACGTTGAAGTCGAAATTCCCGTCCTCCATCGCGGCATGAAAATCCGGGGTCGGCACCGCAGATTGCTCCGGCTCCGGCAGGATTCCGGCACCGGCATGGGCGGTGTATTTCTCGGGCAGGTCGGCGAGGCTGACCAGGCCGTCGCCGCCGTGCAGGACCACCATTCTCTGCACCAGGTTTTCCAACTCCCGCACGTTGCCCGGCCAGGCGTAGCTCTGCAGGGCCGCCAGCGCTTCGGGAGAAAACCCGCGGAGGATCTGGCGCTTGCCGCGGTTGAAGACCTGCACGAACTTCTCGATCAGCAGCGGGATGTCCGAGCGGCGCTCGCGCAGCGGCGGAATGCCCAGGGGCACCACGCTGAGCCGATAGTAGAGGTCTTCGCGGAAGCTGCCGTCGGCCACGGCCTTTTCCAGGTCTCGGTGGGTGGCGGCGACGATGCGCACATCCACCGAAACCGGCTTGACGCCGCCGACCGGCTCGAACTCCTTTTCCTGGATCACCCGCAGCAGCTTGGCCTGCAGGTTGGCCTTCATGTCGCCGATCTCGTCGAGGAACAGGGTGCCGCCGTCGGCGTACTGGATGCGTCCCATCTTCGGCTGGTTGGCGCCGGTAAAGGCGCCCTTGACGTAGCCGAAGAGCTCGCTTTCCAGCAGCTCGTCGGGGATCGCCGCACAGTTGACCGGGACGAAGTTCTTGCCGCGGCGCGGGCTCAGCGCGTGGGTGGCGCGGGCCACCAGCTCCTTGCCGGTGCCGCTTTCGCCCTGGATGAGCACGGTGCTGTTGGCGTCCTCGGCAACCTTCTCCAAAATCCGGAACATCCGCTTCATCTTGGAGGATTCGCCGATGATACCGTGGAAACCGTCACGCTTGCTGATCTTGGGGCTGCGCTTCTGCTGATAGACCAGCAGCTCGTGGTGTTCGAGGCCGCGGGCAGTGGCGATGACCGCCTCTTCGAAATCGTAAGGGGAATTGATGTAGAAAATGGCCCCGTATTTCAGGGCTTCGACGATCGACTCGCGGTCGCCGTAAGGAACGCTGACGATAGTGGCGAGTTGGGGGTTGACCGTCGGGATCTTGCGCAGCAGGTCGATCCCTTCTTTTTTTGGCCCGAAGAGGTCGGTGATGACCAGGCAGACGTCCTGCTTTTCCAGGATATCCAGGGCCTCGGTGGGGTTTTTCGCTTCCAGCACAACGCACCCGATATGTTTGCGAAGCATGACCGCCAAACCTTCTCTGGCCACTCGATCCGCATCCACCAGAAGTATGCTGCGCAAGGAATCAGACATATCACCTACCCTTTTTCATTTGAAATTCAAGCCGTTACACCTGACCGTGCACCCTGCCCGCCCGGCGTTCCCCTCCCCGAAAAGTCCCAGCATCTCCGCACCCCGCGTCCCATAACGGCAACTGTTCGATTTACCAGCGGATTCCTAAGTATAATGCCCGCGCTATAATAACCCAAATGAAAAATAAATCAATCCGTTAGTTTTCCCTGAATGAGGATGGGGCGGGAGAAAACCGCGCTTGCTTTTCCCCGATAGATCGCATACGATTAATTTTATCAAATTTGATTAAAGACCCAGGGGGGAACGGGGTGCGCCTCAAGCTGATCACCAAATACACTCTCGTCACCAGCGGCGTTCTGCTGCTGACCATGGTCGCCTTCGCGGTTATCAATGTCAAGACCCTCAAGGACGTCTTCCTGCGCGAGGCGATCCATGACGTCGATGAACTCAGCGAAACCATCATCCGCACCACCCACTACCAGATGCTCGAGGACGACCGCAAGCGGGTCTACCAGATGATCGAGGAGGTCGGCACCCAGCACGGCGTGGAGCACATCCGGCTGATCAACAAGGACGGGGTGATCAACTTTTCCACGGAAAACGCGGAAATCGGCACCCTGCTCGACAAGAACGCCGAAGCCTGCAGCATGTGCCACGCCGAGGACACCCCCCTGACTCACGCCTCGACCATGAACCGCAGCCGCATCTTCTCCGACCGCGCCGGCAAGGAAGTTCTCGGTATCGCCAAGGGGATCTACAACCAGCCCGCCTGCTATACCGCCGATTGCCACGTCCACCCCCGGGAGGCCAAGATCCTCGGCGTGCTCGACGTGATCGTTTCCCTCGAGGGGATGAAACTGCAGACCGGCGCCTACCGCGACAACATCATCGTGCTGACCTTCGTGCTGCTGCTGCTGATCATCTTGAGCCTGGTTTTGGCCACCCAGCAGTTCGTCAATCAGCCGGTCAAAAAGCTGCTCGAGCATTCCGAACACCTGGCCAGGGGCGAACTCGATCACCGCATCGAGCTGCCCGCCCGGGATGAACTCGGCGAGCTGGCCAGGTCGTTCAACGAGATGACCGGAAAACTGCAGGCGACCCGCCAGGAACTCAAACTGTGGGCCAGCACCCTGGAGACCAAGGTCGACGAGCGCACCCAGCAGATCCAGCAGATCCAGTCCAAGCTGGTCCGCTCGGAGAAACTCGCCTCGCTGGGCGAGCTGGTGGCCGGCATCGCCCATGAGATCAACAACCCGCTGACCGGCATCCTGATGTTCGCTTCGATGATCCAGAACGACGAGCGGGTCGACCCTTCGCTGCAGGACGACATGGAAATCATCGTCCGGGAAACCCAGCGCTGCGCCAACATCGTGCGCGAGCTGCTCGACTTCTCCCGCGAATCGGTGCCGCAGAAAAAACTGGAGTCGGTGACGCGGATCATGGAAAAAACCCTGGCCCTGGTCCGCCACCAGCCGGCCTTCCACGATATCGAAATCCTGCAAAATTACGGCGGGCCGCTGCCCGAGGTCATGGTCGACCCCAACCAGATCGAGCAGGTGTTCATGAATATCCTGATCAACGCCAGCCAGGCCATGCCCACCGGCGGCACCCTCAGCATCTCCACCAGGCTGCACCCGGACGGAGAATTTGTCACCACCCGCATCAGCGATACCGGATGCGGCATCCCCCCGGAGCACCTGGAGCGCATCTTCGACCCCTTCTTCACCACCAAGGGGCACAAGGGCACCGGTCTCGGCCTGTCGGTCTCCTACGGCATCGTCGAGAACCACGGCGGGCAGATCGACATCGAATCGGAGCCCGGCAGGGGGACCACCTTCAGCATCCAGCTCCCCCTGGCGCCACCCGATGCCGATTCTTCGGGACAGGACAACGCAGCCACCCCGCCGCGGCAGGACCCGGATGCAGGGCACGTCCAGGCATCCTGACTCCGCCTTGGAAAAGGCTGAACCCACCACGAAGAACACGAAGAAATGCGCCTGCAGCCTTTACCTTCGTGGCCTTCGTGTATCTTCGTGGTAAAAACACACTGCCTATCGACCCGGCCCTATCGGCGGCACCAAAAACAACGCCACCGCTGCTTGAAAGCAGCGGTGGCGTTGTCCGTTTCGGGGCGAGAGCGCGACGGCTCAGCTGACCACCCGGTCGCGAACCGAGATCCCCTGTTTTTTCAGCAGCGCCTGAAAATTCGGCCGCAGCATGCCGACCTCTTCCGCGGCCTTGGTGATGTTCCAGTCGTTGCGCTTGAGCGCTTCGATGACGAAGGCCCGTTCGATGGGCTGGACGGCCCGTTCGCGGATCTCCTTCTTGGCTTCCTTGAGCTCCTCGGTGGTGCGGGGGACATAACCCTCCTCCACACCGGCGACCTCGTCTTCACCCAGGGAAAGCTCCAGGTCCTCAGGCTCGATCAGGTCAGCATCGGCCAGCACCACGGCGCGCTCGAAGATGTTCTCCAACTCGCGCACGTTGCCGGGAAAGGGGTATTTCTTCAATATGGCCATGGCCCCGGGGGCCAGACCGCGGATCTCTCTGCCCATCTCCGCGCTGAATTTGCGCAGGAAATGGCCGACCAGCATCGGCAGGTCCCCCTTGCGCTCGCGCAGCGGCGGCAGATCGATGGGGATGATGTTGAGCCGAAAGAACAAGTCCTCGCGGAAACTCCCCTCGGCCACCATCTCTTTGAGATTGCGGTTGGTCGCCGCGATCAGCCGGATGTCGATGGGCACGGCCTTGGTGCCGCCGATGGGGGTCACCTCCCGCTCCTGCAGAACCCGCAGCAGCTTGGCCTGGGTGGTGAGGCTGAGATTGGAGATTTCGTCCAGGAACAGGGTGCCGCCGTCGGCGACCTTGAACAGGCCCATCTTGGTCTGCACCGCGCCGGTGAACGACCCCTTGATGTGCCCGAACAGTTCGCTCTCGAGCAGGCTCTCGGCCAGGGAGGTGCAATCGACCGCGACAAAGGGCTGTTCTTTGCGCGGGCTGTTGTTCTGGATGGCGCGGGCGACCAGTTCCTTGCCCGTGCCGCTCTCGCCGGTGATCAGCACGGTGCTGTCGGTGCGGGCCACCTGCAGGATGCGGCGGTAAACCTTCTGCATCTGGGGGCTGGTGCCCACCAGCAGGTCGAGCCCCTGCTCCTCCAGCTCGCCCGTTTCGCCCCCCACGTCCTTGAGCAGGGTGGCGCGCTCCTCGAGGGCCTTGTGCACCTTTTCGGCGATCTGCACCGGGGTGAAAGGCTTGGCCAGGTAATCGAAGGCCCCGCTGCGCATGGCCTCCACGGCCGTTTCCACCGTGGAATAGCCGGTAATAATGATCACCGGGACCTCGGGCTGCAGGATGCGTATCGCCTTGAGCAGCTCGAGCCCGCTCATGCCGGGCATCTTCAGGTCGGTCACCACCAGGTCGAATTCTTCCTCCTGCAGCTTCTCCAGGCCCAGATGCCCGCTCGGCTTGGAATCGACCTGGTATCCCTCCTTCTCCAGTATCCTGCGCATCCCCTCCCGAATTACCGCTTCGTCATCCACCACCAGGATTCTAGCTTTGGCCATAACTGCACTGCTCCCTTTACTCCCCGGGCCCGGGGGCCCACACCAAAGAAGACTGTATCCCCTTGCCAAATTAAGGAAATATTACTTAATTTTTTACTCAAAATCAAATAAAGGGTGTCCGCCGCAGCAAATTTCCATCCTCTCCCGACGCTTGGCGCCGGGGCCTCCCGGGGGTGCCTGCCGCCGGTATATCCCCCGCAGGCACCTGCATAATTCCAACATACACCCCCGCTTTTGGATAAAACTCATATGTTTTCAGTCAGTTAAATATCCAAACCGGCATTTTCTCCGCCCGCCGCGGCGAACCGCCTGTATGAAGTTTCTATGCGTTCAGCTCCCGACGGGACGCAGTGTCTATTTTTTTCTTGTTAAATTTCGGCTACTTATAAATTTCGTTAGGCATATTTCACGATTGGCACGGGCGGTGCTATTCCAGATAGGCAAAGACCAACCTCTTCAGCTGGCCGGTTCTCTTCGCCAAGAAAGGAGTCCACCATGAACGCCACCCTGAAATCCATCTCTCTGGCAGTCCTGCTCAGCGCCATGGCGTCCCCCGCCCTTGCCGCTTCCAGCGTCCAGGAAGGGCACAGCGGATTTGCGGTATGGGCCTTTCTCGGCTTCTGCGCCCTGATCGTGGCACTGCAGCTGGTGCCCGCCGCCCTGATGCTGATCGGCATCCTCAAGGGCGTATTCGCCAAGGCGGAAAAACCCGCCCTCAACAGCGCCGAATAACCTCAGCCAGCCATCGCCGACCGACCGCCCACCCAAGGGGGCGGTCGGTTTGTCAGCAAATGAACAATCGACCAAGGGAGAGACGACCGTGAGACACAAATTCAAGAACCTGCTGTTGATGCTGCTGCTGGCCGCCCCCCTGGCCGCCGGGGCGCCTGCCGCCGAGGCCATGGAGACCGAGGACTGCCTCGGCTGCCACGGCGACCGTGATGCCGTGGCAGCCAGCCAGTTTATCGACGGGGCCCGCTTCGATCACACCGCCCACGCCGAAATGGGCTGCCTCGCCTGCCACGAGACGGTGAGCGACGCGCATCCCGATGACGGGCTGACCCCATCGCGGGCCAGCTGCCGGGACTGCCACGAGGACATTTACCAGGAATACGCCACCAGCATCCACGGGGCCAACGCCAGCTGCGCCGATTGCCACAATCCGCACCAGGTCAAATCCCCCACCGAAGTCTCCGGCTATGACATGAACCGCCAGTGCGCCAGCTGCCACGACCTCTCGGACATGGTGAGCACCCATGACGAATGGCTGCCGCAGGCCGAACTGCACGTCGGCGCCCTGCCCTGCATCGCCTGCCACTCGGGCTCCAAGGACTACGCCATCACCCTCTATATCACCACCCGGCAGAAAGCATTCGGCGATTTCGACCTGGCCGACCGCCGGCAACTGCAGGAGCTGGCCGGCAGCGGCAACATCGAAGCCCTGGTCGACCTCGACGGCGACGGCCAGGCTTCACTCAAGGAACTGCGCATCTTCAACCAGAAACGGGAATACAAAAACCTCAGGCTCGCCGGCATGATGATCCCCGAACGGGTCACCCACGATTTCCAGATCCTCGACAACCGCTGGGACTGCACCTTCTGCCATGCCTCGGGGCCCGAAGCGATGCAAACCAGCTACCTGGCCTTTCCCGAGGACGGCGGCACCTTCAGCCGCCTCCCCGTGGAACAGGGCGCGGTGCTCGACGCGCTTTACGGAACCCCGGATTTCTACATGATGGGCGCCACCCGCAGCAAGGCTCTCAACATCGTCGGCCTGATGATCATCGCCGGCGGCCTGGTGATGCCGGTCGGACACGGCACCCTGCGCTTTCTCACCCGCAACAACCGAAAGGAGCATTGATCATGGCCGCCGATAAATATATCTACCTGCAACCAACCCCGGTACGCATCTGGCACTGGCTGAACGCCCTGGGGATCGTCACCCTCTGCGCAACCGGCGCCCAGATCCGCTTCCCCGAGCATGTCAACATCTTCGGCACCTACAAGGCCGCCATCGCGCTGCACAACACCGCCGGTATCGTGGTAGCGATCAGCTTCTTCCTCTGGCTGGCCTATTATGCGCTCTACGCCCGCACCATGGCCAAGCTGTACATCCCCAACAGGGACGACATCCAGCGCGGCCTGCTGCGCCAGGCGAAGTTCTATTTCCTGACCTTCTTCCTCGGCCACGCCAACCCGCACCACACGACCCCGGACAACAAGTTCAACCCGATGCAGAAGTCAGCCTACCTGGCGATCATGTTCATACTGGTGCCGCTGGTGATCGTCACCGGCATCCTGCTGATGAACGTCGACCCCCTGCGCGCCCTGGTGCTGATGGTCGGCGGACTTAAAATTCTGGTGGGGATCCATTTTCTGCTGGCCTGCTCCCTGTGCGCCTTTCTCTTCACCCACATCTACCTCGCCACCCTGGGGCACACCCCCTTCGCCCACTTCAAGCCGATGTGGACCGGGTGGGAGGAGGTGCACAACGAACCGCATCCTTGAGTCGGACAGAACATCCGGCCGGGCGAAGCCCCTGGGGCTCGCCCGGCTGGAATTTCCGTTGCCCCCCGGTCACCACTGTGGTATTAATCTGGCTTAATCGCCTTGCCCCGCATCCCGCGGGCCCCCGAGGCTCCCTCCGGTAAGCTTAGCCGCGAACCGCCGGAGGGGCCCTCCCTTCGAGGTGCTCACCATGCTGCGAAGCCTCACCGCCAAAGCCGTCGTGCCGGTCGCCTCCGCGGTCACCGGCTTTGTCATCGTCTGCTGCCTGCTGCTCTATTCCTTCATCCAGGGCGACCTGGTGGACGGCGCCATCCAGCGGGAAGTCAGCCTGGCCGACACCATCATCAAATCGACCCACTACTCGATGCTCAAATCCGACCGCGAGTCGCTGCGCCACACCATCAGTCACATCGGCCGGCAGCAGGGGGTGGAGCATGTGCGTATTTTCAACAAAAAGGGACTGATCATGTTCTCGGCCGACCCGGCCGAGGTCAACCGCGAAGTGGACACCCGGGCGGCAGGTTGCGTGGAGTGCCACGCCGGCCCCGAGCCGTCCGCCAGCCTGGGCCCCATGGAGCAGGCCCGGCGCTTCACCAACGAGCAGGGGCGCCACGTGCTGGCGATCACCGCGCCGATCTTCAACGAGCCGGGCTGCTCCAGCGGCGGGTGTCATTTCCATCTGCCGGAGCAGAAACTGCTCGGCACCCTGGATATCGGCCTGTCCGAGGAGCCGCTGCGGGAGACCCTGGCCACCCTGCGCGGGCGGATGGCGCTGTTCTGCCTGATGGTACTGCTGCTGAGCGTCGGAGGGGTCTGCGCCCTGCTCAGGCGCAACGTGCTGTTGCCGATCCGCGAACTGGTTGGGTATGCCAATGCCCTCAGGGCAGGCGAGACCCAACCCCTGCCCCCGGAGGGCTGCGAAGAGATCGAGACCCTGGGCCGGGCTTACCAGGAACTGAACCGGCGCCTGCGGCAAACCACCGCCGAACTGGAAAAGGCGCGGGACAAGGGCGCCGACCGGGCGGGCAACCCCTTGCCTGGAGAACCACCCGCCCCATGACCAGCCCCGGCCCCCGCACCGCATCTTCCCCCCGGGCCGGCCTTCCCGGCCCCGGGGAGCGCCGGCGCGAGATCGAAACCCGGATCCGGCGCCTGCACGCCCTGGCCAACCGCGGCCTGTGGGGACTGGCCATCTTCATCCTGATCAGCATCGGTGCCCAGCGTAATTTCAGCTTCATCCCGGAGATCTCCCCGGAAATCCGTGCCCTGCTCGGTCCCTCCCCCCCGATCAAGCTGATCAGCATCGCCCTGGCGGTCTACGCCTTCAGCGCCCTGATCCTGATCCTCTCGCGCATGATGAGCGGATCCAACTCCTACCGCGGCTGGTCCCACCTGGGCTACCTCTCGGCCTTCTACGCCTTCTACTACTACGGCGAAGCCCTGCAGCAAAATTTCTGGGCGGTCTTCGCCGCGGGCATCACCATTCTGGGGCTGGAATACTACCAGATCTGGACCCATTGCGCCGAGGCGCTGCGCAAGGAAAAACAGCTCCTCGCCAGCCTTGGCACCCCCTCCGACGCCTGAGTTGTCCTGGTTATCCACAGTCTCCACAGCTTATCCCCAGCCCACCGGGCTGCCCCTCTCCCCCGGCCCCAGCGGTCGTATATTTCCCTGATACAGCCCTGCCGGACATTTAAATCATTGTCATTTCAGTAACTTGAAAACCCACTGAGGGCCACTGGGCCGTCCCGTCGGGTACTCTTCTGCATATAAACTCTATACGGCTGTCCGCCGGCGAAGTTCTCCAGGCATTTCTTGCCGAAAAATTTCTGATGTGATTTTAGCAGGTTATGAATTTTATTAGGCCAGATAAATACTTGGCACGGGCACTGCTATGCAAAAGGGTAAGCGCAGCCTAACCGGCGCGGGATTTCACCAAATGAAGAAAAGGAGGCAACCATGAAAACCCTGTTGAACGGCATACTGACGATCCTGATTTTTGCCTCTGGCTCGGCCATGGCGGCCGGCGACGGGTCGGCCAACGAGAGCAGTCTGCTGGTCATGCTTTTTCTCGGCTTTCTGGCCCTGCTGGTGGTCATGCAGCTGCTGCCGGGGCTGGCCCTGTTCGCCTCCATGATCAAAGGACTTTTTACCCGCATTCCCCGCACCCCCCTGGCTTCGGATGAAAAACCCCGCGGATCGGCCTAACCAGGCAAACGCTGAGAGGGAAGAGCCATGCGAGTCGTACTCATTGCCGATAAAGACCTCGAAACCCGCCAGCAGATGGCCCACCTGTTCGCCGAGGCGGGCTACCAGGTGCGGGCAGTCAACTCGGTTCACGAGGTGCTGCAGTTCATCCTCAAGCGCGGCTGCCGGGTCCTGCTGCTCGGCAGCGAACTCGGCGACCTGCTGGCGGTGGAGCTGATCCCCTTGCTGAAAAAATGCAACCGGGACCTGACCATCATCCTGGTTTCCGACGAAAACTCCCTGCCGTTGCTGCGCAAGGTTCGACGGGAAGGGATTTTTTACCACGCCCTCAAACCGGTCAACCCTGAAGATCGGGATGAACTGCGCCTGGCGGTCCAGTGCGCCTTCGAAAAAAACCCGCCTCACCCGGTGGACACACCCCCCCGGTGGCTGCGACAGGCCGAGGCAAACGGAATCTGACCCGCTTGTGATCAAGCACAACCCAGGAGGCTGCCATGAAAAAACTGTTCGTCGCCCTGTCCGCCCTGTGCTTAACCCCCGCCGGCGCTGCCCTGGCCGCCAGCGCGGCAAGGGAGGATCACAGCGGCATCGTGGTCTGGGTATTTCTGGGCATCTGTGCCCTGATCGTCGTTGCTCAGCTGGTCCCGGCGGTGATGGTGCTGCTCGGCCTGGTCAAGGGCGTAGCGCAGAGGGGGGAAGAGGCGCAGCAGAAAGGGGTCGATTAGCCTCCCAAAGACTGGCCACGGCGGTTCGGGCCGGCACTCCATCGACATGAAAGGAGGAAGAGATGAAACGACTTGGCTATGTGTTCGGGTTCCTTGTCCTGCTGCTGCTGGCTGCGATCTGCGCGGTGGCCTTTCCCGGAGTCATGGAGGGCTTCGGCGGCATCGTCATCTGGACATTCCTGGCCTACTGTGCACTGATCGTGGTGGCGCAGCTGATATCCGCCATGATCGCTGCGCGCAAAATGATTGAGGGGATATTCGACGACTATTACACCAAGAAAAAATCCTCGAAGCAGATCATGCTGCGCTAACCATCAATTGGCAGGAAAATTATTTCAATGAGATGAGAGAGAAGAAGGCAAAAGGGCAGGTGAGAGCTTAAACAGCAAGGGGGGTGGCCGTAACGGCCACCCCCCTTGCTGATATTGGTGGAGCTGATGAGGATCGAACTCACGACCTACGCATTGCGAACGCGTCGCTCTCCCAGCTGAGCTACAGCCCCGAAATTCGACGATTACTTTAGCCAAGCAGAAAATTATTGTCAACGGAAAGGTACCACCGGGCCGCTCACCGGCAGGCAGACCAGGAACACGGCTCCCAGTTCGTTGTTGCGCACCTCGATTTTTCCCTGGTGCTGCTCGACGATGCGGTGGGAGATCGGCAGCCCCAGGCCGGTCCCCTTGGTTTTGGTGGTGAAAAAAGGCTCGAAAATGCTGCGCAGGATCTCCGGCTTGATGCCGCCGCCGGTGTCCGCGACCTCCAGGGTCACCGCCGGTTCGCCCCGCAGGATGGTGGAATAGGCCTTGACCAGCAGGCCGCCGCCATGGGCCATGACCTGGCGGGCGTTGGTCACCAGGTTGATGAGCACCTGCAGCAGCTTTTCCTCGTCGGCCTGCACCAAGGGCAGCTCCGCCTCGATTTCCCGCTCCACCCGGATCAGTGAACGGGTCAGGGCATCGGCCTCCAGGGCGAGGGCCTTGTCGATGATGGCCGGAATGCTGCACTGGGCAAAACAGAGCATCTGCTTTTTGGAAAAATCCAGGACATCGGTAAGCAGCACCTCCATCCGCAGCGCCTCGCGGGCAATGATCGCGGCGTATTCCTGCTCCCGGGACTGCTCCGGCGCGATCCGGGCCAACCGCTTGGCGAAGCCGCCGATGGAGACCAGGGGATTTCTCAGCTCGTGGGCAACCGAGGCGGCCATCTCGCCGAGCGCCGCCATCTTTTCCCCCTGGGTCAGGCGATCCTGGGCGTGGCGCAACTCCTGGTGGGTGGTCTCCAGGCGATGCAGCAGCATGGAATTTTCGATGGCGGCACCGGCCTGGTTGGCGAACAGCTCGAGAAAACGCAGCCGGTCCGAGGAGATCTCTTCCCCCGGCTGGGCGTTGTCGACCACCAGCACGCCGAGGGTCCGCTCCTTGCCGCGCAGCGGGGCACAGGCCAGGCAGCTGACCCCCATGGCATCGGCCAGCAGCCGGTCGCTGGCGGTCGCCTGCCCGGTTTCGCGCACCAGCACGACCCGTCCCTCCCGGGCCGAGCGGGCAAGGCTGTTGTCCGCATCGTCAAGGGCCAGCCGCTGCTTCATCACCTGGCGGCAGAAGGGGGCCTGACGCTGGGCATCGAGGGTGGCATCATTGATCACCGGGCGGGCCCAGGGGAGTTGCCCCCCCTCGGCGGGCAGCAGCAAAGAGGCGGTCTCCCGGCTGACTCCCAGCATCCCCTGCAGGGTGCCGGTGCGCTCGTTGATGGTGAACAGCATCGCCCGGCCGAACCCGCCCCCCTCGGGGATCGTGGCGGCCGAAAGAATCAGGTGCACCACCTCGTTGAGCCGCAGGGTGCTGTGCACGGCCCGCGAAATCCGGTAGAGCAGTTGGGCCTCGCGAAATTTTCGGTCGTTCTCCACCGAGAGCAGCTCCAGCCGTTCGCGGCTGGAGACCCGCTCCAGGGCCTGGGCCACCTTGGCGCCGATGGCCGCGAACAGCCGCTTGGCCTCCCGGTCATAGACCACCGGCACCCCGCCCTGGTCACCGCCGAAGAGGGTCAGGGTGCCCACCGCACGCTCCTGGAACAGCAGGGGAATGGCCACCATGGCCGGCGGCAGGGGCCCCTGCAGCTGGCCGCTGCGGGGCAGCCCCTGGCGAAAGACCGTGGTCATCACGCCCAGGGCGCGGGCCGAGGCCTCTTCCTCGAGATCGAGAAACAGCGGCCGCAGGGTGCGAAAATCGGGATGGGTCCGGACGAAGCTGCGCCCCAGGACGGTTTCGCCGATCAGCGGACGCAGTACGACGCAGGCCGCCCCGCTGCGCCGCAGCAGGGTCCGCACCGCGGCAGGCAGCAGTTCGCGGAGGGTTCTTGCCTGGTTGAGCTGCTGCCCCAGGTCGGAGAGCAGGGTCAGCTGCCTGACCCGGCGGCCGGACTCCGCCTTGAGCACGGCATGCTGGGCCAGCATGGCCAGCTGGGCGCATACCGCGCCAAGCAGCTCGCTCAGCTCCTGAGCGAGGCCCGCCCCGGGGGGAACCGCCAGGTTGAGCACACCGTAATTGCGCTGGGGATTGCAAAGCGGAAAACTGGCCCGGCCTTCGCCGAAGGCCGGTTTGCGGCTGGCAAGCGCCGTTTTTTCGAGAGGGGAGGCGGGCCGGGATGCGCCGTTTTCAAGATGGCGCCCCGGCCCGTGGGGATCTATTTGAAAGGAGAAAGATTTCTGGCGGGAATCCAGCAGCAGCAGGTGTATTTCTTCGAGTTCCAGGCGTCGGGCCAAAAACCGCAGGATCGCCTGGAAACCAGCCGGAAATTCCAAAGCCGTGCTGTTGGCGATGCGGACAACCTTGCGCAGCACTTCGTAGGGATCGCACTTCATGGCCCGTCTTTCTGGTTGTCCGGCCTCCCCCAAAACCTGGCGCGAGACGCCTAGCCGATTTTTTCCTGACGCTCCTGTTCGGTTTTGCAGTCGATGCAGAGGGTGGTCACCGGGCGGGCCTTGAGGCGCGCCTCGCCGATCTCCTCTTCACAATGCTCGCAAATCCCGAAAATCCCCTCGTCGATCCGTTCCAGCGCCTCGCGGATCTTCATAATCAGCTTGCGCTCCCGGTCCCGGATCCGCAGCTCGAAGTTACGGTCCGACTCCAGGGAGGCGCGGTCGGTGGGGTCGGGAAAATTGGTCTTCTCGTCGGTCATCTCGGAAACGGTCTTGCCCGCTTCGCGCAGCAGACTGTCCAGTTGCTCCTGGAGCAGGTTCCGGAACTCCTCGATTTTCTGCTTCTCCATGGATACTCCCTCTATCAGGTGAATTAAGTAAAACTAAATGAATTCTGCTTTCAAGTCAACCCAAATGCCGGAGTGCCCGCTACCAAAGCCTGCCGCCCAGCTGAATGTAGAGGATGAAGGCGAGCAGCGCCACGGCCAGCCAGCAGGAGATAACGTCCGAGCTCTTGACCGGCGGGGACGCCGCCATTTGACGGGTTTCCTCGCTCACCGTCCCCTCGGGGACCCTGGAAAGCAAAACCCGCACCAGTTCGGGGAAATCCCCGTAGGCGTTGGAGAGGATCAGAAACTCATCCTCGGCGCACAGGGTCAGGAAGGCCCGCTTGCGCACCTGCACCGTCTCCACGGCGGTCAGCTCGGCAAACTTGAGCGACTTGCTGCGCAGGAACTTGTAGACGGTGATGCCCTGCTCGTCGATGACGGCCTTGCGAAAAGCGCTCTCCACGAACAACCCGGTGATCGGCAGGATCAGCGCACCGAGGATGAACGCCTTGGCCACCGGCTGCCCCACCATCAGAACCACCACCAGCAGAATGCAGCAGAGCAGCACCAGCAGTCCCAAGGGGACCAGGAAGGCCTTGCGGATCGAAAAGTAGCGTGGCGTGTTCACGAATGTCCTTTTTTTGTCGCCGCCAGACGCCCGAAAATATGCGGGCTCCGCGGGTGAGCTGCGGTTCGGCTGCCGGTGAACCCGGCCGGTAGTTTAACAGGAAGTTCGGGCCATGCAATCCAGCAGCCCGGGAAAACTATTCCTGGCGCAGGAAGGAGCCGCTCTTGCCGCCGTGCTTCTCCATCAGGCGGATTTCGCCGATCACCATCGCCTTGTCCACCGCCTTGCACATGTCGTAGATGGTCAGGGCGGCGACGGAAACGGCGGTTAGCGCCTCCATCTCCACGCCGGTGGTGCCGGTCAGCTTGACGGCCGCCTCGATCTCCACCCGCCCCTCACCGGGAAACGGCAGGAACTCGATCTTCACCGAGGAGAGCGCCAGCGGGTGACAGAGGGGGATCAGCTCGGGGGTCTTCTTGGCGGCCATGATCCCGGCGATGCGCGCCACCGAGAACACGTCCCCCTTCTCCACCGAGCGATCGAGGATGCGCTGCAGCGTCGCCTCGGCCATGCGCACCTCGCCGCGGGCCACGGCGACGCGCCGGGTCGGGGTCTTCTCCCCGACGTCGACCATGATCGCCTTGCCCTCGTCGTCGAAATGGGTCAGTTTGTCGTCGGTCACTTTAAACTCCGTGATTCGTGATTCGTGATTCGTGATTCGTGATTCGTGATTCGTGATTCGTGATTCGTGATTCGTGGAAATTTTAAGGTGCTTCTGCCCACTGTCCACGGTCCACTGTTCACGGCCTTACTCAAATATCCCCTCCAGCGCCTCTTCGGCGCTGCGTACCCCGATCAGTTCGATCCCTTTTGGCGCTTCGAGGTTTTTCAGGTTGCCGGCGGGCAGCAGGCAGCGGTCGAAGCCGAGCCGGGCGGCCTCCTTGACCCGCAGCTCGGGGCGCGAGACGGCGCGCACTTCGCCGGCCAGGCCGACCTCGCCGAAGAGGATGGTGCGCGGCGGAATCGGCTTGTTCAGGTGGCTGGAGGCGAGCGCCGCCATCACCCCGAGATCCACCGCCGGCTCGTCGAGGCGCACCCCGCCGGCGACGTTGACGAAGATGTCCTGGGAGAGCAGCGACAGCCCCACCTTCTTCTCCAGCACCGCCACCAGCAGCGAGACCCGGTTGTGGTCGATCCCCATGGTGGTGCGCCGCGGCGTGCCGAAGGAGCTGCCGGACACCAGCGCCTGCAGCTCCACCAGGATCGGCCGGCTTCCCTCCAGCGAGGGGACCACCGAGCTGCCGGCGACCCCCTGCGGGCGCTCGGCGAGAAACAGCTCCGAGGGGTTGGCCACCTCGGCCAGGCCCTGCTCGCGCATCTCGAAGACGCCAATCTCGTTGGTCGAGCCGAAGCGGTTCTTGACCGCCCGCAAAATGCGGTAGGGGTGGCCCGGGTCCCCCTCGAAGTAAAGCACCGTGTCGACCATGTGCTCGAGCATGCGCGGCCCGGCGATGGCCCCGTCCTTGGTCACGTGGCCGACGATGAAGGTGGGGATCCCCTCGCCCTTGGCGACATGCATCAGCTTTCCGGCGCACTCGCGCACCTGGCTCACCGAGCCGGGGGCCGATTCGAGGGCGGCGGTGTAGATGGTCTGGATCGAGTCGATCACCAGAAAATCGGGCTTGAGCTCGCGGACCCGCTCGAGGATCGCCTCGAGGGAGGTCTCGGCGAGCAGAAACAGCTCGGCGGCATCCGCCCCGAGCCGGCCGCCGCGCAGCTTGACCTGGCGCGCCGACTCCTCGGCGGTGACGTAGAGCACCTTGCCCGCGCCGGCCAGCCGGTCGCTGGCCTGCAGCAGCAGGGTCGACTTGCCGATCCCCGGGTCGCCCCCGATCAGGGTCAGCGAGCCGGGGACCACCCCGCCGCCCAGCACCCGGTCGAGTTCGCCGATGCCGCAGCGGATGCGGTCCTCCTCGGTGATCTGCACCTCGGCCAGGCGCAGCGGGATGCTCCCCGCCGTCGACACGGCGGCCCGCCCCTTGCCCTTGACCACCGCGACGGTCTCCTCGGCCAGGCTGTTCCACTGGTTGCAGTCCGGGCACTTGCCCATCCACTTGGGGCTCTGGTAGCCGCACTGCTGACAGGTGTAGAAGGTTTTCTGCTTCAAAAAATCCTCTTCTGTACTTTAAAGGCGAGTTATTCTATGCTCTCGGGGTCGGGGTGTCAACGACACCTTCCGGCACCTCGCAGCACTCCACGTGAATTCGCGCCGCGGCGCTCGGGCACGGGAAGCAGCTCATGCGTTTTTTCCGAGGCATCCGCAAAAAGTTCATCTTCATCTACCTGCTGTTCGGCCTGCTCCCCCTGCTGGTCATCTCCTACCACTCCTTCAACGCGGCCGCCGATTCCCTGGAGAACCTGACCAACCGCCAGCTCTCCAACCTGACCGCCAAGACCGCCAGCCAGACCAGCCAGAAGGTCCACGAAATCCGCAAGGACCTCGACCTGCTCTCGGGCTTCCCCTTCATTCAGCTCTCGTTCCTGCAGTTCAGCTTCGGGCAGCGCCTGGAGACGGTGCTGTTCAAGCTCAAAAAATACCAGAGCCAGAACGACCTCTACTCGCGGATCAGCCTGATCTCCCTGGACGGCGAGGTCATCCTCAGCCTCCCCGAGGACCGGGAGGAGTCGGTGGCCGGGCGCATCGACCGCTCGCGGCTGAAGCTGGCCGGCCTGGTCGACACCTACACCTCCGGGGTGATCGCCGATCACCCCGAGGGGCCGCTGGTGATCTTCACCAAGCGGGTCTACGATTTCGAACAGGCCACCCACCCCGTCGGCCTGCTGGCCTTCTACATCCGCCTCGAGGCCCTGACCCGCTACGTGGAAGAGCTGGCCCCCTCCTCCGGCGGCCAGGGGTTCGTCTTCGATCATCAGCTGCAAAGGCCGCTGCTGCGGGGGAACCCGGACTTCGACCCCGGGCCGCTGCTCGCCGGCCGCCCCGCCGCGGAGGAAGAGGTGCTCATCGCCGAGGCGGCCGGCGCCAAGGTGTTTCTCGCCGAAGTCCCCGAGCTGCACTGGACCCTTGGCCTGACCCTGCCTGAAAAGGTGCTGTTCGGCGACATCCTGCGGCTCAAGGGCAAGAGCCTCTCCTTCGCCCTGAGCATCGCCGCCCTGGCCCTGCTCACCACCCTGTTCTTCGTCCGCCGCATCACCAACCCCATCACCCAATTGATGCACGGCGCCCAGGCCTTCAGCGAGGGGGACCTCGATTACCGCATCGAGATCCGCGGCGAAGGCGAACTGCGCCGGCTCGGCGAGGAGTTCAACGCCATGGCCCGCAAGATCAAGGCCCGCGAGAAGCAGATCCGCCAGGTCGACCGGCTGGCCTCCCTGGGGATCCTCGCCGCCGGGGTGGCCCACGAGGTGCGCAACCCCCTGGCGGGAATGAAGAGCTGCGCCCAGCTCATGCAGCGCAAGGCCATCTCCGGGGAGGTGGCGCAGCTGGCCGGGGGGATCAACGAGGAGATCGACCGGCTCGACAAGATGGTCCGGCAGCTGCTCGACTTTGCCCGGCCCAAGGAGGCCGCCCCCCGCCCGGTGCGCCTGGAGCAGGTGCTGGAGCGGGTTCTGGAGATGATCGGCAAGTCGCTGCAGCAGGAGGGGATCGAGGTGCAGGCCGATCTTCCGGCCACTCCGCCGGTGCTGGTGGATGCCGACCAGGCCCAGCAGATTTTCCTCAACCTGGCGCTCAACGCCGCCCAGGCCATGAAGGGGGGCGGGCGCCTGCGGATGAGCCTGCGCCAGGAGGATGCCGCGGTGCTGGCAGTGGTGGCGGACACCGGCTGCGGCATCGCCGAAGAGCACCAGGACCGCATCTTCGACCCCTTCTTCACCACCCGGGCCAGCGGCACCGGCCTGGGGCTTTCCGTCGTCCACTCGCTGATGACCGAAAACGGCATCACCTGGCAGCTGCAGAGCACCCCCGGCGGGGGGACGGTCTTCGAACTGCGCTTTGCCGCCTGCGCCCCGGAGGGAGCCTCCTGATGGCAACCATTCTGATCGCCGACGATGAAAAGGTGCTGGCCCAGTCCCTCGGCATGCTGTTTCGCGACGAGGGGCACCAGGTGGGCGTGGCCCTGAGCGGCCGCGACGCCCTGCGGCTGGCCGCGGAAAACCCGCCCGACGTCATGCTGCTCGATTTGCGCCTGCCCGACATGAGCGGCCTGGAGGTGCTCAGCGAGGTGCGCCGCACCCAGCCCGAGGCGATGGTCATCATGATGACCGCCCACGGCGACACCGCCACGGTGGTCGATGCGGTCAAGCGGGGGGCCTTTCACTACCTCAACAAGCCCTTCGAGCTGCAGGAGATCCTGCTGCTGGTCGGCAAGGCGCTGGAGCAGCAGAAGCTGCGCGAAGAGGTGACCTTTCTGCGCGAACGCCGCCATCCCGCCGAGGGGCTGGAGGAGATGGTGGGCAACTGCCCGGCGATGCAGGAGGTGTTTCGCAAGGTGCGCCTGGTGGCCGCGGCCGGCGACAGCGCGGTGCTGATCACCGGCGAGAGCGGCACCGGCAAGGAGCTGGTGGCCGGGGCCCTGCACCGGCTCAGCGAGCGGAGCGCGCACCCCTTTGTCGAGCTCAACTGCGCGGCGATCCCGGAGAACCTGCTGGAGAGCGAGCTGTTCGGCTTCGAAAAGGGCGCCTTCACCGACGCCCAGCAGCGCAAAAAGGGGCTGTTCGAACTGGCGGGCCAGGGCACCCTGTTTCTCGACGAGATCGGCGAGATGCCCCCGCACCTGCAGGCCAAGCTGCTGCGTTTTCTGGAAAAACGCAGCTTCCGCCGGCTCGGCGGCACCACCGACATCCAGGTGGGCGCCCGCATCGTCGCCGCCACCAACCGCGACCTGCGCGAGCTGGTGCGCCAGGGGCGCTTCCGCGAGGACCTCTTCTACCGGCTCAACGTCATCCCGGTCCACCTGCCGCCGCTGCGCGAGCGCGGCAGCGACACCCTGGCCCTGGCCGGGCACTTTCTCGCCCATTTCTCGCGGCGCCTCGGCCGGCCGGTCAAGCGGCTGGCCCCGGCGGCGGAGAAGGCCTTTCTGGCCTATCGCTGGCCGGGCAATATCCGCGAGCTGAAGAACATCGTCGAGCGGCTGGTCATCCTCTGCCCCAGCGAAGTGATCCCCGTCGAGCAGCTGCCGGCGGAGATCCGCGCCGGCGAGGGCGGGCCGCCGATGGCCGGCGCCTTCCACATCGACGAGCACCTGCTGGGGGTGGAGCGGCAGCTGGTTTTGGCCGCGCTCGAAGAGGCGCTGGGGAAAAAGGGGCTGGCCGCCGAACGGCTGGGGATCAGCCGCCATGCCTTCAAGCGCAAGCTGCAGAAGCTCGGCCTGGGCGGGGAGGATGAGGATGAGCCCTGAGCGGCCCCTGCGCCGGTTCTGCCTGCTGGCCGCGGCCGCGCTGCTGCTCGGGGCCGCGGCCGGGCGGGCCGCCGAGCCCTATCCGAGCATCGCCATGTTCGAATGGCAGCCCGACGGGGCCGTGGAGAGCGGGTTTCGCGACGGGGTGCAGAAGCACCATCCCGATGCCCGCTTCTACGTCTACAACGCCGCCGGGGACCAAACGCTGCTCAGCCACTACCTGGAGACGGCCCTGCAGCGGCGCCACGACCTCTACTACGTCTCCGGGACTGCGGCCGCGGCCCCGCTGCTCGCGAGGGTGCGGGAAGTCCCGGTGGTCTTCACCATGGTCCAGGATCCCGTCGACGCCGGGCTGATCGCCAGCTGGGAATCCTCGGAGAACAACGCCACCGGGATCAGCAACCGGGTCCCGGTGCTCAACCAGCTCAAGGCCCTCAAGCAGATCGTCCCCTTCACCCGGCTCGGGGTGGTCTACAACCCCGGCAACCCCGACTCGCGCCAGCAGCTGCGCGAGTTGGAGAGGCTGCAGCCGTTTCTCGGCTTTGCCCTGGAGAAATTCCCGGTGACCGCTCCCCAGCAGGCCGCTGACCTCCCCCTGCAGCGCCGCCGCGGGCTGGAGGCGATCTACCTGACCCGCGACCCGCTGCTCGAGCGCCTCGGCCAGCGCCTGCTCGAGCAGGTCCACCAGGCCGGGCTCCCCTCCCTGGCCGCCGACATGAGCCTGGTGACCCGCAAGGGGGCCCTGCTCGGCCTGGTCCCCGACGAATACCGCATCGGCCGGCTGGCCGCCCTCAACGCCCTGGAGGCCCTCGAGGGGACCGCCCCCACCGCCATCCCCAGCCGCTCCCTCGATTTCTTCATGGTCGCGGTCAACATGCAGACCGCCCGCCGCCTCGGCGTGCAGATCCCCCTCTCCCTGCTGGTCATCGCGGATACCATCGTCAGGTAGGGCTGGGCGAAAACTCCTTTGCGGCCGCGTCTGATCAGTCGGATCGGACCGATCTGTCGGATCCGACGCGGCCGCAACCCCTCCCGAGCGCCTTCCGCTCGAAGATGAGCGCCTTCCGCTCCAGCCGGCCGCCCCTGGCTGAATCATCCCCAGCAAAAACGGGCCCTTGGCATTCTGGCACTGCTATTGCTGTTTACCAGATAAACAAAACGGCTTTTCAATTTCCAGAGGAGGAAAAACATGCTGAAATCCCTCGCAAGCAAGCTTCTCACCCTGGCCCTCGCCGCGACCCTGCTGGTGGCGGCGCAAACGCCGGTGCAGGCGGCCAAGTCGCTGATCATCGCCACCGCCACCACCGGCGGCACCTACTACCCGGTCGGGGTGGCCATCGGCACCCTGATCAGCGTCAAGCTCGCCTCCAGCGACGGCATCACCGCCACCGCCATCAACTCGGCCGGCTCCGGCGAGAACGTGCAGATGCTCAAGAACAACGAATGCGACCTGGCCATCCTGCAGGGGCTCTACGGCGCCGAAGCCTACCACGGCAAGGGCTCCTACGCCGGCGACCCGATGCAGAAGATGGCCGGCATCACCATGCTCTGGCAGAACGTGGAGCACTTCGCCCTGCTCTCCAAGTACGCCAAGACCGGCACCGCCGCCGACCTCAAGGGGCTGAACGAGAAATTCTCCATCGGCAAGCGCGGCAGCGGCACCGAGGGCTCGGGCCGGGTGATCCTCGGCGCCCTGGGGATCGAGCCGGACAAGGACTTCACCACCGAGTACCTCGGCTACAACCCTTCGGTGGACGCCATGCAGGACGGGCGCATCGCCGGGGGTAACATCCCCGCCGGGGTTCCGGTTTCGGCCATCACCCAGATGTACGCCATGCTCGGCGACAAGGGGACCGTGCTCGACTTCACCGACGAGCAGCTCGCCGCCATCAACGGCGACGTCGAGCTGTGGACCCGCTTCGTGATCCCCCCGGACACCTACCCCGGGCAGAAGAAGCCGATCAACACCATCGCCCAGCCCAACCTGCTGGTCGCCTCCAGCGAGTTGGACGAGGAGACGGTCTACAAGATCACCAAGACCATCTACGAGAACCTCCCCTTCCTCAACAACATCCACGGCGCCACCAAGGCCATGGCCCTGGAAAAGGCCATCGGCGGCATGCCGATGCCCCTGCACCCCGGCGCCGTGAAGTACTACCAGGAAGCCGGGGTCAAGATCCCCGAGAAGCTTCTGCCCAAGAAGTAACCTGGAACAGAAGTGCGTGAGGAGTGAGGGGTGAGGAGCAAAAGCAAAGCACTGGCTTTGTTCGAACTTGCCGCCTCACACCTCACACCTCACGCCCCACCGGCTCAAACACACAATTTACCCAAACGGGGGAAGGTCGCAGTATGACGGAAGCCAAAGGGACCCGACCGCAGGACGACAAACTTGAATCCGACCAGGGCGAGGCCCTCGCCGTACAGCGCAAGCTGACCGCCTTCCCCGCGAAGTTCGTGTTCGTGGTCGGCGTCCTCATGTCGCTGGCGCACATCTGGTTCAACACCTTCGGGGTGATCTCCGAGATCCAGCGCAACGCCGTGCACTACGCCTTCGTGCTGCTGCTCGGCTTCGTCTTCTACCCCCTGTCGAAGAAAAAGCCCGACCAGACCCTGCCCATCGATTTTCTGCTCGCCCTGCTCGGGCTGGTGGCCGGCTTCTACCTGATCTTCTTCGAGGACGCCCTGCACGCCCGCAACGAGGTGCCGATCCTGCGCGACCTGATCTTCGCCGGCCTGGCCATCGTCCTGCTGATCGAGCTGACCCGCCGCTGCACCGGGCTGCTGATCCCCTTTCTGGCGATCTTCTTCCTCAGCTACGTGACCTTTCTCGGCAAGCATTTCAGCGGCCTGCTGCAGTTTCGCGGGGTGACCATCGAGCGGCTGTTCTACCGGATGTATTTCGCCCCGGACGGCATCTTCGGCACCATCGCCAGCATCAGCTCGACCTACGTCTTTCTCTTCATCCTCTTCGGCGCCTTCTTGCTCAAGTCGGGAGCGGGCGATTTTGTGCTGAAACTGGCCATGTCGCTGATGGGCCGCACCGTGGGCGGCCCGGCCAAGATGGCGGTGGTGGCCAGCGGCCTGATGGGGAGCATCTCGGGGAGCGCCGTGGCCAACACCGTGGGCACCGGCTCGCTGACCATCCCGCTGATGAAGCGCACCGGCTTCCGGCCCCACTTCGCCGCGGCCGTCGAAGCGGCCGCCTCCACCGGCGGCCAGCTGATGCCGCCGATCATGGGCGCCGGCGCCTTCATCATGGCCGAGTGGACCCAGATCCCCTACCTGAAGATCATCGGCATCGCCACCATCCCGGCGATCATGTACTTCTCCTCGGTGATCTTTTTCGTCCACCTGCGCGCCCGGCGCCGCGGCCTGACTCCGCCGAAGGACGAGGAGATCCCCCGCGCCCGCGAGGTGCTGCGCGAGGGGTGGCATTTCCTGATCCCCATCGGGTTGCTGATCGGCCTGCTGATGTACGGCTACACCCCGACCTACTCGGCCTCCATCGCCACCCTTGCCGTGGTCGCGGCCAGCTGGCTGCGCAAGGAGAGCCGCATGGGGCTCGCCGACGTGGCCGAGGCGCTGTTTCTCGGCGCCAAGAACATGGTCTCCACCGCGGTGGTGCTGCTCTGCGCCGGGATCATCGTCGGCGTGGTGCTGATGACCGGCATGGGGACCACGTTTTCGATCATCGCCATGGACCTCTCCGGCGGCCACCTGTTCGTGATGATCCTGCTGGTGGCGCTGGCCTCGCTGATCCTCGGCATGGGCCTGCCGGTGACCGCCTCCTACATCGTGCTGGCGGTGCTGGTGGCGCCGGCCATGCAGATGATGGGGGTCAGCCTGGTTGCCGCCCACATGCTGATCTTCTGGTACAGCCAGGACGCCAACGTCACCCCGCCGGTCTGCCTGGCCGCCTACACCGCCGCGGGCATCGCCGGCAGCAAGCCGCTGCAGACCGGCATGGAAGCCTGGAAACTGGCCAAGGGGCTGTACCTGATCCCGCTGCTGTTCTGCTACACGCCGATCCTCTTCGAGGGCCCGCTGTGGCTGGTGGCCGAGGCGACCGCCTCGGGGATGGTCGGGCTGTTCTCCTTCGCCATTCTCTCGGAAGGGTTTTTCTTCCGCGAGGTAAACTGGCCGCTGCGCATCGGCTTCGGCGTGGTCACGGTGCTGATGTTCTGGCCGGGCTACCTCACCAACGCCGCCGGTTTCGGCCTGTTTTTGGCGTTGGCGGCGGTGCAGAAGCTGGGCGGGGGCAGGCAGAGCGCGGCGGCTTGACCTGATTGTCGTAGGGGCGGCCCCCTGTGGCCGCCCAGGGCAGGCACGCAGGCCTGCCCCTACATTTAAAAACCATTTGGCCACGGATCAAATCGGATTTTCAAAATCTAATCATTTTCAAAAGCCTGGTTCTTTGATTTATCAGATTTTATCCGCTCTTATCCGTGGCCAATTGCCCTTTGGGGGCTTTTGGGACCAGCAAATCTGAAGGAGTGCACCTTCATGACCAAGACCACCAGATTCACCGGGGTGTTCCCGATCCTCGCCACCCCCTTCGATGACAACGAAAACCTCGACCTCGACTCCTTCGCCCGGCTGATCCGCTTCATGGCGCGCCTGGGGGTAAACGGGGTCACCATCCTCGGCGTGCTCGGCGAGGCCAACCGCATGACCGACGCCGAGCGCCAGGCGGCCATCGAAACCGCCGTGGCCGCCGCCGACGGGCGCCTGCCGGTGGTGGTCGGCGCCAGCCATCGCGGCACCCGGGCGGCGCTGGAGCTGAGCCGCATGGCCGAGCGCCTGGGCGCCGACGCGGTAATGCTGACCCCGGCCCAGGAGCCGGTCCCCAGCGAGGAGCGGATCTTCGAATACTTCGCCCGGGTGGCCGACGGGATGGAGCTGCCCATCGTGGTCCAGGACCACCCGGCCTCCACCGGGGTGCACATGGCGGCGCCGCTGCTGGTGAGGCTGGCCCGGGAGATCCCCCGGGTGGCCTGTTTCAAGGAGGAGGCGGTGCCGACGGCGCCGAAGATCCGCGCCCTGATCGAAGGGCTGGGAGAGCGCCGGGTGCCGATCCTCACCGGGCTCGGCGCCCTCTACGGGATCTTCGACCTGCAGGCCGGCAGCGACGGGTTCATGACCGGCTTCGCCTTCCCCGAGGTGCTGCAGGCCATGGTGCGCGCCATGGCCGGGGGCCGGCCCGAGCAGGCCGACCAGCTCTACCGGCGCTTTCTGCCGCTGATCGTCTTCGAGCAGCAGCCCGGCGTCGCGGTGCGCAAGGAGATCCTGCGCCGGCGCGGCCTGATCGCCGGGGGCAAGGTGCGCCACCCCGGCGGAGGGCTCAACCCCCATGCAGCCGCCCAGCTCGACCAACTGCTGCAGCAGCTGCTGCCGGGGGTGGATCTCGGCGCCCCGCTGCAGCTTTGAGCTTGGGAGCAAACCTTTAACCCCGAACCAAGCATTTGGCCACGGATCAAATCTGATTAAGTCTGATCTTCAAAGAAAAAAAGAACCCAGACCAAAAAACCAAACGATTAACCCCTGAAGAAAGCCCATGTCTTTGATTTATCAGATTTTATCCGAACCTATCCGTGGCTATAATACGTTTTTAGGCTTAATGTCTTAGGGGGGAAAATGGACCTCAACCTGCAAGGCAAGGTCGCCCTGGTGGCGGCCTCGAGCAAGGGGCTCGGCAAAGCGGTCGCCACCCAATTGGCGGCCGAGGGGTGTCACGTCATGCTCACCGGGCGCGACCGGCAGGCCCTGAGCAGCGCCGCCCGGGAAATCTCCGCCCTCGCCCCCGGCAGGGTCGAGTCCCACTGCGCGGACCTGGCCGTCGCCGGGGATATCTGCCACCTGGTCCAGGTGACCCGGGCCACCCTGGGCAAGATCGACATTCTGGTCAACAACTCGGGCGGCCCGCCGGCGGGGGAATTCGTCCAGCTTTCCGACGATCAATGGCAGAGCGCCTTCGAGGCGACGCTGCTGAACTACATCCGCATGATCCGCAAGGTGCTCCCCGACCTCAAGCAGAGCGGCGGGCGCATCATCAATATCGCCTCCTCCTCCATCCGCCAGCCGATCCCCGGGCTGATCCTCTCCAACACCTTCCGCCTGGGGATCCTGGGGCTGGGCAAGACCCTGGCCGAGGAGCTTGCCCCCTACAACATCCTGGTCAACACCGTCGCCCCGGGGCGCATCGCCACCGACCGCACCGCCGAGCTCGACCGCGGCCGGGCCGAGCGACTCGGCGTCCCCGTCGAACAGGTCGAAGCCGAGTCGCGGGGGCGCATCCCCCTGGGGCGCTACGGCACCCCGGAGGAGTTCGCCAGGGTGGTGGCTTTTCTGGCCTCGGAGGCCAGCTCCTATGTCACCGGCAGCGCGCTGCTGGTCGACGGCGGCATGGTTCGGGCGATTTGAGGGGCCGTGACTCGTGACTCGTGACTGGTGATTCGTTAACTGCGAAGCCAAGGGAGGTTTTTCTTGGTCCAGGTTTTTCTCCTGGATTCTGGAGTCTGACTCCTGGATACTTGCCGCTGGTGATGCCGCTCGACTAACCACTCCGACAGGGACCTGCCGTGGCGCACGACCTCCTCTTTCTCTCCACCTTTGTCGTTACCCTGGGGGCGATGGCCCTGTTCGCCGTGGCCGGCCGGGCCCGCTCGGCCGACGATTTCTCCGTCGCCGGCCGCCAGGCGGGCAGCTGGAACGTGGCCGGCGCCATCATGGGGACCCTGGTCGGCGGCGCCTCGACCATCGGCACCGTGCAGCTGGCCTTCCTCTTCGGCCTCTCGGCCTGGTGGTTCACCCTCGGCGCCGGCATCGCCTGCCTGCTGCTGGCCCTGTTCCTGGCCGTCCCCCTGCGCGAGGGGGAGGTCGAAACCGTCCCCCAGTTCATCAGCCGCTATCACGGCAGCCGGGCCCGGGTCGGGGCCAGCCTGTTTTCGGCGCTCGGCATGTTCATCCACATCGTCGCCCAGCTGCTGGCCTGCTCGGCCCTGCTGGCCAGCCTCTTCGGGCTCTCGCGGCTCAGCGCCTCGCTGATCTCCGCCCTGCTGGTGGCGCTGGTGGCCCTGGGCGGAGGGATGCGCAGCGCCGGGCCGCTGGGCCTGCTCAAGCTGCTGCTGCTCTACGCCACCATGGCCGGGGCCGGCTGGATCGCCTTCGCCGAGGCCGGCGGCTGGTCGGGTCTGAGCGCGGCCTTCCCCGCCGAGCCCTGGTTCAGCCTCTTCGGCTACGGGGTGCGCGAGGGGGTTTCGGACCTGCTGTCGATGCTGGTGGGGGTGGTCTCCACCCAGATCTACCTGCAGGCGATCTTCAGCGCCAAAAGCGCGCGCGAAGCCCGCGGCGGCGCCCTGCTCAGCGCCGTGCTGATCCCGCCGCTGGGCCTGCTGGGGGTCGCGGTCGGCCTCTACATGCGCCTGCATCGGCCCGGGCTGGACAGCGCCCAGGCCCTGCCGGCGTTTCTGCTCGAGCAGCTCCCCGCCCCCCTGGCCGGCCCGGCCTTTGCCACCCTGCTGTTCGCCGCCGTGGGGACCGCGGCCGGGCTGGCCCTCGGCGTGGGCACCACCCTGCAGTCCGACGTGCTGGCCCGCTGGGTTCCGGGCCCGGAAAGGCGCCTGGCGTGGCTGCGCCTGACCACCCTGGGAGCGCTGCTGCTGGCCCTGGGGCTGCTGCTGTTCAACCTCGGGTCGGTGATCATGCAGTGGAGCTTTCTCTCCATGGGGCTGCGCGGCGCCACCATCTGCCTGCCGCTGCTGGCCGCGGTCTTTCTCCGGGAACGCACCTCGGCCCGCGGCGGGACGCTCTCCATCATCCTGGCGCCCTCGGCGGTGATCGCCGCCGGCCTTCTCCACTGGCAGACGGTTCCGCCGCTGTTTCTCGGCCTGGCGGTTTCCGCCCTGGCTTTGCTGGCAGGGCTGGCGGCGGACCGGTGGAGGCCCGCCCGGACCCGCGGCAGCTGAAGCGCGGCGGCTTGCGTTTGCCCGGCAAAATCCGTATGATTTCTAGACTTGGAAAAAAACCTCTGGCCACGGATCAAATCTGATCAAATCTGATTTAAAAGCCTTTTGGGGTTCGGATCGAAAGCCCTGAATGCCATCACTGTCAAAAGGCCATGCCTTTGATGTATCAGATTTTATCCGACCTTATCCGTGGCTAATTGCCGTTTTCTGGCCAAACAACCTGCGAGATCTGCCTTGTCCACCATCGAGCTCAAGTACGGTTCCCGCTCTTTCGCCTGCCCCGCTACCGACGCCAGGGTCCTGACCGCCGACGTCCCGCCGGCGGGGGACCCCGGGCCGCTGATCCGCGCCGCCCTCGACAAGCCTATCGGCAGCCCGCGCCTGGAGCAGATCGTCCGTCCCGGGGAGAAGGTGGTCATCGTCACCTCGGACATCACCCGCTACACCGGCAGCGAGATCTACCTGCCGATCCTCGTCGAGCGGCTGACTGCCGCCGGGGTGGCCGAGGCCGACATGGCGATCGTCGTCGCCCTGGGCATCCACCGCAAGCAGAGCGAAACCGAGCACCGCAAGATCCTCGGCCCACTGTACGGGCGCATCGCCGTGTTCGACCACGAGTGCGACAACCCCGCCGAGCTGGTCTACCTGGGCGATACCGAGGGCGGCATCCCGGTTTCGGTCAACAAGCGGGTCGCCGAGGCCGACCGGGTGATCGTCACCGGCACCGCCGGCTACCACTACTTCGCCGGTTTCGGCGGCGGCCGCAAGGGGCTGGTCCCCGGGGTGGCCTCGCGCGAGACCTGCATGGCGACCCACTTCGCCGTGTTCAACCCGCCGGAGATCGGCGGCAAGAGCGAGCAGGCCCGCCCCGGCATCCTCGACGGCAACCCCGTGCACGCCAACCTGCTGCAGGCGGCGCGCATGCTCGAACCCGATTTTCTGCTCAACACGGTGCTCTCGCCGCACAAGGAGATCCTCGGCGTCTACTGCGGCGAGCTGGAGCAGGCGCACCTGGCGGCCTGCTCCCAGGCCCGCGCCCTCTACACGGTACCGCTGGAAGAGCCCGCCGACCTGGCGGTCGTCTCCTGCGGCGGGGCGCCCAAGGACATCAACTTCATCCAGTCGCACAAGGCCCTCGATTACGGGGTGGGCGCCCTGCGCGACGGCGGGACGCTCATCTTGCTCGCCGCCTGCCCCGACGGCTTCGGCAACCCGACCTTCTTCGACTGGTTCCAGTACCAGGACCTCGACGAATTCGAGCAGGCCCTGCGCCAGCGCTACGAGATCAACGGCCAGACCGCCCACGCCACCCTCAGCAAGGCGCGCCGCTTCCGGGTGATCCTGGTCAGCGAACTGGGCGAGGTGGAAACTGCCCGCATGGGGATGGAAAAGGCCGCCGACCTTGACCAGGCCCTGGAAATGGCGTATGAAAAGCTGCCCCCCCGGCCGCGCACCGTGGTGATCCCGGATGGGGGCACTGTACTTCCCGTAATCCGTAATTCGTGATGCGTAAAGGGTAAAATCCTCTTTTCTATAGTCTTTGCCTTTAACCAATCACCTATTACCCATTACCTATTACGAGGATTAAATGCTCGAACCCCGCATCATAAAAGCCCTCGAAGAGATCGTCGGCGACAAGAACGTCTCCACCGAAAAGGCCGACCTGATCTGCTACAGCTACGACGCCACCCAACAAAAATTCCTCCCCGGCGTGGTGGTCCACCCCGGCTCCACCGAGGAGATCAGCCGGATCATGCAGCTGGCCAACGCCGAGCGGATTCCGGTCTTCCCCCGCGGGGCGGGGAGCGGCTTCACCGGCGGCTCGCTGCCGACCAAGGGCGGCATTGTGCTGACCACCGAGCGCATGGACCAGATCCTCGAGATCGACCAGGAGAACCTGGTGGCGGTGGTCCAGCCCGGGGTGGTCACCGAGGCCTTCCAGCAGGCGGTGGAGAAGGTCGGGCTGTTCTACCCCCCCGACCCGGCCTCGCTCAAGTTCTCGACCCTCGGCGGCAACGTCGCCGAGTGCGCCGGCGGCCCGCGCTGCGTCAAGTACGGCGTGACCAAGGACTACATCCTCGGCCTCGAGGTGGTCACCCCCACCGGCGATGTGATCACCACCGGCGGCCCGACCATGAAGGGGGTGGTCGGCTACGACCTGACCAAGCTGATGTGCGGCTCGGAAGGGACCCTGGGGATCATCAGCCGCATCGTCATCAAGCTGCTGCCGCTGCCCGAGGCGAAAAAGACCATGCTGGTGCTCTTCGACTCCATCGACGGCGCCGCCCAGGCGGTCTCGGCGATCATCGCCCATAAGATCATTCCCACCACCCTCGAGTTCATGGACGGGCGCACCATCGACTGCGTGCGCCAGGCGACCAGCCTGCAGGTGCCCGAGGCGGCCCGCGCGGTGCTGATCATCGAGGTGGACGGCGACCGCGAGTTCCTCGACAAGCAGGCCAGGCGGATCGCCGAGATCATCGCGCCGCTGGGCGTGGTGGAGACGCGCATCGCCGAGACCCCCGCCGAGAGCGAGGCGCTCTGGCAGATTCGCCGCTCGGTCTCGGCCAGTCTGCGCAAGGTCAACCCCGACAAGTTCAACGAGGACATCTGCGTGCCGCGCTCCAAGGTGCCGGAGATGATCCGCCGGATCGACGCCATCGCCGAGAAGTACGCCATCCCCATCGTCAACTTCGGCCACGCCGGCGACGGCAACATCCACGTCAACATCATGATCGACAAGAAGGTCGAGGGCGAGCTGGAGAAGGCGGAGAAGGCCATCGAAGAGGTCTTCAAAGGGGCGCTGGCCCTAGGCGGCACCATGAGCGGCGAGCACGGCGTCGGCATCGCCAAGGCCCCCTACATCCCCCTGGAGATCACCGAGCAGAGCGCCGCCTACATGAAGGCGATCAAGAAGGCGCTCGACCCCAACAACATTCTCAATCCGGGGAAGATTTTCCTGGACAATTAAAGGAATTATCCACCACGAAGCACACGAAGGGCACGAAGAAAGGCTTTCAAGACCAAAGGCTTTGGTTTTTTGGACTTCAACCCTTCGTGTTCTTCGTGACTTCGTGGTGAGCTATAGGCCCTTATGAAAAAACTCGAAGACTACCGCGAAGAGATCGAACAGTGCGTCAAGTGCGGCGCCTGCCGGGCCCACTGCCCGGTGTTCGGCGCCGAGAAGCACGAGGGGCGGGTCGCCCGCGGCAAGGTGGCGCTGGCCCACGCGCTGCTCGAGGGGGAGGTCGACCTCGAGGCCAAGGTGCTCGAGGACTTCAGCCAGTGCCTGCTGTGCGGCAGCTGCTGCGCCCAGTGCCCGAACAAGGTGCCCACCGAGGAGATCGTCGCCGCGGCGCGCCGGCGCATCGCCGGCGAAAAGGGCCTCACCAGCTTCGGCAAGGGGGTGGCGGCGGTGCTGGGGCGGCCGAAGCTGATGAACGCCCTGGCCAAGACCGGCGGCGCCCTCTCTTCGCTGCTGTTCAAGAAACTGCCGGAGAACAGCGGGCTGCGCCTGCGCTTTCCGGCCCCCTACCTGGATGCCGAGCGCACCCTGCCGCCGATCGCCGCCAAGCCTTTCCGCGAGACCGTGCCGGAGCTGATCCCCGGCAGGGAGGGGATGCCGACGGTGGCCTTTTTCACCGGCTGCGGCATCAACTACATGTACCCGGCGGTGGGCGAGGCGTTTGTCAAGGCCCTCAGGTTCCTCGGGGTGACCGTGCTCATCCCCAAGGACCAGGCCTGCTGCGGCCTGCCGGCGGTCAGCGCCGGCGCCGAGCAGACCGTGGAGCAGCTCGCCGCGCAGAACCTCCAGGCCCTCACCCGGCAGAAGGCCGATTTCGTGGTCACCGCCTGCGCCTCCTGCAACGCCGGCGTCGGCAAGATCTACGCGGAGCTGGGCGAGGAATACGAGTCGCTGGCGAAAAAGACCAAGGACATCTTCGTCTTTCTCGCCGAGCACGGCCTGGTGGAAAAGCTGGCCGCCCTGCCCAAGGCGCAGCAGCGCAAAAAAGTCACCTACCACGACCCCTGCCACCTGCGCACCCGCGGCATCACCAAGGAACCGCGGCAGATCCTCGCCGCCCTGCCCCAGGTGGAGTTCGTCGAGATGGCCAACGCCGGTACCTGCTGCGGCCTGGGCGGCACCTACTCGGTCTACCACTACGAGACCAGCAAGCAGATCGGCGCCAAGAAGGCCGCCAGCATCGCCGACAGCGGCGCCGAGCTGGTCGCCACCGACTGCCCCGGCTGCATCATGCAGCTGCAGGACAGCGTCAACCACGCCCACGGCAAGGCCCGCGCGGTACACATCCTCGAACTGCTGGCCGAGGCGCTGCCGGAGGATTAGCAAAACACGCCAAGGGTTGGCTCTTGCCCCCCCCTTTGAACCCGCCGCAGCGAAGTGGAGGTTTCGGGAAACAGCCGTGAGCTTAAGCGAAGCGCATGTGAACGGCCCCGAAACATCTGCGTAGCGGAGGGCACCTGCGTCAGCAGGCGGGTTCAACGGGGGCGCCCTTTGGGATCCAACCCTTTGGGCGAGCAAAGGGTTGGGCGGCGTCGGGGGCCGCGTCCCCCGGGTCTTGCTTTTGATTTGAAGGTCCATTAAAAAGGGAGAGCCGAATTTGGCTCTCCCTTCGCATTTTCCCAGCCTAGGGTGGTTGGACCACGAACCTCACCAGTCACCAGTCACGGGTCACCAGTCACCGCCTTTTCCTACCCCTGGTACTCCTCGTAAAACCTCTTCACCTTCACCAGGTAATCGCTGGTCTCCCGCGGCAGCACGTCAATCCCCTTGCGGTCCACGTTGCCCGGCCCCCAGTTGTAGGCGGCCAGGGCCCTGTCGAGATCACCGTCGTACTTGTCGAGCATCTGCCGGAGGTAGCGCGTCCCCCCCATGACGTTCTGCTCGGGGTCGAGGCTGTCGGTCACGCCCAGGTCCCTGGCGGTCCCCGGCATCAGCTGCATGAGCCCCTCGGCCCCCACCGGCGACACCGCCTCGGGGTCGAAGCTGCTCTCGGCCCGCACCACCGCCTTGACCAGGGCGGGGTCGACGCCGTAGCGCCCGGCGGCCCGCTCGATGATCCCCGCCACCGAGAAGGGGGCGGCCTTGTCGGGGTCCTCGGCCGAATTGACCGGCCCGGGCAGGGCACCGCTCCCCGGCTGCGGCACCAGCGGTGTGTCAATCTGCTGACTGTTGCCGTAGAGCCCGGAAAGCAGCGGCAGAGGGCTGGCCATACCGTCCAGCAGGCCCGGTCCGTCCTCGTCATAATCGACCAGCCCGCGCACCATCTGCAGTTGCGCCAGGCGGGCCACGGCGGCAGCCTGGCGCCCCGCATCCTGCCTCTGCACCGCGTCAAGCAGCCCGGCGAAGCCCCGGCTGTCCGAAGGCTCCGCCGACCGATCAGCCTTCTTCGTCGCCACCGGAGGGACCGCCTGCCCCGCAATCGGTTTGATCGTCATCACTGTTCCTTTTCCGAAAAAATCTCTGTCCCGGGAAAATGCAAATTCCGAACCGAGGCCGCGAGAAATTGCTTTTCAGACGCCGCACGCTATACTCTTCGGACGTTTTGTCCATTTTCTGCAGCAATTTTTCGAGGAGGTTCCAGCAATGAAGTTCAAGGCAGGCTTACTGGCACTGATCGGCACCCTGGTCATCAGCGGGGTGGTCCTGGCCGTCCCGCCGGGGCGGGTGCTCGAATTCAACGACAGCCCCCTGGGCAAGGTGGTCTTCGACGGCAAGGTCCACCAGGAGGCCGGGGCCAAGTGCAAGGAGTGCCACAACGACGAGATGTTCCCCAAGATGAAGCAGGGGACGGTCAAGGTCACCATGGCCGAGATCTATGCCGGCCGCCTCTGCGGCGTCTGCCACAACGGCAAACGCGCCTTCGGCACCGAGGGCAACTGCGCCCGCTGCCACATCAAGCCCTGATAACGCAAAAGGGGCGCGGTCCAAACCGCGCCCCTTTTGCGAAAATTATGTTCGAGCTTCGAAGTTGCAGCCAACTCCTCACTCCTCACTCCTCACTCCTCACTCCTCACTCCTCACTCCTCACTCCTCACTCCTCACTCCTCACGCCTCCAGGCCCTACCCCCCGATCCCCTGCATCTTGCGCCCTTCCTGCTTGAAGCCGGGATCATCCATGTGATGCCGCTCGGGCTTGACCCCCGCGGCGAACCGCAGCAGCTCCTCAAGCTCGGCATCGGCGCCGCTGCCGCGCAGCACCTGGCGCAGGTCGATCTCGTCGGAACAGAACAGGCAGGGGCGGATCTTGCCGTCGGCGGTCACCCGCAGGCGGTTGCAATCGCCGCAGAAATGGTTGGAAACCGCCGGGATCACCCCCAGCCGCCCCTTCCCCTCGGGGTAGCGGAACAGCTTGGCGGGGCCGGCCGGCCCCTGGCGGTGGATCGGCAGCAGCATGCCGAGCCGGGAGAGCTCCTCCATGATGGCCTGGGCGGGGAAACGGTTTTCGGGGGTGTAATCGAGCTCGCCGGCGACGGGCATGAATTCGATGAAGCGCACCTCCCAGCCGCGCTTGAGGGTCAGGCGGGCGAAATCGACGATCTCGTCGGCGTTCACCCCGCGGATCGGCACCATGTTGACCTTGAGGGGGGTGAGGCCCGCCGCCTCGGCGGCCTCGAGCCCGGCCAGCACCCGCTGCAGCCCTTCGCGGCGGGTGATGGCGACGAAGCGCTCCTCGCGCAGGGTGTCGAGGCTGACGTTGACCCGGTCGAGCCCGGCCTCCTTGAGCGGCCCGGCCAACTCCGCAAGCTGCAGGCCGTTGGTGGTCAGGGTGAGTTCGGGCCTGGACGGCAGCTCGGAGAGCTGGCGGATGAAGCCGACAATCCCCTTGCGCACCAGCGGCTCGCCGCCGGTCACCCGGATCTTGCGCACCCCGAGCCGCCCCGCCGCCGCCGCGACCCGCAGCAGCTCCTCGTAGGAGAGCACCTCGCCATGCTGCAGCGAGGGGACCCCCTCGTCGGGCATGCAGTAGCGGCAGCGCAGGTTGCAGCGGTCGGTGACCGACAGGCGCAGATAATCTATGGTTCGACCGAAGCTGTCTTTCAATGCGGCTCCTCGGGTTCCGGCAGGGAAATCCTCGCCGATGGCAGTTGAATTAATTTACCACCACTGCCCGCCCCGCGGCAAGCCCCGGGTCTCTTCTGATTCGTAACTTGAAATCCGTGACTCGTGATTCGTAATTCGTGACTCGTGATTCGTGACTCGCAACCAGTCACCAATCACGGCCTTTCCCGAGTCACGAGTCACGGTCCTTCCCGAGTCACGGCCCCTACGCCGCCTGCTTGTTGTTGAGAAACTGCTCGAAGGTGCGTTTCTCCACCGCGCAGCGGTGCGCCTCTTCCGGGGTGATCTTCTTCTCCTTGAGCAGTTCCATGATCCGCTGGTCCATCAGCTGCATCCCCTCGCCCTTGGCGGTCTGCATGATCGAGGGGATCTGGAAGGTCTTTCCCTCGCGGATCAGGTTGGCGATCGCTGAATTGCCGATCAGGATCTCGTGGGCGGCGATGCGCCCTTTGCCGTCGGCGGTCTTCATCAGCTGCTGGCAGATGACCCCCTTGAGGCTTTCGCCGAGCATGGTGCGCACCTGCTCCTGGGCGTCCTTGGGGAAGACGTCGATGATCCGGTCGACGGTCTTCGGGGCCGAGTTGGTGTGCAGGGTGCCGTAGACGAGGTGGCCGGTCTCGGCGGCGCTCATCGCCAGGGAGATGGTCTCGAGGTCGCGCATCTCGCCGACCAGGATGACGTCGGGGTCCTCGCGCAGCGCCGCCTTGAGGGCACTGGCGAAGGATAGAGTGTGCTGGCCGACCTGGCGCTGGTTGAGCAGGCTCATCTTGTTCTCGTGGATGAACTCCAGCGGATCCTCGAGGGTCAGGATGTGCTCCTTGCGGGTCGAGTTGATCAGGTCGATCATCGCCGCCAGGGTCGTCGACTTGCCGCTGCCGGTGGGCCCGGTGACCAGCACCAGCCCCTTTTTCAGCCGGGTCAGCTTGCGGATCCCTTCGGAGAGGCCGAGTTCGTCGGCCGAGAGGATCTTGCTCGGGATCATCCGGAACACCGCCGCGATGCCGCGGTGAGTCTGCAGCATGTTGCCGCGGAAACGGGCCAGCCCGGGGATGGCGTAGGCGAAGTCCAGGTCGCTGGTCTGGTCGAACTCGGCGCGCTGTTCCTGGTCGAGCATCTCGAACAGCAGGGCCTTGGCCTGCTCGTTGCTGAGCGGCGGGTAGTTGAGCGGTTGCATCTCCCCGTGCAGGCGGAAGATGGGCGGAGCGCCGCTGGAGATGTGCAGGTCGCTGGCGCCCTGCTGCTTCATCATCTTGAAAAGAGCATCGATCTTGGCCATAAAGAGAGCTCCTGCGAGGGATGTGTGGAACGCAGCAGAATGATGCAAGAAGAGGGCCCAGCCCTGGCCGGGCCTGCGGTAGACGCTGGAGCCTGTTGGAATTTCAGGAGACTTTTGTTTTGCGACGGTGAGCGCGACCCCGTCCCGCAACAGAAGGGGCCCTGTTATTTGACAGACCGCCGGGCAAAGCCCAATTTGCGGAGAGGAATACGCACCACCCGCTCGCCAGGCTCGCTGAAGGACACGAAAATCACGAAGAAGAGTCAAAACCCTTTGAGATCTCTATTCTTTTCTTCGTGCTCTTCGTGAACTTCGTGGTAAACAAAGTGGCCAACTGCCACGAACAAAGATTCGACGGATCAGTCCCATCCGTCCAATCGGTCGGAGCCGACGCGGCCCGAGGCTTTACAGCCCCTCAGCTGTTTCCCGCCAAAACCGGATTGAGTCGAACGCAGCCTTTATGCTAGGCTATTTAATTGTTCGTTCAGCAAGTAAAGATTTTCGGAGGTCAATAATGAGTAAAGCACTGGGGCTTCTCTCGGGCGGACTGGACAGCAGCCTGGCGGCCCTTACCCTCAAGCGCCAGGGGGTCGATGTCACCTGCATCTCCTTCGTCACCCCCTTCTTCGGTTCGAAAAAGGCCGAAAAAGCCGCCGCCCAGATGGACATCCCGCTGATCGTCAGCGACATCGGCGACATCCACCTGGAGATGGTCAAGAACCCGCGCTACGGCTACGGCAAGAACATGAACCCCTGCATCGACTGCCACGCCATGATGTTTCGCCTCGCTGGCGAGATCATGGCCAGCGAAGGGTTCGATTTTCTCTTCTCCGGCGAGGTGCTCGGCCAGCGGCCGATGAGCCAGAACCTGACCGCCCTGAAGACGGTGGCCAAGTACTCGGGGCACCCCGAGCGCATCCTGCGCCCGCTCTCGGCCCGGCTGCTCCCCATCACCCCCATGGAGGAGCAGGGGCTGGTCGACCGGGAACAACTGCTCGACATCCAGGGGCGCTCCCGGCGCCGCCAGGAGGCCCTGGCCAGAGAATGGGGCCTGGAGGAGTACCCCTCCTCGGGGGGCGGCTGCCTGCTGACCGAAAAATCCTTCTCCGGGCGGCTGCGCGATCTCTTCGAGCACCAGCCCGAGGCCACCGTCACCGACGTGCAGATCCTCAAGGTCGGCCGCCAGTTCCGCCTCTCCGATCACGCCAAGCTGGCCCTGGGGCGCAACCAGAGCGACAACGAGGCGATCAAGAACCTGGCCCGCCCGGGGGACACCCTGCTGCGCGCCGCCAACTTCTCCGGCCCCGCCGGGCTGATCAGCGGCACCCCCGATGCGGCCGACCTGGCCACCGCCGGCGCCATCCTCGCCTCCTACGGCAAGGGGCAGAACGAACCGCAGGTGGAGATCCTGCTGCAGCAGGGCGAGCGGGAATGGACCATCAGCGTCGCCCCCATGGACCGCGACCAGGTCGCGCGGCTGATCGTCGAGTAACCCGTCCAATCCACTCCTCACCCACGAAAACGCCCCCGGCTCGACAGCCGGGGGCGTTTTGTGTTGAGTCCCAAAGATAAACTCCCAAAACCTCAATCAGCCACGGATAAGATCGGATAAAATCTGATAAATCGAACAAAGCCATGAAAATCCGAATTGATCAGATTGGATCCGTGGCTAAATCCCCTTCTCAGATTTTAGATTCCCCCCGCCGATCAAAGCGTGGTGAACTCCTGCACCGCGCTCTCCGTGACGCCGCCGCGGTCGTCCTCCGCGATCACCTTCCAGAAGTAGGTGGTCGCCGGCTGCAGGCCGCTGACGGTGGCGCTGGTCTCGGTCACCTGCGGCGCCGGCGCCGCGCCTCCTCCGCCGCCACCCCCGCCGCCGCAGGACACCAACAGCAGGGCCGCCGCGGCAAGCGCCAGCGGCAGTCGGCGCCGCCGGGACACGCCCCCCAGGCCCAGCAGAAGCAGCCCCGCCCCACCCAGTCCGGCAAGCAGCACGGCCGGGCCGCCGCCCGTCGACTGGGCCACAATGCTGTCGGTAAACTCGGGGTTGTCGGCGACCAGCAGGCGGAAGCTGACAGTGTCGCCGTCCGGATCGGTACTGTCCTCCCAGCGGAAGGTCACGCTGGTCCCCAGATCCGCCTGGTCGGCAGCCGGGAAGACCAGGGCCGGCGCCACGGGCGGAAGGTTGGCGAGGATCGACTGGTAGGCGGCCAGGCCGTTGACCAGCCCTGCCCCGTAGGCGTTGTCCGGCCCGATGGGGCCGCGGTCGGCGGCGGTGCGAACCAGGGTCGCTTCGAGCCCGCTCAGCGCAACCGCGGGGAACCCCTGCTGCAGCAGGGCCATGATCCCCGCCACATGGGGCGCCGAGAAGGAGGTCCCGGTGGCCAGCACGAAGCCCAGGTCCGCCGGCAGGCCGCTGGTCAGGATCTGGCGGCCGGGGGCCACCAACTCGGGGAAGATGCTCCCGTCGCAGGCCGAGGGTCCGCGGGCGCTGCTGGGCAGGATGGTGCCCGCCGAAGCGATCGTGTCCACCGCCCCCACCGCGAAGGCCTCGGGATAGTTGCCCGGGCTGATGCTGGTGGCGTTTGCCGGGCCGGTGTTGCCGGCGGCGAAGACCACCGGGATGCCTGCCGCGCGCAGGGCCTGCAGATCCGGGTGGAAGTTGGCGTTCAGGTTGGGATCGGGGTTGGCGCCGTCGATGCAGCTGCCGGCCGGGTCCTCGAAGCCCCAGGAGTTGTTCACCACGTCCGGCGCGTCGTCGGTGTCGGGGTTCCCGTCGGGGTCGAGCATCCACTGGAACCCCTGGTGAATGCCGCTCAGCGGCGCGAAACCGGCGTCGTTGAAGATCTTCACCGCGATCCAGCGGGCATCCGGGGCCACCCCGATGGAGGTCCCGCCGGCGTTGCCGCCGACCAGCACCCCGGCTACCGCGGTGCCGTGCCCCTCCTGGTCGAAGGGTGTGGCGTGCTCGCCGTTGGGGTCAAGCCAGCTGTTGCTCCCGCCCCGCCAGCGTCCGACCAGGTCCGGGTGGCTGGCATCCACCCCCGTATCCATGAGCCCGATCACCATCCCCGTCCCCGTCAGGCCCAGGTTCCACAGTTCGGGGACGCCCACGGCGTGCAGGTTGTCCTCGATCCCGTTGGTGGCGCTGGGGACCGCCCGCGGGGCCTCGATCAGCGCGTCCAGCTTGACGCTCTCCACCCCCGGAAAGGCGGCCAGTTCGGCAACCATCTCCCGGGGCACCTCGAGGGCCAGCCCGTTGATCACCCACAGGGGCTTGACCTCCCCGCTCACCCTGCCTCGCAAATAGTCCCGCAGGGCCCTCTGCGACCCCTCGGCCCGGGCCTTGAGGGCCCTGACCACCTCCGCCCGCCGATGCTTTTTCTCCCGGCCCTGATACCGGGCCAGCTCCGCCCGCTCGGAAAAGGTCACGATCACCGGGATGTTATCCGCCGGCGCCGCCGCGGCCAGCTCGCCCTGCAGCTCGGGGGTAACGACCCCGGCCCGGGTTTCCGGAACCCCCAGCAATCCCAGCAGCGAAACGACCACAAACAGCAACCAGCCACGTTGTATGGGTATCATAGGTCAGCCCCCTCTGATTTGCCTGATGCCCGCATCCCGGCTCCCCGGTAGCGGGCTGAAGACAGTCACTTGACTGGTTTCAAGTTTAACCCAAAAAGGGAAAAAGGTCCCGTGCATCTAAACGTGGATCATGAATGGCTGCGGGTAGGTAGGGGTTTGAAACTGTTGTTGGTGATGGACTTCGAATTAAAATTTTGTGGAAAGAACATGCCTAGGCAGACTCTTGGGAAACCCAAATCATTCTCAGGGGCTGATGGTGAACGGGTCATTCGAGACGTCATTCGCCAGCCACGCGCCACCGGCATCGTAGGCCGTCACCCGGACCAGACAGTTGGCTGAGTCGGCCGCGGGGAGCGTCCACGCGAAACTGGTCCCCGGGACACTGGCAATCGGGCTCCAGCTCACCCCGCCATTGGTGGAATAGCGCACGAGATAATTCGCCGCCCCCGCATGGGCTGCCCATTGGATGGTGTAGGTCGCCCCCCCGGTCAGGGTTTCTCCGCCATTCGGCGATCCCACCGCAAGAGCCGACGGAGGCGTGCCGGGAAGAATAGTGAAAGGCCCGTCAGACACGTCATTGGCCAACCACGCGCCACCTGCATTGTAGCCAGTCACCCGAACCAGGCAGTTGTTCGAGTCAGTCGCGGGAACCGTCCACTCGAAGCTCGTCCCTACGACACTGGCAATCGGGTTCCAGCTCGCTCCGCCATTGGTGGAATAGCGCACAAGATAATTCGCCGCCCCCGCATGGGCTGCCCATTGGATGGTGTGGGTGGTCCCGCCGGTCAGGGCCTCTCCGCCATTCGGCGATACCACCGCAAGAACCGACGGAGACGTTCCGGGCAAAAGGGTAAAGGCTCCGTCCGAAACGTCATTGGCCAGCCACGCGCCACCGGCATCGTAGGCCGTCACCCGGACCAGACAGTTGGCCGAGTCGGCCGCGGGGACCATCCACGCAAAACTGGTCCCCGTGATACTGGCAATCGCGTTCCAGTTCGCCCCGCCGTTGGTGGAATAGCGCACGAGATAATTCGCCGCCCCCGCATGGGCTGCCCATTGGATGGTGTGGGTGGTCCCGCCGGTCAGGGCCTCTCCGCCATTCGGCGATACCACCGCAAGAACCGACGGAGACGTTCCGGGCAAAAGGGTAAAGGCTCCGTCCGAAACGTCATTGGCCAGCCACGCGCCACCGGCATCGTAGGCCGTCACCCGGACCAGACAGTTGGCCGAGTCGGCCGCGGGGACCATCCACGCAAAACTGGTCCCCGTGATACTGGCAATCGCGTTCCAGTTCGCCCCGCCGTTGGTGGAATAGCGCACGAGATAATTCGCCGCCCCCGCATGGGCTGCCCATTGGAGGGTGTGGGTGGTCCCGCCCGTCAGGGACTCACTACCGTTCGGCGATACCACCGCCAGAACCGACGGAGGCGTTCCGGGCAAAATGGTGAAGGACCCGTCGGACTCGTCATTGGCCAGCCACGCGCCACCGGCACCGTAGGCTGTCACCCGGACCAAGCAGTTGGCCGAGTCGGCCGCGGGGACCGTCCAAAGATGGTTATTGGCAGTCAATCCAGTAACGATCAAGGTCCAACTTGAACCATCGTCAATGGAATAGCTCAAATCATAGCTCATAGCCTCTTCAACCGCGGACCACTCCACCGCATAGCTGCTGCCCACCGCCAGAATCTCCCCGCCATTGGGCGCCAGCACTTTCAGCCGGGATGCGGAAACCGCAAAGGCAACCACCGGTTCATCGGGGTCGTTGGAGGGGATATCAAAGGTGTCGGAAAAAATTCCGCCTCCGACCGCTGCGATCCGCACCTGGAAGGTGCAGTCACCTCCCGCAGGGATGGTCTGGTTGGAGCAGGTATCGGTCCCCGCCTCGAGGGAAAAGGGCGGCGCCAGGGGGTCCGCCTGGGCGATCGGCCCCACCTCGAGGGGAACCCCGTCGGTGTTGGCGAGGGTCACCGTCTCCACCCGCGAATCCCCGTCCGGCACGTGGCCGAAGGGGAGCTGACGGTCGTCGGCCGGGGCCAGAGAGTCACTGACCACCAGGTTGGGGGTGGTGGCGACCACCAACGCCTGGTGAGCGGCCAGGGCATCCACCAGGCCGTAACCGTAGGTATTGTCCGGGCCCGCGGGGTCTTGCGGGTTGAGCCCGTCGAGCGCGGTCTGCTGCAGGACCCCCTGCAAATCCGCCACGGGAAAATCGGGAAATGCCTGCAGCAGAAGCGCCATCACCCCCGCCATGTGGGGCGAGGCGAAGGAGGTGCCGCTGGCCCTCACCATGTCGGCCTGGGCAACCCCGTCGATTACCAACGGCAGCCCGGTGGTCAGGATCTGCTCGCCCGGGGCGACGATTTCCGGGAAAATGGTCCCGTCACAGGCGGATGGGCCGCGTGCGCTCTGGGACACGATGTCGATGGGGGAGGCAAAGAAGGTGTCGACCATTCCCACCCCGAACGCCTCGGGGTAGTTGGCCGGACTGACACTGGTCGCAGGGTTGGGGCCGGTGTTGCCGGCGGCAAAGACCACCGCGATCCCGGCGGCCTGCAGGGCCTGGATGTCCGGGTGGAAGTCGGCGTTCAGATCGGGGTCGGGATGGGCCTGGTCGATGCACGAGCCGGCTTCCATTTCGAACCCCCAGGAATTGTTGACTACATCCGGGGCATCGTCGGTGGCCGGGTTGCCGTCCGGGTCGAGAAACCATTGAAACCCCAGGTGGATGGCGCTGAGCGGGGCGTTCCCGGCGTCGTTGAAGGCCTTCACCGCGATCCACTGGGCCTCGGGAGCCACCCCGAAGGCCACGCCGTTGTGCTGGCCGCCCACGACCACCCCTGTTACCGCGGTACCGTGGCCGGCAACATCGGCGGGAGAGTTCGGGTGCTGGCCGTGGGGATCGTACCAGCTGTTGGTGCCGCCCCGCCACTTGGCGGCCAGATAAGGATGGCGCACATCCACCCCGGTGTCCATGATCCCCACCACCATGCCCTGGCCGGCAATCCCCAGATCCCAGAGAGCGGGGGCGTTGATCGCGGCCAGGTTGTCCTCGACTCCGCCAAGGGCCTGCGGGGCCAAGGTGGGCGCGGGGATCTGCGCATCCAGCGTGACACTCGCCACCCCGGGCCAGGCGGCCAGGGCGGCGATCTCCTCGGGGGTGGCCCGCAGGGCAAGGCCGTTGATCGCCCAGAGGTCCTTGATCCCCTGCTTCCTGAGCCCCTTCAGATAGGCCCGCAGGGCTTTCTGCGAGTTTTTCGCCTTGTCCTTCAGGACCGTCACTACACCGGAGCGCCGATCTTTTTTGCCGAGGGTCTTGAATGCCCTGAGATCGGCCTTGTCGGACAAGGTGACAATGACGGGAATCTGCTCCCCCGGGGAGGCGAACTCCATGGCATTCTGGAGATCGGAACTGGTGACGCCGGCGAGAAGGGGTGTAGAGAAGAGCAGTACCAGGAATATCGCGATAAAGGACAGCCTGAAGCCGTTGGCGGTATGATGCATCCCCCCCCCTTTGATTGCCCAGCCTGAGTGCCGCCACCCGAGTCGAAAAATGACCCAAAAGCGCCGGCCCAAGGTATGGGTCAGGATTGAACCTGGTACCTACTCTACCACAAGATCCCTGATCTGGTGATCCCCTACCACAATTGTCACCTTGTCGCCCCGCTTGACGTACTTGCCCGGGTTGGCGAAGAAAATAAAGTAGGACTTGCCGGCGACCGGCTTGTTCGTGGTCTGGCGCAGCGGGCCAACCTTGCCGGCATTGGGCACCAGGAATTTAGCGCCCGAATTTTGATGGATGAGGTAGGGGATATCCTTGCGACTGAAGAGGATTTCCGCCTTTATCGGGTCGATGGCCCGCCAACGGAAGTCGAGCATGTTCCCCGCCGCGGTCCAGCGCATGCCGATGACCTCAAGGCCGAGGTCCTCCTCCACCCTGATCCCTTCATTTTTCGCGCCCAGAGAAGCATCCGTCGATTCGGTCAAGGCATCCTTGTTTCCTGCACATCCGACCAGCAAACTCAACAACAAGACCCCGTAAATCAAAATCCTCATGCATCCTCCTGCTTTAGTTCATCAACAAGGGCTCTCCCGCCCCGGTTACAGACGCGTTTCATTTTAACGGCTATGGGAGGGAATTCAAACCGCCAATGAGTCATCCCCTAAAAGCTGGAAAGGTAGGGTTTGCCTACCGGTGATTACGGGAATCACCCCATAGTATGAGATTTCGAAACTGTTAACATAAAACAACATTTTCTCCCGCCAATTCGCATTAATCGAGCAAATGCATCCCAGAAAGATATTATCTGCCAACCAATGGAGGGACCTATGCACTTGAAGACAGTCTGGAAAAAAAGTCATGCGTTATTTTGGTCAATCCTGCTGCTCCTGCTCCTGACCGGGACAGGCCCGGCCTTCGCGGCCTTGAAGGATTTCGGGCCCATTAACCCTGACAACGGCTATCCGGTCTGGTACCGGGATTTCAGCAGCAACGTCTCGGCCGCGGAGATAAACTTCTTCCAGGGGCTGCCGTTACAGCTGTGTGACTCCAAGGCTCTCTCCCCCTCGCCTGCCGGCGGCTTCATGTGCAACCTGCTTCCGGAAGACAGCGATCCGGCTGCCGGGGTCCCCGGTTTTGTCCCCGAAAACCCCACAGTATTCCCCGCAGACCCCTTCGCGGACCCACCAGTTGGCAACTTCCCCGGTGAATCCTTCTGGTGGTCTGCGGATGCCCTTTTCACCAGCGGCGGCATCGATGCCTCGCTTACCCTCGGGCTCGAAGCGGCCTTTGCCGGCACCCCGCTGGTCAACGGAACCCAGATCAGCTTCGGCCGGGTAAGGATTCGCATCGACACCCCCATTGCCGGGGATTATCGGGTAACCCATCCCTACGGCGTGCAGGTCTTCCGAAATGTCCCTGCAGGCACCAGGACCATTAACTTTACCGATGATATTGGCATCGGTGGCCAGGGCGATTTCAGCGGGGCCTTGGCCAGCGCCATCGGTCCGTTCCTGAGGTGGGACACCGAGTTCCCGGTGGTCGTGGGCCTGCCGCCCAACGAAGAATACTTCGTTGGCGATCCCAACGTCGAACATACCGTCACCGGCAGCCCTTTCGGAACCAACTTCTTCAGGGTCGAGCGCATCGACCCCGGCAATAACGATGCGGTCCTGCAGGCGGAGCAGACCGACCTGTTCAGCATCACGGGCAAGATTTACACCACCCCCATTTCCTCAGCATTGAAGGTGGAACGCGCCAGCTACTCGCGCGACAATACCCAGGCCCTGATTGCCGTATTCGCCTCGGCCAGCGTGGATTCTAATGTCCCCGGAACCCCCTCTTCCCTGGAAGTCTCGGGCGCCAATCTGCCCACCACGACCATGACGACCGACGGGGCAGGAAACTTTTTTTCCCACCTGCTTACCCCACCCAACTCACTGCCCGGCACGCTTTTCGTCACCAACACCTCCGACAATCCGCCAACCGTTGTAGAGGTATCCCTTGTCGACGAAGTGGCCATTACCGAGGCCAGCTACGACCCCACCACCGAAGCCCTTACCGTTAAAGCGACATCGAGCGACCAGCTTGTCCTTCCTATGCTTACCACAAGCTTTGGAGATCTTACCGGAGGCCAAGCTTCATTTACCAACGTGCTCGCCCCCCCGGCCAAGGTCACAGTAAGTTCTTCGGCTGGTGGGGACGATTCGGAGATGGTGACGGTCAGCATTATCCCCCCCGAAATATTGGCCGTTGTCAGCCCGAATGGGAATGAAACCTTAACTGGAGGGGATGTGTTCCAGGTACAATGGTCTTCCCATGCTGGAGCCACCCGATATCTGGTGCGTTACTCAATCAACGGCGGGGCGAGTTGGCTTCCGATAGCAAACGTTGAAGGGACCAGTTTTGATTGGACGGTTCCATCGGCCGACTCGGCCAACTGCCTGATCCGGGTAACCGCCTACGATGCCGGTGGTGCGTGGCTGGCTAACGATGTATCGGATAACCCGTTCACCATTGCGCCGGGAACACCCCCCTCCGTGCTGGCGGTTGTCTCACCGAACGGCAACGAAGCCCTTACTTCAGGGGCCACACATCTTATCCAATGGTCCGCCCCGGCAGGTGCCGCAAGTTACCTTTTGCGCTACTCGGTCAACGGAGGAGCGAACTGGCTCCCCATCGTCAGCACAACGGGAACCAGTTACCTTTGGACCGTGCCTGCCGCGAATTCGTCGAACTGCCTGCTAAGGATCACCGCCTATGATGCTGGGGGTTCCTGGCTTGCCAACGATGTTTCCAATGCTCCTTTTGGCATCACACCATAATTGTCCGGCATGCGGAAAATAGAGGTGGGGCCCCTCGCAAGGGGCTAACTCTACTGGCAAATCGAGCTCCCCTCCGGCACCGCTGGAGGGGAGTATTTTTTTCTGGGAGCCACCCCGTGTTGCGTCCTAAAGATCTTAATTCGGCAGGGGGCAGGCTTTATGTCCATAGGGTGGAAAAAATTGGACCATGGGAGGATTATTGACAATTCCAAAACCAAGGGGATGAAAGGCGTTGATGAAATATTTGCTTTCACTTAACCCCGATCCCGGTTTTTACAGGGTGCCCGGAGAAACCTAAGGCATCCCGATCTCCATCAAACCTCCATGCGGAGAGCAGTATAGAAAAAAATGCTCCCTAGATTGGACATGGGGTGATTTTTATGTAAAAAATGTTGTTTGCGTGCATATCACGCTTCGCCCAGAATCCCGGTAGCGATTACCAATTTATCAGGTCTCGCTTAAGGCAATTAATAAAACAGGCCATCCTGTCGATCCAGAAGAATCTGAAATTACTCGGCGTCTCCTCTACATGCAAGTCTTGCAGGCATTGGTCTCCCAGGACCGGGTCCATTTTGTGAAAAAAGGCTTTGCCCCTTGAGAAAAAAAATCCTTTCCGTATTCGGCACCCGCCCGGAAGCCATAAAGATGGCTCCAATCGTCAAGGCCCTGGCAGCGAATTCCGATTGTTTCCAAAGCAGAGTATGTGTTACTGCCCAACATCGGCAGATGCTCGACCAGGTGCTCAACCTGTTCGAGATTCGTCCCGAGTACGACCTGGATATCATGAAACCCGGGCAAAGTCTCACCGAGATCACTTGCCGTGTCCTGCAGGGACTTACGCCAGTCCTCGAGGACTTCAAGCCTGATGTCGTGCTGGTCCATGGGGACACCACCACAACCATGGCAGGGAGTTTGGCAGCGTTTTACCGAAAAATACCTGTCGGCCATGTCGAGGCGGGCCTGCGCACGGGAAATATCTATTCCCCTTGGCCCGAAGAAATGAACCGGCGCCTGGCCGGCGCAATTACCAGATACCATTTTGCCCCAACTGCGCGTGCCCGCCAGAACCTCCTGGACGAAGGGGTCGCCAGTCAGTCCATCATGGTCACCGGCAACACGGTGATCGACGCCCTGCTCGACGCTGTCCGAATGGTGCAAAGCAACAACTACCTGCAGCGACAAATGGATGAGCGTTTTGCATTTCTCGATTCAACCAAACGCATGGTACTGGTCACCGGCCACCGCAGGGAAAACTTCGGTGAAGGTTTCGAGCAGATCTGCAGTGCTCTCAAAGAGATCGCGAAAAAGCACGATGACGTGGAGATCCTTTACCCGGTTCACATGAACCCCCAGGTTCAGGGGCCAGTAAAACGCATTCTGGGTAAGGTTCCCAGGGTTCACCTGATTGAACCTCAGGGATATCTGCCGTTTGTCTACCTGATGAATCGATCCCACCTGATCATCACCGATTCCGGCGGTGTCCAGGAGGAGGCTCCCTCCCTGGGCAAACCGGTGCTCGTAATGCGCGAGACAACTGAACGACCGGAGGCCGTCTCAGCGGGAACAGTGAAACTGGTGGGCACGACGGCTGAAAGAATCCGTACAGAAGCATCCTTGCTTCTGGGAGACATCCACGCATACCAGGCCATGTCGCTAGCCCACAACCCCTATGGCGATGGAAAGGCGGCGGCTCGCATAGTCAATGCACTTAAACAAGCTTAGTTGCTGAAAATTGGCCCGCGCCCCGACTGAATCAGCCTTGTTGCCCATTGGAACAGGTCTGCCATGAGGGTTTCCCCAGATCCAAACCGTCTGCATAACATTTTGAAATTGATGAAACCAGGGCATCCATGAAACCAGCAGCAAAAAAAATCGTCGTTATGGGCTTAGGGTATATCGGTTTGCCAACAGCCTCGGTTCTGGCAACCAAGGGCTACCAGGTTCTTGGCGTCGACATAAAAAGAAACGCTGTCGACACAATCAATGAGGGGAAGATTCACATCGTCGAACCAGACCTCGACCTACTGGTCAAATCTGCGGTAAACAGCGGTAATCTCAGGGCATCGCTTGAGCCCGAGGAGGCTGACGTCTTCATCCTCGCTGTCCCCACCCCCTTCAAGAAGCAGGATGGCGAAGACACCAGGGTCCCGGATATCAGTTACGTCGAGGCCGCCACCCGGAAAATTTGTCCCGTTCTAAAAGGGGGGGACCTGGTTATCCTCGAGTCCACCTCGCCTGTTGGAACTACGAAACGGATCGCGGAAATTATCAAGGAGCTTCGCCCTGAATTGTTCGACTCCCCCCTGCCCCCCCCACACGACTCGCCAGTTCATGTGGCCCACTGCCCGGAACGCGTCCTACCTGGCCACATCCTTCGCGAACTGGTGGATAACGACCGGGTCATTGGGGGGATCGACATAACCTCAGCTGAAAAAGCTCGAGATCTCTACAAAACCTTCTGCAATGGGCAGATATTCCTGACTACCAGTTGCACAGCTGAAATGACCAAGTTGGTGGAAAACTCCTACCGCGATGTCAATATCGCCTTCGCCAATGAGCTTTCCCTTATCTGCGACAAGCTGGGGGTAAATGTCTGGGAGCTTATCGAGCTCGCCAACAAGCACCCAAGGGTGAATATCCTGAGACCGGGACCTGGAGTTGGAGGGCACTGCATTGCCGTCGATCCCTGGTTCATTGTCGACGCCGCCCCTGACCAGGCCAGAATCATCCGTGTCGCCAGGCAAGTGAACGACACCAAGCCGCACTGGGTGATCGCGCGGGTCAAGGCCAAAGCGGCACGGTTTCGGGACCCGGTCATCGGTTGCCTTGGACTGGCTTTCAAAGCTAATATAGACGATCTCCGCGAGTCTCCCGCATTGGAAATCACCCGAGCCTTGATCGCCGACAAGGTGGGCCGGGTGATGGCTTGCGAGCCCAACAGCAACGGAGAGTTCACTGAATTTCCCCTTTACGACCTTGGCCGGGTGATTGCCGAATCGGATATTCTTGTGGTCCTTGTGGACCATGACGAGTTCAAAATGATTGATCGGGAGGGGCTAAAGGAAAAGGTTGTGATTGACACCCGAGGAATCTGGAGATAACGATAAGATAATTTCCGTTATTAAATTATCCTTTAGCCAAAGCGGGACGCTCGGAAATGGCCACCAATACTACAAATCAAATTGACGATTATTTCTCCCAGCCGGAGGTATGGGAAAACAATTACAAAAACAATGAAATTGAGGCTCAACGGATAAGGGATACGATATCGGCAATACCAGTTGACACAAAAAGCATTTTGGATGCCGGATGTGGTAATGGCCTTTTCCTGAACAGCCTATCGGAAATCGACAAAAATCGCTTTAAAAGGCTTGTTGGCATTGACTCATCTTCGGCCGCACTAGAGCAGGTCAAGGTTGAAAAGTTGCAATCCGGCTTATCGCACATGCCATTTAATGGACGTGAATTCGACTTGGTGACATGCCTCGAAGTGCTTGAGCATCTAAGCACCAATGATTACAAAATGGCCCTATCCGAAATCGATCGGATAAGCAATAAATATATAATCATCACCGTTCCCAATAGGGAGTCTTTAATTCAGGGCCTGGCGATCTGCCCCAAATGCCACTGTTGCTTTAATCCCTGGCACCATGTCCGAACTTTCGATAAGGACAACCTATCTAAACTCTTTGAGAACTTTGAAATGAGGGAATGCATGGGGATTGGCCCCAAGGTGAAGAAAATAAAACTGCATCCGATCATAAAGGGGATCTTCCTCTTTGGCTTTCGCCCCGCCCCCCCCAACTACACCGTATGCCCGCAGTGTCTTTATAAAAAAACGCCGCAGGGGCAGGCCCAGACACCATCCCAGAAACAGAACTCCATAAACCCGCAGGGCTGGGCAAAAAAAACCATAAATTTTATTGCGCCAAAGGAGGAGAAGCCTAAATGGCTTCTTGCAATATATTCGAGGCGCCCATGCGATGAGGGGCTGCCTTCCGGGTGACTTTCCGAAACCAGAAAACCCGAACCCAATTTGGAGGTTTTTCTTACCACTGGCGCTTCAACCCACCGATCCAATATGAAAAAATTGGCTTTTTTAAAAAGGGAGAACAACACAACGCAGGCCCTTTGGGTTGGATTGGGTAGTTTTACATCCTTCGCCTTGGTGATCCTGGTTGCTGCGATCCTGTCCCGCCTGCTTAACAAACAGGACTATGGCACCTACAGGCAGATACTATTTGTCTATGGGGCACTTCTGGTAATATTTTCAGCTGGCCTCCCAAGGGTATTCTCCTACTTTCTTCCCAGATACAGCCTTGAAGAAGGCCGGGATATTGTCAAAAAGATCTCCAAATTAATGTTCTTTTTCGGTGCTGTATTTTCTTCGTTTTTATATCTTTTCTCTGAGTTAATCGCTAATGCTTTGAATAATCCTGAATTATCCCATGGATTAAAGATTTTCTCGCCAATTCCGATGCTAATTTTACCGACACTCGGGATCGATGGCATTTTTTCCTCATATAGAAAAACCTTATATATTGCAATATACAATACCCTCACGAAATTTATCACTCTTGTTTTTGTCGTAACCCCTGTTCTAATTTTTGGTTCCTCTTATATATATTCGATTTACGGCCTTTTTGCTGGATCGTTGCTGTCTTTGTTCATCGCATTATATTTCAAAAACATCCCCTTCAGGGGGACAAGCCCCAGAAAAACGCACTTGGGCTACCGCGAGCTGCTCGCCTATTGCGTCCCCTTGGCTATTGCCAGCCTGTGGGGAATGGCGAGCAAGGCCGCGGACCAGTTTTATATAAGTAGATACTTTGGGACCACAGCCTTTGCCGAATTTTCAAATGGATTTATTGAACTGCCATTTGTGGCCATGGTAACCGGAGCAGCAGCTTCCGTCCTAACCCCCCTCTTCTCCAAAATGCACCACGAGGGGAAAACAAAAGAGGAAATCATCGCAACCTGGAAGCAGGCCCTGGTAAAATCTGCTATGCTAATATATCCTTTAATTTTGTTTTTTTTATTTAATGCAGACAGGATCATAGAAATTTTATACACTGACAGTTACTCGGCATCGGCAATTTATTTCCAAATTGCGATGTCAATTAATTTTTTTAACATTATAATATTTGCTCCGCTGCTTTTTTCGATTGGAAAAACGGCAATATACTCCAAATTGCACATGTATTTTGCTATTTCATCGTGGGTCACTGGGCTTTTAATAGTCCAGTTATTCAACTCCCCAATAGCAATTGCAGTCTCCTCGGCAATACTTTCTATTATTAAGATCTTATTTTTTTTGTTTTACATATCTCATGTCTATCAGGTGTCAGTGACTTGGCTTATTCCAGGCAGGGGACTATTAAGACTGGCTACTCATTCTTTTTCAGTAGCTGCCTTGGTTTATTTGTTTTTTGAATTTATACCTACCGACCAGATTAACAACGTGACCTTGGTTATATTGCACCTTACCTGCTTCATGCTATTGCTACTTTCAACTGGCAGATTTTTAAAAACGGACTACCTTTCAGCAATAAAACCAATTTTTTCCAAACCTGGATAATTACCAAATATTGCCCCATTCTCATAAGCAGAAATACACCGATGAAGGTTTTGTTAATCTCCAAAATATTCCCTCCCGCAGGCGGCGCCAGGGCCATTCAAATAGGCAAGGTTGCTCGAGCTCTATCCGCCCAGGGATGTGAAGTTTCGGTAATTTGCGGAACGCCAAAAGATTCGACAGGCGAGAATTCTACCAGAGGAGACCAGGTCGACTTCCAAGTCGATTATGTGCCCTTCACCAAGTTCCCAAACAAAAAAGCCCTTCCTGCCAAAATTTTTTATCGAGTCCTGGAGGAGATCAATACTTGCAATAAAAATACTGCCTGGATAAACAATGCCACCGAGAAAGGTAAAAAACTAATACGAAATTTTTCACCTGACATAATTATGTCAACATCAATGCCTTTTGAATCCCATTTTGTAGGTTTAAATATAAAAAAACTTCTCCCGTCCATTCCTTGGATTTCCTCTTTTAGCGATCCTTGGCCAACACATATAAACCCTCCTCCACACAATGGCTTTTCTTTACCCGTGGTTAGGGAACTGCAATTGCTTTTTGCAAAAAACATTCTAAACAGATGCGACTATATTCACATGACCAATTGGAATGCAATTGACTTAATGGAACAACGAACAACGGCCAAATTGAAAAAAAAATCCCTTGTCATTCCACACATAGGAAGATCACATGGAAACAACAATAAAAATCCCTCATTGAAAAGATTATCCCATATAGGAAACTTATCAAGGGAGAGGGTTAGCAAGCCGCTACTACTTGCAATAAAAAGAGCTCACAGTGAGTTTCCTGATCACTTCCATGGACTTCTCATGGTAGGAAATGTTTGTGATGAATTCCGGCAGATGGTGAAAAACCTCAATATGGAATCATTAGTAGCATATCTCAACACTGTCTCGCCAAATGAGGCCAATGCAATCGCAAACGGATCCATGGCCCTTCTTTTGATAGAAGCAAATATGCCATTTAGCCCCTTCTTGCCAAGCAAGTTTGCTGATTATATCTCAACCGGAAAACCGATTATCGCCATAACGCCCCCCAAAAGTCCAATAAGGGACTTTTCAAAAAACATAAAATTTGGTTTTACTTGTCTCCATGATGAACGTGAAATTTACGACTCTATCAAAAGGATATTTGCCTTAATGGATGACTCCCAACTAAGTGCCATCAATTTGCCATCTGACTTTTCCGAGAGAACTATTGGTCGTAGCTATATTCAATTATTTAAAAAAGCAATTCAAAGAATACAAATAACGTCGGAACCTTAGAGCCATTGAAAATAAAAAAGAAATGGGACCGGTGCAAGACCTGTCCTCACCCAACCGACAAAAAGCCAAAGCATACCAGATGAACGCCCTTTCCCCAGAACAAGGCAATAATGGAAATCCCTACAGATTTCCCACTTGGCCTCTTATCAATGCACCAGGCTGGTGCATAGGGTGATTATTAATACTCATCCCACATCAGAGCAAAACAGTATAATAAAATGAGACACTTAAAATACATATTTGCGCTCCTAATTTTATTTTTCATTTTGCATTTTGAGAATGAATATATCGCTGGCATTAAAGTGTCCCACATATGGAAAATTTTTATAGCCTTTCTCCTGATAGTCTTTATTTTCCTCTTATCTTCAAAGAAAAAATTCGGCAATTTTCCGAATACTGTGATTTGGGGTTATTTATTTGCAATATGGCCATTCCTTGTCGGATTATCGTCAGACAACCCCACATATGATTTTTTTTCCACAGGACAAAGGTTTTTTCCAATACTATTTTTTCATTTTTATTGTTTACTTAATCAGAAAATAAATCTTTCAACAAAATTTCTAATATATTTTGCTTTGTTTGTAACTGTATCTACAATACCGTTTTTTTTAGGATTAACTCAACAAATAGGCAAGACTTATGATTTATCACGATTGGGTGATTATAGTGGTCACAGCTTTGTAGGCATATTTCAAAACCCCCATGCAGCCTCCATATCTGTCTCATTTGCTTTTATAATAATTTTCTATTTTTTCTTGAACGAAAGGAACAAAAAACTAAAATGGTTTTTAGGAACAACCTGCTTATTTCTATTTTATGTAGAAATAATGACCATGGCGAGGGCTGGTTACATCTCCCTTGCTGCTGGTGTAATCTTTATTACAATCAAGAATTATAAAAATCTAAGGAAAACCATATCTTTTTTGTTTTTAATATTTGGTTTTGGCATCCTCCTATACTCGACAATTGATTACAGCCTTCTTGAAACACGTATTTTAGGTGAAACCAAATACCGTAAATCAAGCGACATTGATTCTATTAGCTCCGGAAGGTTTGGTCTATGGGCTGATTCTTTTTCAATTATAAGCAACCAAGATTTCATTTATTTTATTGGAGGCATTGGCTTACATCACTACAGAATAGCAATGTATGATGAAGTGGGTGTTTTTTTATTTGCACATAATGGATATTTAGACGAATTAGCAATTTACGGCCTTATCGGCTTCATGCTCCTTGTCTGTTTTCTGGCATCTCTAGCAAAAGACATAAAAAAGTCGTACCATAAGACCCTAGGACACTCCCTCTTGCTAGCCATAATTGCATTTAATTTTTTTCAAGGATTTTCCTTCCCATTGCAATTAATAGTTTTCTCTCCCTTTATATCCAGAACACCTTTTTACAGGCCTCGCTAATGGATAAAAAAAGAAAAATTTTGATTCTATCTAACTCACTCAACCATGAAGGCGGAGTTGCAAATTTTTTTTCAATATTTTTCAAATATTTTAGCAATCCCTCATTTGCCGTAGAACATTTTTCAATCGGGTCCCCCATGTGTTTGTTTTATAGACCAATATTAAAACGCACAATTTACCCTGTACATTTCTTCTATTCAATTATCAAACTGCTTTTAAAGTGCATTTGTGACTCTTCAATTTCCGCGATACAAGTAAATCCATCACTTATTCCTGTTCCATTAACTAGAGACTTTATAGTTATATTGATTTCGAAAATATTAAGAAAGAAAACCATAATTTTTTTTCATGGATGGAGAAAACATTTTTTCCAGAAAATATGTTCAAAAAAACTATATAAATTTATTTTTATTTCTTTTTTAAAATTCTGTGATCAAATCATTGTTTTATCTAATGATTTCAAAAAAGACTTAATCAGTATTGGGATAGACTGTGATCGAATTTTTGTTACAACCACCATGGTTGACATTAAGTACTTTCAAACCACCACAGCACCCAATGAAGGACCGACAAAATTTGTTTTTCTTTCAAAAATCTCAAAACAAAAGGGAATTAAGGAGACACTAGAGGCAATAAAAATGCTGCGTTGCAGCAGCGAAGATTTTGATTTTGACATTATTGGTCATTTTGAATCAAAGGATACGCAAATTTTTGTTGATGATTATTTATCTACACATTCTTTAAACAATAAAATTAAACTTAGTGGTAGACTTGATGGAAATTCTAAATTTGTAAAATTGTCTAAATCTGATGTTTATATTTTTCCATCATGGACCGAAGGCTGTCCAACAAGCGTCCTCGAAGCGCTAACAACAGGATTGTTTGTAATTGCAACTAATGTTGGGGCCTTGCCAGAAATCATCAAAGAAAACGAAAATGGCAGACTTATTCCTGCTAAAGACTCTTTCAGTCTGTTTGAAAACATGAAGTGGTCAATACAAAATATTCAATACATTAGGCAACAAAAAGAACAAATTAAATATCGAGCCATTAACTCTTTCAGAGCTGAGGTCATCTGCAACGATTTTTCTCAAATTTATTCAAAATTATTCTAAATTCAAGGCCCAAAAAACACTTTTTAAGTCACCAAAATTGTTTTTGTAAAACTTTTACCATACAATCGCTATTTACAATATAGAATATTTACCACAACGATCTTGTTTAACATCCTATATTTCAGTGATACTTTTTGAATAAATCACCTCAGGATATTTTTCGACGATATAATGGACATCTCACCACAGATCAGGGCCTTGTGCCACTATGTCGAACAAGAGGATTTTTCTGGATTTGATCCTTACGATGCCCTGAACAGCCCAATTGTCAGGGCGCTGTGTTTTAACCGAAAATATGGGCGGATCGCCTGGATTCAACTCTTCCGCCGGCTTCCGCTCAACCTTCGGCCCTTTGTTCTTCTCGCCAAAGGCCACAACCCTAAAGGCCTTGGGCTTTTTCTAGGTGGATATGGGAAACTGTACCATGTCAATAAGGAACCGGGGTCTTTGAACAATATTCGACATTTGCTCGGATTGCTCAACATGTGCAAAAGCGCAGGTTATTCCGGAAATTGTTGGGGCTATAATTTCGACTGGCAGTCCCGCGCTTTTTATGTGCCCCAATATACCCCCACTATTGTCAACTCCGGTTTCATTGGCCATGCATTGCTGGATGCATTCCAATTCACCGGCGATCAAAAGGCCCTGGATCTTGCCGTACCCATCAAAGATTTTTTGCTTAAGGATCTACACCGAACCAAGGATGGAGACACCTTTTGTTTCAGCTATACCCCTATCGATAACACTGCAGTTCACAATGCCAACCTGCTCGGTGCGTCGCTCCTCATTCGACTCTACAAAATTACTGGAGAACAGCGGCTAAGAGACGTTGCACTATCCAGCCTCGCTTACAGCATGAAACATCAGCACGACGATGGGTCATGGTATTACGCCGAAACGGCGATGCAAAGCTGGATCGATTCCTTCCACACGGGATTCAACCTGCAGGCCATCCGTTGGTTTCTGCAATTGGGCGAGGCGACGGAGTTCCAAGCCGCATTTGAGAGGGGAGTTGATTTCTATGCAGGACACTTCTTCCTGGAGGATGGAACTCCCAAGTATTACCACAACAAGGTTTATCCGATCGACATCCACTCCCCCGCTCAAGCCATCGTCTTCTTCTCCGGGGAAGGCGATGCGTATCAGGAACTGACGGACCGTATTCTGAATTGGACCCTGAAGGAAATGTACGACCCCCACAAAGGGCTTTTCTATTTCAGGAAGGGACGCTATATGACCAATAAAATTCCCTACATGCGTTGGGGTCAGGCTTGGGCCTTTCATGCTCTGACCGAGTATCTGCTTTTTCGAAATACCGGAGGGCGACTTCATGCACCCCAATAGCCCACCGGATTCCATCCCCGTTCTGGGGGTCAACATCACCCCGTTTTCCAGCTATTCCCATGCTATCGGCTGTATTGGTGCCATCATCCAGGCCAAGGGGAAAGCCTTCAGCGTGGCCATTAATCCGGAAAAGATTTGCCGGGCCCTTTCTGACCAAAGCTTGAAAAAGATTTTGAACGACGCCGATTTCGGCATTTGCGACGGAGTCGGCACTGCACTTGCCCTGCGGATTCTCAAAGGCAAGGCCCCGCCCAGGATCACTGGAATTGCTCTGTTTTTCGAACTCATTCAGGAGGCGGCACGGCAAGGGTGGAAGGTTTTTCTTTTAGGTGCTACTCCAGAGTCAAATCAAATCGCCGGCCGAAAATTGCTGGAATCGAATCCATCCCTCCAAATCGTCGGACAGGCCGATGGCTATTCCCAATTCCATTCGGATACGGAAGTCGTTCGAAAAATCAATGAATCCGGGGCCGACATCGTATTTATTGCCATGGGTTCACCCAAGCAGGAATTTTGGATAGCCGAGCACAGGAAGACCATGAATGCGCCATTCTGCATTGGAGTAGGAGGAACATTCGATATTGTCAGCGGCAAGACCAGATGGGCCCCAGCGTGGTGTCGCAGAACAGGGACCGAGTGGCTTTATCGTCTCATCCAGGAACCGAAACGCTGGCGCAGGCAGCTTGTATTGCCCAAGTTCGTTTGGGCAGTACTGATGCAACGGATTGGGGTCGGTCGAAATTAGGTGTTATCGATAGTGCGGTCCAACCCGACAACATCCTTCTCATTTCCCCTGCCGCTCTTCCCAAAAAAATCCCCCCCGCCAGCATCGGCGAGGGGGATCATCTTTAGGCAAAGCCAAGTTTTCGCTCCCGCTTGCTTCCCCGGGAGCACCCCCCGGAAGGATCAAGGGGTCATGGTAAACGGTGCGTTCGACACATCATTGGCCAGCCAGGCACCACCGGCAGCATAGGCGGTGACACGGAGCAGGCAGTTGGCGGAATCGGCCGAGGGAACCGTCCAATTGAAATTGGTCCCCGCAGTGCTCGCAATGGGCAGCCAGCTTGCCCCGCCATTGGTGGAGTAGCGCACCAGGTAGCTTGCCGCCCCAGCCTGAGCATCCCACTCAATATTGAAGGAGCTTCCACCCGCCAGAGTCTCGCCACCGTTGGGACTCACAACCGCCAGCACGCTGGGAGGTGTGCCTGGGGTGATGGTGAACGGGGCATTCGATACATCATTGGCCAGCCAGCTTCCGCCGGCCCCGTAGGCGGTCACCCGAACCAGGCAGTTGGCGGAATCGGCCGAAGGAACCGTCCAATTGAAACTGGTTCCGGTCACGCTTGCGATGGTGAGCCAGTTGACTCCTCCATTGGTGGAATAACGCAGCAGGTAATTTGCCGCCCCAGCGTGAGCGCTCCACTCAACATTAAAAGAGGTTCCACCCACCAGGGTCTCGCCGCCGTTGGGACTGACTACCGCCAGCACACTGGGGGGAGTGCCAGGGGTGATGGTAAAGGGCCCATCCGACACATCATTGCCAAGCCATGCGCCACCTGCATCATAGGCGGTCACACGGACCAGACTGTTGGCGGAGTCGGCCGAGGGAACCGTCCAATCGAAACTGGTTCCCGCAACGCTGGCAATGGGCAACCAGGTTGTTCCCCCGTTAGTGGAGTAGCGGAGCAGATAATTTGCGGCTCCGGCCCGGGGGGTCCACTGGACATTATGAATTGTACCGCCAGTGAGGGTTTCGCCTCCGTTGGGGGAAACCACTGAAAGCATATTTTGAGCGACATTCAGATTGACCAGCATCCCACCACTTGACAGACCAGAATTGGTCAACCCCATGGCCCGGTCATATATCTTGTAGCTCCCTTGTCGCTCTAAGAGTAGTTCAGCATCCACGGTCTTGCCGGGTGTCAGGTCAAGGGAGTACTGCTCTGGAATTGAGGCTCCAGGATTGCCGTCCTGAGCTATCAGCTTGAAATAACCATCTTGAACAACCGGCATCCTGCCTCTTAATCCCGCATTTAAAAACCTGAGCAAAATTTTCTCGGTCGCAATTCCTGCTCCGATATTCAGGGGGGCGCCAACACTGTAGGGTGCCCCATTGATCAGGAAATATTTCGGATTATAACCCACGGACACCGAAGTCATGTAGGCAGCAGTTCCATAAGTACCGCCGTCGACCGCAAAGTTGAGAGCCGGATCAATTTCACTGAACAGCAGGGACGCCTCATTCGTGAAAGGCACCCCGGGATAGGCAAGTCCGGCTGCCGCATGGACCTTCAACACCGCATACAGCCCCATGGGAACCTGCACCGACTGGTGGGTACCGCTCTGCACCAGGTAGGTGCCAGGCTTAAGATCCGTCCACGTGTAATCCACCGGCCCGGTCGGTACCGGGGGGGGGCCGGCTGCTGCGGCTCCGGTTTCATGGGTGAAGGACCGAACCCGAGTCGTGAAATCGTTGGCGGCCCTGGTCAATGCCGAGTTGCCATCCGTCCAGGTCGGCACCATGCTGGCCGCCCTCTGGCCATTGATGACCACCGACACCGGCTCTGCCGTCAGATGGTTGGTCAGGTGAATGGTCAAGGTGTCGCCCGCCGTGGCGGTAAGCACCGGAGGGACGAAGCTGGCCGGCGCCCCATCAATGCCGAACCCCCACATGGGAACCACCTCCCCGCTGGGCATGGTAGCCTCTACCCTGGCAGCATGGAGGCTGTATTCCACTAACGCCGCCTGGGCGGCTCCTATCATGGTAAAGACCAGAAGAGCGGCCATCACCAGGTGTCTGCATCCTTTTAACATCATATTTATGCCCTCCCCTGGCTTATTCAACAATGACAGTTCCGGGCGGTTCGACCACGAACATGGACATCATGCCGCCGGGGAAAATGTCGTTATTGGTCAATTCCTTCTCGTTGTGCGAATGCCACATGAAGAAGAAACCTGCATTCTGGTTGAAGCCCCCTTCGCCGGGCGGCAACTGCCCCGCGGCACCCAGGTACGGGCTGCCACTGTAGAACTGGCCGAAAACCAGGTCCTTGATGTCCGGCAGGATCACGGGAAGCGGCTTGTCGTGGTCGGCGCACCACTCGTGGGTGGTGGCGTCGAAGCCGTTGCCCGAATCGACGCAGGTGTGGGGCATCTTGTCGGTGGTCCCGTAGATATCCCAGCCGAGGTTCTTGCCGGTCCAGGTGAAGATGGCATCGTAGGTGGCGCCGGGGAAAACCGACTGGGTAAAGTCCGAAACCGCCAGGTCAGGGACCACTCCGACCTCCGCAGCCCTCGCGGCCCCGACGGCGCTTTCCAGCGCCCGCCCGTCACGGGCGATCAGGTCGAAGTTGTTGCCGTGGGTGTGCAGGGGGTGGCCATCGCGCCCGCCACCGATGAAGCGCAGCAGCACGCGCTGCCCGGGGGTGGCCCGGGGGAAGCAGTTGTAGGGCTGGGTCGGCAGCCAGGCGGCCTCGGCGCCGGCGGGAGCCACCGTGTCGGGGCCGCCGCGGCCGTTGATGAACCAGTTGACCGGATGGTTGGCCGTGGTGTCGACAGGGAATCCCATTTCCACCCTCATGTGGATGTCCGGGTCCATCTCGCTGAGCAGGAACAGGTATTCGTTGTCATAAGCAGAGGTCGGTGCCCCGTAGGCAGTGGGGCTGGCGGCATTGAAGTTGTTCGGCCGCACGATCAACGCCCCGAACAGCCCCATCTCGCCCTGCAGATCAGGCTGGGTGCCGCTGTAGTAGGTGTAGGTGCCCGCGTTGGTGGCGGTAAAGGTGTAGCTGACGGTTCCGGTGGTGGGGGCCGCTTCGCTGGCCAGCAGCCCCGGGGTCCCGCCGCTGGCGGTCACCTTCTGCCCCGGGAACACCATCGAGGTGGGCACGGCCAGGTTGTTGGTGAGGTTGATGGTCACCGTGGCCCCCTGCCGGACGATCAGGGTGGGACCGGGATACTGTACCTGGCCGGTAGTGTTATCGGCATATCCCCAGAAATAGATGCTGTTGCCGTCGGGGGTGCTCACATGACCGGGCTTGGCGGTCAGGTTGAACACGGGGCTCAATCCCAGGTCCGTTACGCCGTCGATCTTCGCCATCCCCGTGGCGGCGAAGCAGAGCAGAAGCACGACGGTCAGCAGAACGGTCCGTCCTCGGGTCTTTATCCTGCAATAGTTCATATCAAAACCTCCGTTTCGGATGCTCGGGCCGTTTGCTTACTGAATCACGATTTCGGTCATCATGCCGCCGTAATCTTCTTCGTTGTTGGCCAGGTGATCAAGGTTGGTGGTGTACAGAAAATAGGTTCCCGGAGCGATGTCGTCGGCGTTGCCCTGAATGCCGTCCGGCCCCCGGGTGTCGAGGATCACCTCCATCGCCTCCCCGCCGCCGAGGGTAACTGAGTTGGTGTAATAGTACTTGCTGGTATCGTTGGCCAGCCCGAGTTTCCGCGAGCCGTTCCCCACCACCTTCATGGGGATCCCCATGATGCTCAAGGTGTGGTAGGAGGTGGTGGAGAGGCTGGTGATCCGCAGCAGGATCCGCTGCCCCGGGGCAGCGATGATCCGGGCGTCGATCTTCTGGGCATTGCGGAAGCCGTTCTCCGGGGAACTACCCAACTCGGCGGGATTGATGGTGTCCGGATAGCCGCGGCCGTTGATCATCGGGTAGGTGTCCTCCATGTCGGCAAACGGCAGGGGCTGCACGTTGATGTGGTTGTCGTGAAAGACGGGGTCGAAGGAGGAAATCTGCACGGGAAACTCGACATCGTAGGCCGTGGAGCCGTCTTGGTCGTTGAAGGCATAGCCGAGCGGAGCGCTGGGGTCGGGATTTCCGCCCAACCTGCCGGCCGGGATGCCGTTGGGGGCGTACCCGTCGTAGGTCTGCTTCGCCTCGACGTACAGGTTGCCCAGCATCCCCATCTGCATGTGCTCGGCGGCCTCCACGTGGCAGTGATACATGAAGGTTCCCGATTCGGCGACCTTGTAGTAATAGGTCAGGGTCGAACCCATGCCGATGGCGACGCCCGAATCCGGCAGCCCGTCGAAGATGGCCGAGGCGTTGGGAAAACCATGCCAGTGGACGGTGTGGGCGTCGAAGAGGTCCGGGCGCATCATCATGCCGACGTTGGTCAGCGAGAGGTAGACATCATCCCCTTCGCGGACGTTGATGGTCGGCGCGGGGAACTCGGCCCCGAGCATCCCCACGTTCATGACCTGGCTGTCGGGCACCCCGGTAACGTTGGCAAAGCCGAACATGTACTGGAGGTGGCCCTGGCCGTTGCCGTCGGGGTCAAGGACCTTGTCGGCCATGTTGACGAAGCCGTCCCCCGAGGAAAGGTGGATACAGACCTGGCTTTCGGGCACGGCAGCGCCAATTTCTGCGCCGCGGAGAATTCCGTCTCCGTTGGTGTCACTGGAAACCCCCTGAACATATCCGGGGCATTGGAAGTAGACCGACGCCTCCCCTGGGGTCACGGAACCCAGCAGAATAAGCCCGGCCAGCAGTGGCAGTATGCTGAGCTTCTTGTATCGCTTCATGATTCACTCCTCTCGATTCTTAACTCCGCCGGGCCCCGGCCCGGCGGAGTTTATTTCAATCAATCTCAGGGGTTGATGGTGAACGGACCATTCGAGACATCATTGGCCAGCCAGGCACCTCCAGAGTTATAGGCGGTCACCCGGACCAGACAGTTGGCCGAACTGGCCGAGGGGACCGTCCAATCAAAACTGGTGCCCGCGGTACTGACAATCGGGCTCCAATTCGCTCCGCCATTGGTGGAATAGCGCACGAGATAACTCGCCGCCCCCGCATGGGCTGCCCATTGGATGTTGTGGATCGTCCCACCCGCCAGGGTCTCGCCACCGTTCGGGGATACCACCGCAAGAACCGATGGAGGCGTTCCTGGCAGGATGGTGAAGGGGCCATTAGATACGTCATTGGCCAGCCACGCGCCACCGGCACCGTAGGCGGTCACCCGGACCAAGCAGTTGGCCGAGTCGGCCGCGGGGACCGTCCACACAAAGCTGGTCCCTGTGACACTGGCAACCGGATTCCAGCTCGCCCCGCCATTGGTGGAATAGCGCACGAGGTAATTCGTCGCTCCCGTATGCGCTGCCCATTGGATGGTGTGGGTCGTACCGCCCGTCAGGGTTTCACCGCCATTGGGCGAAACCACCGCAAGAGCCGACGGAGGCGTTCCAGGCAAAATGGTGAAGGGCCCATCGGATACGTCATTGGCCAGCCACGCACCACCTGCACCGTAGGCCGTCACCCGAACCAGGCAGTTGGCCGAGTCGGCCGAGGGAACCGTCCAGGCAAAACTGGTCCCTGTGACGCTGGCGATCGGGTTCCAGGTCGCACCACCATTCAGAGAATAGCGAAGCAGATAACTTGCCGCGCCGGCGGGATCGGTCCAACTGATATTGGTGGTGATCCCACCCGTCAGAATCTCTCCACCATTGGGAGAATCCACACGCAGTGTGGTGATGGAAAACACACCGTTGGAAACATCCTGCAGGACCGGGGTCGGATTCCCCGACTCGAAGGCCGAAACCCTCACCAAAGCGGTCGAGGTAATGACGTTGGGAACCGTCCAGGAGTAGCTGCTTCCGGTTAATCCTGAAACTATCGGGCTCCAACTGGTGCCGTTGTTGACCGAATATTCCAAGGCGTAGGTGTACGTCCCAAACGGAGTCATCCAGCGGATCAGGTAGCTCTGGTTGGGCCCCAGGATTTCCCCTCCGTTTGGCGACACCAGAGCCAACGGGACAAACACGAACTCATCCGCGCCGATGTCGTTGGCGCCGCCCTGCGGCCAGTTATCCCCGTCGAAGTCGGTGACCAGGGTGGTATCCAACCCCATATCGACCCCTGCACCGCCGGGGAAGATGTGGTAGTCGCCAAGGCTGGCGAACAGCTCGGGGTAGGTCACGCTGATAGAGTTCCCCCCCTCGTCGAGTACCGTGGCGGTGCTCAGGGTGTTGGTGTATTCGAGCACCAGGCCCGGGTTGGCGGCCAGGTTGCTGGCGTCATACCCCGCGGTGCTGGTGAGGATACAGTTCTGCGGGTTGAGGGCCTGGGGCGCGAGGGTGTTGATCACGCCCAGATCCTGGTAGAGCCCGGTCGGGTTTTCCGCTAGGCCGCCCGCGCCGCCGTTGAGCGCGGCGTTGTTGTACCAGGAGCGGTTGTGCCAGACGATGTTGTTCGCCAGCACCGGGTTGGAGAAGGTCTGCTCGAACCCGGCCCCGAAGGCGGCCTGCAGGGCCGCGCTGTGGGCACCCGAGACGACCCCCGCCGGCAGCGGCGTGGAGTTGGTCTGGCCGGGGGCGAAAGCCAGCACGCTGGTGGAGGTACTGTCGTTGTTGGCGATGGTGTTGTTGACCACGCTCGCCCGGGCCACATCCTTCAGGAAGATGCCGCCGCCACCATTGGCCGCCACGTTGTTGACGATCATGTTGTTGGTGATCCGCAGCTCATACCACTGGGACGGATCACTGGGGTTGTCGGTGACGTCCTGGTTGTTCACCCCGTTGGCGATGATGCCGCCGCCGCGTCCCGAGCCGGTCAGGTTGCCCTGGATCAGGTTGGCGTCGATGGTGACCGATCCCGACCCGGTAGCCCCGGCCACGTCGGTGCCGACGTAGATGCCGCCGCCGTCCCCGGCCTGGTTGAGCAGGGCGTTGTGATGATTCTCGTTGAACAGGATGCGGTTGTTGCGGATCACCCCGCCGTCGCTCAGGCCCTGGTGGGCGATGGCGCCGCCGTGGAAGGAGGTGAAGTTGCCGGTGATCAGGTTGCCCTCGACCAGGTAGTTGTTGGCGTCCTCGTTCAGGGCGATGCCACCGGGGCCCTGCAGGCCGCCGTTCTTGTGGATCTTGTTGTTGCGGATGACGATGTTGTTGTTCTGCTGGGCGAAACCGACGTCATCGATACCGATGGCGATACCGCCGGCGATGTTCCCCTGGTTGTTGGTGATCTCGTTGTTGCTGATGGTCAGGTAGTCGGCTCCAGTGACGACGTAGATCCCGCCGCCGACCAGCGAGCCGGAGATGGTGAAGCCGTCGATGAGCGCCTGGCCCGGGGTGTTGAAGGGGTTGCCCGGGTTGAGGACCTTGTCGGGTCCGCCGCCGGGAACCTGCACGTTGCCGTCGGGGAAGGTTTTCTCGCCGAAGACGATGATCCCCGGAGCCTCGCCGGCATGGAAGGCGAACTTGAGCAGGTAGGCCTCGAAGTCGGCGCCGCCCAGGGCGACGAGGCGGTTGTGCCAGAGCTGCAGCGCCTCGGCGGTGGCCGGATTGGCGTTGATGAAGGTGGACCCGGCACCCGCGCCCTGCAGGTGGACCGGCTTGTTCATGATCACGTTCTCGTTGTAGGTGCCGGGGCCGACCAGGATCAGGTCGCCGGCGCTGGCCGCGTCGACGGCCGACTGGATGGTCGGGAAGCTGCCGCTGGGCACCTGGAGAACCGTGGTGGCGCCGCAGTCGACGATGTTCAGGGTCACGCCGACCTGGGTGGTGATGGCGTTGTCACCGCGGGTCACCATCAGGCGCCCGCTGTCGACGCCGGCCGGTACGCTGGCGACGATGGTGTCGGGGGTCCAGCTGACGATGGCCAGCGGCACCCCGTCGAGGGTGACCACGCCGTTGCCGGTGTCGGGGCCGAAGCTGAAGTCCCGGGTGATGAACAGCGGCGTCGGCGGGGTGGCGGCGGGGTCATAGTCGGGGTTGACGATGGTCACCGCGCTGCCGCGCGAGTTGATGAAGATGTCGCTGCCGTTGCTGCGGGCGGTGCAGAGCAGCGGCCCCCCCTGGGGCTCGGGGCCGCTCACCGAGGCGATCACCGGGCCGCTGTCGACCTGGTAGGTATCCACCGCTCCGCCGCCCGCGGAGAAGGCGCCCAGCGGCACCAGCGGAGTGTCGAGGTAGCTGGAGGTGGCGGGCATGTAGTTGAAGGTCCAGGGCGATATGCTGTAGGTCGGGTTGTAGAAGGGGTCGACCGAGCCGTCGGGCAGCTGCGGGTCGTTGAGGACCAGGGTCATCATGTTGGGGGCGAAGCCCGCCGGGGCCGGCGCATTGGCCGTGTAGGTGCCCGGGAGCATGGCGTTGTAGACGCCGAACTCGTCGGTGTAGACGCGGGTGATCTCGCGGCCGCTCCAGTCGTTGAAGGAAATCGGAATCCACGGCGCCCCGGCCTTCTCGCCGAAGTTGGGGCTGTTGACGTTGAACTCGGCAGTCAAGTCGTTAAGGGCGAAGCCGACGGCGCGGCTGGCCTTGGGCACCTCGGTAAAGAAGAAGAAGTCGGCCGCGGCGTTCTTGCCGTCGGTCAGGTAGACCTGCTTGCGGTCACACAGGGGCCGCGCCGGGCCGCCGAAGAAAGGGGCCTCCAGGTCGGTGCTGGGGGTGATCCCCGGCAGCAGGTCGCCAGCCTCGTCGGTGACGAAGCTCATGTACTGGGGCACGGTGTGGGCGTCGCCGACGCAGACCGGCGGCAGCAGCAGCGGGCTGGGGACGTAGCTGTCGCCGAAGTCGACGTTCTTGTCTTCTTCCTTGACCAGGACGTAGCCGGGCGGGGTGGCCGCCTCGACGATGTACATCCCCGTGGGCAGGTTCGGTTCGCCCGCGGGGCTGCCGAAGGCATAACCGCCGTTGAACACCCCAGGGCGCTGCTGGTTCCAGGTGGCGAAGGCGTCGGCGCATTCGGGGGCTGTGATGCCGTGGATCACCGGCAGGGTCTGCACGCAGTCGGTGGGCGGGGAGTCGTCCCAGCTGTCGGTGGTGGTCACCGCCACAGCGTCGCCCAGGTCGAAGATCCCGTTGCCGTTGTGGTCGACGTCGCCGTCGCCCGGGAAATCACCGAAGGGGAAGTTGTCGACGTCCGCGAGCTGGATGCCGGCGGTGCCGTCGATGTCATCGATCTGCCCGTCGGGGCCGGGCTGGCCGGTGGCGTTGTTCAGGTTATCCTGGTAGAGGTTGACCTGGACGCGGGGAATTCCCGGCTCCCAGGGCTCGCCCACCGCGTAGCGCGGATCGTTCTCGGCGCGGGTGTTGGCGTAGAAGACGATGCCGGAGATGCCGCCGTTTTCACCCACCGCGTAGTTGGCCTTGCCCCAGTTGGCCTCGTTGAACTGGTTGAGGAACAGGTGCATGGCCTGGGTCAGCACCGGACCGGTTTCGGTACGCGAGAGGTTGTTGCCGGTGTTGGGGTTGATGTCCGGGCTGCAGTTCGCTTCGATGGTCCCCGAGCCGTTGGCCACCGCGCCGGTGCCGGGCAGGCACTGGGGCTGGGGATTGAGCTTGCCCCGGGAGGGGAAGACCCACCCCTGGTCGGGCAGGACCGGTCCGCCGAAGTCGGTGACCGTGGTGAGGCCGGTCGCTTTGAGGGATGCGAAATCGACTTCGGTGACCAGCCACTTGAAGAAGGGGAAGACCCCGGCAAAGCCGTACTCGCCGGTATTGTCGGTCACGGTCGCCTGGTAAACGGTGCCGTCGCGGAAGCGGATGTTCACCCCCCGGTCGGGAATGCCCGGCTCGTTGGGGTCAGGGAAGCCGTTCTGGTTGGCATCCATAAACACCTTGCCCGAGAGATCGCCGAACCAGTGGTAGATCAGCACATCGCCGAGGGTGACGGTCTCGCCGGTGCCGCCGGCGCCGGCGGGCACGGTCACGGTGTTGGTGGCGAACAGGTTGAGCAGCGGAGCGTCCCAGCTGGACAGGGTGTAGGTGCCCGGCGGCACGTTGTTGATCTCGAAATAGCCGGTTTCCGGGTCACAGGGGGCGGCGTACATCCCCGCCACGGTCACCTCGGGCACCGCCGCGGTGTCGTTGAGGCCGACCCAGCCCTCCGCCACCGGCTTGCCGGGGAAGAAGCCCTGGGTGGTCGGCGGCCGCGAGAAGTGGTTCAGGCGCAGGGTCCCGGTGATCTTGCCGGTAAAGCCGCTGCGGTCGATGGCCTCGGGATGGCTCGGGTCCTGCCAGGGCATGCCGTGAATGGTCTGCCCCTTGTACACCGAACCGCTCATGGGAGCGGTCTTGACAAAACCGAAGATCACGTGCTGGACGCCCTGGCCGAAGCCCTCGACGAAGAGGTTGGGCTCGTTGGCCTTGACCCAGGCGTCGATGGTGGTGGTCCCCTCGATGGTGGCGGTCTGCACCCAGGTCATGGCGTTGCCCGAGTCGTCGGCGCCCGGCGGGGTCAGCACCACCCCGTACTTGCCGGGGGTCAGGTTCTTGACCACCGCTTCGCCCGGCTTGAGGTTATAGGGGTTGCGCGAGGGGTCGGGGGTGATCGGGGTCACCCCGTCGGGAGCCAGGCCCTGGGCCGCGTACCAGTCGGCGTAGGTCAGGGTGGTGATCACCCCGCTGCCCATGGCCAGCACCTGCGGCGCGCCGTCGACCAGGACATAGCTGCCGTCGCCGTTGCGCTGGTAGGTAGTGCCCAGGGGGTTGCCGAAGGCATCCCACATAAAGGCCCCGCCGGAGAAGTCGGCCAGCTTGACGGTGCAGCCGCCCAGCCCGGCCTCGGTCTCATCCCAGATGTTGTTGATCGGGTCGTGGTCGACGTGGGCGAGGATGGTGATCTGGGCGGTGGGCAGCGGCAGGGGGTTGACGACCACGGTCACCGTGGTCTGCCCCGGGGCCACCGGCGCGCCGCTGTTGGCGTAGCCGTCGTAGGGGAGAACCGACAGGAAGTAGCGCTTGCCGGTGTCGAGGGCGTTGCCGTGGAGGTCGGTGTTGACGTTGGCCGCCGCCCCGCTGGCATTGCCCTTGTTCACCACCGGCGCGTAGCTCTTGTGGATGTCCAGGCCGATGCTGGGGCCGGGCACGGGAGCGTAGGCGCCGCCGATGGGCTGGGACGGGGAGACCTGCACCGTGCCTGGATAGGTCCAGGTAGTGGTGTCCTCCTCCAGCAGCCAGCGAAAGCCGTTGGGGATGGGGGTTCCCTGTGGGTCGACCACGTTGACGATAAATGCCTGGGCGCGCCCCTGAAACATCAGTACCAGCAGCAGAACGAGAAGCCACGCACCCCAGCGGGGCGCATGCGAGTTCCAGCTTCGGTTCTCTCGGTTCATAAATCGACCTCCTCTTAAGATTTCCAAACGAACGACCGGTTCCCTAGTTGTCGAAAGAAAGTTGAAGTGGAGACATTCCACCACCCGGCCCGGGCGGGAACGCCTCCTCTTTGTCGCACCCGCCCGGCCATGGGTCGGGGGGCGATGAAAGCTTTGGATATGGGAAAGCCCCTCCAGACAGGGACTTGCGTACCTTGATTAAGCCGAATATTCGGCCGGAAAAATGCGAAACAACGTTTTCCTTGCGAGGGTCAGTATAAAAGTTGGGGGGAATTTTGCTATGAGGGGATTGCTACTTTTTGGGGTAGGAATTTTCTACCCCACCCGGGTCCGGCCATGGAGCGGACCCGGCGGGGGGCAGAGGGAGGCGATCAGCTTTTCCAGAAATCGGGATCGATGATGCCGATGCGGATGCCGAACTTGACCATGCTCAGCAGATCGGGACAGTCGAGCTTCTTCATGACGTTGACCCGGTGCTTTTCCACCGTCTTGGGACTGACGAACAACTGCTCGGCGATCTCGCCCGTGGAGTGCCCCTCCACCAGCATGCGGAACACCTGCTGCTCGCGCTCCGAGAGCAGGTCGTAGGTGTGGGAAGCGGGCTGCGGGGGCGGCTGCTTGAGGTAGGCCTGGATAAGATCGGCGCGCACCCGTGAAGAGAGATAGTAATCGCCCCGGCCCGCCGCGCGCACCGCCTCGAGCAGTTCGCTGCTCGAGGCGCCCTTGAGCACGTAGCCGAACACCCCCGACTCCAGGGCCTGGCGCACATAGACGTCCTTGTCGTGCATCGAGACGATCACCACCCGCACCCGGGGGAAATCCTCGCGCACCCGGCGCGCCACATCCAGGCCGTTGACCTCCGGCATCGAGATGTCGAGCATCAGCACATCGGGACGGCAGAACTTGAGCTTCTCCAGGACCGTCTGGCCGTCCCCCGCGTCTCCGACCACCTCCATGTCGGGCTGGGCGTTGAGCAGCAGCTGCAACCCGCCACGTACCACCGGGTGATCATCGGCCACCATCACCTTGACCTTATCCATCGGTTCCATCATTCGACTCCTCTGCCGCGGGCAGCTCCACTTTAATCAGGGTCCCTTCTCCCGGGGCCGAACGGACCCGGAAGCTGCCACCCAAGGTGGCGGCCCGCTCCCGCATGCCCAGCAGGCCGATCCCCACCCGCTGGCCGGCCACGCCGAGCCGCTCGGGGCGAAAGCCCACTCCGTCGTCGCGGACGCTGAAAATCACCCGCGGATAGCTGAAGACCAGGCGCACCTCCACCTTCCGGGCCCCGGCGTGGCGCACCACGTTGTTGAGGCACTCCTGGTACAGCCGGTACAAAGTCACCTCCACCGCCGGGGAGACCCGTTTCTTGAAGCCCAGCGCCTGAAATTCGATGCTGAAGCCGGGGTTGCGGGCGCGCAGCTCATCGATGTCCCCCTCGATGGCGGCCACCACCCCCAGCAAGTCCAGGGCCGGCGGCCGCAGGCTCGAAGAGAAATGCCGCAGCCGATCGCCCAGGTCGGCGATGCTGGCCGAGACCCGGCCGAACAGCTCGACCGGGGCCGCCTCGCCGGCCGGCAGGGCATCGCGCAGCGAATCGACGTCCAGTTGCATGGCCGCCAGGCACTGGCCGAACTCATCGTGCAGATCGAGCGCCAGGCGCTTGCGCTCTTCCTCGCCGGCCAGCATCAGCTGCCGCGAGAGCAGGCGGATTTCCTCGGCGGACTTCTTGTGTTCCTGGACGTGCAGATTGAAGGGGCGGTAAAACAGGTAGTAGAAGGAGGGAGAGAGCAAAACAACCAGGGTGGCCGAGTCGATGAGCGCCTCGAGCACCCGGTTCTGCATCTGGAAGTATTCCAGGAGGAACATGACCACGGTTTCGGCCAGGAAGATGGCCGAAACCATGAAGACCAGCAGCTTGAGCGGCGAGAGGTAGAGCTTCCAGAACCCCTTCAGCCGCATCCCTGGGGACTGGGCCGGGGCCCTTCCGGGTTCCGAGGCCGCGGGGGCGAACAGGACCGCCCCCCCGGCGTGCTGCTCAAGTTCCGCATCACTCATGGCATACCGACCTGCCTGGCAAAGACCTGTTTCCTACCGGGGATCAATCCAGATCCGTGGGTTCGGGGCGGGAAAAGAGTGTAAGTGCTTGGCCTGAATAAGCGATTCAAAAAATCTGAGGCGCACCCACAGGTTCGTCGGTGATTTTTTGAACGCTTTGGCAGGTCAATGGCTTGCGCTATTGCCCGGTCAGAACCCGCGGATTTGGATTAAAGCTTACACCACAGTTACCGGTTCGTACAGGGGGCGGCGGAAAAACCCCCCTCCCACCCCTCCCTGGCCCCGGCTCAGAACAGCCACCGGCCGGCGATGACCACCAGCGCCAGGTTGCCCCCGGCGAAGGCCAGACCGCCCGGCAGGCGGCCGCGCACCGCGACCACCTTGACCCCGAGGAAGACCACCATCGCCTTGGCGATCACCGGCTGCAGGGCGTGGCCCAGGCCCAGGGAGGCCGCCAGTCCGACCACCGAGAGGCTCATGGCCAGGATCAGAAACTCCAGGGGGGTACTGAGAAACAGCTCCCCCGGCTGGCGGAAGACGATGCGCAGGGCCACCAGGGTGCCGACCAGCACCAGCACCGCCGTCTCGGCCTGGCCGATGGTCAGCTCGCCGAGCAGCCTGGTCGCCGCCAGCGGCTCCGCGGCATGGATCAGCAGCAGCGCCGCGGCGTACTGGAACACCAGCACGAAATGGTTGGAGAGCCGGCGCGAGAGCAGCAGGCTGAGCAGCCCGCCGGCCAGCACCAGCAGCAGGGCCGGCCAGGGCACCCGGGCGCCCTCCGCCCCCACCGAGCTCAGGCAGAGCAGCAAAAACACCAGCAGCCCCCCGCCGAGCAGCGGCACCCCCCGGTCGGCCAGAGACTGCAGGCGGCGAAACAGCGGGGTCTCGCGCAGGCTCGCTTCCGAGTCCTCGCGGTTCAGAAAGGGAACCAGCCGCGGCGAGCGGATCGCCTGGCGCAGGGCCAGATAGCCGGCCAGGGTGGTCAGCAGATAGCCCCAGAGCAGCAGGTAGGCCGGGGCCTGGCGCAGCCCCACCGCCACCAGGGCCCAGCCCAGGCTGGCCCCGTAGATGAGGATCACCGTCCCCCGGTGGTGGAACCCCAGGTCCAGCAGCTTGTGGTGCACGTGGGTGCGGTCGGGGGAGAAGGGCCCCTGCCCCTGCAGCACCCGGCGGCTCATCACCCAGAGGGTGTCGATGATCGGCAGCCCGAGGATCACCACCGGCACCACCGGGCTGACCACCGCCTGCTCGCCCTGGGTCAGCATGATGGCGAGAAACCCCAGCAGAAAACCGACGGTCAGGCTCCCCCCGTCGCCCATGAAGATGCGCGCCGGGTAGGAGTTGTACTTGAGAAACCCCAGCAGCCCGCCCATCAGCGCCAGGCACAGCGCCAGGGGGACCGTCGCCTGGCCGAGCCAGGCCAGCAGGCTGAAGGCCGCCAGGGCGATCAGCGAAACCCCGCTGGCCAGCCCGTCGAGGCCGTCGATCAGGTTGATGGCGTTGGTCACCCCGACCACAGCGAACACCGTGAAGGGGACGGCGAGCCACCCGGGCAGCACCAGCGAGCCGAGCCCCAGCAGGTTGCCCAGGTCGGCGAGCACCAGGTCTCCCAGGCCGATGGTCAGGCTGCAGGCGAGAATCTGTCCCAGAAACTTGGTCTTGGGTCCCAGCCCGTAGAGATCGTCCAGCACCCCTGTCAAAAAAATGACCACGCCGCCGCAGAGCACCGCCCACACCTGGGGCCCGGTCTGCTGGTGGACCAGCACCGCGAACAGAAAAGCCAGAAAGATCCCCACCCCGCCCAACCGGGGGATGGGAACCGCGTGCACCTTGCGCGCATCGGGCGTATCGAGCTTGCCCCAGGCCACCGCCAGCCTGCGTACCGTCGGCACCAGCAGCAGCGCGCTGAACAGCGCCGACATGAACATGAAGAAATACTGCATAACCACCCCCTGCAAAAAACCACCGCCTGGAATGCGGACACTTCTCCATTTCAAAAACAGTGCCAAAAACGGCACATGATGATGGGGGGGTGCGAACCCCCGCGGAATCAGTGCCGGAAGACTTCGGGCCGGGCCGATGACCATGGGACACCAACCGGAGGAATCGGGGAAATGCCGGAATTGTCGGTGAAAAACCAGAAAAGAAGAAGGAAGAGGCTTACTGAGCGAAGCCTGAGAAACTAGAACCATTACATTAAAATGACTTGTGCATGGTAGCTGTGGGATTGGAATCTGTCAAGGGGAATTTGCGGGGAAAGCCGCAACATCCCCCAGCGGAAACCATCATGGGCTAAATTTTACCACATTAGGCAAATCATTAAAAAAACAAGGCTTAATTGACTTTTCCCCAGGTGAAATGGTAAATAAAGGCGGTGGCATCCCAGAGTCCGGGGGTCTGCGCCGCGGCGGCAGGCTGCCGAGGCGAAAAACCGGACAATGGCGAGCCGGAAGGAGAAGCAAAACCAAGGGGGGGATAGAAAATGACAGCCAGTCTTTGGCGCCGGGCCCGGCGCCGCTACAGAAAATCAGCCCAGTTCCGCTTCTGGTGCGGGGCCATCATGTTCGTTCTGGGGGTCGCCTTCGTCTACAAGGTCCTGGCCCCGCTCATCTGCCGCTAGCCGGCCCCGTCCTGCGCGGATTCCCGAAAAAAATCCCAAGTCTTCTCTACCACTGAGAGCACTGAGGAGACACTGAGAAAACCTCAACCTCAATGTCCCGTCAGATTTACTCCTCAGATACCTCAGTGTCCTCAGTGGTGAAACGGTTTTTTCAGGGTTTGTCCTTGCCCACTGCTGTCTCATAGTTTGATCAAAAAATAGAAGGCCCGGAGACTCCAAAATGTTATAATGAGTTCGCCAAAACCATAATAACAATAAGGAGTTCCGAGCCGTGGCCCATTGTAGCACCGTTCTTTCTCAAATTGTACGAATTTTTCCGAGACATGAATTTCAATCCCTGGCGAACAAGCATCACGTCGGGCAGAAGTTTCGTTCGTTCTCCCGCTGGACCCAGTTTGTCGCCATGCTGACAGCACAGCTGACAGGTCGGAGCAGCCTGCGGGATGTCGTTGACAATCTCAGCGTTCAGGGCAGCAAGCTCTACCACTTGGGCGTCAAGGTGTTCAGCAGAGCCACCTTGGCGCGCTGTAACGAAAGTCAGCCGCACACTCTTTACGAAGAGCTGTTTCAGCGCCTGTTGGCCCGCTGCCAGTCAATGGCGCCACGGAACAAAAGCTTCAAACTCGACGGAAAAATCTACCTGCTGGATGCTTCCCTGCTCGACCTGACACTCTCCCTGTTTCCTTGGGCCAAGTACCAGAAGAACAAGGGGGCGGCCAAGCTTCATGTCGGGCTCGATGCCGACGGCTATTTACCCGCCTTTGTCGATCTGACCGAAGGCAAGGAGCATGAAATCAACCATGCCAGAGAGCTCGAACTCCCCAAGGGCTCCTATGTGGTCTTCGACCGAGGCTACACCGATTACACCTGGTATCAGGAACTGTGTGAGGACGGGGTATTCTTTGTCACCCGCCTCAAGAGCAACGCCATCGTCACGCCCGGCAAAAAACGCCGTGGCCGCAAGAGCCCGGGGGTGATCGAGGACCGAGAAATCCATTTGGGCAAGCTGCCCGAAACCTTCCGCTTGGTCACGTATCGGGACGAGGAAACGGGCATCATTTACCAGTTCGTGACCAATGCCTTGGAGATCCCGGCCCAAACGGTGGCCGATCTTTACAAAGAACGCTGGCAGATCGAGCTCTTCTTCAAGTGGATCAAACAGAACCTGAAGGTGAAGAGCTTCTTGGGCACATCCATGAACGCGGTGAAGACCCAGCTTTGGATCGCCCTATGTGCCTACTTGGTACTCTCGTTCCTGAAGTTCCAGTCGAAAGTCGGAGCTTCGTTACAGCGCATGTTGCGGATATTACAGCTAAATTTATTCGAGAAGCGCGATTTAGAAGAGCTATTCAAGCCGTCTCCACGCAAAAACACTATACGAAACAATCAGTTAGCCCTGCTGTGAATTTGTGAGACAGCAGTGGTCCTTGCCTTTATCTGCGGCCATCTGCGGCCATCTGCGTTCAATTCATGTCTTGGCTTTTGGTGCAAAAAAACCTTTTTAGCGAACGCAGATAAAGGCGGATGCACGCAGATGAAATCTACAACCTGGAATCCGGGCTTGCCTTTATCCGGAAAAGTGATTTTTCAAGACCTGACCCCTACCACAAGTCTTCTCTACCACTGAGAGCACTGAGAAGACACTGAGAAAAACCGCAACTTCAATGTCCGTTCAGGTTTACCCCTCAGATACCTCAGTGTCCTCAGTGGTGAAACGGTTTTTTCAGGGTTTGTCCTTGTCTTTATCTGCGGCCATCTGCGGCCATCTGCGTTCAATTCATGTCTTGGCTTTTGGTGCAAAAAAACCTTTTTAGCGAACGCAGATAAAGGCGGATGCACGCAGATGAAATCTACAACCTGGAATCCGGGCTTGCCTTTATCCGGAAAAGTGATTTTTCAAGACCTGACCCCCACCACAAGACCTGACCCCCACCACAAGTCTTCTTTACCACTGAGAGCACTGAGAAGACACTGAGAAAAACCGCAACTTCAATGTCCGTTCAGGTTTACTCCTCAGATACCTCAGTGTCCTCAGTGGTGAAACGGTTTTTTCAGGGTTTGTCCTTGTCTTTATCTGCGGCCATCTGCGTTCGAAAGTTCTTGACCTTTAATTTAATACCCAGTTGACTTGAACAAAGCAGCAAATGTATCGCAGATAAATTCAAGGTCATCCTGTTCCAGGCCATGGTGGCAGCCAAGGTAAAAACCGTTATCGTTGATCCACTTGGCAACGGAAAATTGCTCCTCGATATCCCCAAATATATTTCGATAAACAGGCTGGTTGACCAAAGGCAGCATCGGCCGGCTCTCGATGTTATTTCTCTCCAGATACTCCACCATTTCTTTGCGGCTCACAGGACAACCCTGGCGAATTACCAAAGGATACATCATAAAAGAATGATCAATGTATTCGGGATATTCCGGAAGCTGAAGATAATCACTAAAGCGACTCAGCCCTTCCGTCAAAAAAGCGGCATTCCACTTTCGGCGCTTCATTATTTCATCTTTATTCTCAAGCTGCGCCAGCCCAAGCGCCCCTTCCAACTCGCCGATTCGGTAACTATACCCTATTCGAACCATCATAAATCTTCGGTCAATTTCAGTTTCCATACGTAGCTTGCACACCGATTCAGGATTGGAGGCAATACAACGTTCACAGGTACAGGCCCTGCCATGGGCAATGAGTGACCGACTGATTTCCGCCAGATCCGGGTCATTGGTCGTAATCACCCCCCCGACTCCGGTTGTTATGGTATGCGCCACATAAGTGCTGAAGGCTGAAACATCGCCGTAACTACCCACGGGTCGCCCATTGAAAGTCGCGAAATGGGCCTCCGAACAATCCTCGATGATGGCCAAATCATGCTTTCTGGCAATCTGGGCGATGCGGTCCATTTCACAGGGCTGTCCGAAGGTATGTACGGGCATGATCGCCACGGTCTTGTCGGTTATTGCATCCTCGATCAGATCGGGGTTGATATTGTAGGAAACCGGGTCTACATCGACAAAAACCGGATGAAGACCCGCATGGAGACAAGCATTGGACGAGGCGATAAAAGTAATCGCAGGAACAATGACTTCACTGCCATTTTTCCAAGAGCGCTTTTCCTTTAGTGCCTCTAAGGCGACATGCAATGCCGACGTACCACTATTGCAAGCAATGCCGTATCTCTGATCATGCAAGCGAGCAAAATTTTTTTCGAATTTATAGACGAACTCTCCCTGAGAAAGCCGGCCGGCATCCAAAGCCAAGTTCACGTATTTTTTTTCCAAATCGCCGATCGAAGCGTGACCGACACCGATTTTGTTCCTCATAAAGAATCCTCAGAAAGCTATGACTGACAAGAAAGAAAACCAATACAGAAACAGCCCAAAGCGGCCAGAGGCTTATCCATTGGGGGCCATTTGCCTCCGGTAAAATTCGAAGGTCTGGGCTACGCCGTCGAGGAGGGACGTCTTGGCCTGCCAGCCCCACCCCATCTGTCGTTCGACATCCACAAGTTTCTGCTTCATACCCACCGGCTTATCCAGGTCGTGAACGAACTCTCCTTCGAAACCAATGACCTGGGCCACCGTCCGGTAATATTCATTGATCGTATAATCACGGCCAAGACCCACATTCATTACGCCGGGAAGAGAATCGAAATGCTGCATGGCCCTCACCAGGCAGTCGGCCAGATCAGGCGCATACATGAACTCCCGACGAGCGGTTCCGTCCCCCCAGATCACGACCTCTTCATCACCTGCGATTTTGGCCTGGTAAATCTTGTGAATGACCGCGGGAATCAAATGAGAGTGACCCGGGTCGAACTTGTCCCAAGGACCGTAAAGATTACAGGGGATGAGGGTTTTATATTGGTAACCGGGGTCTTCCCGTCCAATGTATTCACAGAATCGAGCGATGGTCACCTTGGCCAGGGCATACCCTTCGTTGGTGGGCTCCAACTCACCCCTGAGGATCATCTCCTCCTTCAAGGGGTTTTGCGCATCCCTGGGGTACATGCATGAGCTTCCCAGGTTGATCAGTCTTTTTACCTCGGCATTTTTCGCTGCCCAGACCAGATTGCGCCCCATATCGAGGTTTTCGAGCAGAAACCGCACCGGCTCCCGCATATTCGCCTGAATACCGCCGACGGTCCCGGCGCAGTGGATGATCAAATCCGGGCTGTTGGCGCGCAAATACCTCTCGACAGAACCAAAGTCGAGCAGATCCAATTCGTTTCGACCGGGTGCGAGGACCGCGATCCCCTGCAACCCTGGGTGGGCCTGCAGGTTTCTGCCCACCATTCCCGAACCACCAGTTATCAATAATTTCATATCTGCCTAAATAACCTGACTATTCCATTATTCGTAGTAACTGAAAGTACTAAAGCCCCCGCGCCGGCAGAGTTCATCTCTTTTGGCTTCTTCCAGGTCCGACAGGACCATCTCCCGCACCAGTTCCTGGAAAGAGGTTCTCGGCACCCAGCCGAGTTTTTCCTTGGCCTTGGTCGGGTCGCCGAGCAGGGTCTCGACCTCGGTCGGGCGGAAGTAGCGCGGGTCGATGCGGACGATCACCGTACCGGGCGCGGGGGCGGTGCCTGCCTTCTCCCCTCTTCCTTCTCCCTTCTCCCCAACTACCGCCTCCACGATGCCGATCACCTCCTTGCCCTCGCCTTCCCAGCGGATCTTGATCCCCACCTCGGCGGCGGCGGTCTCCACCATCTGCCGCACCGAGAACTGCACGCCGGTGGCGATGACGAAGTCCTCGGGCTGCTCCTGCTGCAGCATCAGCCACTGCATCTCCACGTAGTCGCGGGCGTGGCCCCAATCGCGCAGGGCGCTCAGGTTGCCCAGGTAGAGGCAGTCCTGCAGCCCCAGGGCGATGCGCGCCACGGCGCGGGTGATCTTGCGGGTGACGAAAGTCTCGCCGCGGATCGGCGACTCGTGGTTGAACAGGATACCGTTGCAGGCGTACATGCCGTAGGCCTCGCGGTAGTTGACGGTGATCCAGTAGCCGTAGAGCTTGGCCACCGCGTAGGGCGAGCGGGGGTAGAAGGGGGTGGTCTCCTTCTGCGGCACTTCCTGCACCAGCCCGTACAACTCGCTGGTCGAGGCCTGGTAGAAGCGGGTCTTCTTCTCCAGCCCCAGAATGCGGATCGCCTCGAGGATGCGAAGGGTACCCAGTCCGTCAGCATTGGCGGTATACTCCGGCGTTTCAAAAGAGACCCCGACGTGCGACTGCGCCGCCAGGTTGTAGATCTCGTCGGGCTGCACCTGCTGGATGATGCGGATCAGGTTGGTCGAGTCGGTCAGGTCGCCGTAATGGAGGATGAAATTGCGGTTCTCCACGTGCGGGTCCTGGTACAGATGGTCGATGCGGTCGGTGTTGAAAAGCGACGAGCGGCGCTTCACGCCGTGGACAATGTAACCTTTCTTCAGCAGAAACTCGGCCAGGTAGGCGCCGTCCTGGCCGGTCACCCCCGTGATCAATGCCACTTTATCAGCCATCGCAATAAACCTTTCTGTAAACAAGATATGAGCAGGGCATATAGGATCAATGGATATTTAAGGAAATGACACACTAAAAATTGGAGACGAGTATAGCAAGTTGGCAGGATTGTTAACAGAGGCGAAAATATATCACCTGCAGGTCAAAAAGAAAGGGGACCGGCTCCGCTTTTGGAAAGAGGCCATCCCCCCTATGGGTGCAAGAGCAGAATTTAAATACTTGCCTACGTCCCTGCCCTGATGCCCTCGGTGTTCCCTAAAAATCAGGAGCAAGCCCCCCCGGCATCCTTGAAACGCGGAGACCATCATAGATGTGCAAAAGGGGAACGGCGCGCCTAATGATGGGCGCCCGATCCCCTCGATATCTCTACCAACACAGGCCCGTGCCCCTTAGCGGCCCGTTTTTGCCCCCCCAAAGGGCCCTCTAAGGGTTGTTTTCACCCACAAAACCAGGTTTTTTTCATGTTATTTCAACAGGTTACCGTGGTCCGACCCCGTACTGGACCGTACTGGATGTGAAGTGGTCAACTATTTCCGGACAGTAAAATAGGATTTTTTTCCGCGACAGCAGGAGCACGCCCGCCATTTCTCTGATGGGGGCGGTACCAGTTGTAATAATCCATAAGATATCGGCCAATATCCTTTTGGGCCTCATCGAAAGATGTGTAACCGGCTGAAGGCATCCATTCACTTTTATAGCTGCGAAACACACGCTCCATCGGTGCGTTGTCCCAGCAGTTGCCCCGCCGGCTCATGCTCTGTTTTATCCGATAACGCCATAAGCGTTGGCGAAATGATTTGCTGGCATATTGACAGCCTTGATCTGAGTGAAACGTCACAGCCGTAGGCTGCCCGCGCAACTGGTAAGCATGGTCAAGTGCCGCAATAGTTAAATCGGCATCGACTTTTTCAGACAGACTCCAACCAACGACTCGGCGGCTGTACAGATCCAGGATCACGGCGAGATATATCCATCGCCCTTGTGCCCAGACATAAGTGATATCGCCACACCAGACCTGGTTTGGCTGCTGAACATCGAACTGTCGATCTAAGTGATTCGGTATGTCCGGCCTCTCAACTTTTGCCACTTTGTAGGCGGGTGGCCTGGGTTGTTTACTGACGAGATTAGCTTCTTTCATCAGCCGCCGAACTTTAAAGCGCCCGACAATTTCACCGTCTTGGCGTAGCTTGCTCATAATGCTTCGGCTGCCTGCGGACTGGCGACTTTTGTTGAATATTTCAGTAGCTTTAGCGCGCAACCGCAAACGCTCGACATCAATTTTTTTGCGGCGATCCCGATAGTCGTAATAGCTCGAACGGGGAATTTCCAATAATGAACACAGCTGCTGGACGTTTCCATGCTCCCTTAAGTGGTCGATCAGCGCGAAGATTTTAGATCGTCCGACATTAAGAGAGCGGTAGCCTTTTTTAGGATCGATTTCTCTCTTTCCAGTTTTCTGACTTGTTCCTCTAGCTCTTGGATTCGTTGTTGCTCGGGTGTCAACGCCTGTGCTTTCGGTGTCACTCCGCCATATTCGCCCTGAAGCTGTTTAACCCAGCGGCTCATGGCCGTTGACCCGACACCTGTCGCACGACAGGCTTCGGCTATTGAATAGCCCTGATCCACAACAAGTCCGGCGGCTTCGCGTTTGAACTCTTTGGTAAAGGTCCGTCTTCCCATAACTCTGAACACTCCTTGAAGGTGGCTCAATATACCACCTTAGTTGGTGTCCGGGGTTAGTAGACCACTTCATTTTCATTTTATTTCAATATGTTGCTTTGGTCCGACCCTATACTGCGTTGGACAAGGCCAGTGTTTTTCAGCAGCCTGTTAGACCACCTCCCGGGTGGTGCACTTATAAGCAGAATCTACCCCTTCCCTCTCACCAGCGACCACCTCGTCTGACTGGCCCTTATTCCCCCCCCTTTTCACCTCCAACAACTCGACAGCGTTGAAATACCTTTGAATAACTGTTTTCTCGTCGAACAAATTTTCGGCCAACAACCTGGAGGCATGTTTCATTCTCCTCATTTCACCATCACTTAACCCAAGGACCTTTTGCATTCCCTCACAAAGGCCATCTATAGACTTGGGAGGTACGAAAAAGCCATTTTCTCCCTCAATTACAGTATCGCGACAGCCAGGAGTATCGGTGGTGATAATGATCTTACCTGAAGCTGCGGCCTCAATGAGACTTTTTGGGACCCCTTCGGGGTAATAAGATGGAAGAACAACACAATCTACAGTGTTTAACAATGATGGCATGTCTTCTATGTGCCCCAAAAAGCGAATACGGTTTTCAGTCTTCAATCCTTCAAGAAGATCGTTTGAAACAGCCCGACTCGAACTATCTTTCACACCGGCCAAAATAAATTCACATCCGACATCGTTTGCCACTAGTCTGCGTGCAGCTTCAATATATTCAACAACTCCTTTTGACTTTATCAATCTAGATGCCATCAGAAACCTTATGGGTGAATTTGATTTTTCACAGGGCCGGAAGCGCAGGAGATCCACACCAGAGCCAGGAATAATTTCGGCCTGAGAAGGCTTGACCCAACCCGCCTGAATAAAGTCCTGATAATCATTTCTATTCTGAAAAAAAACAAAAAAAGCATGCTTGTAAAAAAAACCAACCAAAATTTGATAAATTTTTCCAACCACACCTTCCAACTGTGAGGCGACACCCACACCTGAAACATTGGGCACACAGGGAATGCGCAGTAACCAGCAAGTAATCAATGAATATAGATTTGTTTTTGGGTTAAATGAGAAAACCATGTTAGGTCTTTGACGAGCTACATACCACGTCAAACACAATAGTGATTTAAATTCCCTAAGTAGATTCGTGCTTGTGGGGTCGAGAATAAACGGTTGTATTTGCGCCCCTAAGCTAATCAAAGATTTACCGCTGTCCCCTTTAGGGTAAAGGCAACTTACATAAAACCGTTTTGAAAATGCCCGAACAGTTGATGACCGAAAATTACTTAAATACCAAGCAGCATTTGCAACGAAAGTGATTTTCATTATAATAAATTCCTTACAAAATTAACTCGACTTCAATAGTTTATTTTTTTTGTTTCTTTCAATAAGCCAAGGCAAAACGACCGCCAGCAAATAAAACTTAGAGGCAAAATATTTATTATTAAAATTAAACCTATTCCGCTCAAGCCAACCCACTGCGCCAGGCATAATATCTCTTCCATCGCAAGCGAAACTATGCACTTGGTCATAACATTGCCTTGCAAGACCACAAAGATCAAACCGAAAGCTTCCCTTGTTCGAAACATAAGGCAACTCTTCAAACACTTTCCGAATATGTTCCCTTACCAGCACCTTGCCGCAATGTGTTTTGGGGTCAACTCGAAGCGATTGTGGCACATTGTGAAAAACCCATTCGGCCAAGTGTAGATTGCAAAATGGGAAAGAAATTTTCATTCCGAGCGCACTAGCCGTAAACAGCCCTTTTGCAAATGCACCAGAGGCTTCAAAAACCGAAACAGCTAAAGCTCGCCTGTCAGCTGACGTGCCCGCCCTATCGATTTCCGCACGGAACAACTCAAGTCGCTGACTGGACCTCTCTGCATGTGGTTGCCCGAGGATTTCATCAACCTCCTCATTGCTAAAACGCGATCCAGGGTAAAATCGCTCGAAAGATTTCATCTGAAGCGTTGAAAGGACATAACATAACTTGAAGCGCCGACGAACCAGTCCCCAGTCGAAAATGCTCGGTGGCAACCTCACCCCCAAGGCGAGAGCATTCAATACCCGCTGTTGAAGGCGAACAGGCGTTCCAAAATAAACGTCTGACCCTAAACCATCCAAAACCCCATCACCATTTCCAACATCAATTTGGGTGAGCAAATCTGCATATGAAAGCAGAGCAAAATCGGCAGTCAGAAGCGGCATTCGACCAACCAACGACAAGTAGCTTTCATAAGCGCGACTAGGATTACACACCAACGCCTCATGATGAAGGCCAAGGCGATTTGCGACCTCGCGAGCGGACGCCACCTCATCCTCCTCCGGACCACCAAGGTATGTTATACAGGAAGTATCAGGACGGACCTCAGAAACTGCAATTGCCATAGAGGTTGAGTCCTTCCCTCCACTCTGCAACAACCAGGGATGATTCATTTTTTCGGATGATACCCTAACCCCCGCACATAACAAACGGTGGTACTCAGAAATAAACGAATCAATTGAGCCAATGGCCTTTGGTGCCCTTGAGAATCCATTGTAAAAAGGAAATTTATAACTTGGATTGGTATGTTGGTTTTGATTTTTATCAAAACCGAATGTATGGATTTTTAAATTACGATAGACTGAGTGAGGGGGGTAAACAAAGCCATTTCTAAGCAAATCTGCAATAGAAATCAAATCAATTTCACTGTCACTTCTGGCTACATCAAAGTCTTCGAAATTGATGGTACCGCAATATGGTGACATATTTAGCTCAAAGGGCATACACGGACGCCAAGACCCTCCATTTTTTTGCAAGCATTTTTCCCTTTCTTCTTTTGTCATATTATAATTTCGTTGATAACAAAATAATTAAAAACAACACTTGAAAAGCAAAGAAACATCCACAAATAAACTGGGTGCCGAAATATAACAACACGGCAATTATAAATAATTGCACCAAAAAGTAGGGAAAGAGACAGCCACGCTGGAACTAGAAGTCGGTTTGAATAATTCCCAAACCCAACAAGAAAAAAAGGCAGCAACATGGTTAGGTATATTGAAATCGTCACCACTAATTTTTCTTTAACACTTTTACGCACAAAAAATAATGAAAAACTGGCTATTATATACCAAAAAATTGAAAAAAATGCGAAATCGAGCCGAACACCCGCATTATACTGGCTTCCATATTTATAATCCATCACTTGTGAATAGACAAATGGTGACACAAACTTGACCATCTCTTCAGTCAAACCGAGACAATAAAGAATAAAGAAAAAAACAAAAACTAAATGAAGCCCGCGTTGCCGGAGAAGAAGCATTGGCGAAAAAACGATATAGATCACTGAAGAATAATGAAACCCAATAGCAGCAAACGAGAGAACCGCAAACTTCAACCATTGACGTCTTGAAAAGGACAATAAGGCAGTGAATATCAATAAAGATGCAAGCCCTTGTCTAATTGCGTTAATTGAGGCATTGACAAACATTGGAGAAAGGAAAAAGAACCCAAAAGACGCAGTAAGGAACATCAACTTACTATTAAAAGAGCCAAGATACTTCCAATACTCTGTTGCGGAATAGACAATAATAGTGATTAAAAGCAGAAAGGTCAGCGCTTGCATACCAACAAGATCAAAACCCAAATAAGAGACAATTCGAGCGAATGCTACATACCCAGGCTCTAGCCTTGTATTTACAATTCCGTATTTATCTACATGGTAAAAAAAGTTTGCATAGGCCTGCGTATCTGTTCCGATATTTAATGGCCGAAGGGCCACAGTTGAACAACAGAATGCAACGCCAACCAACAAAAGTGCCAGGCCTGCAACAAATACAGACCGACCGATTCTTGACATTATATTCTCTTGATACACTTTTGTACACATATTGGATTATTAATTTTGCACCAAATTTCTATTTCACTTACAATATGAATAATTTTTCCAGTGCCAAATAATGCGCCGCCGCTGTTGCTTAATGCGGGTGACGCCAAGCGTGGCATAGTACTCCCACCAACTAAACAGTCCAACAGCACGCAACTCCCTAATTACACTTATCGCAGCGTCATGCATGGCGGACATATCCCCGGAGAGCCCTCCAGCACCACACGTTGGCTTATGGTAGGATGCCAAAACCTGATTAATCTTAAAACATTGGCGCCCGGACAACATAATTTGCGCCCACAACAAAAAGTCCTCAACACGCCGACGGCTGTCATCAAATCGAAAGGGAAGATCACGACGCAGCACCACTGAAGCGGTAGGAAAAGGATTATTAAATATAAGGGCCCAAGGTCGAACAAGTCTAGCTTTAGGCCGCCCGCGGACAGCAGGTGTGGGTGCATCAGGGGACTGAACATTCATTTTATGCGCAATTAGTGCAATCGACTTGTTAGACAACAGGGTTTCCATCTGCAGCTCAAGCTTAAGAGGGTGCCAACTATCGTCTGCATCCAAGAAAGCTATATAGGGCTGAGTTGCATTATCCCATCCCACATTACGGGCAAGGGAAGGGCCCGAGTTTACACTCAGACGCAAAACCCTCACCCAACCATCCGGATATTTCCTTGCCACTTCATACAACAAATCCAGAGTGCCATCTGCACTACAATCATCGACAAGAAGAACCTCAAATGGAACCAAAGTTTGGCTTGCGACAGATGTTACGGCGCGGGACACCGTATCCGCACAGCGAAAGCAGGGGATAACCACACTAACTGGAGCCATTTTCCTAAAAAATTTAGCCATTCTGAAAGACCTTCTGCTATAGAAACTCGGTTATAGCTTGAAACGATAGCCTCTGGTGTGCAGGAATTCTTTCTTTAAGCTTCCTAGTCATCCTCACTTCATTGTCAACCAGCCACTCAAAATACTTCATAAGTTCATTTGCACTCAACTCAGGCGTGTTCAAAACCATTTCATCCGTGTCAAACAAATCCTTATTAATGCCTTGTGCCTTTATGCTGTATGCAATAGAAACTGTCGGGATCCCACTAGATAAGGCCGCAATAGTGGCATGTGTTCTAGCACCGATGAAATAACGAAGGTTACCAATTATGTATTTCAACTGCGCTGCATTAAAACAGTCTGGAGCAAGTTTGATCCGATCCCCCAGATCGGCACATTTGCTTATAAGGATTTTCATATAACCGTAATCACTTTTGCTTTCGTCTCGGCAAAGTGCTGTAACATGGGGGACAAGCAAAACCCCCATCCCTTTCTCAACCACGACTCGCCGGACAAAATTGGCTGCTTCATCAATAAGCAGTTGACCGGCCTTTTTGTATCGTTCTATCAATGGACTCACGTTAAGCCCGAGGACCCCCCCATACTCTGCCTTTGGCCAAAAGGGCCTTAAATCGACTTCTTCTTTTTCCAAGTGAAAGGCCGGATCTGCCACTAGGTTGACATTTTCCAGCCCCAGCGTTCCAGTCAGATAGCTATATGAAACAGTTTCACGCACAGCGATGGTTTTCATTCTCTCAAGGTGCCTTACGATGGCCGGCACAAACGAAGGCTCGCGTTCAAACGGGCCGACGGATGCGCCCCAAAGAATCACAGGCTTTCCCATGTCCATTGCAAGCTTATCTAACCCCATAAATGGTGATGGGATCCGATAATCCAGAGAGTAATTATCACCACCCACCGCCAAAACTAAATCCACTGAGGATATTTGCGTTTTCAACCACTGAGGCATTGGAAAGGGCCACCCAGCGCGCTTTAAAGAGGGAACAGGCAGCCTCTGAAGGTTCACCCAATAACGCGCATATGAAGGGATATACGCATCAACAAATTTCACTCCATTGTCAACCGCCTGAGGCCATTGTCTTTTGTCATATTCGATATTATCCGAAGGCACCAGCACCTCAATATCAGAAAATTGCTTCCGAAGTAACCTCACGGTACTCCTTACAATAGCTTCGCACCCACGATTTCTGAATGTTCGCTGACCCGACAGGTAAATTCGTTTCATGCTATACTCTCCGTATAAATCGCAACAACAACGATGGGCTTTTTAGTACGCGTAGGGCACGATCGGAGGTGCGCCCCAATTTCAGTGGCAAACTCAGAGTCCAAAGATAGAGCCTATATGCGAAAAGGTATCTTGGACCTAATATCGGCCAGAGGCCTTTACTGGCCTCCTGTATGGCAAACTGCGTTTCCACCTTCCGGCGAAAGCGCCTGTAAGTGTATGCATCGGGGACAGAACGTTTTACTGGAACATGGCAACCTCTCTTGGAAGCCGCATGAAGCCTGGCACCTAGCAAAGTACGTTTGTTTTCAATGACGCCGCTTTGGCTTTCGACAATCTTTGAAACCGGTAGAGATTTTAGATGGCAGCCCCCCGCCCTGACTCCCTCATCAAATATTGGAATAAGGGCCGAATGGCGGACCACAATCAGTGAGTGCCCCTGGGGATCATGCGAATATTCGGGTAGCCATGCATCCATAAATGTAGCGTCCGCCACCTCCGCAAATACATCATCACAATAATTACAGGCGTTTACCTGAAAATAACCATCAGACCAAATGTTGCTGATTTTAGAAAAAGGAATTGCAACACCGACACAACCGTTTTTTGCCACTGCTTGAAATTTAAAATTTCCTGCCCGCCCGGTGTTTTCCTTGAGCCGGTACTTGGCCGAGGCTAAATGTCCAGGAGGAATCCCCGAAATACTGGCTAGGTATTCTGTATATAGACGGTTAGGCATATGGCCACAAGTCAGCCCCAGTGTATAGACTATGCGACGTCTTAAGCGCGGTAAAGCCTCCATAGCTAAATGCAAGCCCTTGAGAACACATGGCAACCCCACAACAGCGTAGCGAGCTTCTTTAAATTTTTCATTCATCAGAGCCACTGCCTCAGCCACACTTACAGGGTAATAGCGCGACCCCGCAGCGCCCCGCAGGGCCTCAATATCAGCCACAGCTTTATACTCAAAAAGCCCGTCGTTGCCTTTTCCTTCGCCGACACAGACAACAGCATCAACAAGCCCTCTGCGGACTAAGGACTCTAACAGCCAAGTGGCCATCCCACCAGATGCACCTCGCGCACGATGGTCACTGACCAACGAGTACCCGACAAATGATTCTAAATATAATCCGACAGTTTTCTCAAATTTAGCTTCCTCAGAGCAACCAAAACGTGTCTTTGCTAAACGATCTTCGCTCTTGGACTGTGGGCCGAAGGGACAAACTTGCATGCAAAGTTGACAACCCGATGGGCACTCCCCAACCAAAATAGGGGCGATGTCACCATTACCACACAAAGCCATTTCCAAATTACGATTTGGACAAACTCCGGCACAAATACCACATCCGCAACAGAGTCCGCGCTCAACAATGTCAGCAACAACCTGCCTCGATTTATCCATTTTCATTCCTGAAGGTAACACCCCACCCACGCCAAGCTTCAGGCCCAAAGACATGCCATCTTACGGCAAAAAGGTAGAGAACTAAAAGAGTGATTTCACTCACTAATGTCGACATAGCAGCACCCTTTGCACCAAACAATGGTATTAACATAGAATTTAGTGCCACATTAACAATTGCCACCGTGCCCATATAAAAAATTTTTCGGCGCATATGTTCTTGGGTCACTAGGGTCGCGCCGACACTTGTTGAAAGAAAACGCACCGGGGTGCAGAAAGCGAGGACAGCCAAAAGATCTATTGCAGACCGATATGCAGTGCCGAAAATTAGTGGTATCAAAAAAGGAACAATAAACAAAATCACCACGGCAATCATCGCGCCTATTAGCAGCATATTGCCGTTACCAACCCGATAGACCTGAAGAAATTTTAAACGGTCATGATTCGCCCATCGATGATATTTTGGAAGCAAAAATCTCTGGTAAATCACATTTGGCAACATATATACTGCCGCCATAACAGTAAAAGCCACATTATAAACGCCTGCAGCATCCGCCCCCTTAAGATATTTCAGTAAAATAATATCACTTTGGTAATACACAAGGTAAAATATGCCAGCCAGCCCAAAAGGCCAAGCAGAGCGAATGAAATCCACGGTTGTAATAGATCTGGATTTTTTTTGAAAAGCTTCGTCAACAATGGGTTGCCTAGAGTGCCCCTTAAGGGTGAAGCGGCCTCTGCGCATTTCACTCAAGTGCGCAACACCCAAAAACACCACAATTAAAGCAACAGAGGCATAAGCAAAAGCTATATATTCGATAGCAACCTGCGGTGAGGCTACAACAATTACAATCACTAATAGAAATCTAGTTGCATGGGGCAATAGTTGCCATAAAGCCAAGGCGTTGTATCGCTCTTCAAGTTGAAGTTTTCCGCTGACCAATTCCATGCACATCGTCCCCGTCACCACTGGCAGAAGACAATAAAGCAATTGCCGGGTCGCGGCATCATGTGGCCCCAAAGTCGCCCAAATGGCTAGCGACAAGAGAACTACGAATGAACTAATTAGAACAAAACGGAAGGACGGGGCCAACCAACGCAACGCACCCCATCCTTCCGCGCCGAATAGTTTTAGCCAAAGGCCTTGGACACCAAACCCTGCCAATGGAGCCACCAGAGTCACCATTGCCAATGCTGAAGAAAAGGAGCCATAACCAGCAGGTGACAATTCGCGAGCGAGCACTATTTGAATGAGAAATGCTAAACTTGCTCCACCCAGCGTGCTGAGCCATAAAAAAGAAATTGTTCCAAGTGCTTTTCGTGTGGCAATTTCTAATCTACTTAATAGTGCCATAATTAATGGTCCAGGGGATATTCTATAGTCATCCCGTCAAATATTGCACTTCGATCCCAGGGGACGTTCTTTTCTATTTTTCCAACCCTTAAAGGGCCTAGTGAAACAGCCTTAAAGGCCCAGGGGGCCCAGGGGACGTTCTTTTCGGGGCCCAGGGGACGTTCTTTTCTATTTTTCTATCCCTTAATAACCACCAAAATCCAGCAGCTTCCAAGGACAACATTCGCCCCCCGAGCGCTTCGGGGTCGGACCAAGCCAACCAGCTGATCCCATGACAAAATTCCCCATTTTTTGCCTTCAAAATACCCTTATAGGCCGTTTTTTGGGTCAAAATCAGGCCCAAAGATCTTAATCTGGACCACCTCGTAAAGGGGCCCAGGGGACGTTCTTTTCTATTTTTCTAATGGGCTATGGGGTCGGACCAAGCTAACCAGCTGACCCCTGGACATAAAACCCCATTTTTTGCCCTCAAAATACCCTTATAGGCCGTTTTTTTGTCCAAGGGGACGCTGGTGACTTGTTGACTTACCCCTACATGAGCTATCTTCACTTTTGCGGACACACCAATTACCCTAATGGGAACAGGAGGTGTGTTCATGGGCAATCGAAGGTACGATTCTGACCTTAAACGCGAAGCCGTCCGCATGGTTGTTGAAGAAGGTCTTGGGATCCGCGAGGTTGAACGGAACCTCGGAATCACCTTTGGGGTCTTGAAGGGCTGGGTGCAGAAGCACCAGAACCATCAGGACGCCGCGTTTTCATCGCGCTCTGCTCCAGAGTCTCCAGAGGCGGAACTGAAGCGGCTGCGTAAGGAGAATGAACGACTCCAACGGGAGCGCGACATTCTAAAAAAAGCAGTGGCCATCTTCTCGACGGACCCGCATCGATATTCGGGTTCATAACCGAGCACCGCTCCCAGTACGGAGTGAAGGAGATGTGCCGCGTCTTTGGAGTGTCTCGGAGCCGGTATTACGCCCAGCTCAAATCCGGAGCGACCAAACGACAGCGTGAGGATCGGGTGCTGTCGGTCGCGATCAAGACAATCTTTGACGACAGCGACCAGACCTATGGTGCCGGCCGCATTGTCCGGGATCTTCGCGCACAGGGGACCAGAGTCGGCAAAAATCGCATCTGGCGGCTGATGAAGCATCACGGACTGCGGGTCAAGACCACGCGCCGGTTCAGGGTTACGACGAACTCAGACCACAAACGGCCTGTCGCTCCGAATCTGGTCCAGCGCAACTTTTCAGCCGAAGCCCCGGATCGGCTCTGGACCGGCGACATTACCTACATCTGGACCGCCGAGGGCTGGCTGTATCTGGCGGTCGTTCTGGATGTGTTCTCCCGCCGGATTGTCGGCTGGAGCATGAACAAACGGATGACGGACGACCTGGTGGTTGCCGCGTTCAAGAACGCGGTGGTCAGACGACGCCCCGCACCCGGGTTGATTTTTCACTCGGATCGAGGGTCGCAGTATTGCAGCAAACGATACCAATCCCTGGTGAAAGGGATCAGCGCTCTTCATCCAAGGGGACGCTGGTGACTTGTTGACTTCCCCCTACAATCACCCTTGAGGATACACAGGGTCCGGGGGACACGGTTATCTATTTATCTAATTTCTCAAACACGCCGGCAGGAAACAAAAAATTCAATCCCCCGCTTCCACAACGGAAAATCTCTGATACAAATGGTCGAGACCAATTAGAGGCCCCCGTCGGGGCCGGCCCTCCACCCTTGCGGGGAGAACCCCGCCGCAACGCAATACGACCTCCAGGGGCCCGGGGGCGCACACCGCCACCAATTAGACCCGCGCAGGGGCGCTCACAGCAAATCCCCTCCCACGAACAAAAAAGCGTCCTACCACAAGACCACAGGAAGGACGCCTCAACGACGAAACTCTTCCTCTCTTCGGCAGCCCGGAACCACCAATTCTGGGTTCAGGGATTTGCACCGCCGGGTGGGTTACGGCGGCACCTTTATCGGAGAGGTAAACTCAAGATTTACAAGCATCTCTCTATCACTCCCCCTCCGCCGAAGTCAACAAAAATCCTAATTTTCTAATGTTCTACCAAAAGTGTTACGGGAACGTGGTTAGTGCCGCATTTTCACACATTTCCGTAGATAAATTCAACGGGGTGGGTTTCTGGGCCGAGATCAACCCCGAGCCTTCTCGATTGCAAACAACAAGCCCTAACTTCGCCCACCATCAACAAAAATCGCCGCCCGAGGACAGCGATCATCTGCTTTTTTGGTTAGAAGCAAACAATTTCAAACACTTCGAAATGCGGAAGGATAGCAGAAATCCTCCCCCAAAAACACCCGGGATAAGCCCGTCGGCATGTCATATTTCCGACATGTGAAGGGCGAATTTGCAGAGTGTCCGCAAAATGACGTTTTTTTGACCGTGTTTTGGGGACGCCGGGGATTAGATGCGGGACGCTCCGGATTTTCTCTGGGGTTATGGGGTTTAGGACAAAATCGATTTAACAGGGATAGACAGGATGGGCACGATGAAGAGCGAGGCTATCACCCTGAAATACAAAAATATGGCCTAATCCCTTTTTGTCGAACGCAGATAAAGGCGGACGCACGCGGATGAAATCTTAAACCTCGAATCTAGGGTTTGTCTTTGCTTTTGTCTGCGGCCATCTGCGGCCATCTGCGTTCAATTCATGCCTATGCTTTGGGTCCTGAAAACCTCTTTGTCGAACGCAGATAAGGGCGGATGCACGCGGATAAATTCTGAAACCTGGAATCTAGGGTTGGTCTTTGCCTTTGTCTGCGGCCATCTGCGGCCATCTGCATTCAATTCATGCCTATGCTTTGGGTCCTGAAAACCTTTTTGTCGAACGCAGATATGGGCGGATACACGCAGATTGAATCTAAACCCGGAATCCGGGGTTTGTCCTTGACCTTATCTGCGGCCACCTGCGGCCATCTGCGTTCAATTCATGCCTTTGCTTTGGGTCCTGAAAACCTCTTTGGCGAACCATTGTCAAAAGGAATTGACCACCCTGCGTATTTCAACTTTTGAGGTCCCAAAATTTATTAACAATCCAACCCTCTTGCCTGTAGCCTTGAGATAATTCATGCACTGGGAAAAATGCGAGGCATCCAAACCCTTCACGGCCTTCAACTCCACGATGACCTCATTCTGGACAACCAGATCGGCAAAAAACTCACCGACCACAATCCCGTCATAAATGACATTAAGCGGATATTGCTGCGCGACCGACAACTCGGATTTGGATAACTCATGACACAAGGCGTTTTCATAGACTTTTTCCAGAAAACCTTGACCGAGTGTTCTCCCCACCTGGTACGCACAACCGATTATCAGCTCGGTGATGCTGTTAATATAGGCTTCGTCACGGACCATAAATCACCTCAATACCCTTTTTGGCGAACGCAGATAAGGGCGGATGCACGCAGATAAAATCAAAACCTGGAATCAAGGATTTGTCTTTGTCCTTGTCTGCGGCCATCTGCGGCCATCTGCGTTCAATTTATGCCTTTGCTTTGGACCTTGAAAACCTGTTTATCGAACGCAGATAAGGGCTGATGCACGCAGATAAATTCTTGAACCTGGAATCCAGGGTCTGTCCTTGTTCTTGTCTGCGTCCATCTGCGGCCATCTGCGTTCAATTTATGCCTTTGCTTTGGACCTTGAAATCCTTTTTAGCGAACGCAGATAAGAGCGGATGCACGCAGATAAAATCAAAACCTGGAATCAAGGATTTGTCTTTGCCCTTGTCTGCGGCCATCTGCGGCCATCTGCGTTCAATTTATGCCTTTGCTTTGGACCTTGAAAACCTGTTTATCGAACGCAGATAAGGGCGGATGCACGCAGATAAATTCTTGAACCTGGAATCCAGGGTCTGTCCTTGTTCTTGTCTGCGTCCATCTGCGGCCATCTGCGTTCAATTCATGCCTTTGCTTTGGGCCTTGACAACCTTTTTGGCGAACGCAGATAAAATCGAAACCTGGAAACTGGGGTTTGTCTTTATCCTGGATTTCCTGAACATCCCTGTCAATTCGCCTTGCACTTCTGGTCTCCCCCGTCACCCTACCCCACCTTCTCCACCAACCCCCGCAGCTGCTCGACAAGGGCCGCCTTGGCCTCGGGTTCGCCGTGGACCAGGCGTACCTCCTTGGGGCGCACGCGCATGCGGCGGATGAAGTTGACCAGGTTGGCCTGGTCGGCGTGGGCGGAGTAGCCCGCGAGGGTGTGGACCCGGGCGCGGATGGCGTGGCGCCGGCCGTCGAGCTCGACCCAGCCGCCGCGGGGTCCGTACTGCTGGATGGCGCGGCCGGGGGTGCCGGCGGCCTGGTAGCCGACCAGCAGGATGTCGGTGCGCGCGTCGCCGAGCAGCGCCTTGAGGTAGTTGACGATGCGCCCGCCGCTGCACATCCCCGAGGCGGCGATCACCACGCAGGGCCGGGCGGTCTTCTGCAGGTAGCGCACCGCGTTCTGGTGGTCGGCGTGGGAATCGACGGTGGTCAGCTGCTCGAAGCTGAGCGGGTGGCGCCCGGCCCGCAGCCGGCGGCGGGCCTCGGCGTCCCAGAAGGGGCGCAGCTCGCGGTAGACCTCGGTGAAGCGGCTGGCCAGGGGCGAGTCGACGATCACCTCGAGCTCCTCCCAGGGCAGGCCCCGGGCGGCGAAGCGGCTGCGGTTGCGGTGCAAAATCTCCTCGAGCTCGTAGAGCAGCTCCTGGGTGCGGCCGATGGAGAAGGCCGGCACCAGGATCACCCCGCGGTCGGCCAGGGCCCCCTCGATGACCGCCTGCAGCCGCTGGCGCCGCTCGCGGCGCCCCTCGTGGTGGCGGTCGCCGTAGGTCGACTCGAGCACCACCACATCGGCCCGGTAGGGGGCGCGCGGGGCCGGCAGCAGCGGGGCGTGGGGGGCGCCGAGGTCGCCGGAAAACACTGCCCGTAATGCGTAATTCGTGATAGGTAATGGGTTAGGAGCAGAATCTTCGATATTGACATCAACTTCCACGTAGGCGGAGCCGAGGATGTGGCCGGCTCTTTGGAGCTTGATCTTGAGACCGACGTCCTGGCCGGCTTCGACCTGCTGCCAGCGGCCGTAGGGGAGCGCTACGAGCTGGTTTTTCAGGCGCCGCAGGGCCGCCTCGATCAGCCACCAGTCGCGGGTGACGCCGACCTTGAGGGCGTCTTCGATGACCAGGGGGAGCAGCCGCGCCGAGGGCTCGCTGCAGAGGATGGGGCCGGTGAAGCCGGCGGCCAGCAGGTAGGGGATGCGCCCGACGTGGTCGAGGTGGACGTGGGTGACGACCAGCGCCTTGAGGTGCCCGACGGGGAAATCTATGGAAAGCCGTGACTGGTGATTCGTGACTGGTGACTGGTTATGGCGGAGGGCCCGGTCGTCGTCGCCCTGGAACAGGCCGCAGTCGATGAGGAGGCCGGCTTCCGGGGTGAGGCGCAGCTCGTGGCAGGAGCCGGTGACGCCGCGCCGGCCGCCGTGGTGGATGATCTCGGGGTAGTCGCTCATGGATTCACTTTCCGCCGCCCTGCGGAAGGGGGGTGGGCGGCTGCATGAACCAACTACAACGAAAAAGATTTTAGTTCAAGGGAAAACTGGAAGTTAGGCCGCGCGTGATCCGGCGGATCGGTCGGATCGGAGCGAGGACGTGGGGCACTCCCCCCTTTCCCCCGCACCCAAATCTTCTCTACCACTGAGAGCACTGTGATGGCACTGAGAGAACCCCCGACTTCAATGTCCGTCAGATTTACCCCTCAGATACCTCAGTGTCCTCAGTGGTGAAATGGCTTCGTTCAGGAAATTCAGGGTTGGCCTTGGCTCTTATCTGCGTCCATCTGCGGCCATCTGCGTTCTAATAATGCCTTTGCTTCTAACCTTGAAAACCTTTTATCGAACGCAGATAAAGGCGGATGCACGCAGATAAAATCAAAACCTGGAATTCGGGGTTTGCTTTTATCCGGAAAAGTGATTTTTCAAGACCTGATCCCCGCTACCAAATCTTCGCTACCACTGAGAGCACTGAGATTGCACTGAGAGAACCCCCAACTTCAATGTCCGTCAGATTTACCCCTCAGATACCTCAGTGTTCTCAGTGGTGAAACCGCTTTGTCCGTTCAGGTAATTCAGGGTTGGTCTTGGCTCTTATCTGCGTCCATCTGCGGCCATTTGCGTTCTAATAATGCCTTTGCTTCTAACCTTGAAAACCTTTTATCGAACGCAGATAAAGGCGGATGCACGCAGATAAAATCAAAAACCTGGAATTCGGGGTTTACCTATATCTAGGTGATTTTTCAAGACCTGATCCCAGCCGCCAAACCGTCTCTACCACTGAGAGCACTGTGATGACACTGAGAGAACCCCCAACCTCAATCTCCGTCAGATTTACCCCTCAGATGCCTCAGTGTCCTCAGTGGTGAAACCGCTTTTTCTTTTGACTTTGAACTTTCCCCCGGCTCCAGGACAAAAAAAACCCGCCCCCCGGGTTGCTCCGGAGGGCGGGTTTTTGTCGTACAACAGGCGCCTAAGCGGCTTACATCATGTCCATGCCGCCCATGCCACCCATACCGCCCATGCCGCCAGGCATTGCCGGCATGGACTCTTCCTTCTTCGGCAGTTCGGCGATGCAGGCCTCGGTGGTCAGCATCAGGCCGGCAACCGAAGCGGCGTTCTGCAGGGCGCTGCGGGTGACCTTGGTGGGGTCGATGATGCCGGCGGCGATCATGTCGCCGTACACGTCCTTGGCAGCGTCGAAGCCGAAGGCGCCGGTCTCGCCGACCACCTTGTTGACCACGATGGAGCCTTCCAGGCCGGCGTTGGCGGCGATCTGACGCAGCGGCTCCTCGAGGGCGCGCTTGACGATCTTGACGCCGAAGGCCTGCTCGCCGACCACGCTGACGTTCTCCAGGGCGGCGATGGCGCGGATCATGGCGACGCCGCCGCCGGGGACGATGCCTTCTTCGACGGCAGCGCGGGTGGCGTGCAGGGCGTCCTCGACGCGGGCCTTCTTCTCCTTCATCTCGGTCTCGGTGGCAGCGCCGACCTTGACCACGGCAACCCCGCCGACCAGCTTGGCCAGGCGCTCCTGGAGCTTCTCGCGGTCGTAGTCGCTGCTGGTCTCCTCGATCTGGGCGCGGATCTGCTTGACGCGGGCCTGGATGTCGGCCTCGACGCCGGCGCCGTCGATGATGGTGGTGTTGTCCTTGTCGATGACGATGCGCTTGGCGCGGCCGAGCATGTCGAGGGTGGCGTTCTCAAGCTTGAAGCCGACTTCCTCGCTGATCACCTTGCCGCCGGTGAGGATGGCGAGGTCTTCGAGCATGGCCTTGCGGCGGTCGCCGAAGCCGGGAGCCTTGACGGCGGCCACGTTGATGGTGCCGCGCAGCTTGTTGACCACCAGGGTGGCCAGGGCTTCGCCCTCGACGTCCTCGGAGATGATCACCAGGGGGCGGCCCTGCTTGGCCACCGGCTCGAGAACCGGCAGCAGGTCGCGCATGTTGCTGATCTTCTTGTCGTGGATCAGGATCAGGGCGTCCTCGATCACCGCTTCCATGCGCTCGGGATCGGTGACGAAGTAGGGGCTGAGGTAGCCGCGGTCGAACTGCATCCCCTCGACGGTCTCCAGGGTGGTCTCCATCGCCTTGGCTTCCTCGACGGTGATGACCCCTTCCTTGCCGACCTTCTCCATGGCCTCGGCGAGGATGTTGCCGATGGTCTCGTCGCCGTTGGCGGAGATGGTGCCGACCTGGGCGATCTCCTTGTGGTCCTTGATCGGCTTGGAGAGCTCCTTCAGCGAGGCGACGGCGGCCTCCACGGCCTTGTCGATGCCGCGCTTGATTTCCATGGGGTTGTGGCCGGCGGTGACCAGCTTGACCCCTTCGCGGTAGATGGCCTGGGCCAGCACGGTGGCGGTGGTGGTGCCGTCACCGGCGACGTCGGAGGTCTTGGAAGCGACTTCCTTGACCAGCTGGGCGCCCATGTTCTCGAACTTGCCTTCGAGTTCGATCTCCTTGGCGACGGTGACGCCGTCCTTGGTGATCAGCGGAGCGCCGAAGGACTTCTCGATGACCACGTTGCGGCCCTTGGGGCCCAGGGTGACCTTGACCGCGTCGGCCAGGGTGTTGACGCCCTTGAGAATCTTGGCACGGGCTTCCTGCCCGAATTTGATTTCCTTAGCTGCCATGGTGCTGTTTCCTCCTTATGCAGAAGTAGAGAGTCGATTACTGTTCGACGACGCCGAGGATGTCGTCCTCGCGCATCATCAGGTACTCTTTGCCTTCGATCTTGATCTCGGTGCCGGCGTACTTGCCGAACAGGACCTTGTCGCCGACCTTGACGTCCATGGCCAGGACCTTGCCGTCCTCGGTCACCTTGCCCTTGCCCACGGCGACGATCTTGCCCTGCTGGGGCTTTTCCTTGGCGGTGTCGGGGATGATCAGGCCCCCGGCGGTCTTGGTCTCCTCTTCGAGCCTCTCGACGATGATGCGGTCGTGCAGCGGTCTGATGTTCATTGCTGATACTCCTTTCTCACTAAAAAAGAATGAATGCTGGGAGATGCTCCCACGGGGATAGCACTACGAACAAAAACGGCCCGGGCACACGGTCCGCCCGAACCCAGCCGGCCACCCGGCTGTTAGCACTCGCCGCAAGGGAGTGCTAACGAATGGGCTAAATATAGTCAGTCGGTCGGGAAAGTCAAGGGGGATTTGGAAAAAAATGGAGGAGGCGTGCCCGTAAGGCGTAATGCGTAACGGGTTTAACCCCTCACGCCTTACGCCTCACGCCTTACGCTCGAACTACCCCCCCGTCAGGGAGGCGAGCACCCGGGTGGCCAGGTCGTCGGCCATCTGCTCGGCGAGCTTGCGGCGCTCTTTTTCGAGAGTGGAGTAGTCGTGGTCGAAGAACACCTTGGCCGGCGACTCGAAGTCGATGGCCGGTTCGTCCGAGCCGTGGGGGAAGAGCTTGACCCGCGAGCGGGTGCGGATGTCGGTGGAGCTGGCTCCCTTGTCCTCGACGTAGCCGAAGATCTCGCCGGTCAGGTAGCTGTTGGCGGCAAGCCAGGCCTGGTCGACCCGCTCGACCCCGCCCTTGAGGATGATGAACTCGAGCCCCTGCTGCTCGCCGGAGCTGGTCAGGGTGTCGACGAAGTGGTCGAAGGCCGCCTCGGAGAAGGCGCCGGGGACCATCACCGTGTTGAAGGGGGCGATGTAGACGATGCGCGCCCCGGGCAGGCCGGCGGGGCGGGCCGGGGCCGGCTTGGGCTGGGGCTTGGCGGCCGGGGCCGGAGCGGGCTTGGCGACCGGGGGGGCGACGGGCTTGGGCGGTTCCAGCCGGGCCACCTGGGGCGCCGGCGCGGGGGCCGGGGTCGGCGCGGGCGCGACGACCGGGGCCGGAGCGGGAGCCTGAGCGATAACCGGTGCCGGGGCGGGCGCGACGGCGACCGGGGGTTGGGGTGCCGGGACCACGGGAGCCGGCGGGGCCGGGGCCGGAGCTTGGGCCGGGACCGGGGCCTGGGCGGGCGTCGGGGCCGCAAGCGCAGCCGGGGCCTGGGCGACGGCGGCCGGTGCGGCGGGAGCTACGCTGCTCGGCGCCACCACCGGCAGCGGCGGCTCGGGGCGCCGGGCGATCACCGGTTCGGGTGCCGGGGTCGGGGCGGGCGCGGGAGCGCTCACCGGGACCGCAGGGGGCGCGGCGGGCTTGGCTGCGGCGCCGAGCACCCCGACCCGCAGGGAGGTCGCGGCGGCGCCGGGCGCGGGGCTCGGCGGGGCCGGCCGTGAGGCTGCGGCGCCGGGCCGGGCCGGAGCCGGCGCGGCTGCGGCCGCCTGGGCGCCGGGCGGGCCGATCCGGCTCGCCCCGAAGGTGGCGAGCCGCGCATCCCCGGCCAGGCCGAGCAGCAGCTTCTGGATCGCGGCGCGCTGCGCGGCGCCGGTCCCCTGGCGCATGACCACCAGGGCGGGCGCCCCGTCGGCGCCCTGCAGCTCGGCGAGGACGAAGAACTCCCCGGCCGGCTGGCGGCCGACGTAGTCGCGGCCGAGGATGGCCAGGTCGACCATGCGGAACTGCTGCAGCCAGCCGTGCAGGGTCTTCTCGTCCTTGAAGCTGCGGGTCTCCACCGGCTCGCGGAGCCCCTGCTGCAGGTAGTCGCCCAGGGCCCGGAGTTGGGGTTCGGCGACCGCGCCCCCCTCGACGACGCCGAAGGTGAGCTTGGCCAGGGCCGGAGAGGCCCACAGCAGCATGACGGCAACCAGCAGCAGATATCGGTGTTTCATGAAACTCCCTGTCAATCCTGGCGTGTTCGACCCCGGCAAGGACCCGTCACCACTTGCGCTTGGCCATCTCTTCGGCGAAATACTTGTCGTAGAGCACCTGCCACTCGCGGCTGCCGGGGATCTTTTTCTGGCGCTGCAGCTTCTCCCGCACCAGGCCATCGACCTGGTCGTCCACGGAGAGCACCCGGGTCAGGGCCTCCTTGACCGACTGCAGGGCCCGCGCCTCATCGCGGTAGTCGACCAAATCGTCCTTCCACAGCCCGTCGGCGATCAGGTGGGCCAGGTGCGAGATGCGCTGTTCGCTGAGCTTCACAGGGGGATCCCCCTCTCTTCGGCGAGCTTTTTCTTGATCATCAGAAACAGCTTCTGCCGATCCATCCCCGGCGGGGCGTTCTTCAGATGGGCCTCGAGCAGTTCGCGGGCGTCGCGCTCCAGGTCCTGTTCGCCGGCCAGGTTGGCGCGGATGATCGCCTCGATGCGGCCCTGGACCCGGCCGCGCTCGGCCTTGAGGGCGGCGCCCCCCTGCTCGGTCAACCCCTGCAAAACGGCGGCGGCGACCCGGCGGATCTGCTCATCGGTGAAACGCATGGCAAAGTCCTTCCAAGGGGTGGAAAAAACATGCTGAATAACGGTTCATCCTACCTGCGGGCCGGAGCGTTGTCAACGAGGGATTTGCTTGACAGGGCGGCGGCGGATGTGCTAACCAGAGGGCCTGTAAAAAGGCATCTAAAGGCCTCCTGTGACTGGCGAGAGGTGGATCACCACCGGGGAGCAGGGATGGCTTGCGCAGCGAAAGCCGTACGCCTGGGCTCCCGCGAGGGTCCGGGCGTTTTTTGTTTAGCTCTTTTGCCGAGTGCGTTGACAGCAAAAGGCAATAGATAGGGATAATGCGGAAATAGCCGATCAAAGCGGAAAAAAAGCAGTACCCGGTTTTGGTTTATAGAATCCGCCCTTATCCTGCCTTTTCAGACTCTTATCAGCGTTCAATTGCCTATTGGTTTGCTTTTCTCAACCCAGGAGCCTCTTTCCATGACCAAGAAACTCTACATCCCCGGCCCCGTCGAAGTCAGCCGCGACGTGTTCGAGGCGATGGCCGCGCCGATGATCGGCCACCGCATGAAGGAATACGCCGCGATCCACCAGCGCGTGACCGACGGGCTGAAGAAGATGCTCAACACCGCCGACCCGGTGTTCCTCTCGACCTCGAGCGCCTTCGGCGTGATGGAGGGGGCGGTGCGCAACCTGGTGCAGAAGCGCTGCGCCAACTTCGGCAACGGCGCCTTCAGCGGCAAGTGGCACGACGTCACCAAACGCTGCGGCCTGGAGGCCGACCGCTTCGACGCCGAATGGGGCCGGCCGGTCACCGCCGAGATGGTCGACCGGGCCCTGGCCACCGGCAAATACGACGCCATGACCCTGGTGCACAACGAGACCTCCACCGGGGTGCTGAGCCCGCTGGAGGAGATCGCCGCGGTGATGCGCAAGTACCCCGAGGTCAGCTTCATCGTCGACACCGTCTCCTCGATGAGCGCCGTGCCGCTCGACGTGACGGCGCTGGGCACCGACGTCTGCCTGGCCGGGGTGCAGAAGGCCTTCGGCCTGCCGCCGGGGCTGGCGGTGTTCGCCGTCTCGCGCCGGGCCCTGGACAAGGCGAAGACCACCCCCAACCGCGGCTATTACTTCGACTTCGAGGAGTTCGAGCAGAACGACCTCAAGCACAACACCCCGAGCACCCCCTGTATCAGCCTGATCTACGGCCTGGACCACCAGCTGCAGAAGTTCTTCGCCGAGGGGCTGGAGAAGCGCTACGCCCGCCACCGGGAGATGGCCGAGGCCACCCGCCAGTGGGTGCAGGCGCAGGGTTTTGCCCTGTTCGCCGCGCAAGGGGCCCGCTCGCTGACCCTGACCTGCGGCCAGAACGACGGCCGCACCGACCTCGAGCAGCTGAAGAAGCTCGCCGGCGAGCGCGGCTACGCCATCGACAACGGCTACGGCAAGATCAAGAACCAGACCTTCCGCATCCCCCACATGGCCGACATGACCCTGGCCGATTTGCAGGAGCTCTTCGACCTGCTCGAGGAGCTGCTGCCGCGGGTTAGGAAACCGTGACTGGGGAGGGGCCGTGACTTGTGGCTGGTGAGGGCACCCACAAGGGGTGCCCCTACAGTTGCGGCCGCCTCAGATCCGACCGATCGGTCCGATCCGACTGATCCGTCGGATTTGCGGCGGCCGCCCTTCTCCCTTCTCCCGCCTTGGGCACCCACAAGGGGTGCCCCTACAGTTTCACCCGCACCCTATACTCCAGCACCGCCTTCCCTTCCGCCGGCACCGGGATCTCCCAAACCGCCGTTCCTGCCGCCGGCTTGCGGTGGGGGTGGGACTCGCTGACCATCTCCCAGTCGCCGGGCATGGGTTCGGCCACCTTGACTGTCACCTGCTCGGGCTTGGCGTTTTTCAGCTCGATGCGGTAGGCGCTCTCGAAGATGTAGTTGTAGCGGCCGCTGCCGGCGAGCTTCTTGAAATCGGTCTGGGTCTTGTCGGCGGTGACGTCGAAGGCCTCGCCGAGCTTGAGACGCACCTTTTCGTTTTTCGGGGTGTGGTCGATGCGGTCCTCGCCGACGAACTGGGCGCCGCCGCTGCTGTCCTGCTTGTAGACGCGGACGATCCCCCGGGGCAGGGGCATGCCCAGGGAGGCCTGCTCGCGGTTCTCGAACTCGACGAAGACCCCCACCTTGAGCTTGCGGCCGAGCTCGCCGAAGCTGCCGCTGTAGTAGTAATCGCTCCCCTGCAGCAGCAGCTCCTTGGTCACCGGCACCCCGCTGGCGCCGAGCAGGGCGACCTGCTTGGTCTGGTTCTCGGCGATGGTGGTGGGCCGCTCCAGGGTGTAGAGGTGGTACTCGAAGAGGGCCTCCTCGGCCATCTTCGGCGCGGCGGCCTCGGCGGCCAGGGTCTGGAAGCGGGCGGCGGGGACCGGCCGCAGCTCATCGCGGGCCCGGTGCACGTCGCCGGCCACCAGCTGCAGGCGGGCCTGGCGGTAGGAGGTGCCGCTGCGGTTGGTGAGGGTCACCCACCCCGAGAGGTCCAGCTGGTCGTCGGCGGGGCTGAGTTCGGCCACGTAGTCGGCCTGCCAGGAGAGCCCGCCGGTCAGGTAGGCGAGCTCGAGCTGCTGAGGCCGCTCGCTGCCGCTGTTGAGCCGGGTGACCAGGGTCGGCCGGTCGCGCAGGTTGGCGGGGACGTCGGGGTAGACCAGGCGCCCGGGGATGCCGGTCTCGATGCGCTCGCCGATCTGCAGCACCACCCCGCCGGCGGCGGCCAGCACCCGCGCCTCTTCGAAGCGCTCCGCGCCGGTCTGGGGGTGGCTGCGTACCACCTGCACGCTGCGCCCGACGTATTTCTCCAGCAGTTTCTGCGGGGTGAGCAGGTCGAAGTCGAAGTTCTGCTCCACCAGGAAAAACCCCTCGGGGTGGCTGAGGCTGCGCAGCAGGGCCGTCTCGGGGCGGATCAACGCGCTCACCTCGCGAAACGCCAGCAGGTTCTCCCCCTTGTCCAGGACGACCCGGCGCTGGTCCCTGACCAGGGCCAGGTCCTCGTTGTAGATGGTCACCGCCACCTGCTGTTGGTCCTCCAGGGTGGTGCGCTTCTCCTGCAGCCCGGATCCCGACTGCTGGGCAAACGCGCCCCCCGCCGCAAGGCAGGCCAGCAACAGGGAATGAAAAAGCATCTTGAAAAACTGCCTGGTCATAACCTACTCCCGTCAAAAAACTTGATTGAAGGAAAATCCCAAAACCCGGAAACCCTTTCACCACAGAGGGCACAGAGTTCACAGAGAAAGACCAAGGGCTCGAGGTTTTCTCTGTGTCCTCTGTGACCTCTAGTTAGCAAAGCGAACGAGTGGTAAAAGCCTTTTCAGTAAGAGTATCCCCAAGCCGAAAAAAACAAAGCCGGACCGCAGAAAACGTCTGCAAGCCCGGCTTTTCACTAATTACTCATCACGGTTTACTGATTACTCGCCGTTCTCACTCCCCCGCCACCCGATTGGCCACGTCGCGCCAGGCGCGGCTGAGGATTTTCAGATAACTCTCCCGGGCCAGGTGGAGATCCCCGCCCCAGGCGGCGATCTGGCCCTGGGCGCGCAGGATGCCGGGGTCATCCGGGTCGAGGTCGAGGGCCCGGCGCAGCGCCGAGACGGCCGCCTGCAGCTGCCCGTTCACCGAGTGGGCCTGGGCCAGCTGCAGGTAAATGGGGACCTCCTGGGGGGCCTGGCTGAGCGCCCAGAGCAGCGAGAGCGCCGCCTCGTGGGGCCGCCCCAGCATGGCCTGGATGTCGGCGACCCGCCGCCACAGCTCGGTGCGGCCGGGCTCGGACTGCAGGGCCCGCTGGTAGACCAGGATGGCGTCCTCCCAGCGCCCGTCCATCTCCGCGCGGATCCCCTGGGGCGGCAGGGCCTCGCCGACGGCGCTCAGCAGGGGCGGCTGCGGCGCGCTCACCCGCGCCGGAACGGCCGGGGCCGGCTGGGCAGCGGGGGCGGCCGCGGTCCGGGTCGGGGTCGGCGCCGCCGGGGCGGCCGCCACCGGCGGATAGGGCATGGGCGGAGGCACCGCCAGCTTGGGCAGGGTGACGGCCTGGGGCGCCGCGGCCTGGGTGGCGGCGGGCCGGGCGCTCCGGGTGGGGGCGGCGGCGCTGCGCACCGGGGCCGGCGCGGCGGGCCGGCGCACCTCGCGCGGGGCGCTGGCGGCCACCCGGGCCGGGGTAGGCTTGGCCGGGGCCGCCACCGGCGGGGCCAGCTTGCTGACCCCGGCATCGGCGAGCAGCTGCCGGCCGGCGGGCTGGTCGTCGAGGCCGAGCAGCGCCTTCTGGGTCTTCTCCAGGTAGCCGGGCCTGGGAGCCGGGCCGGAGACCACCAGCCGGGCCGGGGTGCTCTTGGCCGCCGGGGTCAGGCCGGCCAGGGGGAAGACCTTGCCGATGGGCTGGCGGCGGACGAAATCCTCTTCGAGAACCGCCAGGTCGACCTCGCGGTAGAGGCTGACCCAGTCGAACAGCACCTTGTCGGAGGCGAACATGCGCACCGCCACCGGCTCGCCGAGCTGCTCGCCGAGCAGCCCCGCCAGCCGCCGGGCCTGGGCTTCGCGGCCGAACAGGGGATCGCTGGTGGCGACGCCGAGGGTGGTCTGCGCCGGTTTTGCGGCCGGTTTCGCCGCGGTTTTCGCGGCCGGGCTCGGGCGCCTCGCCGGCTGCGCCGCAGCGCTGACGGGGCGGGACGGCGCGCTCGGACGGGCCGCGGGCGCGGCCGGGGCCTTGGCGGTAACGACGGCGGCCGTGGGCGAGGGTTCGGCGAAGCGGCCGATCCCCAGGGCGCTCAGGACCCCGGAGCCGCCGGCGCTGTGCGGCATGTCGAGCAGCGCCTTCTGCACCCTGGTCTTGAACGCGGCCGGCTTGGCCTCGCTGGTGACCACCCGGGACAGGGGCTCGCCGGCGGCCTGCGGGCCGTGGACATCGGCCAGGGGGTAGAGCCGCACGATCTGCCGGCGGTTCAGGTAATTGGTGGAGAGCAGGGCCAGGTCGAGCTCGCGGTAGATCCCGACCCAGTCGTAGAGGGTCTGTTCATCGGGCAGGACGCGGACCTTGACCGGTTCGCCGAGGTGCTGCTGCAGGTAGTCGGCCAGTCGCCGGGCTTCGGCTTCCGAGCCGACGGGGGGCACCGAGCGGGCGATGCCCAGGGAGAGCGCCGCAGCAGCGGCCGGGCGCTGGGTGGCGGGCGCCGGGCGCGCGGCAGGCCGGGGGGCCGGGGGGGCGGCGCTGGGACGCGGGGTGGGGCGCGGCCTGGCCGCGGCCGGCGCCGGACGGGCCGCCGCCGGGGGAGCCGCCGCGGCGGCCACCGCGGTGCCCCGGGGCACGGCGAAACGGGCGACCCCGAATTCGCCGAGCAGGCGCACGCCGTCGGGGTCGTCGTCCATGCCGCGCAGCACCCGGCCGAGCTTCTCGAGGGTCGCGGCGCTGGCCGCGGGGTCGCCGACGAAAGCGCCGGCGGAGGCGCCGCCGGCCTGCTCGAGCTCGGCGAGGCGGATGAACTCGCCGGTGGGCTGGCCGCGCAGGAAGGCCTCGCTGAACAGGGCGAAATCGACCTGCCGGTGGACCTTGACCCACTGGCGCAGCTCCTGCTCGTCGGCCACCACCTGGATGACCACCGGCTCGCCGAGCCGCTTCTCGAGGTAGGCGTCAAAGCGCAGGGCGAGCGGTTCGGTGCGGATCAGGGGATTGACGACGGCGAGTCCGAAGGTGATTTCCGCCAGGGCCGGGACGGCGGTCCCCAGCGACAGCAGGATCAGCAGAGCGAACAGCCTGATTCTCATAACCCTCCTGGAAGCCTGATCCCGGCGCCAAAGCCCGGGGACGCGGGAAAAAACCCGCTCGGCATGACAAACCAACCGGCAGCCAGCAGCGCCGGCCCGGCAAACCCAGCCCCTACTTTAGCAGATCAAGGAAAAAAATCATTAAAAATCTGGCATTTCGGGGAGGCTGGGATTCGTAAAGGGCCCAGGCAACGCCGGAGCGTGGCCAGGGGCGGGCAGTGCGGCCGCGTCGGATCAGTCGGATCGGGCGCGGCCGCAATTGCCGGGGCACCCTGGTGGGTGCCCCGGCCAGTCACGGCCTTCAAGCCTTTCCGGGTCACGAGTCACGGCCCCTCACCAGTCACGGCCCCTAAGCCCTACGCCGGCTCCAGCCCGGCGAACTTGAGCAGCAGCTTCTTGGGACCGACGCTGCGGAAGTAGACGGTGACCTTGGTGTTGTCGCCGCTCCCCTCGAGGCGCCGCACCACGCCGACGCCGAACTTGACGTGGCGCACCTGGGTGCCGATGCGCAGCCCCTCCTCGGCGTCGGGGACCACCCGCACCTCCTCCTCGAAGGCGGGCTCGTCCTCTTCCTCGAAGGGGGAGGGTTCGAACTGCTCGAAGATCGAGGCCAGGTTGTGCGTCGCCGCCTTCTGCAACGCGGGGGGCTCCTCGCCGGCCAGGGCCTCGCGGGGGATCTCGGCGAGGAAGCGGCTGGGCGGGTTGAACTGGAAGTCGCCGTAGACGCGCCGGCGCCGGGCGTGGGTCAGGTAGAGCTTCTCCATGGCCCGGGTCATGCCGACGTAGCACAGGCGCCGCTCCTCTTCGACCTCGGCGCCGCCGTCGCCGGAGCGCGAATGGGGGAACAGCCCCTCCTCCATGCCGGTCATGAACACCACCGGGAACTCCAGCCCCTTGGCGGCGTGCAGGGTCATCAGGGTGACCCGGTCGAGGCTGGCGTCGTAAGAGTCGAGGTCGGTGATCAGGGCCACCTGCTCCAGGTAGTCCTGCAGGGTCCCCTCGCTGCCGTAGTGCTCCTCCATCCCCGCCAGCAGCTGCTCGAGGTTCTCCATCCGCCCCTGCGCCTCCTCGGTGCGCTCCTCGCGCAGCCGCGGGCCGTAGCCGCTCTCCTCGATGAGCTCGGCGGTCAGCTGCGGGTAGGGGGTGCGTTCGAGCCGCCTGGTGAAATCCTCCATCAGGGCGACGAAGGCCTCGACCTTGGCGGCGGCCGCGCCCTTCAGTTCCCCGGCGTCGAGGGCCATCCGGCAGGCGCCGAGAAAGCCCCCGGCCCGCTCCTCGAATTCGGCGATGCGGCCGACGGTGGTGGCGCCGATGCCCCGCGCCGGGACGTTGACGATGCGCCGCGCCGAGAGGGAGTCGGCCGGGTTGGTCAGCACCCGCAGGTAGGCGAGGATGTCCTTGATCTCCTGGCGCATGTAGAACTTGACGCCGCCGAACATCACGTAGGGCAGCCCCTGGCCGCGCAGGGCCTCCTCCAGGGAGCGGGACTGGGCGTTGGTGCGGTAGAACACGGCCACGTCGCGCAGGTGGCGCCCGGACTGCCGGAGCCGGGCGATCTCGGCGGCGACGAAGCGGGCCTCCTCCTGGTCGTCGGGGAGCGGCTCGAGGGTGATCTTCTCCCCCTGGGGGTTCTCCGTCCACAGGGTCTTGCCCTTGCGGCCGAGGTTTTTGGCCACCACCTCGCCGGCCGCCTCGAGGATGGTGCGGGTCGAGCGGTAGTTCTGCTCGAGGCGGATGGTGGTGCAGCCGGGGTAGTCGCGCTCGAAGCCGAGGATGTTGCCGATCTCGGCGCCGCGCCAGGCGTAGATCGACTGGTCGTCGTCGCCGACCACGCAGAGGTTGCCGTGCCCCCCGGCCAGCTGGTGGATGAGCCGGTACTGGACCTGATTGGTGTCCTGGAACTCGTCGACGTGGAGGTAGCGGAAGCGCCGCCGGTACTTCTCCAGCACCTCGGGGTGGGCGTCGAACAGCCGCACGGTGAGCAGCAGCAGGTCGCCGAAGTCGAGGGCGTTGGCCTGCTGCAGCCGCTTCTGGTAGAGGGCGTAGACCTTGGCGGTCAGCTCGGCGTAGTAGTCGCCGGTGTCGAGCTGTTCGGGGAGCAGCCCCTTGTTCTTGGCTCCGTCGATGGCCCAGGCCGCGGCCCGCGGCTTGAGGGTCTTCTCGGAGATCTGCAACTCGGCCAGCACCTGCTTGAGCATCCGCTCCTGGTCCTGGTCGTCGTAGATGGTGAAATCGGAGGAGTAGCCGAGCACGGCGATCTCGCGGCGCAGGATGCGCACGCAGCTGGCGTGGAAGGTGGCCACCCAGGGGGGCTCGGACTCGCCGAGCAGGCGCTCGAGGCGCTCCTTCATCTCGGCGGCGGCCTTGTTGGTGAAGGTCACGGCGAGGACCTGCCAGGGGGGTACCCCGCACTGCTGGATCAGCCAGGCGACCCGGTGGGTCAGGGTGCGGGTCTTGCCCGAGCCGGCCCCGGCGAGGATCAGCAGCGGGCCCTCGGTGGTGGTCACCGCCTGGCGCTGCGGGGGGTTGAGGCCCTTGAGCAGCTTACTCATCGGCGTCCTCCAGGCTGCGGCTCATCAGCACCTTGTTGTAGGCCGAAACCATGTCCCGGCGGGAGATGATGCCGAGCAGGATGCGGTGGGTCTCCCGGTCGACCACCGGCAACTGCTCGATGTTGCGGTAGCCGATCTTGCGCATGGCCTGGTCGAGATCCTCGTCGACGTGGGCGGTGATGACCTTTTCGGTGGCCAGCTCCTTGACCACCACCAGGTCCATCAGGTCGCGCTCGAACACCACCCCCATGAAATCCTGCACCGAGATGATGCCGGTCAGCTCCCCGCCGGCATCGACCAGGGGGAAGTTGGTGTGCTTGGTCTGCTCGATGAACTCGGCGAACTGGCCGAGGGTCATGCTCTCCGGAATGGTTTCGACATCGCGCACCATCACCTCGCCGACTTTCAGCGATTTCATGATGTTGCGCTCCTTGCCGGACTCCAGGTCGATGCCGGCGCGGGTCAGTTCGAAGGTTTCCAGGCTGTCCTTCTTGAAGCGGCGGGCCATGGCGGTGCCGATGACGCAGGTCAGCATGATCGGGATGATGACCTCGTAGCTGTCGGTGATCTCGAACAGCAGGAAGATGGCGGTCATCGGCGAGTGGGTGGCGGCGGCCAGAAAGGCCCCCATGCCGACCAGGGCGTAGGCCCCCGGGGCGATGCCCGCCGAGGGGAACAGCTGCGCCAGCAGGTGGCCGAAGCTGCCGCCGGCCACCGCGCCGAGAAACAGGCAGGGGGCGAACAGCCCGCCGGGCAGCCCCGAACCGAGGGTGATGGAGGTGGCCACGGCCTTGGCCAGCACCACCGCGGCGAGCAGGTACCAGGTCGGCTGGTACCAGGTCTGGTCGCCGAGCAGGACAGTTTCGATGAACTCGTAGCCGTTGCCGAAGACCTGGGGGAAGACCACGCCGATGAGCCCGACCACCAGCCCGCCGAGCACCGGCTTGGCGAGCCGGTGGACCTTGATGGCGTCGATGCGGTCCTTGATGCGGAAGTGGGTGTCGATGAAGGCGGCCGCCAGAGCGCCGATGATCAGCCCGAGCAGCACGTAGAGACCGAATTCCCAGAAGCTGTGCACGGCGTAATGGGGGGCGTAGATCTCCGAGATGTTGCCGAGCAGCGCGCGGGAGACCACGGTGGCCATGCCGCTGGCGATGACGATGGAGGTGAAGCTGGAAAGCTCGAAGGCCGACAGCAGGACGATCTCCTGGGCGAAGAAGACCCCGGCGATGGGCGCGTTGAAGGTGGCCGCCACCCCGGCGGCGGCGCCGCAGGCGACCAGCACCTTGAGACGGTCGCCGCTCATCTTGAACATCTGCCCGAACTGGGAGCCGATGGCGCCGCCGATGGCGGCGATGGGCCCTTCCTGCCCGGCGCTGCCGCCGGTGCCCAGGGTGATGGCGGAGGCGAAGCCGCGGGTGAAGATCGGCCGCAGGGGCAGCTTGGCGCCGCGCAGGTTGACCCGTTCGAGAAAACCGGCGAAGCCCCCCTTGAGGTCCTGGCCGAACCAGTGCCAGAGGGGGACCATCAAAATGCCGCCAACGGCCGGGAAAAAGATCACCGCCAGCCGCGACAGGCTCCACTCCTGCAGCGAGAACCCGAGCAGGTGTTCCCCCTGCTCGAAGACCCCCCAGTGGACGAACTCGATGGTCTTGCGAAAAGCGTAATTGCCCAATCCGCCCAGCAGGCCGATGAGGACCGCCAGGATGATCAGAAAGGTGTTTTCGCTGACGTGGAAATAGCCCGGCAGGCTGGCCGTGAACTGGCGCAGCCTTTTAGCGGAAATTCGTACTGCAGACAAGAAAATTACTCCACGGTTACGCTCTTGGCCAGGTTACGGGGCTGATCGACGTCGGTCCCCTTGAGTACGGCGATATGGTAGGCGAGCAGTTGCATGGGAATCGAGGTGAGCACCGGCATCAGCTCGTCGATGATCTTCGGCAGCATGAACACCGCGTCGGACTTCTCGGTCAGCCCCGGGTCGGTGTGATCGGTCACGGCGATGACCCGGCCGCCGCGGGCGTGGACCTCCTCGAGGTTGGAGATGACCTTTTCGAAGGTGTCGTTGTGCGGCACCACGACCACCACCGGCAGGTTCTCGTCGATCAGGGCGATGGGCCCGTGCTTCATCTCGCCGGCGGGGTAGCCCTCGGCGTGGATGTAGGAGATCTCCTTGAGCTTGAGCGCCCCCTCCAGGGCGATGGGGTACTGGTTGCCGCGGCCCAGGTAGAGAAAGTCGCGGGCCCCCATGTACTCGCGGGCGGCCTGTTCGATGGCGCCGTCCAGCTCGAGGGCCGCCTCGACCTTGCGCGGCAGGGTGACCAGGGCGTCGAGCATGGCGCGCCCCTGGGCCTGGTCGAGGGTGCCGCGCACCCGCCCGAGGTGGACGGCGAACAGGAACAGGGCGACCAGCTGGGTGGTGAAGGCCTTGGTGGAGGCGACGCCGATCTCCGGGCCGGCGTGGGTGTAGATCACCCCGTGGCTCTCGCGGGCGATGGAGGAGTCGACCACGTTGCAGATGGCGGCAACCTTGCCCCCCTTGCCCCTGGCCTCGCGCAGGGCGGCCAGGGTGTCGGCGGTCTCGCCGCTCTGGCTGATGAGCAGGGTCAGGGTCCGCTCGTTGACGATGGGGTCGCGGTAGCGGAACTCGCTGGCGATATCCACCTCCACCGGCACCCGGCAGTGCTTCTCGATGAGGAACTTGCCGACCAGGGCGGCGTGCCAGGAGGTGCCGCAGGCGATGATGAAGACCTTCTCCATCGCGGCGAGTTCCGTGGCGCTCAAATCCAGCCCCTCGAGGTAGACCTCGCCCTTCTCCTCGAGCACCCGGCCGGCGATGGTGTCGGCGATGGCCCGGGGCTGCTCGTAGATCTCCTTGAGCATGAAGTGCTTGTAGCCCCCCTTCTCGGCCATCAGCGGCGACCAGTCGATGGTCTTGGCCGCCTTCTCCAGGGGAGTGCCGGCCAGGTTGCTGAAGCGCATGGCGCCGTTCTCGAAGACCACCATCTCGCCGTCCTCGAGGAAGATCATCTCGCGGGTGTGGGAGAGCATGGCGGGGATGTCCGAGGCGACGAAGGACTCGCCTCGCCCCTTGCCCACCACCAGCGGCGAACCGAGCTTGGCGGCGATCAGCTTGCCCGGCTCCTGCTCGCAGAGGATGGCCACCGCGTAGGCCCCGCGCACCTCGCCCAGGGCACGGCGCACCGCGGCTTCGAAGTCGCGGGTCTGCTTGTGGTGCTCCTCGATGAGGTGGGCGATGATCTCGGTGTCGGTCTCCGAGGTAAAGCGGTGCCCCTGGGAGCGCAGCCGCTCCTTGAGCGCCAGGTAGTTCTCGATGATGCCGTTGTGCACCACCACGATGCCGCCGGCGTAGTGGGGGTGGGCGTTGATCTCCGAGGGGCGGCCGTGGGTCGCCCAGCGGGTGTGGCCGATGCCGCAGCTGCCGGAAACGGGTTTCTCGCCGAGCAGCTTCTCCAGGTTGACCAGCTTGCCCTGGGCGCGGCGGATATCGATCTTGCCGCCGTCGAGGGTGGCGATCCCCGCCGAGTCATAGCCCCGGTACTCCAGGCGCCGCAGACCGTCGATGATGATGGGGGTGGCGTCCTGCGCGCCGATGTAGCCTACGATACCGCACATATCTATCTATCAATCCTCAAATGGTTAGGAACCCTGTAGGGGCGAACCTGCGTGTTCGCCCTTGGGCTGTAGGGGCGAACCTGCGTGTTCGCCCTTGGGCTGTAGGGGCGAACCTGCGTGTTCGCCCTTGGGCTTTTCTCGACCAGGGCAGACACGCAGGTCTGCCCCTACCATTGATGACCGGACCAGGGCAGACACATAGGTCTGCCCCTACCCTATTTATGATTTCTTCTTGCTTTTCTTATGCTTGAGGCTCCACCCCGGGATGATCTTCTGTTCGGCCCGGGAGAGGGCCAGGGCGTCGGCGGGGACGTCCTTGGTGATGGTCGAGCCGGCGGCGATCAGGCTGTTGCGGCCGATGCGCACCGGGGCGACGAACTGGGTGTCGCTGCCGACGAAGACGTCGTCCTCGATGATGGTCTTGTGCTTGTTGACCCCGTCGTAGTTGCAGGTGATGGTGCCGCAGCCGATGTTCACCCCGCGGCCCAGCTCGGCGTCGCCGATGTAGGTGAGGTGGCTGGCCTGGGAGCCCTGGCCGATAACCGACTTCTTGGTCTCGACGAAGTTGCCGATCTTGTTGTGCCCGGCCAGCACGGTGCCGGGGCGCAGGTGGGCCATGGGGCCGACGGCGCAGTGGTCGCCGAGCTGCGCTTCGCTGAGCACCGAGCCGGCCTTGAGATGCGCCCCCTCGCCGATGCTGCAGTCGCTGACCACCACCCCCGGCTCGACGATGCAGCCGGCACCCAGCCGGGTGCGGCCGCGCAGGTGGGCGCCGGGGTGGATCACCGTGTCGGGACCGATCTCCACCTGCGGCTCGATGTAGGCCGCCGCCGGGTCGACCAGGGTGACCCCGGCGCGCATGTGCGCCTCGTTGATCCGCTGGCGCATCAGGGCGCCGGCCCGGGCCAGCTGCACCCGGTCGTTGATCCCCATGGCCTCCTCGGCATCGCCGGCGACCAGGGCGCAGACCTTGCGCCCGGCGGCGCGGGCCGCCGCGACCACGTCGGTCAGGTAGTACTCGCCCTGGGCGTTGTCCCGCCCGACCCCGCGCAGCGCCTCGAAGACGAAGGGCGCCTCGAAGGCGTAGATGCCGGTGTTGATCTCGCGGATCGCCTTCTCCCCGGCAGCGGCGTCCTTCTCCTCGACGATGCGCAGCACCGCCTCGCCGTCGCGCACGATGCGCCCGTAGCCGGTGGGGTCGGCCATCTCGGCGGTCAGCACGGTGACCGCGGCCTGCTGGGCGGCGTGGTAGTCGAGCAGCCGCTCGAGGGTCTCGCGGCGCAGCAGGGGCACGTCCCCGCAGAGCAGCAGCAGGGTGCCGGAGAAGCCCTCCAGCTCCGGCTCGGCGCAGAGCAGGGCGTGGCCGGTGCCGAGCTGCTCGGCCTGCAGGGCGAAGCGCAGCTGTTCGTCCGCCAGGGCTTCGCGGACCGCCTCGGCCTCGTGGCCCACCACCAGCACCGCCGGGGCGGCGCCCAGTCCGCGGGCCAGCCGAGCGGGAAACAGCGCCATCGGCTGCCCGGCGACTTCGTGCAGCACCTTGGGCAGCTGCGACTTCATTCGGGTCCCCTTGCCCGCGGCAAGGATGACGGCGGCCAGGTTCGGTTTCATAGGGACAGATCCTCGTGCAATCAGCTGGTTGAAAAAAAATGCTTAATTATCCCGAAAAGGCCCGGGGGAGTCAAGGAATATGCCCCCGCCGTCGAGGGGGGCGCCGATTTTGTTTTTGCATAAGAAATAACATATCAGTATTATTAAGCTTCAATGGAGGGTGCTATGAGCGAACGCAAGGACCTCGGCCGTGAGTTGTCCCGCATCGAGCAGGACCTCAAGGAGCTGGAAATCCTTTACGAGCAGTATTTCGCCGGGGTGGAAAAACGCGAACCGGTCAAGCAGCGCGACGGGCTCGCCCAGCGCCTGCGCCACTTCACCAACCGCCGCATCACCCAGACCGACCTGCGCTTTCGCTACCAGACCCTCGCCGCTCGCTTCCACAGCTACGCCACCTACTGGGACCGCATCCTGCGCCAGATCGACGAGGGGCGCTACGTCCGCCAGCAGGCGCCGAAAGTTCCCGTGCCCGCCCCGGCTGCCGCGCCGAGCGGCGACGAAACCGAGGCCATCTACCGGGAGCTGCTGCTGGCCCGCCAGGCCTGCAACCTGAAAACCACCACCCTGGACCGCGAGCAGGTGTCCCGCTTCATCGAGCAGCAGCGGGAAAAAATCCGCGAAAAATTCGGCGACCGGGCGGTGGAATTCCGCGTGGTGACCGAAGACGGCAAGCCCAAGATCAAGGTCCGGGCGAAAAAATCTTGAACGGCAGGCCTCCCATGCCCCCCAAGCGCAGCAAAACAGCCCTGGTACTGGCCGGCGGCGGCATCATGGGCGCCGCTTACGAGATCGGCTGCCTGACCGCCCTCGACCGGCTGTTTGCGCCCGGCTTCAGCTCCCGGCGCTTCGACATCTACGTCGGGGTCAGCGCCGGTTCGGTCATCGCCGCGCTGGTGGCCAGCCGCATCGCCCCCGAGGGGCTGTTCAAGGCCATCGCCAACGAGGAGCAGAGCGTCTTCAATTTCGGCCGCTCGGACATCTACCGCCTGGACTACCGGGCCATGTTCTCCTCCTTCCGCCGGGTGGCCGGCAACCTGTTCAAGATCATGCGCAAATACCGGCGCAGCCGCTGGTCGCTCTCATTCGCCGACGCCCTGCACATCCTCCAGGAGCAGTTCCCCGCGGGGCTGTTCTCCCTCGAACCGATGCAGCAGTACCTCTGCCAGTCCTTCCGCAAGGAGGGGATCCTCGACGACTTCAACCTGATCCAGAACGAGCTGTACATCCCCGCCTACGACCTGGACCGGGGCCACCGGGTGGTTTTCGGCAGCGAGGGGTACCGCGACGTGCACATCTGCCAGGCGATCACCGCCTCCTGCGCCATCCCCTATTTTTTCCGCCCCCCGAGAATCGGCGACAGCCACTACATGGACGGCTCCATCGGCCGGGTCAGCCACATCGACGTGGCCATCGAGAAGGGGGCCCGGCTGGTGGTGCTGGTCAACCCCCGCGTGCCGATGGACAACGACCGGGAGCGCTCCTGCCTCCCCTCCATGTCCTACGGCAAGTGTTCGAGCATCGCCGAGTTGGGCATCTCCTACGCCTGGGAGCAGTCGCGGCGCATCGAGAACAAGGAAAAGCTCGACCTGGCCCTCGACGGCTACCGGCGCAAGCACCCCGAGGTGGACATCCTGCTCATCGAGCCGGGCTGCGAGGAGTCGGTGCTGTTCTTCCAGAGCCCCATGAGCCACACGGCCCGCCACCATATCATGAACTACGGCTACCACCTCACCCTGGGCCAGCTGCGCAGCCGCTTCGCCGAGTTCAGCGAGGTCTTCGAGCGCCACGGCATCCAGGTCAGCGACCGCAACCTGGCCGCGCCGCCGCCCGCCGAGGTGAGCGGTTAGGGGCTTGCCGGGCGGTCGGAACCGACCGAAGGGACCAAAAGGACTAAAGGGACCCAAGGGACCAGTTAAACCAGTTAAACCAGTTAAACCAGTTAAACCAGTTAAACTAGTTAAACCATGCCCCCCCCCCGATCCCGAGGACGCCGACCATGAACATCGCCCTGGCCACCCTGCACGCCAACCGCTCCGCCCAGGCGGTCCCCCTGGCCGCCGCCTGCCTGGCCGCCGCGCTCCCCGAGGGGCTGCGCCGCAAGACCAGGCTGGTCGACCTGTATCCGGACCAGGACCAGGAGGCGATGGTCCGGGCCCTGCTCGCCGCGAACCCGCAGCTGGTCGCCTTCTCCCTCTACGTCTGGAACCGCGAGGCGCTGCTGGCCCTGGCCCGCCGCCTGCGCCGGGAGCGCCCCGCGCTGCGCCTGGTGGCCGGCGGCCCCGAGGCGACCACCGACCCCGCGGGGGTGCTGCGCGACGGGGATCTGGACGCGGTCATCCGCGGCGAGGGCGAGGCGAGCTTCCGCGAACTGGTGGAGGCCCTGGAGCAGGGCCCGCTGCGGGTGGCGCCGGCGGGGGTCACCCTGAACACCCCCGAGGGGCCGGTCGCCGGGCCGGAGCGCGCCCCCGCCGAGGACCTGGACGCCCTCGCCTCCCCCTGGCTCAGCGGGGTGCTGACGCCCCCGGCCGGGGGCGGCGTGCTCTGGGAGGTCTCCCGCGGCTGCCCCTTCGCCTGCGATTTCTGCTTCGACGCCCGCGGCAGCCGGGGGGTGCGGCATATCGGCGAAAAGCGCCTGGTGGCCGAACTCAAGCTGTTCGCCCGGGCCCGGGTCGGCCAGGTCTGGGTGCTCGACTCGACCTTCAATTTCCCCCCGGAGCGGGGCAAGAACCTGCTGCGGCTGCTGGCCCGGCACGCCCCCCAGGTCCATTTTCACCTGGAGGCCAAGGCGGATTTTCTCGACCGGGAGACCGCCAGGCTGCTTGCCGACACCCCCTGCTCGGTGCAGATCGGGCTGCAGTCGGCCCGCCCCGAGGTACTGCGCAACATTCACCGCAACCTGGACCTGGCGGCCTTCGGCCGCCGGCTGCAGCAGCTCGGCGCCGAGGGGGTGACCTTTGGCCTCGACCTGATCTACGGCCTGCCGGGCGACGATCACCAGGGTTTTCGCCACAGCCTGAACACCGCGCTGGGCTTCGCCCCCAACCACCTGGACATGTTCGCCCTGGCGGTGCTGCCCGGCACCCCCCTGCACCGCGACCGGGAGCGTTTCGGCATCGTCGCCGAGGAGCAGCCCCCCTACCGGGTCCTGGGCAGCGCCAGCTGCCCGCCCGCCGACCTGGAACGCAGCCGCAGCCTGGCCGCGGCCGCCGACCTGTTTTACAACGTCGGCCGGGCGGTGGCATTTTTCCCCGCCCTGCTCAAGGCCACCGGGACCCAGCCGGCGGAGTTTCTCGAAGGGTTCGCCGAGTGGGCCCTGGGCCCGGGCGGGGTGGAGTCCTCCCGCTTCCTGGATGCCCTGCCGTGGAAGCCCGCCGCAGTGCTGGCGCTCCAGGAGGGCTACGTCACCGAACGCCTGCGCCGCGCCGGGCGCGAGGAGCTGGTCCCGGCGGCCCTCGACCTGATGCGCTACCATTTCCACTACGCCGAGACCCTGCTCGGCCCCGAGACCCTCCCCCTGAAGGGGAAAACCCCGCGCGGCCAGCAGCTGTGGAACACTCCGCTGCGTACCGCCGGTTCGTTGCGCCTGGTGCCGTTCAACTATGAGATACTCGAGATGGTTGAGCTGGGGGACATCGACCTGGCGGAGCTGGCCGCCATGTTCCGCCCGGTGGGTTCGATGGTGCTCTTCGTGCGGCGGGGGGACCAGGTGTTCTGCGAGTCGCTGGTGGAGGACTTTGCCCGGCTGCTCGGCGGCTGTCAAAAAAAGAGAGCGCCGAAGGAGATCTTCGGCGCCAGCCTTTCCAGCCGCGAAGGCGCCGAAATCGTCGAGTTCGCCGTGGCGGAGGGGTTTTTGGTGAGGGGCTAGGGCCGTGGGCCGTGGGCCGTAAAACGTAATGGGTAATGGGTAATGGGTGTACGCCTCACGCCTCACGCCTCACGCCTCACGCCTCACGCCTCACGCGTCCCTAGCCTTTAAGCAACAAATCCACAAACCCCTTGTACGTCTCGCGCTTGCGTTCCGAGGCTTCGTAGAGGCCGGAGGAGAACAGGGCGGTGGCGGCGTGTTCGGCCATCATGGAGAAGAGCTGGTGGTCGACGGGGGCGAACTTCTCCTTCTGCACGAACAGCCGGTAGATGGCCAGCACGCCGGTGGTCTGGTCGTGGATCTTCAGGGGGACGGCGGCCAGGGGGGCGGCGGGGTCGTCGGAGCCCTGCACCACGGATCCCTCCAGCAGGAAGGTGGGACCGCCGGCGGCCACGCTGCCGAGGATCCCTTCCCCGGCGCTGACCTCGGGAAACTCCGCGCCCTCGAACCCCTCGGCGGCTTCCAGGCGCAGCCGGCTGGAATCCTTTTCCTGCAGCAGCAGGGCGAATTTTTCGGCGCCGACGAAATTGATCACCACCTCCTTGATGATCTCAACCACCTGGCCCCGGTCGAGGACCGAGTGCAGCCGGGAGGAGGCCACGTAGAGGTTGGTGAGGTTGTTGTTGATCTCCTCGATCTGCACGATCTGCTCGGCGAACTCGCGGTTCTCGGTTTCCAGCTCGGCGATCCTGCGGCGCAGCCGGCGGTTTTCATCCTCCAGGGCCAGGAAACGCGGGTCGGAGACCTGTTCGGCCACCCCCTGGGCGGCCGGCTCCGGGCTCTCCAGACCCTGGTTGACCAGCTCCTCCAGCGCCCGGACACCCTGGGGCTCGGGGGCCACGAAATAGATCCCCATGCCGCCCTCGGGCCCCTCCTGGACCCGCTTGACCTTGCCGAGGACCGGCAGCTGGCGGCCGTCGGGCAGTTCGAGGCGCAGCTCCACGGGGCTGCCTACCGCCAGGCTGGTGGAGCTTTTCACATAGATGCCGTTGCGCGAGATGTCCCGGGCCGTGGCGCTGAGGCTTTTGTCGCGGCTCTTCAGCTGCACCCGCAGGGTTGCCGGCACCCGGGTGGCGGTGCGCCCCCTGACCCCGCCGAGCACCCGCTGAACCTTCTCCAGCAGGTCGTTTTTGTTGACCGGCTTGGTGATGTAGTCGTCGCAGCCGGCCGCGAGGCATCGGCCGATCTCCTCTTCCTTGCCCGCCGCGGTGACCATGATCACCGGCAGGTCGCGCCAGCGGGTGCTGGCCCGCAGTTCGCGGCAGATCTCGTCGCCGTCGCGGCCCGGCATGTAGAGGTCGAGCAGCAGCAGGTCCGGTTCGGCTTCCACCAGCCCGGCGAGCGCCTCCTCGCCGTTGGCGGCGGTCACCACCCGGTGTCCGGCCCCCTCGAGAAAGGACTTCTCCAGTTCCAGAAACAGCTTGACGTCGTCGACCAGAAGAATGGTTGCCATGCCTGTGCGCTCCCGTTGCCAGGGATTAGTTCGATTTTCTTGGGAGATGATGCAAAAGTCAGGCCCCCCTTTCGGGGAAAGGGGGGCCTGGATGAGGTTGAGGAAAAATTCGGTCCGCGCGGAGCCGCGACGGCTCAGGCTACTTCCTGAAGCCGTCGCCGGTATCTTGGCCGTTCGACAAGCAGACTGGTGATTTCGCTAACTTCGGGAACCCGCCCGGCGATCCGGACGCAATCGTCGATCAACAGCGCCGGCGACACATAGACCCGGTTGTCGATCATTTTGCGCCGGTCCCTGAACAGGTGCACTTCGGCTTCCACGCCGAGATTCGCCAGCGCGTCGCGTACGTTCTTGAGAGTCATTTCGCAGCGGCCACCGCTCTCAGGCTTGCAGAGGATATCGATTCTCATAATGCCCTACCTTCCTGCCAATGTGGGTGGGAGGTGTCCAGGCCCAAAATGTGACCATTTTGGTTACATTATAAACAAATCGCCATATCATGCAAGTTTTTTCCTGGCCTTTTCCCAGTCACGAGTCACCAGTCACGGCCCAAAGCCTTTCCCAGTCACGGCCCTCCTCACCGCGGCGGCGGCCCGCCGGGGCCGTAGGTGACCCGCAGGGCCCTGCGCACCCGGGCGCCGAGCCGTACGGGGTTGATCGGCTTGGGGATGAAGTCGAAGTAGCCGGCGTCGAGCAGCTTGGCCTCCTCCTCGGGGGCCGACTTGGAGGAAAGGGCCATGACCGGGATGTTGCGGGTGGTGTTGTTGGCCTGCAGCGCCCGGAACATCTCGAAGCCGTCCATCCGCGGCATCACCGTGTCGGAGATGATCAGGTGCGGCGGGTTCTGGCAGGCGAGCTTGAGGCCGTCGGCGCCGTTGGCCGCTTCGACGGTATTGTACCCCTCGCGCTTGAGGGCCGCCAGGATCGCCGAACGCACCAGCTCCTGGTCGTCCACCACCAGGATGGTCCACCAGTCCGCGGTCTCCTGCCCCTCGGGCTCATTGGGCCGACCGCCCAGGTAGTGCTGATGAACCGCGGCCTGGATCTCCCCGGCGGTGGTCACGCAGGGGGCAACCCGCAGCCCGGTCTGGAAGCTGAGGTTGTCGATGACGTCCATGTCCAGGGGGTTGACCATGGCCAGGTACAGGGTCTTGCCCTCGCGCTTGAGCGGGAAAATGCTCAGCTTGAGGGCCGTCTCGCTGGGGACCAGCTTGAGGATATCCTCGGGAAAGCTGTACTTGGCGAGGTTTTGGACCGTCTTGAAGCCGAACTGGCGGGCCAGGGCCACGGCGGTGTCCCGCTCGGAGACCACCCCCATATCCTCCAGCACCTGCCCCAGGCGCTTGCCGGTACTTTTCTGGACCTGCAGGGCCTTGTCCAGCACCTCCTGGCTGACCACCTTGGCCTCGACCAGGATTTCCCCAAACCGTTTGCGTTTGCTCATCAGCGCCTCACTGGCTGTTCATTACCGGGACTTATGACAGACTCACCGGTTATGTCGATGCAAGATTTCTTCCAGCTTTGCGAAAAATCCGCCGGTCAAGGGGACTGGCTCCGCATGCCGGATAAAATCTGAATTAGCCCCTTGTTCAAGACTTTCAACACCAAAATCAAAGACATTAATCGAACGCAGATGGACGCAGATGGACGCAGACAAGAGCAAAAACAAACCCTTGGTTCCAAGTTTTAGATTTTATCTGCGTGCATCCGCCTTTATCTGCGTTCGACAAAAAGGTTTTCCAGACCCAAAGCAAAGGCATTATTAGAACGCAGATGGCCGCAGATGGCCGCAGACAAGAGCAGGATCAAAACCTAGATTCCAGGTTTAGATTTTATCTGCGTGCATCCGCCTTTATCTGCGTTCGACAAAAAGGTTTTCCAGACCCAAAGCAAAGGCATTATTAGAACGCAGATGGCCGCAGAGGGACGCAGACAAGAGCAAAGACAAACCCTTGGTCCTATGTTTTTGATTTCATCTGCGCGCATCCGCCTTTATCTGCGTTCGACAAAAAGCCTTTAAAGGTCAAACCTCTCGGCGAAATTGATTTTGCCTTTGCCGCTCAAGTGGACTGGCCCCGCCGCTCAGGAGGCGGCCCGGGTTTCGTTCTGCCCGCCCGGGGGATTGGCGGTGGTCACGGTCAGCCCCTCGTCGCCGGCATCCACGGTGATGGCCGCCCCGTCGCGGACTTCGCCGCCGATCAGGGCGCGGCCGATGCGGGTCTCGAGTTGGTGCTGCAGGTAGCGCTTGAGCGGACGGGCGCCGTAGACCGGGTCGTAGGCGCTTTGCGCCACGAACTGCCGGGCCTTTTCGGTCAACTCCAGGCTGATGCGCCGCCCGGCCAGCCGTTTGCGCAGGTCCTGGACCTGCAGGTCGACGATCGCCATGATCTCGTCGAGAGTCAATACTTTGAAAAGCACCAGGTCGTCCACCCGGTTGAGAAACTCGGGGCGGAACTGCCGGCGCAGCTCGGCCATGACGCTTTTGCGCGCCCCTTCGGTGATTTCGCCGGATGCGCTGACCCCTTCGAGCAGGTGCTGGCTGCCGATGTTGGAGGTCATGATGATGACCGTGTTCTTGAAATCCACCGTGCGCCCCTGGGCGTCGGTCACCCGGCCGTCGTCGAGGATCTGCAGCAGCACGTTGAACACGTCGGGGTGGGCCTTCTCGATCTCGTCGAAGAGGATCACGCTGTAGGGCTTGCGGCGCACCGCCTCGGTGAGCTGGCCCCCCTCCTCGTAGCCGATGTAGCCCGGGGGCGCGCCGATCAGCCGGCTGACCGTGTGCTTCTCCATGTACTCGGACATGTCGATGCGCACCATGTTGTCCTCGCTGTCGAACAGTGCCTCGGCCAGGGTGCGGGCCAGCTCGGTCTTGCCGACCCCGGTGGGGCCGAGGAAGATGAACGAGCCGATGGGGCGGCGCGGGTCCTTGATGCCGGCCCGGGCGCGGATCACCGCGTCGGCCACCAGCTGCACCGCCTCGTGCTGGCCGATGACCCGCTGGTGCAGCAGCTGGTCGAGCTTGAGCAGCTTCTCCCGCTCCCCCTCCACCAGGCGGGTCACCGGGATGCCGGTCCAGCGCGAGATGATGTCGGCGATCTCCTCCTCGGTGACCTCCTCGCGCAGCAGGCGCTGGGCCGGGGCTTCGCCGGCGGTGCGCACCTCCTGCTCGCGCAGCTCCTTCTCGAGCTGGGGCAGGCGGCCGTGCTTGAGCTCGGCGGCCCGGTTCAGGTCGTAGTTGCGCTCGGCGACCTCGACCTGCTGGCGCACCTTCTCGATCTCCTCGCGCAGGGCCTGGACCTTCTTGATCCCCTCTTTCTCCGCGTCCCACTGGGCGCGCAGGGTGTCGGCCTGGTGCTTGAGCTCGGCGAGCTCCTTGCGCAGCGTCTCCAGGCGCGCCCGGCTGGCGGCGTCCTTCTCCTTTTTCAGGGCCGCCTCCTCGATCTCCAGCTGCATCACCCGGCGGGTCACCTCGTCGAGCTCCTGGGGCATGGAGTCGATCTCGGTGCGGATCATGGCGCAGGCCTCGTCCACCAGGTCGATGGCCTTGTCGGGCAGAAAGCGGTCGGAGATGTAGCGGTTGGAGAGGGTCGCCGCGGCCACCAGGGCGTTGTCCTGGATGCGCACGCCGTGGTGCACCTCGAAGCGCTCCTTGAGCCCGCGCAGGATGCTGACCGTGTCCTCCACCGTCGGCTGGTCGACCAGCACCGGCTGGAAGCGCCGTTCGAGAGCGGCGTCTTTCTCGATGTACTGGCGGTATTCATCCAGCGTGGTGGCGCCCAGGCAGTGCAACTCGCCGCGGGCCAGCATCGGCTTGAGCATGTTGCCGGCGTCCATGGACCCTTCGGCCTTGCCGGCGCCGACGATGGTGTGCAGCTCGTCGATGAACAGCAGGATGCGCCCCTCGCTGTTGCGGATCTCGGTGAGCACCGCCTTGAGGCGCTCCTCGAACTCGCCGCGGTACTTGGCTCCGGCCACCAGGGCGCCCATGTCGAGGGCGAAGATGGTCTTGTCCTTGAGCCCCTCGGGGACGTCGCCGCGCACGATGCGGTGAGCCAGCCCCTCGACGATGGCGGTCTTGCCGACCCCGGGCTCGCCGATCAGCACCGGGTTGTTCTTGGTCTTGCGCGAGAGGATGCGGATCACCCGGCGGATCTCGGCGTCGCGGCCGATGACCGGGTCGAGTTTCCCTTTTTTGACCTGCTTGACCAGGTCGATGCCGTACTTCTCCAGGGCCTCGTAGGTCCCCTCGGGGTCGGCGCTGGTCACCCGCTGGTGGCCGCGGATCGAGGTAAGCGCCGCCAGCACCCGGTCGCGGCTGATGTGGAACTGCTTGAACAGCCGCCCGGCGACGGTCGACTCGCCCTCTTCGAGCATGGCCAGCAGCAGGTGCTCGACGCTGATGAACTCGTCCTTGAGATGCCGCGCCTCGTCCTCGGCCTTGACCATCAGCCGGTTGAGGCGCTGGGTGACGTAGATCTTGCCCGCCTCGGCGCCGGGCCCGGAGACGCTGGGACGCCGCTCCAGCTCGCGCCGCAGTTCGCGGACCAGGTTCTCCACCGGAACGTCCATCTTCTGCAGCAGCCGCGGCACCAGCCCGTCGGCCTGCTCGAGCAGGGCGGCGAGCAGGTGTTCGCCGTCCACCTCGACATGCCCGAGCTTCACGGCCCGGGTCTGGGCGGCTTCGATGGCGGCCTGGGTTTTCTGGGTCAGCTTGTTGATGTCCATGGCGTTCCTTTCCTGTTGCGAAACTGGACTGCTCCCCTCCCCCTTCAAGGGGGAGGGAGATAACAGCCTGTTGCAGGCTACGATCAATTATAAAAGGCCGGAGCGGAATTTCCGCCCCGGCCCTGTTTTCTCCCCGACCTCTTAGTGGACCGAGGTGACCTCGATGCGCCGCGGCCGGGCGGCGGCGGCTTTGGGCAGCTTGAGGGTCAGCACCCCGTCCTTGAGTTCGGCGCTGGAGTGCTCGGAATCGAGGCCGTCGGGCAGCTGGAAGCGGCGGTAGTAGCCGGGGATGGAGAACTCGTGGTAGACGTTGCCGTTCCCCTGGGGCTTGCCGGTGCGCCCTTCGAGGGTCAGCACCCCCTTGTCGATGCCGATCTCCAGGTTCTCCTTCGCCACTCCCGGCAGGTCGGCGACCAGGGTCAGGCCGTTTTCGGTTTCGAAGATATCCACGGCGGGGGTCAGGTAGCGTTCCCCGGCGCGGGTCGCCTCGTTGCGAACCGGGCTGGCGGTTTCGGTTTTCACGGTCATGTTCTTGTCGGTCATGGCTAATCTCCTAATAATTCAGTGGTCCGTGGACAGTGGGCTGTGATCAGTGGCCTGTACGCTTGAGTCTCAGCCGACCTGGACTTCGATCCGCTTCGGCTTGGCCGCTTCGGCCTTGGGCAGGGTCACCCGCAGCACGCCGTCGTGGTACTCGGCCTTGACCTTGTCGCTGTCGATGTCCACCGGGATGTCGATGGTGCGCAGGAACTTGCCGGCGCCCCGCTCGCGGCGATGCCAGGCGGTGACCTTTTCCTCGGCGGTGGTTTCCTTGCGCTCACCGGACAGGGTCAGGGTCCCCTTGACCACGGTCATCTCCAGCTGCTTCGGGTCGATGCCGGGAATCAGCGCGTCGACGTAGAAGTTGTTGCTGTCCTCGCGCAGGTTGATGCGGGGGAAGCGGCTTACTCCCGGACCCGGCAGAAAGGTCGGGTCGAGCAGCCGGCCAAAGCCCGAGCTGCGCAGCACGTCATCCATTTCACGACGGAAGGTTTCCATTTCTCTGAACAGATCCCAGGTTGCCATAGTCTTTATCCTCCTGTTGGGGTTGATGGTTTTTTGCGGCCCGTTGCGGGCTGCGTGTTTGCCCAACAGTATTTCAACGCTCGTGCCAGTCCTTGGCAGGCAAATTTTTGCAATAATTTTGTGTATTTACAATATTAATGGATTTGCCTTCTCGAGTTGCGACGTCGCAGGTGGCTGTTGCAAGGGGGGCCTGCGACGTCGCAGCAATCGGAGGGGTGTCGCAAGCGCAGGTGGGCGAACACATAGGTTCGCCCCTACCAATCAAACGACGGCGCCGTACCCCAGATGCCCTGGCTGCAGATGAGACCTATGGCTCAAAAAGTAAGGCAGCTGGCGGGACGCGACCTGCCGGTTTTGAATAAATTTGGAGGAGGGAAAGAAGACAGAAAGAAACTTCAGGAAAGGAGATCCCGGGTGCGGATCGTCGGCAGATCCGCACCCGGGACGAAAGGATGGATTTCAGGCCATGGCAACGAAGGCAAACTTGACCAGGTAGGCCACGCCGAAAGTCAGCATGGCGACCATCAGCGGGGCATGCAGGTTCGCCACCCAGGCATCACTGACCCAGAAAGGCTTAACGGCCAGGCGGGTGGCCTTGTAAGTGACGAAGAACAACAGGACGGTGAAACAGAGCAGCGCGATTCCGGCAAGCAGAAAACCCATGACCGATCTCCTTGGGGTAAATAGGGTTGCCGCCAAGGTAGCACCGCCAGGATTGCCGGATTCTTTCTACTCCATTACATTTTTGAAAGGCTTGCCGAAACCGGCAGGGTCAGCTCGAACAGGGCGCCACCCTCGGGCCGGTTCCAGCCGCGCGCCTGCCCGCCGTGAGCCACCGCCACCGCGCGCACCAGGCTCAGTCCCAGGCCGAGCCCCTTGGCGCTGTCGTGGCGCCCCCGGTAGAGCCGCTCCCAGATCCGCTCCAGGTCCCCCGGGTCGATGCCGGGCCCGGTGTCGGCCACCCGGATCCGCAGCCCCCCTTCGGCCGGCTCCAGGCTCAACTCCACCCTGCCGCCTGCCGGGGTGTACTTCACCGCGTTGTCGAGCAGGTTGGCCAGCGCCTGGCTGACCCGCTCGGGGTCCAGGGCCCAGCGGATGCCGGGTGCGATCCGCGTCTCGACCGCCACCGCCTTCTCCTCGCCGACCATGCCGTACATCTCTGCCAGGTTCTCCGCCAGCGCCGAGACATCCACCTCGCGCAGGCTCAGGCGCAGGGTTCCGGTCTCGGCCTCGGAGATGTCCATCAGCATGCCGAGCATGCGCAGGATCTGCTCCGACTCCTCGACGCTGGCCTGCAGGGCCCCCTGGCAGGCGCGGCTGTCCGGGCCCCTCTGCAGAGCCTCCTCGGCGCGGTTGCGGAAACGGGTCATCGGGGTGCGCAGGTCGTGAGCCACGCTATCCAGCGCCCCCTTCATGCCGCGGATCAGCTGGTTGATCCTCTCGATCATTTCGTTGAACAGCCGCCCCAGGTCGTCCAGCTCGTCGCCGTTGCCGCTGCGCGGGGCGCGGGCCTCCCAGCGGCCGCTCTTGATCGATTCGACGGTCTGCACCAGATCGCGCACCGGGCGCAGGGAGCGCTGGGCGAGCAGCGCCCCGCCCGCCAGGCCCAGCGCCAGCAGGGGCAGGGCGGCGAACAGGAAGGTCTCGCGCAGCCGGCGAAGGACCGCCCCCCGGTCTTCGGTGCTGATGCCGACCTGGAAGCGGAAGCCGTCTGGCAGTTCGGCGCAGAGGACCTCAAGCCGGTGAGCCTGGCCAGGGGAGACAACCTCCAGCCAACGACCCTCCATCCCGGCGGGGAGCCGTTCCAGGGGCGTCAGGTCGAACTCCCGCCAGTACTGGGGGAAGTAGACCCGGGGGACCTCCCCGGCCCAGCCGTCGATGCGGGTGAAAAAGGGGTTGTTGCGGCGGAAGCGGTCGTTCGCCAGGACCAGCGCCTCGAAGGCCGGCACCCCGCCGGCCAGGTAGCGTTCGCGCAGGCTCTGCAGCTCGATGGAGACCTGCTCGCGCTCGCCGCGCGCCAGGTTGGCGGCGAGAAAGCCGTAGCCGATGGCCATCAGCACCAGGAAGCTGAGCAGGGTCAGCAGCGAGTAGCCGGCGGCGATGCGCAAGCCGATGGTGCCGGGAAGCCTACTCTTCCGGGGCTTTGAGGACATAGCCGATCCCGCGCAGGGTGTGGATGAGCTTGACCGGGAAATCCCGGTCGACCTTGTTTCGCAGCCGGCAGACCAGCACATCCACCACGTTGGTCTGGGGATCGAAGCGGAAATCCCAGACCTGCTCGAGGATCATGGTCTTGGAGAGGATCTTGCCGGCGTTGCGCAGCAGGTACTCGAGCAGGGCGAATTCGCGGGGCTGCAACTCGAGGCGCTGGCCGCCGCGAAAGACCTCGCGGCGCACCAGGTCCATGCGCAGGTCCGCGCAGCCCAGGCGGGTGGTCTCAGTCGTGCCGCTGCTGCGCCGCAGCAGGGCCTGGATGCGGGCCAGCAGCTCGGCGAACAGAAACGGCTTGACCAGGTAGTCGTCGGCGCCGCGCTGCAGGGCGTCCACCCGTTCGTCGGCGGTCTGCTTGGCGCTGAGAATCAGGATCGGCAGCTGCTGCCCCCGGTTGCGCAGCAGCTGCAGCAGGCTGATGCCGTCGAGCCGGGGCAGCATGATGTCCACCACCGCCGCGTCGTAGCGCACCATCTGCATGAGATGCAGGCCCTCCTCGCCGTCTTGGGCATGGTCGACGGCATAGCCGGCCTCGCGGAATCCCTTGAGGATGAATTCGGCGATCTGATGATCGTCCTCCACCAGCAGCAGGCGCATATTCAGTTCTCCCCCATCCGGAAGTGGGCAGCCGAATCAGCCTTCGAGGTCCTCGCGCCGCAGGCCGAGTTTGTCCAGGTAGCGGTAGAGGGTGGCGCGGTGTACCCCGAGCAGCCGTGCGGCGCCGGCCAGGTTGCCCCCCGCGGCCTGGTAGGCGCGGCGGATCTCCTCGACGTCCAGGTCGGCCGGGCGGGTGCTGCGCGCCCCCGCCGGCGCGCCACCCCGCGGTACGATCTCCGCCTCCAGGGCCGTGCGCGGCGCCCCCTCGATGAGCAGCCGCTCGCTGGCCAGCGGATAAGGGGGGCTGACCGCCTGGGGCGGGCGGGATTCGGCGGCATCCAGGTTCCAGTTGCCGGGGGAGAAGTCCTGCCGTTCGCGGATCCATTCGGCAAAGGCGCGGGCCCCGATCACTTCGGCCTGGGTCTCGACGAACACCCGCTCGAGGACGTTGCGCAGCTCGCGGATGTTGCCCGGCCAGAGATAGGACTGGAGCAGGTGCAGGGCATCGGGGGTGAGGCGGCGGATCTGCTTGGCGTACTTGCGGTTGAACATCGCCAGGAAGTGCTCGGCCAGGTGGGGGATGTCCTCGGGGCGCTGGCGCAGCGGCGGCAGGTGGATGCGCAGCACCGAGAGCCGGTGGTAGAGGTCGGCGCGAAAGCGCCCCTGGCCCACCGCCTGCTCGAGGGTCACGTTGGTGGCGGCCACCACCCTTACATCCACTTTCTGCTCGGCCTCGGCCCCGACCCGCTCGATGCGCCCCTCTTCCAGCGCCCGCAGCAGCTTGGCCTGGGTGTGCACCGGCATGTCGCCGATCTCGTCGAGAAACAGCGTCCCCCGGTCGGCCCGCTCGAAACGCCCGCGGTGGGTGCGCACCGCGCCGGTAAAGGCCCCCTTCTCGTGACCGAAGAGCTCGGACTCGAGCAACTCCTCGCTGATCGCCGAGCAATTGACCGCGACAAAGGGGCCCCGGTGGCGGGGGCTCTGGTCGTGCAGGGCACGGGCCACCAGCTCCTTGCCGGTGCCGGTTTCGCCGGTGACCACCACCGGTGCGTCGGATGCGGCGTACAGGTCGATCTTGCGGAATACCTCGCGCATTCCGGCGCTGCTGCCGACCATGCCGCCGTAAACCAGCTTCTGCCCGGCCTCGCCAGGGCTCGCCCGGCGAAACCGAAACACCACCAGGCGCCCGCGAAAGTCCTCGCTCAGCCCGCCGGGGCGCACCTCGGCAACCAGCCGCGCCGGGCGCGGCGCGGCGAAGCTGACCGGGATGGCGTCCAGAGGCCTGTCGTTCTCGAGCACCTCGCGGGCCAGTTCGGCCAGCGGCGGCGTGCCGTCGCCGAAGGCCTCGGCCAGGGCCTTGCCCTGCAGCTGCTCGACCGCCCGGCCGGCCAGGGCCGCCAGGGCCGGGGAGATGCTCTGGATCTTCCAGCGCCCGCCCGGCTGCTCGGCCAGCACCAGGTCGGGGGCGAGCGCCGGAAGGTTCCGGGTATCGAAGGGGGCGTCCTGGGAGAGCATCTCTTCCACCTGGCGGCGCGGGAAAACCGGCGAAGGATTAACCGCACAAAAACCTGAATTGGCCACGGATCAAATCGGATAAAGTCTGATAAATCGAAGACATCACCTTTTAAAATGCATGACCTGTGGGGTTTTCGATCCGAATTCTTATTATGCCTTGAAAATCGGATTTGATCAGATTTGATCCGCGTCCAAAATGTTTTTTCCGGTCTTTAAGTAATCGAAATCGCCCGTTTAATGTAACCTTTCGGCAGGGGAAGTTCAAGCCCGCTCGGCAAGCGGCGGCCGCGTCGGATCCGCCCGATCGGTCGGATCGGTCCGATCCGTCGCGGCCGGACCCACCGAAAAAAAAACAGGCCGCCCCGCAGGGGGACGGCCTGGTGTTGCGCTTTGCGAGCGGGAGCGCCTCAGCTCGCCGAACCGCTCGGCTTGATGACCACGTCGATGCGCCGGTTGACGGCGCGCCCCTCGGGGGATTCGTTGGAGGCCAGGGGGCGCTCGGAGCCGTAGCCGACGGCGGTGATCCGCTCGGCGGGCAGGGTGCTGTTGGCCAGGAAGTACTCGCGCACCGCCTCGGCCCGGCTCTGGGAGAGGTGGGCGTTGAGCGCCGCGCTGCCGGTGCTGTCGGTGTGGCCCTCGATCACCACGTCGGGTTCGCCGAAGTTGCGGATCGCCTTGCGCACCTTGCTCAGCAGGGCGTAGTTGTTCGGCATGATGACTTCCTTGCCGACCGGGAACTGGATCGCCTTGAGGCGGATGATCAGGTTGTTGCCCTGTTTGTAGACCTCGGCCTCCTCGGCAGCGAAGAAGCCCTGCACCTCGGTGAACAGGCGCTGGAAGAGCTCTTCGCGGGCCAGCCGTTCGCGGGCCACCTCCACCTCGCGGGCGCGGCCCTCGGCTTTGGCCAGCTGCTGCTGGTAGTCTTCGATCACCACCTGCTGCTCCTTGAGCTTGCCGGCGAGAAACTGCTGATCGTCCTGCAGGGAGACGATCGAAGCGAGGATGTTCTGCCGCTGGGTGGCGAAGGGCTCGTCGCGCATGTCGCGGGCGTTGAGCTTGGCGGTGATCTGGTAAAGCAGCTCCTCGTTCTGCAGCGCGACCTCCTCGGGCCGCAGGGTCTTGACCAACTCGGCCTGGCTCATGATCCCCCCCAGCCGCCGCGCCTGGAACAGGGCCTGGCTGGCCAGCTGCTGCATCTTCTCCTTCTGGTAGCGCTGCTCGGTGATGAACGCGTCGGCCTCGCTGAGGCTCTGCTGGGCGACCGCCAGGGTATCGGGGGCGATCTTCTTCGCGCCGTTCTTCTCCGCCTCGCTCAGCAGGCGGCGCACCTCACCGAGGGTCTGCTCCTTGATCGCCCGCAGTTCCAGCTCGTCGAAGGCCCGGGTCACCGCCCCCTTGTTCTTGCGGGCCTTGCTGAGGTTGTCGTTTTCGATGGCTTCGGTCAGCTCGAGGAAATCGTCCTCCACGGCCTGATAATCCCGACCGAAGCTGGTGGCCCCGGCCGCCAGGGCCTGCTCGCGGGCCTTGATGGTGTCGGCCAGCGCGGTGCGCGCCACTTCGGCCGCCTCCTCGGCCCGCTGCAGGTTGGCCCGGCCGAAGGCCGCCTTTTCCAGCAGGTCGGTCACCGAATCGCCCTTTTCCAGGCCGCGCTTGGCGTCGTTCAGGGACTCCTCGGCCTTGGCGTACCAGCCCGGGGCGAGCACATGGAGTTGGTTGTTGCGGGCGACGGCGAGGTCTTTTTCCAGGTTGGCGATCTGCTCGATGGGGTTCTGCGCCAGGCTGACCGGTTCGACACTGAGCGGAGGCTTTCCGCAGCCACCGAGCAGCCCCAGACCGGCGGCCGCCAGGGCGACCAGGGCAATTCGTCTCCAGGACATGACCATTTCGACTCCTTGGGCGGTTGGATGACACGATTCTCCGGCTCACGGCCGGGGGTCGTTTTCATAGCTTTTAAATATACACCCTTTCCTGAAAAAATCCGGTGGAAAAATGCAAATTCTCCCCCCCGAAGGTTGCAAAACCCCCTGGCTCTGGCACCCTTTTCCGAGGGGCGGCAGCGCATTCCCCGCAGCGATTTCCCGGAGCATGCATAATGGCGAAAAAAATCTTCATCGCGGCGACCGGCCAGAACACCGGCAAGACCACCACCAGCTTGTCGCTGATGCACATGGCGCGGAAAAAATACGGCCGGGTCGGCTTCATCAAGCCATTGGGCCCCAAACCGACCTTCATGAACGGGCTGGACGTGGACATGGATGCGGCGCTGATGGCCAAGGTCTACGGCCTGGAGGACGACCTGCACCTGATGTCGCCGGTGGTGCTGCACGCCGGCTCGACCCGCAAGGTCCTCGACGGTGCCGTCTCGCGCGAAGCGCTGCTGGAGAAGATCCGCCAGGCCTGCGCCGAACTCGAACGGCGCTGCGATTATTTGATCATCGAGGGCGCGGGGCACACCGGCGTGGGCTCGGTGGTGGGCCTCAACAACGCCTTTCTCGCCCGGGAGCTGGATGCGCCGGTGCTGATGGTGACGGGGGGCGGAGTCGGCAACGTCATCGACGCCATCCACCTCAACCTGGCCCTCTACCGCCAGGAGGGGGCCAGGGTGCGGGTGATTCTGCCCAACAAGCTGCTGCGCGCCAAGCGCGAGGCGACCCTGCGCTACCTGCGCCTGGCCTTCCACGAGGCGCCCTACAAGGTGGTGGGCGGCTTCAACTTTTCGCCGATCCTCGCCCACCCCACCCTGCTGCACATCTCGAAGCTGCTCGGCCTGCCGCTGCGCGCCACCCCGGAGCAGGCCTCGCGCATCGTCCACCATGTCCAGCTCGGCGCCGCCTCGGCCCAGCGGGTGATCGAGATGCTGAAGATCTCCACCCTGCTGCTGGTCACCAGCACCCGCGACGAGCTGCTGGTGATGCTCTCTTCGCTCCATCACCTGCCCGAGTACAACACCGAGATCGCCGGCCTGATCATCCCCGGCGTCGCCCCGGTGTCCAAGATCACCCAGATGATCATCGATTCCAGCGAGATCCCCTACATGCGCAGCACCCTGAACACCTCGGAGGTCTTCTCCATCATCAAGGACGACGTCTCGAAGATCACCGCGGAGGACACGGAAAAGATCGCCCTGACCCAGAAGCTGGCCGAAACCGAGCTGGACTTCGAGGCGATCGACGCCCTGCTCTGAGAGCCTCCTGGCTGACCCGCCCCTGCCAAGTGCCGACTGGCCCACACCGGGCTTCCAACAGCCGCAACCGCGACGTCTTCCAAACCTGAAAAAAATTTTAGAGGGGCGTTTGACAATCCTCTTTTTGGGAATATAATCCCAAATAAGAGGAGTAAAAAGGTTATGAAACAAACCCTGCAAATCGCCGTCCTCAAGCTGCTGCGCCCCCTGGTTCGCATCCTGCTGCGCAACGGCGTCCCCTTCGGGGCCTTCGCCGACCTGGCACGCTGGGTCTACGTCGACGTCGCTTTGCACGAGTTCGGGCTTTCCGGCCGCAAGCCCTCTGATTCGCGGGCCTCCATCGTCACCGGACTCTCCCGCAAAGAGATCCGCAGGCTGCGGGACATGAGCCACCCCGGGGGCGAAGAGTCGATCGAGCGCTACAACCGGGCCGCCCGGGTCATTTCCGGTTGGGTGCGCGATCGCCGTTTCTGCGACGCCAAGGGGAACCCGAAGGCGCTGCCCATCGAGCAGGGCCCGGTCAGTTTCCAGGATCTGGTCAAACAGTTCAGCGGCGACGTTCCGGCCCGGGCCATCCTCGACGAACTGGTTCACGTGGGGGCGGTGGAGACGACCCCGGACAAGCAGATCCGCCTGCTCGAACGGGCCTATGTCCCGGCCACCGGCGAAGGCGAAAAGCTGGGAATCCTCGGCAGCGACGTGGCGGATCTGATCACCACCATCGACAACAACCTGCAGGGCGCGCCCCGAAACCCCCGGTTCCAGCGCAAAGTCGCCTACGACAATCTCCCCGTCGAAGCCCTCGCCGAATTCAAGAAAATCAGTGCCCACCAGGGGCAGCAACTGCTCGAAAAACTCGACCGTTACCTGGCAAGCCACGACCGTGACACCGCCCCCGAGGCCCAGGGGAGCGGGCGGGTGCGCGCCGGGGTGGGCATCTACTATTTCGAAGAGACCCTTGAAGAGGCTCCCGCGGGGCCGGCAAGGGAAGGGAGCAAGCGATGACGAAGCGGTTTCTCAACTGGGTATGGCTGGCAAGCGGCGTCCTGGGGACGGCCCTGACCCTGGCTGCATGCGGCGGCGGAGGCGGCGGCAGCGTCGCCGACGGCGGCATCGGCGGCTCGGGCATCGTCAGCGCGGGGTCGGTCACCGCCAAGGGGAGCGTCACCGTCAACGGTGTCCGTTACGCTACCGGCAACGCCCAGTTCCTGCGCGAGGGCGAACCCGCCCAGCTCCTCGATGATCAGGCCAGCGCGGTCGGCCTGGGCATGGTGGTGCGGGTCGACGGCAGCGTCGCGGCCGACGGCAGAAACGGCACCGCGGCCATCGTCACCTTCGAAGACATCGTTGAGGGACCGGTGTCAAGCGTAACCGGCAACAACCAGGCCCTGGTCAAGGTCCTGGAGATCCTTGGGCAGATCGTGGTGGTGGAAAACGGGGCGACCAGCTTCGACGACAGCGTCCCCGGCTTCGGGTTCGACTCGCTTGTCAACGGATTGACCGGGATCATCGAGGTCAGCGGATTCACCAAGCCCGACGGGACGATACAGGCAACTTACCTGCGGCAAACGGCCGGGGATCTGAATGAGTTTCTTGCGGCCGGCAACGAACTCGAAGTCATGGGGGCCGTCGACGAACGCCCCTCCGCCACCACGTTGGTTATCAATGGCCTGCTGGTCGACTTCGCCACGGCGGAACTCGCCAACGTTCCGCCCGGCGGACCTGCCACCGGCCAGCAGGTTGAAGTCAAGGGGACCCGCCTCGAGGGCAACACCCTGTTTGCCGAGCGCCTCGAGGTGAAGACCCCTGGCCTGGGCGCGAACCAGCCCAAGGCCGCCATAGAGGGTTTCATCACCGGGCTTGACCGCACCGCGCGGACCTTCAGGATCTCCGGCCAGATCGTCAGCTACGCCGGGGCGAGGCTGGAGGGGGGACTGTCAGCCGATCTGGCGGACGGCGTCAAGGTCGAGGCCGAAGGCCCGATCGTCGGCGCGGTGCTCCAGGCCCGGAAGGTTGAATTCGAGGAGAATATCCGCATTGAGGCCAATGCCGACCAGCTCGACCCGGTATCCGGCATTCTTACCCTGCAGGGCCTCGGTGGGATATCCGTACAGCTTGACGACGAACTTACCGCCGGCGCCTTCGGGGCCATTCAGGGCGGCAACTACCTCAAGATCCGCGGTCGCCGGATCGCCCCCGCGACCCTGGTCGCGACCCGACTCGAGGTGGTGAGCAGCAGCCCGGACCCCGAGGTTACCCTGCAGGGACCGGTGGACAGCGCGGACGAGGCCGGTGGCACGGTGGTCCTGATCGGCTTCACCGTCGATACCGGCAGCATCGGCGACAACGGGTTCCGCCAGGAGGAAGTCAGCATCGGCCGCAGCACCTTCTTCAGCCTGCTGCGGCAGGAGCCCGAGAGCCTGGTCAAGGCCCGGGGCGACCTGAACGGCGCGACGACCGTCTGGGACGAAATCGAAATCGAACTGCAGGACTAGTTGTACCCCCGTCCGGCGGCAGCCCGGAATCAGCCGGCTGCCCCCGGGCGGGGCAAGGCATCCGGAGTAAACGATCCGGAAACAAAGGAGGAACATCATGAACGCCATGGTAGCAAACATTCAAAGGCATTTGAGTCTGTTCGCCCTGGCAACCGCCCTGCTCTTCTCCGGCGGCCTGGTCGCCGGTTGCGGCGGCGGTGGCGGCGGTGGCGGCGGCGGTGGCCCGACCTCGACGACCGGGGTCTCCTCGGGCACCATCCAGGGGTTCGGCAGCGTCATCGTCAACGGCGTACGCTTCAACACCGACAACGCCACCTTCGTCATCGAGGGTGACGACAACCCCTCGCAGAGCGACCTTCGCGAAGGGATGATCGTGCTGATCGACGGCTCCTTCGACGACAACGGCACCACCGGCACCGCCACCCTGGTCACCCGCGGCGACGACCTGGAAGGCCCGGTAGCCAGCATCACCGAAACCACTCCCGGCCTGGTGAAGGTTCTGAGCATCCTCGGGCACAACGTGATCGTCGAGAACGGCGTGACCGTCTTCGACGACACCCCGCCGGTCACCTACGCCAACCTGGCGGTGGACCAGGTGCTCGAGATCAGCGGCCACATGGCAGCCAACGGCGACATCCAGGCCACCTTCATCGAGAAGAAGGCTGAAACCTCCGCCGCCTTCCTGGCCGACCCCCTGCAGGAGTTCGAGATCCTGGGTACCGTCTCCAATCTCGGCGCCAGCACCTTCAACATCAATAACCTGATCATCGACTTCTCCGGGGTCACCCCGCGCAACGGCTCTCTGGCCAACGGCGCCCTGGTCGAAGTGAAAGGCCGGAGCTTCGATGCCGGCACCAACACCCTCACCGCCACCGACGTCGAACTCAAGGCGGGGCTGGGTGCCAACATCGCCAAGGTCGAGCTGGAAGGATTGATCGCCAACCTGAACACCGGCGCCCAGACCTTCACCATCAACGGCCAGTTGGTCAATTACAGCGCTGCGACCTTCCGCGGCGGCCTGGAAGCCGACCTGGCTAACGGCACCAAGGTCGAAGCCGAGGGCTCGGTGAACGCGGCGGGCACTCTCAACGCGGTCAAGGTGACCTTCAAGGAGAGCGTGCGGATCGAGGGGAACGTGGCTGCGGTCAACGCGGCCAGCTTCACCATGGAAGGGTTGGGCGGCATTACCATCGAAGTCGACAGCGGTCTGACCCGCCTCGACAATCTCGCTGCGCTGGGCAACCTGGCCTCGGGCAACGAAATCAAGGTCCGCGCCCGTCAGGCCGCCGGTGGGCGCCTGGTCGCCACCCGCCTCGAGCTGATCAACACCCAGCCGGCCAACCGCACCTTCCTCCAGGGCCCGGTGGCCAACATCAACAACCCCAGCTTCACCATCCTCGGGGTGAGCGTGAACACCAGCACGGTCAACGAGTTCGAGATCGAGGATACGCTGACCAACCGCGCCGGGTTCTTCGCCGCGCTGAATGACGGCGACATCGTCAAGGCCCGCGCCGACCTGCCCGGGCTGGTCTGGGACCAGGTCGAGATCGAGCTGGAGGACAACAACTAGAGCATTCCAGCTGTCCGTAAAGCAAAGGGCGGCCCGGCAACGGGCCGCCCTTTCTCGTGGCGCCGGCATCCCTGCCTCGCGGGACAGCCGGTTACCGTGGGTTCTTCTCCTCCAGCAGGCTCGCCCCTTCCTCGGGCATCCGCGCCCGGCGGGCCTGCTCCCGCAGCGGCCCCTCCTCGTTGGCGAGATGCCCCTCCGCGGCGGTGGTGACCGCCCCGGTCTCCACCGCCGCTTCCTCCGGGCGCGGCTTTTTGGCGGGCGGTTCGGCCGCCTCCAGCATGCGCACCGGCACCCCGTCGGGGAAGACGATCTCCCGCGCCTCGTCGGGCATGGAGATGCCCCGCCCTTCGAAGGCCCGCTTGACCAGGCGGATCAGCGACGATTTGACCTTGGGCCCGTTGTAGGCCGAGCCGTCGTACCAGAAATAGACCCGCAGGTTGACCGTGGCCGCCCCCAGCCGGTCGACCAGCACCAGGGCTTCGGGGTCCTTGAGCACCGCGGGGTGCCCATTGAGCACCTCGAGGGCCACCGCCTGGGCGGCGGCGGAATCGTTCTCGTAGCCGATGCCGACCTCGAAGCTCTCGCGCCGGTTGGGGTTGGCGGTGAAGTTGCGGATGATGCTTTTGTAGATGGTGGCATTGGGGATCTGCACGTGGTTGCCGTCCGGGTCCATCAGCACCGTGCCGCGGGAGGTGACCCGCTGCACCACCCCCAGGTGGCCGGCCACCTCCACCAGGTCGCCGAGCTTGAAGGGGTTGCGCATGCTGATCAGGATGCTGGCCAGGAAGTTCTCGAGAATGTCGCGAAAGGCGATGCCGGCGACCAGGCCGAACAGGCCGGTGCCGCCCAGCACCGTGGTCGCCAGCCGGGTCAGGCCGGCGACCTGCAGCACCAGGTAGACGCCGAGGATGAGGATGGGGATGCTCAAGGCCCGCGCGGTGACGTCGCGCAGCAGCGGCTTCATGCGCGACTCGAGGACCCGTCGTGCCCCGGCGGCGACCAGCTTGGCGAGGATACCGGTGATGATCAGGATCAGCAGGCCGATGCCGACGGCCGGCAGTTTCTGCACCGTGAGCCTCCCCAGCCGCTGCAGCTCGGCGGCGGCCGGCGTAAGGTCCCAGGGGGAGCGCTCGGCGACCCGGACCCGGTTGACCACCGCCACCACGTCCTCGGTCTTGCCGGCCAGGGCGCCGGCCCAGTCGCGGCGCTCGGCGCTGCGGGTCAGCCCGTCGAGGAAGACCACCCCCTCGCGGACCTCCACCTCGACCTGCTCGAACCACCCCGTCGACTCGAGGATGCCGGTCAGGCGCCTGTCGATGGCGCGGTCGCTGGAGACCTTCTCCACCCCCACCCGTTCGGGGGCCGTCGGACTCGGCTCGACCGAAAGCGGTTCGGGCTCCGGCCCGGCCTGCTGCTGGCCGCGAAGCGCCGGCGGCGCTGCCAGGGTCAGCAGCAGCGCCAGGGCCAACGCCGCCCCCATCCGGGGCAGGGGCCGGCGGCTCACCGGAACTTGTCCCGGGCGCGTTCCAGGGCCCCCTTCAGGTCCTCGGCGGCCTTCTCGAGCCCCGTCCGCAGGTCGCGCCAGGCATCGCCGCCGGCTTTTTTCAACTCCTCGAGGCGGGCGCTCATGGCGTCGCGCTTCTGGCGCAGCTCCTTGATCTGTTTCTGGTATTCGATCCCGGCCTCGGCCTTGGCCAGGTCGGCCTTGGCCTCGAGCAGCTCGAGCTGGGCCTTGAGTTCCCTGAGCCGGGCTTCGAATTTTTCGCGATAGGCCTGTTTTTCTTCCATTTGGGGGAATTCCTTTCCGGTTAAAGATGCGGTGCGCCACAGGCGTCTTGTTAATTTTACTCGGCGGGTGCGCTTGCACAACCGGGGCAACAGGGAAGTTCTCTTATTAATTTGTATACTTGCAACAGGAATACAGTTTGGCTCCGCGAATCGAAAGAAACCTGCCCATGAACCTGCGCCTTCCCTTCCGCTTCATCGAGCCGACCTTTTACTCGGGACTGCTCGACGACCCCATCCTCTATCTCCGGGTGCGCCCCCTGGGCCGGGCCCTGCTGGTGGACTGCGGGCAGATCCACCACCTGGCCAAGCGGGTGCTCAAGTCGCTCGACGCGGTCTTCGTCAGCCACGGCCACATGGACCATTTCATGGGGATCGAGACCCTGACCCGCAACATGCACGTCGCCCCGCGCACGGTGGAGCTGTTCGGCCCGCCGGGGATCGCCGAAAAACTGGCGCACAAGCTTCAGGGCTATGACTGGAACCTGACGGAGGAATTCTGGGGGGTGTACCGGGTGCACGAGGTAGCCGAGGAGCGCCTGGTCACCTCGGTGCTGCGGGGGCCGGAGGGGTTTCCCCTGCGCCGGGAGGCGGTGCGGGAGCGAAGCGATCGGGTGGTGTACCGCAACCGGTTCCTGAGGGTCGAGGCGGAGCTGTGCGACCACAAGATCCCGGTGATGATCCTGCGCATCACCGAACGCGACGCATTTCAGGTGGATCCGGAAAAACTGGCGGCCCTGGACCTGGTGGCGGGGGGCTGGCTGCGGGAGCTGAACCGCAGGTTCTACCGGGAGGGACTGGCGAGCGGCCCGCTGCGGGTGAGCCGGCGGCGCGAGGGCCGGGTGGTCGAGGAGACGCTGGCCGACCCGGCGGCGCTCTACCGGCAGATCCGCGGCGAGCAGCCGGCGGCCAGCATCGGCTATGTGACCGACGTCGGCTTCAGCGAGGAGAACCGGCGGAAGATCGTCTCGCTGCTGCGCGGGGTCACCCTGCTGATCGGCGAATGCGCCTATCTGGCCGAAGAAATGGAGCGGGCCCGCCGCTCCTGCCACCTGTGCACCAGCGACGTCAACCGCCTGCTCGAGGAGCTGCGCCCGGGCTGGTTTCTGCCCATGCACCTGTCCAAGAACCACCGGGGCTGCAGCGAGCGGCTCTACGCCGAGCTGCAAATGCCGCCGGGGACCACCCTGCTGCGAATCCCCGAGCACATCCCGGCCCGCCCGCTGATCCCCCGGGAGGTACCGCGGCCCGAGGCCAAACGCTAAACCCGCAATTGTTTATAGCTTCAGGCACCGCAAAGGGGCAAAGAGCGCAAAGGCATAGAAAAGCAGATGCCAACAGGAGAAGCATTAAAGGCCCCTTAGGTCCTTTGCGTCCTTTAAGTCCTTTACCCCCTGAGCAAGCCTCTCAAACTCTGCCCCGCACCAGCAACGATGGCCTCACTTCCTGGACTGCTCCACCCGGCGGCTCTCCTCCTCCATGTATTCGATCAGCGCCTCGACCTCCAGCTGGTTCAGGCTCAGGTTGGGCATCTGCAGGTTGTTGTACTTGGCCAGCAGGGCCATGGCCAGGGGGTCCTTTTCGGCGAGCATCTGGTCCGGTTCGGCCAGCCAGCGGGTCAGCCAGGCGCGGTCGCGGGTGCGGGTCACGCCGAGCAGGTCGGGGCCGATCTCGCCTTTTTCCGACTGCAAAATATCGCCGCCGCCGATGCTGTGGCAGGCGGCGCAGCGGGTGCGGAACAGGGTCTCGCCCCGCGAGAGGTTGCGCAGCTCGGGCGCCTGGGCGTAATCGCTGCGGGACTTGCTCGGCGTTTTCCAGTTGTGCAGCCAGCTGCCGACCTTGTCGGCCAGCACGTGGGAGTTTTCGAAGGGGGAGGTTTTCACCCAGATACCGGTGCGCTGGTTGCCGATCACCAGGCTGATGTTATGGTCCCGGAAGTTGTCGATCTGCATCCCCTCGTAGTAGACGCCGAGTTTCTTGCGCAACAGGGTGATCTCCTCCTCGTTGCCGGTCAGAAACAGCCAGCCGGGGCCGGCATGGTAGGCCTCGGCGTATTTTTTCAGCACCTCGGGGGTGTCGTTTTTCGGGTCGATGCTGATCGAGTACATGAAGACGTCCTTGCCGACCCGGTCCCCCAGCAGCTTCTGCACCTGGCGCAGCCGGGCGGTCTCCAGCGGACAGGCCTCGCGGCAGCTGGTGTAGATGAAGTTGACCATCACCACCTTGTCCTTGATCAGGTCGTCGAAAAAGCGCAGCGACTTGCCCTCGTGGGAGACCAGCGGGATGTTGGGAAAGTAGTCGGCGCCCCAGGGCGAGTCGCCGGCCGCGGCCGAACCCGGGCCGCCCACCAGGCTCAGCACGGCGAACAGCAGCAGGGCGAGAAGGTCGAAAGGGCGCTTGGGGTGGTGTTCGTGCATGTCGTCAACTCCTTGGTGATGCTGAACAAAACAAGGTCCGAGGGGCCGGTCTGGCCCCTCGGACGGTTTATCCGGGATTGTCGCTGGGCGCTCAGAAGGTGGTCCTGCCCACCCCGTCGCCGTCGCGGAAGGTCGGCAGGGCGGCCGAGTCCACGTATTCCACGCCGTCCCAGGTCGGCATGGGGGCGGGCATCAGCCTGACCTGGCCGGGGTGTTCGATGTCCCAGCGCATCAGCATCGAGCGGTCCTCGTGCTGGGTGTTGTGGCAATGCTCCATGTAGGTCCCGGCGAACTCGCGGAAGCGGATGGCGATCTCCACCTCCCGGGAGCTGTCCTGCTCGTTGCCGATGCGGTAGACGTCCTTGCGGGAGAAGCGCTCCCACAGGGGGGGGATCTGGCCGTCGCGGCGCAGGATGACTCCTTCCTCGAAGTGGACGTGCACCGGGTGGCTCCAGCCGCCGCCGCTGTTGACGATCCGCCAGATCTCCAGGGTCCCCTCGCCCTGGAAGCCCGCTTCGCTGGGGCCGTTGGCCAGTTGCGGCGCCGCGGTCACCCGCCGCGGGTCCATGGTGAAGCCGGCCCCGCCGTCGGTCTGGATGGTCCAGGGCGCCTGGTCGGTCCCCTCGGCCTTGCCGAAGGTGAAGGTGCGGTGGCGGGCGCTGGCCAGCTCGTTCTGGATACCCGAATCCTCCGGGTCGATGGCCAGCGGGATCATGGTCCGCTGCCCCGGTTCGAAGTCCCGCGGGTCCATGCTCTGGTCCTGCCCGGTGTAGGGCTGCACCCGCAGCTCCAGAAAGCGGCCGACCACCGGGTCGCCGTTCACCCAGCGATCCGGGATGCCGTCCAGGTCGTCGTCCAGGGTCTGCGGCTGGTAGACCCCCGCGAGGATATCATCGAGGTCGATGCGGTTGCCGGGCTTCTTGCCGTCGGTGTGCTCCAGGGTGTTGACGAAGTAGAGCCGGTCCCCGGCCCGCAGGCCGTTGGCGCCAAAGTCGACGATGATGTCGTAGCGCTCGGCAATGGCCTGGGTCGGCAGCTGTCCGCGGTGCTCCTGGGCGTCGCCGTTGCCGTCAAGATCGAGGCTGCCGTCGAAGGGGATGGCGTGGGCCATGATGTTGCCGTCGTTGGCGATCATGTGGAACGGCACCCGGTCGTAGGAGACCCCCGAGCCCGCCGGGCCGGGGAACTCGCCGCCGCCGCCCTGCACCTGCTTGACCAGCGCCAGGGCCAGGTAGCGGGAGACCGAGCCGTTGAGGATGCGGAAGCGGTAGCGACGCTCGCGCACCTCGAAATAGGGCTTGTACAGCCAGTTGGTCAGCAGCTGGTCGCCGAGAAAACCGTCGGTGTTGAAGATGTTGAACCACAGCTGCCCCTGCCGGTCCCAGGCCTTGTCGGCGATCAGCAGGTTGACGTCGTAGTCGCGGTTGCCCCAGGGCAGTGCAGTGCCGCTGGGCAGGCGCAGATTGACCCCGTCGTTGAAGTCTTCCTTGCCGCGGTCCAGGGCGCTGTAGTAGTTCATCATCGCGGCATTCCCTTTATAAACGTTCTGGGCGGTAAAGTCGAGCATGTGGTCGTGGAACCAGTGGGTGCTCATGGTCTCGCGCCAGTCGCCGCGGATGCGGATCGACCCGTCTTCACAGGTCTTGAGGCCAGGGTCCTTGTCGTTGACCAGCAGCGTTTCCCCCGGTGCGCAGGGGAAGGCCGCCCGGCGGTCGTTGGCATCGGTGTTGATGCTGTCGTAGCCGGCCAGCTGGATCGGCCAGCGGTAGTCGTAGAACTGCCCCGGAAAGAAGAAGGCGTTGGTGTAGCCGTCGCTTTCCGCCGGGGAGTGCCCGTTGTGCTCGTGGGTGGTGATGGTGTGCAGGCCGAAGCCGCGGTTGGCCGAGGGGTCGATGGGTAGTGCGTTGTAGTGCCGCATCAGCACCCCCTGGCCGTAACGGACCATGAGCAGCTTGGGCGGCAGGGTGCCGTCGAAGGTCCACAGGGCCTTGTGGTCCTGCACCGGCATGTTGGGGTGCAGGCGGATCCTCAGCCCGCCGGTGGTCCCGTCGAGGGTCGGGGCCCCGGGAACCGAGGAGGTGTAAACCCGGTGGTAGAGCCCGCCGGGGGCGAATTCGCCGACGCTGTACTTGTGCAGCTGCTTGGCGTCGCGCATCCCGAGGTTGGTCCGCGATCCGGCCTGGGCGGTTTTGAACTGCACCTGGGGATAGAATTCATTCCAGCGCTGGTGGGCCCAGCCCCGTCCCGGCGGCCGTCCCTCGGCCGGCGAGATCTGCAGAGGTCGGCCCAGGAACTGGCCGATGAACAGTTTCCAGGGGTTCTGCGCATCGATGTTGGCGAACTCCGTCGGCAAGGGGCTGAGCCCCGACTGTCCCAGGAAGGCCTCCAGGGCGGCGCCGGCCGGCGCGCTGCGGACGATGCTCGCGGGATCCTGCTCCGGCAGGGGGCCTACCCCGGGCAACGGAAAGCCCAGGGTCGCCGCGGAGGCGTCGGCCGACAGGGGCTCGGGACCGAACTCCTCGAAGCGCAGCATCTGCTGGGTGTAGGACTCGGCGCCGAACAGCGGACTCGGTTTGCTGTTGGTCGGGATGTTGAATACGTCCAGGGGATCTACCGCCGGATCCAGCACCCGCTGCTGCGCCTCGGGGACCGCATTGTCCAACCCGGCGTCGGTATGGGTGCCGGTGAGGCCGCCCGCGAAAGCCCCTTCGTTGGCAGGCGCCAGGGTGGTCAGTACCTCGCCGGAGAATTGCAGCCCGATCAATGGCCCGGTAAAGGCCGACGGGTCATCCTCGGGAGGCGGGCCGAAAAAGTCGGTAAGCAGCACAGGGGGATCCTGCGGCTGCCCTTCCCCGTCGTTACCACCGCCACCATTATCCCCACCGCCACCATTGTTTCCGCCACCGACGTCGGTTCCGCCGTCGCTGCCGCTGCCGCTTCCGCCGCCGCTGCTCCCTCCGCCGCCGCTGCAGGCAATCAGCAGGGCCACTGAAAATATGACCACACTCACCCTGATCCATGGTTTCAATACGCCAGCCATAATCTTGCCTCCTCTTTAAGCCTGCCAGGCACGGCCATGGATAGTTTTTTCGGTCGGCTTGGGTCGCCCCCCCCCATGACTCAACTCCCGGTCCTTCGGGCCGATTCCCCCGCTACGGAGGCGAGGCGTGACAGGTCCGAAGGTTAATCCTGGCAGTGCGGCATGAGACAATTGCAACCTTCGTCTTATACCGCCTCTTGGTATTAAGTATTACTGGCAAAAACAACCCTGACCATGGGGAGATCTACCCCTTTCGGGGTAGGGTATCCCCGATTTTCATCCCGCAGGTGACTTACCAAAAAAGTATTCAATGCGTTTTGCGAACCTTTTCCCGGAGAGAGGAAGGGGGAAATCAGGGTAGCCAAGAGGAGAAAAGGGGGCGGGAGGACTGGGATTCCCGACGAAAAAGGGCGCCCTCGGCTCGGCGGGGCGCCCTTTTTCGTCGATCATGATTTAGCGGGATTTCACTCCTGCAACTGGGCGAGGGACTTCTGGACGGTGCCGCAGTCGGGGCAGGTGAACTCGTGGGTGTCGTGCCACCAGGGCTCGGGCCCCCAGTAGGACTGGTTTTGAATGGTATCCAGGCGCTCGACCCGGTTGAGCGGCTTGGGGTCGTTGCACTGGTCGCAATGCACCCAGAGCCGTCCTTCGTTGCAGGCCTGGATGAACGCAGCGGGATTGGACATGGGCCTTCTCCTTCGGTGAATTGATGCCGGGGGCGTGGCACGAGTGTGCCAGAAACCGCCCCTGCCGCGCAACCCCTATGGGCACCCCCTACTTGGCCAGCATCGCCAGTTGGGCCGCGGTGAGCGACCAGCGCAGCTGGGCCTCATAAGTAGGCAGGTTGGGCACCGAGAGGTGGCAGAGCCCGCCGTTTTCGAAATGCAGGTGGACCTTCGACCCGTCGCTGAGCAGGCTCGAGGCGATCTCCCCCAGCGAGGGCAGGTGTCCGGCGATCAACACCGCCCCCTCACCGAGGTACTGCTGGAGAAATTTCAGCGTCTCGCCCGGGGCCGTCATCGGCTTGACCAGCTCGGTTTCGACGATGTCGCTGTAGGGGTAGTTGACCGCCTCGGCAACCAGGGCGGCGGTCTGCCTGGAGCGCCGTTTGGGGCTGGCGATGATGACATCGAAGTGCAGCCCCATTCTGCGGATTGCCGCGGCGGAGGCCTTGATCGCCTCAACCCCCTCTCGGCTAAGCGGCTGTTCGGGGTCCTCTTCTTTGGCGACCGCCTGGCCATGCTGCATCAGGTACAATTCCATATCCTGGCTCCTTCCGTTACTCACAATTTCCGAGGCGGCCAGCCGCAGCCGTCGATGCGCACCAGACCGGCCCGGCCCGGAGCCTCCTCGATGACGATGTCAGCGGGCAGAAACTGCCTGATCACCCAGGCATTGGTCAGCAGGTGTTCGGTGACCCGGGCGGTACGCAGCTCCGAGCGCCCCTCGGCCAGCGCCAGGGGCAGCAGCAGCTGATCCGCCAGATGTTCGTCAATGGCGCCGCCGGAGCCGAGGAAGCGCTCCAGGGCGTCCACCGCCTCGTCGGCCACCCGCTCTGCGGACTTGCCCCGCTCACCGAGCCCGTAGTAGCAGCAGCGCGAATGTTCGAACTCGGCCACCACCAGCAGCAGGCTCCCCTTGCCCGGACCGGGAAGTTCGGCGAGCTCCTGCTCGATCCGCCCGAAGCGCCCCGCCAGCCGCCGCCTCGCCTGGTGGAGCTGGCGCTCGGCGATCCGCTCGTCCAGCTGGGTCACGAAAGACAATAGGCTCGCGCTGCGAATGGCGCCCCGCTCCGCCAGGGACAGGGGCCTGAGGGCCTCCACCGGCGCGATGCTCGCGCTGATCTTGCCGCCGCCCCGGGGATAGAAGCCGGTGCGCTCCATCTCCAGGGCGACCTCCAGCCCCGCCCGGCGCAGGCAGGGCAGCCAGAGCCGCTGCAGATAATGATAGCAGGGACTCCAGGGGACGTGGGTCCCCCCGGTGATGACGCAGTGTGAGGGCTCGCCCGCCAGGCAGAGCGGCAGCAAAATGGTCTGCAGAACCAGCGAGGTGGAACCGGCGGTGCCGATGTCGAAGCGAAATTGGCCGGGGTGCAGCCCCGCAGGCTCGAAGACCAGCGCAGTGGAGCCGGGCGCCGCCCCCTCCACCCGCGCCCGCCCGACCGCCGAGGCCGCCTGCACCGCCTTGAGGTGCTGGGGCATCAGCCCGGGGCGGGAACGACCGGAGCGGATATTTTTCAAACGAACGGCACGCCCGGTCAGCAGCGAGAGGGACAGGGCGCTGCGCAGCACCTGCCCGCCCCCCTCGCCGTAGGAGCCGTCGATCTCTACCATGGACACTTCCTCTTTAACTGCAAAATGATACGCATAAATGAATACAGGATGCAGAATGCCCCAGAACCGTTCAATCCCGGAATGAAATCCCTTCTTCCTCGCCTCCCCGAGTCACGAATCACGGCCCCTAAGCCAGTCACGGCCTTCCCCCCCAAACTTCGGTCCCAGAATCTTAACCGAAATCCGCAAAGATGCCAGAGGTTTCAATGTCCCGGGCTGAGGCGCGCTTGACGGGAAACCCGCCGCGTGATAGTTTGATGTTAAACCATTAAACTTGGAAGCTTGTCCGGAAGCTTGCTCCCGGGGAAAGGCAGACGCACCATGATCAGCGTACGAAAATCAGCGGAGCGCGGCCGTTTCCAGGCCGATTGGCTCGACAGCCGACACACCTTTTCCTTCGACACTTATTACGACCCCCAGCACATGGGGTTCCGGGCCCTGCGGGTCATCAACGAGGACCGGGTCGAGGCCGGCGGCGGCTTCCCGCTGCACCCCCACCGGGACATGGAAATCCTCTCCCTGGTCATCGAGGGGAAGCTCGAGCATCAGGACGACCTGGGCAGCCGGGAGACCATCAGGGCCGGCGAGCTGCAGCGGATCAGCGCCGGGACCGGGGTGCGGCACAGCGAGTACAACCCCTCGCAGAGTGAGCCGGTGCATTTTCTGCAGATCTGGATTTTGCCCGAGCGCAAGGGGCTCGAGCCGGGCTACGAGAAGAGGAGCTTCGCCAGCGGGCCCGAGAACGGGCTGCTGCTGGTGGGCTCCCCGACGGGCCGCGACGGCTCGGCGCTCATCCACCGCGATGTGGACCTCTTCTGCGGACAGCTCGGCCAGGGGCGCACCCTGGAGCATCGGCTCGAGACAGGGCGTCACGCCTGGATCCAGGTGATCTCCGGCGCCCTGCAGCTCAACGGCGTCTCCCTCGAGCCGGGCGACGGGGCGGCGCTGAGCGACGAGAAACGCCTTAAGCTGGACGCAGCCGCGCCCAGCCGCTTTCTGCTCTTCGATTTGAGCTGAAGACCGCTTGCGTTGCCGGACGCAGGTGGTTTAATCGAACCTGAAGCCTGTTCCCAGTGTATTGGAGGAATCCCCATGACGACCCGAATCCAGGTGATTTTTTACAGCATGTACGGCCATGTCCATCAACTGGCCGAGGCGGTCGCCGCCGGCGCCCGGGAGGTTGCCGACAGCGAGGTGGGGCTCTACCAGGTCGCCGAGCTGGTCCCCCCCGAGGCCCTGGAGCGCTCGGGGGCAAAGGCGGCCCGGGGGAAATTCGCCCACATCCCGGTGGCCACCCCCGAGCAGCTCGCCCAGGCCGACGCCGTCATCTTCGGCACCCCGACCCGCTTCGGCAACATGTGCGCGCAGATGCGCAACTTTCTCGACCAGACCGGCCAGCTGTGGATGAAAGGCGCCCTGGTCGGCAAGCTGGGAAGCGTCTTCACCTCCACCGCCACCCAGCACGGCGGCCAGGAGACCACCATCACCAGCTTCCACACCACGCTGCTGCACCACGGCATGCTCATTGTCGGCGTCCCCTACAGCGAGGCGCGGCTGATGAACATGGACGAGATCAGCGGCGGCACCCCCTACGGCGCCTCGACCCTGGCCGCGCCCGACGGTTCGCGCTCGCCGAGCGAGAACGAGCTGGCCATCGCCCGCTTCCAGGGGCGGCACGTGGCCCAGATCGCCGCCAGGCTCAGGGCGAACTGAGCCCTGCGGCGGCTCAGGGTTTCTTCTCCAGCCGGAAGATCTTGTAGGGTTCGCGGGGGACCGGCATGCGGTGGATCTGCGAGGTGCTGACGTAGATGGCGCCGTCGGGCCCAACAGCCAGGCTGTCGGGCCAGGCCAGTTCGGGGCCCCGGGCCACGGTGACCACCCCTGCGCCGGGGGTGTAGGCGCGGATGGCGTTGTGCTCCAGGGCGGTCAGGTAAAGCCGGCCGTCGGGGCCGAACAGCAGGCCGTCGGCGGCGCCGGTCTTGCCGAGAAACTCGACCTTCTCGCCCAGCTGCGCGGGCGCCAGGCTCTCGTCCAGCAGCCAGCGGGTGGCGATGCGGTAGAGGCTGCGCGAGGTCAGCGCCTGGTAGTAGAGATATTCGCCGGAGGGATCGAGGGCGATGCCGTCGGCGTGAACCCGGGGGACGCTGCCGTCGGGCAGGCGCCACTTGCGCCCCTCGATGATCAGCGAGATCTCCTCGGCATGGGTGGAGGGATGGTCCTCCAGCAGGCGCCGCGCCGCTCCGTTGCGCAGATCGAGCACGATCAGGGCGCCGGCCCCCGAATCGCTCAGGTAGGCGACCTGGCGCCGGGTGTCGACCCGCACGTCGTTGAGGTAGCTCGTCGGAGGCGCCGCCTCGGCAGCGAAGGGGAACACCTGGAGGATGGCGCCGCTCTCGGGGTCGACTTTGACCAGCTTGGGCCCTCCGGCCACCACCCCGGCGAAACGGGGATTGGCCGCGTCGAGGATCCACAGCTTGCCCTCGGCATCGGTGTAGACGCTCTGCACGCAGACAAAGCGGTTGCGGGGGTCGTCGCCGGGGCTCCAGCGGTTCCAGAATTCGTCCGGGAAGGCCTGCACCCGGCCCCGGGGCCGCATCTCCCAGAGAGGGAGCACTTCGGCCACCGAGGGGAATTGGTCGGCCTGCTCGGCCCACCAGGGATTATCCGTCCAGCGGGGAAAATTGACGAACATCCGCCCGCTGGGGGCGATGGCCAGCCCCGTCCACTGCCGCGAGACGCGCACCACCTCCACCAGCTGCGCCTCGACGGGCTCGTCCACCCGGGTCTCCACCCGGTGACCGGCACAGCCACACAATAAGGCGAGCCCCACCAAAGCCAGGGCCCGCCGGCCCCTCCGAATTCCACCTGTCATGATCTCCTACCTCCTTGTTCATTTAGCAGGCCACTCGCGCCCCTGCACCGCCAATCATAACCAACCCGGCCGCAAAGGCCAACCGTGTCCAGGTTCGAAGGCCCCCAAAATATACGCTGGCGATACGCATCCCCGACCCCGTCAAGCCATGCGCCGCTGCCTCGGCAACCCTTGCTGTCCTTGCTGTCCTTGCTGTCCTTCACCTCTTCGCCTGAACCAGCGGATTTTTCCAGCAATTGCCCCCTTGACAGCAAAGAAGCTCTTGATCCATACTTTCGGAAAAACGGAGTGAATGTTCACTCCACCCCGGAGAGAAGACAGCATGAGCAAGATCGCCGACAAGCGCGCCGCCATCCTCTCGGCCGCGCTGGACATCTTCGCCGAGAACGGCTTCCACGGCTCGCCGACCTCGCTGATCTCGGAAAAGGCCGGGGTCGGCACCGGCACCATCTACCGCTACTTCCAGAGCAAGGACGACCTGATCCGCGAGCTGCACCTGGAACTGGACGGGAAACTGCAGGCCGCCATCTTCGCCGACTACCGCGAAGAGGTGCCGCTGCGCCAGCGCTTCGACAATCTCTACGAGAACCTGCTGCGCTACTTCATCGACAACCCCCGGGAATGCCGGTTTCTCGAGCAGTTCTACAACTCCCCCTACGGCATCGCCAAGCGGCGCGCCCGCAAGGAGAACCCCGGCGAAAAGGAGGCGTGCTTCGCCAGGCTCTTCGATGAGGCGCGGCAGCGGCAGGCGTTCAAGGATCTGCCCGAGGAGATGCTGGTCTCCCTCTCCATAGGCCCGATGCTCTACGCGGTGCGCGACCACCTGGCCGGCCTGGTCGCTATCGAGGACCGGATGGTTCCGCTGATCGTTGAGGCCTGCTGGGATGCCGTGGCGCGCCGGGACTGAAACAGGGCCCGGGAAGGTTTCACCAAAAACGGAGTGATCGTTCACTCCACAACCATAGTGGCAACGGGCCAGGCCCGCTGCCGTTTTCTTTTGCCTGAAACGGAGTGACCATTCACTCCCTCAAATCTGCAAGCGAGGACCCATGAACCACCAGGAACCATCGACACCCGCCGACACCTCACCCGCTTCGAGGCCGGCCCGCGGCAAGGCCGTCATCGGCTCGGCCCTGGCCCTGCTCGCCCTGCTCGGGGCGGGCTCCTTTTTCCTGCTGCGCCCCGCCACCGAGGCGCAGGCCACCAGCCCTGCCCAATCGGCCCCGCCGCCGATGCCGGTGGAGGTGACCGAGGTCGTGGTGGCTGCCGCCGACACCGAGATCAGCGCCGTCGGCTCCCTGCAGTCCAACGAATCGGTGGTGATCAGCGCCGAGGTCGCCGGGCGCATCGAGCGCATCGGCTTCGCCGAGGGTGAACGGACCGCCCGGGGCAAGGTTTTGATCCAGCTCGACTCCGCCATCCCCCGGGCCGAGCTCGACCGGGCCGAGGCCAGCCGCGCCCTGAGCGAGGCCAACTACCGGCGGGCCGAGGCGCTGCTGCAGGACAAGGCCATCGCCCAGCGCGAACGGGACGAGACCTACGCCCAATGGCAACTCGACGAAGCGAGCCTGCGCCTGGCCGCCGCCCAGCTGGCCAAGATGCGCATCGAGGCCCCCTTCGACGGCACCCTGGGCCTGCGCAAGGTGAGCCTGGGCGACTACGTCCAGCCGGGGCAGCCCCTGGTCAACCTCGAAGACACCACCCGGCTCAAAGTCGAGTTCCGCATTCCCGAGAAGTTCTCCCCCCAGGTGAAGGTCGGCCAGAAACTGCTGCTCGAATCCGACGCCCTGCCGCAGCGGCAGTTCGAGGGGGAAGTGTACGCCATCGATCCCCAGGTGGAACAGAACAGCCGCAGCCTGGTGATCCGCGGCCGCCTGGAGAACCGCGACGAGGCCCTCAAGCCGGGGCAGTTCGTCAAGGTGCGCCTGGCGGTGGCCAGCCGCGCCGCAGCCCTCTTCGTTCCGGAGCAGGCCCTGATCGCCCAGCCGAAGAGCCAGTTCGTCTACAAGGTGGTGGACGGCGCGGCGCAGATGGCCCCGGTGCAGACCGGCAGCCGCCGCAAGGGGTGGGTCGAGGTGGTCTCGGGGCTCGCCGCCGGGGATGTGGTGGTCACCGGCGGCCACCAGAAGATCGGCCCGGGCAGCCCCGTGCAGCCCGTGCCGGCGGACCCGGCGCTGTTCGCGCAAATCAATTAACCGTCACCAAATCCAAGGTTCTTTCACCACGAAGGCACGAAGGGCACGAAGAACCCCCTCCATTAAGGGTTTGGCCCGTACCCCAGGCATTCCCTTCGTGATCTTCGTGTCCTTCGTGGTGGATAAATTATCCAGGAATTAAATCCCATGAAACTATCCGAAACAAGCATCAAGCGCCCGGTGCTGGCCACGGTGATGAGCCTGCTGATCGTGCTGATCGGCCTGGTCGCCTACGAGCGGCTGACGGTGCGCGAGTACCCCAACATCGACGAGCCGACGGTCTCGGTGACCACCGTCTACCAGGGGGCCAGCCCCGACATCATCGAGACCGAGGTGACCACGGTCATCGAGGACAGCCTCTCGGGGATCGCGGGGATCCGGACCATCACCTCGCAGAGCATGCAGGAGAGGAGCCAGATCAGCATCGTCTTCAAGATGGAGCGCGACGCCGACGACGCCGCCGCCGAGGTGCGCGACCGGGTCGGCCGGGTGCGGGCCGAGCTGCCGCTGGATATCGAGGAGCCGGTCATCGCCAAGGTCGAGGCCGACGCCTCGCCGATCATCTACATGGCCTTCTTCAGCGACCGCCACAGCAACGAGGAGATCACCGACTACGTCGATCGCTACGTCACCGACCAGATCGAGATGATCCCGGGGATCGCCGAAGCCAACATCCTCGGCGCCCGCAAGTACGCCATGCGCATCTGGCTCGACCCGACGCTGCTGGCCGCCCGCCAGGTCACGGCGCAGGACGTGGAGAATGCCGTCCGGGCGCAGAACGTCGAGGTCCCCGGCGGCCGCATCGAAAGCGCCGCCCGCGAGTTCACCGTGCTCTCGGCCACCAGCCTCGACACCCCCGAGGAGTTCGAGAACATCATCGTGCGCAAGGCCGGCGAGACCCTGGTGCGGCTGGGGGATGTCGGCCGGGCCGAGATCGGTCCCGAGTCGGAGCGCCAGAGCCTGCGCTACAACGGCGGCAACGGGGTGGCCCTGGGCCTGGTCAAGCAGTCGGTGGCCAACCCGCTGGAGATCTCCCAGGCCCTGCGCGAAATGCTGCCCGGCCTGCAGGCCTCGCTCCCCGAGGGGATGCAGGCCCGGATCGCCTACGACTCCTCGGTCTTCATCGAGCGCTCCATCGACAACGTCTTCTCCTCCATCGTCGAGGCGGTGGCACTGGTGCTGCTGATCATCTTCTTCTTCCTGCGCAGCCTCCGCTCGACCCTGATCCCGCTGGTGACCATCCCGGTGTCGCTGGTCGGCTCCTTCGCCCTGATGTGGATGCTCGGCTTCTCCATCAACACCCTGAGCCTGCTGGCGATGGTGCTGGCGGTCGGCCTGGTGGTCGACGACGCCATCGTCGTGCTCGAGAACGTCCACCGCCACGTCGAGGAGGGGCTCTCGCCGACCCAGGCCTCGATCAAGGGGATGCGCGAGATCGGCTTCGCCGTCATCCTGATGACCCTGACCCTGGCGGCGGTCTACGTGCCGGTGGCGATGATGGAAGGGCGCACCGGAAAACTGTTCACCGAATTCGCCCTGACCCTGGCCGGCGCGGTGCTGGTCTCGGGCTTCGTCGCCCTGACCCTGACGCCGATGATGTGTTCGAAGATGCTGCGTCACCAGCAGAAGCACAACAAGCTGTTCCACCTGATGGAGGGCTTCTTCACCGCCATCGAGCAGGGCTACCGCCGGCTGCTCGGCTGGTCGCTGAAGACGGTGCTGGTCGGCGTGGCCGTGGCCCTGGCCGCCGGCGCCGCCACCTGGTGGCTCTCGGGCAAGCTCCCCTCGGAGATGGCGCCGCTTGAGGACCGCGGAGTGCTGATGACCTTCATCATCGCCCCCGACGGCGCCAACCTCGACTATACCGACCACTACCTGCAGCAGGCCGAGGGGCTGTTGCGGCAGATCCCCGAAGGGAGCGGCGTGTTCGCCACCACCGGCTTCAACGGCAAGGTCACCGAGGGGATTTCCGTCATCAACCTCAAGGACTGGGAAGAGCGCCAGCGCTCCTCGCTGCAGATCGCCGGCGAGTTGGGTCCCAAGCTGTTCGGCATCCCCGGGGTGCTCGGCTTCCCCATCACCCCGCCGTCGCTCGGCCAGTCCTTCATGAACCAGCCGATTCAGTTCGTGGTCAAGACCAGCGACAGCTACGGCGAGCTCAACGAGCAGATCAACCTGCTGATGGCCGAGGTGCGCAAAAACCCCGGAATCCTTGCGGCGCGCAGCGACCTCAAGCTCAACTCCCCCGAGCTGCGCCTGCGGGTCGACCGGGACAAGGCCGCCGACCTCGGGGTGAGCGTGGCCGCCCTGGGCCGCACCATCGAGACGCTGATGGGGGGCCGGGACGTGACCCGCTTCAAGATGGACGGCGAGCAGTACGACGTGATCGTCAAGATCGAGGACGATCTGCGCGTCACCCCCGAGGACCTCAACCGCATCCACGTGCGCGCCGCCTCCGGGGAGATGATCCCCCTCTCCAGCCTGGTGAGTATTGACGAGGGGGTCACCGCCCAGTCGCTCAACCACTTCAACCGCAGCCGCGCGGCCATCATCAGCGCCAACCTCGCCCCCGGCTATTCCCAGGGGGAGGCGCTCGAGTATCTCGAAGAGGCGGCGGCGCGGGTGCTGCCCGAAACCGCCCGCATCGACTACCAGGGGCAGTCGCGGGAGTTCAAGGAGAGCAGCGCCGGCCTGCTGGTGACCTTCGCCCTGGCGCTGATCATGATCTACCTGATGATGGCGGCTCAGTTCGAGAGCTTCGTCGACCCGCTGATCATCCTGTTCACCGTACCGCTGTCCATGGCCGGAGCCCTGCTGGCCCTGCACTTTACCGGCAACACCCTGAGCATCTACAGCCAGGTCGGCCTGATTACCCTGGTGGGGCTGATCACCAAGCACGGCATTCTCATCGTCGAGTTCGCCAACCAGCTGCAGGAAAAGGGCAGGAGCAAGCGCGAGGCCGTGCTCGAGGCCGCGACCCTGCGCCTGCGGCCGATCCTGATGACCACCGGCGCCATGGTGCTCGGCTCCATCCCCCTGGCCCTGGCCCACGGCGCCGGCGCCGAAAGCCGCGCCCAGATCGGCTGGGTCATCGTCGGCGGGCTGTCGCTGGGCACGGTGCTGACCCTGTTCGTCGTCCCTGCGGCCTACCTGCTGCTGGCGCGACGGCGCCAGCGGGTGGAGCAGGCGCAGGAGCTGCAGAGGGAGGCAGAACCGGCCGAGGCCTTACCGTAGGGGCGAATCTCGTGTTCGCCCTGGGCGGCCGCGCCCAAGGGAAACCCAGCTCTATTCTCACCACGAAGGACACGAAGAGCACGAAGGGGCTTCGCCCAAGCTGGTAAAACGAAAAGCCTTTCTTCGTGTCCTTCGTGATCTTAGTGGTTAAATAAAGGTCTTTTAGAATGAAAAATTCTCGTCAATGGCTACCTATTCTGGCAATTGCCGCGGCCCTCATCGCCGGCTGCACCCTCGGCCCCGACTACGCCCGGCCGGAGCTGGCAATCCCCCTGGCCTACAAGGAGAACGCCCCCTGGAAAGAGGCGGCTCCCGGCGACCAGGCCCCCCGCGGCGCCTGGTGGGAGATCTACGGCGACCCGCTGCTCAACAACCTCGAGGAGCAGGCCGCCGCGGCCAACCAGGACCTGGCGGCGGCCTTCGCCCGGGTCACCCAGGCGCGGGCCGTCGCCCGCATCGACCAGGCCGACCGCCTGCCCAGGGTCGACCTGAACGCCGCGGCGGGCCGTTCGCGCACCCCCGCTGATTTTTCCTTCAGCGGCGCCGCCAGCACCGACTACAGCTTCTCCCTCCCCCTCGACCTGGGCTACGAAATCGACCTCTGGGGCCGGGTACGCCGGGCTGTGGAGGCCTCCCGGGCCGATGCCGCCGCCAGCGAGGCCGACTACCGCAACCTGCTGCTGGTGCTGCAGGCCGAAGTGGCCCGCAATTATTTCGCCCTGCGCTCGCTGGACAGCGAGATCGACCTGCTGCAGGCCACCGTGGAGCTGCGCCGGGAGAACCTCGAACTGGTCGAGAGCCTGTTCCGCAACGGCCAGATCGGCCAGCTCGACGTCGCCCGGGCCCGCACCGAGCTGGCCTCCACCCAGGCCGAGGCGGTGGGGCTGGAAAAGCGCCGCGCCGAGTTGGAGCACGCCCTGGCGGTGCTCGTCGGCCAGCCGGCCTCGAGCTTCACCCTGGCCCCGGCCCCGCTGGAGTTGGCGCCGCCGGCGGTGGCCGCAGGACTCCCCTCGAGCCTGCTCGAGCGCCGCCCCGACGTCGCCGCCGCCGAGCGGCAGATGGCCGCCGCCAACTCCCGCATCGGGGTGGCCAAAACCGCCTTCTTCCCCGCGGTCAGCCTGACCGGCAGCGCCGGCTTCGCCAGCAGCGAGGCCTCCGGCCTGTTCGACTGGGACAACCGCACCTGGGCCCTGGGCCCGGCGGTTTCCCTGCCGATCTTCGAGGCCGGGCGCAACAGCGCCAACCTCGAGCGGGCCCGGGCCGCCTACGAGGAGGCGGTGGCCCGCTACCGCCAGCAGGTGCTGGTCGCCTTCGCCGAAACCGAGGATGCCTTGGCCGGGCTGCGCATTCTCGCCGCGCAGGCCGAGGCCCTGGAGCGTTCGGTGATTGCCGCCCGGGAGGCGGCGGAGATCTCCGGCAAGCGCTACCGGGCCGGCCTGGTCAGCTACCTGGAAGTGGTCGACAGCCAGCGCACCGCGCTGCAGGCCGAACGCGGCGCCGTGCAGGTCCTCGGCCAGCGGCTGCAGTCCAGCGTGCTGCTGATCAAGGCCCTCGGCGGCGGCTGGGAGCAGCGGCGAACATGATCTGGGCCGCCCTCGCCGTCCTCTATTTCGGCGGTTTCCTGGCAATCGCCCTGGTGGCGATGTGTTCCCGAGCCCCAAGGTGGGATGATTCCGAGCAGGACCTGGAGGAGGAATAAATAAAACCCCGATTCACAACGAAGGACACGAAGGCCACGAAGTAAAAACCCTTTTCCCCTGGGTTTCTTCGTGAACTTCGTGTCCTTCGTGGTAATAAATGAGCCTTCTTTGGTGGGTCAATTAGATTATTTGAAATTTTTTTGCCTATGGATTGACGATTGTATATTTTTTTTATACGGTTGAACCAGGTCTCGACCACAAGATAGAAGATTATTTCCAAGTCGTTTGGTCGTGACCACGAGCTGACTCGACAAACTACCCACCCGCAATCATTGGAGGTGCGTATGATCGAAGCTCTGGTTCAGTGGCTGCACAAAACCGGATTAAAGATCGACCACAGCAAATCGAGTTGCCGCGCCTGCGGAAAATGCTGCGAAACCTTCGGCGGCCACCTGCATGCCTCCCGGGCCGACCTGGAGCGCTGGCGCCAGGCGGGAAGACCGGACCTGCTGGAAATGACCAACCGGCTCGGCTGGATCTGGGTCGACCCCAAGACCAAGCGGCGCCTGGAGCGCTGCCCCTTTCTGATTGCCACCGGCCCCGATACCCAGGGGTGCGCCATCCACCAGATCAAGCCCGATATCTGCGCCGCCTATCCCACCCTGGCTCACAACCGCCGCTGCATGCGCGGCGTCTACTTCCCCAAGTTCGCCCTGGCCTGGGCCCTGGCCCCGCTTCTGGAGGCTCTCGAGCCATTCGGCCCGGGCGGCGCGGCGGGGGCCGACTACTGGCTCCCGCTGCTCTGAACCGCCCCCGCCCTTACTCCCCGGCACCCTGCTCCCAACACCTTGCAATCCCGCTTTTCTGCAGTAGGCTGTTCTCTGTTGCGAACACCTGGCGCCGCCGTGCGGTGGCCGTGTCTATCCCGGTCGACACGGAGGCCTCGGCGCGATCCTGCACTTTCTGCTGTCCCCCCAGCCCCAGATGTCGAATCCATAAGGAGGCCCCATGATCATGCTCAACGTCAACGGCAAGGACCACCAGCTGGAGGTGGCCCCGGATGTCCCGCTGCTGTGGGTCATCCGCGAGCAGTTGAAAATTACCGGCACCAAGTACGGCTGCGGCCTGTCGCTGTGCGGGGCCTGCACGGTGCTGGTGGACGGCAAGGCGACCCGCTCCTGCGTCACCCCGGTCAGCGAGGTGGCCGGCAAGAAGGTCGTCACCGTCGAAGGGCTCAAGGAGGGGCTGGGCGAGCGGCTGCGCCTGGCCTGGACCGAGGAGGAGGTCCCCCAGTGCGGCTATTGTCAGCCGGGGCAGATCATGGCGGCCGCCGCCCTGCTGGGCGAAACTCCCGAACCCGACGATGCCCAGATCGACGCCGCGATGTCGGGCAACCTGTGCCGCTGCGGGACTTATCCGCGCATCCGCCGGGCCATTCACCGGGCGGCGCGGATGACCCCGGAAAGGAGCGAGTCATGAACCAATCCGTCGACACCCGGCGCCGGAACTTTCTCAAGGCGAGCGCCGCCGTGGGGGGCGGCCTGATCCTGGGATTCTACGTCCCGACGCGCGGCGCCACCATCGCCGCGGCCGCCGAGCCCCCGCCGCCCCTCGACCCCAACGCCTGGCTGCGCATCGCCGAGGACGGTACCGTCACCATCATCGTCGCCAAGGCGGAAATGGGCCAGGGGGTCTACACCTCGATGCCGATGCTGATCGCCGAGGAGCTCGAATGCGACTGGAACCAGATCCGCATCGAGCCGGCGCCGGTCGCACCGGTCTACAACCACACGGTGTTCGGTGTCCAGGTGACCGGGGGCAGCACCAGCGTCTCCTCCTCCTGGGAACAGCTGCGCACGGTCGGCGCCGCGGCCCGCGAGATGCTGATCCAGGCCGCGGCAGACCTCTGGGAGGTCGCTCCGCCGGCCTGCCGGGCCGAGAACGGCAAGGTCCGCCACCTGGCCAGCGGCCGCGAGATCGGCTTCGGCGCCCTGTCCGCCAGGGCCGCCAGGCTTCCGGTCCCGACCCGGATGCAGCTCAAGGACCCGAAACGTTTCAAGATCATCGGCCGCTCCATGCCGCGCCTCGACACCCCCGCCAAGCTCGACGGCTCGGCCCGCTTCGGCCTCGACGTGACCATCCCCGACATGCTGGTGGCGGTGGTCGCCCGCCCCCCGGTGTTCGGCGCCAAGCTGAAAAACCTCCGCGACCAGAAGGCCCGCGCCGTCCCCGGCGTGCAGGTGGTGGCCCGGGTGCCGACCGGGGTGGTGGTTGCAGCCAGGGATTTCTGGTCGGCGCTCCAGGGGCGCGAGGCGCTGGAGCTCGAATGGGATGAAGGCGACGGGGGCAAGCTCTCCAGCGAGAGCCTGCTGAAGCAGTACGCGGAGCTGGCCAAGACCCCGGGGGCGGTGGCCCGCCGCGACGGCGATCCGGAGACGGCTCTGGCCGCCGCGGCGAAAAAGATCGAGGCGGTCTACGAGGTTCCCTACCTCGCCCACGCCACCATGGAGCCGCTCAACTGCGTGGTCGAGTTGGGGCCGGAGCGCTGCGAGATCTGGACCGGCACCCAGTTCCAGAGCGGCGACCGCAACGCCGCGGCCCTCGCTGCCGGGCTCAAACCCGAGCAGGTGACCATCCACACCATGCTGCTCGGCGGCGGGTTCGGCCGGCGGGCCAATCCCCATTCGGATTTCGTCAGCGAAGCGGTCCAGGTGGCCAAAGAGCTCAAGAAGCCGGTCAAGGTGGTCTGGACCCGCGAGGACGACACCCGCGGCGGCCACTACCGGCCGCTCTGGTACAGTAAACTCGCCGGGGGGCTGGACGGCGAAGGCAAACCCGTCGCCTGGAGCCACCGCATCGTCGGCCAGTCGATCATCGCCGGCACCGCCTTCGAGCAGGCGATGATCCACAACGGCATCGACGGCGCCTCGGTGGAGGGGGCGGCCGACCTCCCCTACGCCATCCCCAACCTGCAGGTCGACCTGCACAGCCCGACCAACCCGGTACCGGTGCAGTGGTGGCGCTCGGTGGGCCATTCCCACACCGGCTTCGTGGTCGAGGGCTTTATCGATGAGCTGGCCGCGGCGGCCGGCCGCGATCCGCTGCAGTTTCGCCGCGAACTGCTGGCCGGGCACCCGCGCCACAAGGGGGTGCTGGAGCTGGCCGCGGAGAAGGCCGGCTGGGGCAAGCCGAGCGCCGAGGGGCGGGGGTGGGGACTGGCGATGCACGCCTCCTTCGGCAGTTTCGTCGCCCAGGTAGCCGAGGTCTCCGTCGACGCCAAAGGGCAGATCCGGGTCCACCGGGTGGTCTGCGCCGTCGACTGCGGCCGGGTGGTCAACCCCGACACGGTCAAGGCGCAGATGGAGAGCGGCATCGTCTTCGGTCTCAGCGCCGCCCTGCTGGGCGAGATTACCCTGCACAACGGGCGGGTGCAGCAGAGCAACTTCCACGACTACCCGATCCTGCGCCTGGATGAGACCCCGGAGATCGAGGTGCACATCGTCCCCAGCCAGGAGCCGCCGACCGGCGTCGGCGAGCCGGGGGTGCCACCGATCGCCGCGGCGGTGGCCAACGCGGTGTTCGCCGCCACCGGCACGCGGCTGCGCCGCCTGCCGATGACCGTCGAACGGGTCAAGGAAGCGGGAAAAACCGTGACGCGTAAATCGTAATGCGTGAGGCGTGAGGCGTAACAGGTGAAGGGCATTGGGGGTTATCTGCGGTCCCAACCCCTCACCCCTCACGGTCTTTTAGGAGTCATAGCAATGGACGATCTGCAGATTTTCGAGGAAATCATCCGCCTGAAAAAGGCGCGCCAGGCGGCGGCCCTCGCCCTGGTGGTGCAGAGCGAGGGGTCGGCGCCGCGCCGGGCTGGGGCCAAGATGCTGGTGACCGCCGAGGGCGCCGTGCTCGGCACCGTGGGGGGCGGCAGGATCGAGGCGGAGACCCTCGCCGCCGCCCGGGAAGTGCTGCAGAGCGGTTCCCCGCGCACCCTCCCCTTCTCCCTGACCGAAGAGCAGGGGATGGTCTGCGGCGGCCGGGTGCTGGTCTACATCGAGCCGCTGCGCCTGCCGCCCCACCTGGTGACGGTGGGCGCCGGGCATGTCGGCCAGAGCCTCAGCCGCGCCGCCCGCCAGGCCGGGTTCCAGGCCACCCTGGTCGACCCCTATCCCCAGGGCTCGGCCTACCGCAATCTCGGCTTCGACTCCGCCGACCTGGTCTGCCCGGCCGGCGAGGTCTTTCAGCGGGTGCCGGTGGACGGCGAGACCTACATCCTGGTCGCCACCCGCAACCACCAGGACGATTTCGCGGTGGTGCGCGACGCCCTGGGAACCCCGGCCCGCTACATCGGCCTGCTGGGCAGCCGCAAGAAAAAGGCCGCCCTGCGCAGCTTCCTGGAGGAGCAGGGGCTGCCCGCCGAAGCCTTCGGCCGCATCGTCACCCCCGTCGGGCTGGAGATCGGCGCCGAAACCCCGGAGGAGATCGCGGTGAGCGTGGTCGCCCAGCTCGTGCAATGGAGAAGAAATCATGCCGCAACCGGTTTCGGCGATCCTGCTGGCCGCGGGGCGCTCGCAGCGGATGGGCCGCTGCAAGCCGCTGCTGCCGCTCGGTGAGCGCAGCGTCATCGAGCGCTGTCTGGAATCCCTGCACGGCTCGGGCCTCGAGGAGATCGTCGTGGTCCTCGGCCACGCCGCCGAGCAAATAACCCAAGCCCTGGCCGGACAGCCCGTCACCGTCACCCTGGTGCGCAACCCCGATCCGGACAGCGACATGGCGGGTTCGGTACGCTGCGGGCTCGGCGCCCTGGACCCGGCGGCGCAGGGCGTGCTGGTCTGCCTGACCGACCACCCCCTGGTGCGCCCGGCGACGGTCAGCCGGCTGCTCGCTTTTCACCGGGCCCATCCCGGGTTCATCTCCATCCCCACCTGCGCGGGGAAAAAGGGGCACCCGACCCTGTTTCCCCGCCAGATCCTCGAGGAGCTGGCCCAGGCCCCCACCCTGCGCCACCTGGTGCGCCGCGACCCGCAGCGGGTCCGCACCCTCGAGGTGGACGATGCCGGGGTGGTGCTCGATATGGACACGCCGGAGGATTACCGCCGGGCCCTGGAGATCTGGGCGCAGCAGGCGACACTCCCCCCTGTCCCCTGAGACGGGCCGCCCGGCGGCTGGGCTGCTGCTCCAGCCACCGGCCACAAGCGCCAAGCGAGGCGTTTTTCCATGGAAAGCAGCGCTGAATACTGGCTGACCCGCTGGCTGCTGCAGCGGGGGCTGGGGGCCATCTACCTGAGCGCCTTTCTGGTGGCGGCAAACCAGTTCCGCCCCCTGCTCGGCGAACGCGGCCTGCTCCCGGCGCCGCGCTACCTGCGCGGGCTGCGCTTCCGCGATGCGCCCAGCCTCTTCCACTGGATGGCCAGCGACCGCGCCTTCGCGGCCTGCGCCTGGGCGGGGGTGGGGCTCTCCCTGCTGGCGGTCAGCGGCTTTTCCGAGAGCTTCGGCACCCCATTCTCGATGACGGTCTGGGCGCTGCTCTGGCTGCTCTATCTCTCCTTCGTCAACGTCGGCCAGACCTTTTACGGCTTCGGCTGGGAATCGCTGCTGCTGGAGAGCGGGTTTCTGGCGATCTTTCTCGGCGCCGCCGGCACCGAGCCCCCGGAGGCGCTCATCTGGCTGTACCGCTGGGTGCTGTTCCGGGTCATGTTCGGAGCCGGGCTGATCAAACTGCGCGGCGACGCCTGCTGGCGCGACCTGAGCTGCCTCGACTACCATTTCGAAACCCAGCCCATGCCCAACCCGCTGAGCTGGCACTTTCACCACCTGCCGTCCTGGGTACACCGGGCGGGGGTGCTGTTCAACCACCTGGTGGAGGTGATCGTCCCCTTCGCCTACTTCGCCCCCCAGCCCTTCGCCGCCGGCGCCGGGGTCCTCACCATCCTCTTCCAGGGGGCGCTGATCGTCAGCGGCAACTTCTCCTGGCTCAACCACCTGACCCTGGTGCTGGCCTTCAGCACCTTCAGCGACGCCCAGCTCGGCCTGCTGCTCCCCCTCCAGGCACCGGCGCTCTCGCCCCCGGCGCCGCCCCACCTCGTCCTGGTGTGGATGGTGGTGGCCCTGGTGGCCGCGCTCAGCTACCGGCCGGCGCGCAACCTGCTCGCCAAGCACCAGCTGATGAACACCAGCTACGAACCCTGGCACCTGGTGAACTCCTACGGGGCCTTCGGCAGCATCACCCGGCCGCGCTACGAGATCGTTTTCGAGGGGACCGACGCGCCCATCCCCGACGAAACGGCCCCCTGGCGCCCCTACGAGTTTCGCGGCAAGCCCGGCGACCCGCGCCGCCTGCCGCCCCAGTTCGCCCCCTACCACCTGCGGCTCGACTGGCTGATGTGGTTCGCCGCCATGCCCTCGCGCCAGTTTGAATATCCGCGCTGGCTGATCATGCTGGTGGCCCGGCTGCTGCAGGGGGACGCCGCCACCCTCGCCCTGCTGCGGGCCAACCCCTTCCCCGAGGCCCCGCCCCGCTTCCTGCGCGCCCGTTACTACCTCTACCGTTTCACCACCCGCGCCGAGCGGCGCCAGAGCGGCTGCTGGTGGCGGCGGGAGCTGGTGGGGGAATTTCTGCCGCCGCTCTCCCTGGAGGATCGGGGCTTCCGGGAGGTTTTGCGCAGGCTGGGGGAATGAGGATTCCGGCAGACCTCCTGGTCCCTTTCCGGCCCCGTCGCCAATCGTTTCATCCGTAGGGGCAGACCTGCGTGTCTGCCCCGGGCGAACACGCAGGTTCGCCCCTACCAAGGGGGCATCCGACTGGATTTACTTCAGGTATTCAAGCGCAGCCCGGGCGGCGTGGTAGCCGCACATGCCGTGCACCCCGCCGCCGGGAGGGGTGGAGGAGGAGCAGAGAAACACTCCGGGGATGGCGGTGGCGTAGGGGTTCCACTGCAGCAGCGGGCGGCCGAGGATCTGCCCCAGGTCCTGGACCCCGCCGTTGATGTCGCCGCCGATGCAGTTGGGGTTGTACTCCTGGTAGGCGGCGGCGCTGCGGGTACTGCGCGCCAGGATCAGCTCGCCGAAGCCCGGAGCGAAGCGTTCCACCTGGGCCTCGATGGCCGCCGTCATGTCCACGGTCGAGCCGTTGGGGACGTGGCAGTAGGCCCAGCCGGTGTGCCGGCCCGCCGGGGCCCGGGATGGATCGAAGAGGCTCGGCTGGGCCAGCAGCACGAAGGGCCTCTGCGGGTGGCGCCCCTGCCACACCTCGGCCTCGGCGGCGGCGATCTCCTCCAGGGTGCCGCCCAGGTGCACGGTGGCCGCGCGGGCGCATGCGGCGGCCCGCCAGGGGATCGGCCCGGCGAGGGCCCAGTCGACCTTGAACACCCCGGGGCCGTAGCGATAGCGCTCCAGGCGCCGCCGGTAGAGCCCGCCGAGCCGCTCCCCGGCCAGGGCCAGCAGCTGCCGGGGGGTGACGTCGAGCAGCACCGCCCGCGACCGGGGGAGCTGGTCGAGGGAGGCCACCGGCAGGGAGGTTTCGATCCGCCCCCCCAGATCGCGCAGGTGCGCGGCGAGCGCCTCGGAAACCCGGCCGGCGCCGCCGCGGGGCAGCGGCCAGCCCACCGCGTGGCCGAGCAGCCCCAGCACCAGGCCGACCGCCGCCGAGGCGGCCTGCTCGAGGGGCAAAAAGGAGTGGGCGGCCAGCCCGGCGAGCAGCGCCGGGGCGGCCCGGCCGCGAAACCGCCGGCGGGCCAGGCTGCGCAGCGAGAGCAGGGCGTCGCCGGCGAAGCGGGCCAGCAGCAGCGGGTGGCGGGGGATGCGCGGCGGCGCCAGGAGGTCCTCCAGCAGCGGCTGCCAGGACGCCACCAGCGGCTCCATCAGCCGGAGGTAGGCCTCGGCGTCCTCGCCGAGCAGTCTGGCGGTCTTTGCCAGGGAGCGCTCCAGCAGCACCACCTCGCCGTCCTCGAAGGGGTGGGCCAGGGGGGCGGGGGGCTGGATCCACTGCAGACCCAGCTCGGCGAGGGGCAGAGAGGCGAAAAAGGGCGAGCCCGCCCCCACCGGGTAGATGGCCGAGCAGACGTCGTGGAGGAAACCGGGCAGGGTCAGCGGCGCCGAGCGCGCGCCGCCGCCGATCTGCGCCTGCCCCTCGAGCAGGGTCACCGACTTCCCGGCGCGCGCCAGTTCGATGGCGGCGGCCAGGCCGTTGGGGCCTGCCCCCACCACGAAGGCATCGGCTGGTGCTAGCTCAACAGGCATCGACGGGCTCTCCGCTTGGCGCTGGCGCTCACTCTACAATCATTAACAGAATACCGCCGCCGCGCAAATCCGCCACGTTCGAGGTGACCGCCGCCAGGGGAGACTGGCATCGGCCGCCATATCGACTATACTTGTCTTCTGGATCTGCATCCAAACATTCCAGCTACTTCCAGGAGGACCGATCATGAGCATTCCGGGAAAAGATTCCCTGAAAACCCGCCGCTCGCTGCAGGCCGGGGGAACATCCTACGACTATTTCAGTCTCGCCGCCGCGCAGGAAAAACTCGGGGACCTGAGCCGACTCCCCTTTACCCTGAAGATCCTGCTGGAGAACCTGCTGCGATTCGAGGACGGCCAGGTGGTCACGGTGGAGGACATTTCCGCCCTGGGCGAATGGCTGCAGAGCCGCAGCTCGGAGCGGGAGATCGCCTACCGCCCGGCGCGGGTGCTGATGCAGGATTTCACCGGGGTGCCGGCGGTGGTCGATCTGGCTTCCATGCGCGACGCGGTGGCCCGCACCGGCGGCGACCCCGAGCGGGTCAACCCGCTGATCCCGGTGGACCTGGTCATCGACCACTCGGTGCAGGTCGACCGCTACGCCAGCCCCGAGGCCTTCGCCGCCAACGTCGAGCTGGAGATGGAGCGCAACCGCGAGCGCTACGCCTTTTTGCGCTGGGGGCAGACCGCCTTCGGCAACTTCCGGGTGGTGCCGCCGGGCACCGGCATCTGCCACCAGGTCAACCTGGAGTACCTGGCCCGCTCGGTCTGGAGCGAGCAGGTCGACGGCAAGCACCTCGCCTACCCCGACACCCTGGTCGGCACCGACAGCCACACCACCATGATCAACGGCCTGGGGGTGCTCGGCTGGGGGGTGGGGGGGATCGAGGCCGAGGCCGCCATGCTCGGCCAGCCGATCTCCATGCTGATCCCCGAGGTCATCGGCTTTCGCCTGAAGGGGAAGCTGCGCGAGGGGGTCACCGCCACCGACCTGGTGCTGACGGTCACCGAGATGCTGCGCAAAAAAGGGGTGGTCGGCAAGTTCGTCGAGTTCTGCGGTCCGGGCCTCGACCACCTGCCCCTGGCCGACCGGGCCACCATCGCCAACATGGCCCCCGAGTACGGCGCCACCTGCGGCTTTTTCCCCATCGACCGCGAAACCATCGCCTACCTGCAGCTCAGCGGCCGCGACCCACAGGTCACGGCGCTGGTGGAGGCCTACGCCAGGGAGCAGGGGATGTGGCGCGAGGCCGGCACCCCCGAGCCGCTCTTCACCGACCTGCTCGAACTCAACCTGGCCGCCGTTGAGCCGAGCCTGGCCGGCCCCCGGCGCCCCCAGGACCGGGTGACCCTGCCCGGGCTGCCCAAGGCGCTGGAGACGGTCCTTCCCGAAGATGCCTCCCGGCAGGTGCCCGTCACCGGCACCGACTATTCCCTGGGGCACGGCGCGGTGGTCATCGCCGCCATCACCTCCTGCACCAACACCTCCAACCCGGCGGTCATGCTGGCGGCCGGGCTGGTGGCGAAAAAGGCCCTGGAAAAGGGGCTCGCCCGCAAGCCCTGGGTGAAAAGCTCGCTGGCGCCGGGCTCCAAGGTGGTCACCGACTATCTGGTCAAGGCCGGCCTGCAGGAGCCCCTCGACGCCCTCGGCTTCAACCTGGTCGGCTACGGCTGCACCACCTGCATCGGCAACTCCGGCCCCCTCGACGAGCCCATCGCCACGGCGGTGCGCGAGGGCGACCTGACCGTCTCGGCTGTCTTGTCGGGCAACCGCAACTTCGAGGGGCGCATCCACCCCCAGGTCAAGGCCAGCTGGCTCGCCTCGCCGCCGCTGGTGGTCGCCTTCGCCCTGGCCGGCACCACCCGCATCGACCTGAGCAGCACACCCCTGGGCAACGACCGCGACGGCCGGCCGGTCTACCTGAAGGACATCTGGCCAGACAGCGCGGAGATCGCCCGGCTGACCGCCCAGGTTTCGGCGGAAATGTTCCGCAAGGAGTACGCCGAGGTCTTCAGCGGCGACGACACCTGGCAGCAGCTGCCGGTGCCGGAGGGCAAGACCTACGCCTGGGACGCGGCCTCCACCTACGTCAAGGCGCCCCCCTTCTTCGATGAGCTCAGGCAAGCCCCGGACGGCCTGGAAGGGTTCGAGGGGGCCCGCGTCCTGGCACTGCTCGGCGACTCGATCACCACCGACCACATCTCGCCCGCCGGCAGCATCCGCCCCGACAGCCCCGCCGGCAAATACCTGCAGGAGAAGGGGATCGGCCCGGCCGATTTCAACTCCTACGGCTCGCGCCGCGGCAACCACGAGGTGATGATGCGCGGCACCTTCGCCAACATCCGCCTGAAAAACGAGATGGCCGACCGCGAGGGGGGCTTCACCCGGCTGCTTCCCGAAGGCAACCAGATGTCGATCTACGACGCGGCGATGGCCTACCAGGCCCAGGGGACGCCGCTGGTGGTGATCGCCGGCAAGGAATACGGCACCGGTTCGAGTCGCGACTGGGCCGCCAAGGGGACCCTGCTGCTCGGGGTGCGGGCGGTGCTCGCCGAGAGCTTCGAGCGCATCCACCGCTCCAACCTGGTCGGCATGGGCGTCCTGCCGCTGCAGTTTCTCCCCGGCCAGAGCCGCAGGAGCCTCGCCCTCGACGGCAGCGAAACCTTCCAGCTTTATGCCCGGAAAGCCCCACTGAAACCGGGGCAGACCCTCAAGATGGCCTTCGTCCGCGAGGACGGCAGCCGCCAGGAGCTGGAAGTGCGCTGCCGGCTCGACACCCTCAACGAGGTGGCCTACTTCCGTTCGGGAGGCATCCTCCACCACGTGCTGCAGGGGATGCTGGGCAGCCGCTGAAACACCGCTCCGACCCGGCAAAAGGGGGGCCTGGCGGCACGACCGCCGGTCCCCTTTTGGCTTTTTTGGCGTATAATTGTAATACCCTCAGGGTGGCGCTGACGAAAAGGAGCAAGGTATGGATCGCAAGGAATTCGCAAGATGCTGCCAGGCTATCGAGGACGGCGTCGAGGTCTATCTTGAGAACATCGCCAGCCACGAAACCGGCAAGGTCCTGTTCTGCACCACGGACCAGTTCCGCGTCGAAGTGGCCGGGCAACGCCAGGCCTGGCAACCGGAGAGCTGCGAAGAGAGCTCCAGCAGCACCGAAAGCCCCCACGGCAACCTATGAGCCGATGACCGGGGGCGGGACCGCCAATCACAGGTTCGCCGCAACCGCGGTGCCGAACAGGAGGCAAAATCATGATCCAACTCAACATCAACGCCGAAGAACGCCAGATCCTTCTCGAGGTGCTCAGTGCGGACATCTCCGACCTGCGCATGGAGATCTCCGGAACCGACGCTCTCGATTACCGCGAGGCCCTGAAAAAACGCAAGGCGGCGCTGAAGAAGGTGGTTTCGGCGCTCCAGTAACCCCGTGAGCCCCCCGGAAACAGGCGACGTAAAGCATCCCCTCCCCCCTGAGCGGGAAAGGGGCTGATGCGTCCCGGGCGACATAGGGAGGGGCGGCTTGCTGCCTCCTGTTCCCCAACCCCCACCGTTGCGCTCTTTAGCGCACCCTGCCTGCCGAAGCTGGCAGTCCAAGCCTCGGGAGATCATTCCCGAGCCCCCCTGTCAGATTTCTGACCCACCTACCCATCCCCTACTGTCAAGTTTTCGACTCGGCCATAAAACCGGGGAGATCTGCTTCATTTGGCGGACCTCTTCCGCCAGGTGGTGGTGGCGGTGTGTTTCAGGCGCCCAAACCACCGTCTTTTCCTCTATTAATAATTTTTATCCCAATCTGGTACCAAAGTTGCTAGTTCTTACGGACGCTTTGACTTTCAAGGCGAAATCCGGCAGGAGAGGCACCTGCCGGCGAATCGACCCTCACATTTTTTGACCCCCAGTGGGATCCCAAGGGAGCAGTAAAAAGGAGGCAGCATGAAGATTTGTCGGACATTGAAGCTTGGCCTGGCCATCGGCCTGCTGGGCGCCCTGATGGCGGGCAGCGCCTGGGCGGCCTCGGTTTCGGGGCGGGCCAGCACGGTTCTCGAGTGGTTCGATGACGCCCAGGAGGACACCGCCCTGGTCGGCTACCAGTACCTGCAGCTCAACGTCAAGGACCTCGGCGCCGAGGGCTACCATTTCCGCGGCTACGGACGCCTGGCCGACGACCTGGCCGACGAGGTCGACGCGGACAGCCGGCTCTACTACGCCTACATCGAGAAGAAAAACCTCTTCAAGAGCCTCGACGCCAAATTCGGCCGCCAGTTCATCTCCACCTCGGCCGGCGCCTCGCTGATGGACGGTCTGCACCTGGACTACCATGACCTGGGCCCGCTGGGGATCAAGCTGTTCGGCGGCGGCGACGTGAGCTACTACGAGGGCTACAACGCCAAGGACCTGATCGCCGGCACCGAGGTTTACGGCCGCTTTTTTGACAGCCTCGACCTGGGCGTCTCCTACCTGCAGCGCTGGGAAGACAGCGAGCTGGCCAACGAGCTGATCGGCCTGGACGTGGACTACACCTACGCCAACGTGATCAGCCTCTACAGCGAGACCCAGTTCGACTACCTCAGCGACAGCGTCAGCTACTTCCTGGCCGGCGCCCGCTACTTCAGAAACCCCAAGTGGTCGCTGCGCACCGAGTACCTCTACTCGCTGCCGGTGTTCTCCTCGACCTCGATCTACTCGGTGTTCGCCGTGGACGAGTACCAGGAAGTCAGCGCCGAGCTCGGCTACAGCCTGGCTCCGGGGCTGCGTACCTTCGCCCTGTACACCCGCGAGATCTACCAGGACTTCGACGACGCCAACGTCTACGAGGCCGGCATCGAGAAGATCCGCACCGAGCGTTTCTCCGGTTACCTGATCGGCACCCTGCGCGACGCCGGCGACAGCCAGGACCTCTACGGCTTCAAGGCATACGCTTCCTACCTGTTCTGCCCCTCCTTCCAGGCCGGCCTCGGTGCCCACGTCGACGTGATCGAGCGGCGCCTCGAGGAGCAGGACGACGAAACCACCAGCAGCCGGCTGTGGGTTGACGCCACCACCTACCTGAGCAAGAAGCTCAACGTCCAGGCCAAGGTGGAACGCGTGGAGAGCGACCTGTGGGACGATTACTACCGCGGCCGGGTTCGCCTGAACATTCTCTTTTGATCAAGGAGTTGCGATATGAATAGGATTCTGCTTGCCGCGCTGGCGGCCGTCGCGATGCTGGGAGCCGGGCCCGCCCTGGCGGCCCAGTTCGACCACGCCACGCACAACACCTACCTCGACCCGGTCGACTGCGCCACCTGCCACGTGGCCGGTGCGCCCAGCATCAGCCCGGACCAGAAAGTCTGCCTGGAATGCCACGAGCAGGGCTTCGTCGACGAGGTCAGCTTTCCCGGCCTGAAGACCCACGGGGTCACCTGGCCGCTGACCCACCGCCCCTTCGCCAAGGGCAACACCTATGACTGCGCGGCCTGCCATCAGCAGTCCGACTGCCTGGAGTGCCACAAGTCGGGCTTCGCCGACGAGCAGGGCTCCTTTTCCAACAGCATGCTCAACGTGCACCGCAGCGACTTCCACGTCACCCATCCGCTGGCGGCGCGCACCGAACCGCAGCTGTGCTCGAGCTGCCACGAGCCGAGCTTCTGCAGCGACTGTCACGACAACTTCAACCGCAACGACCTGGCCCTGGCCTCGCATCGTCGCGGCTTCACCGACGGCACCCTGGACGGCGCCCACGCCGGGTTCGACGACAGCCAGTGCCAGACCTGCCACCCCAACTCGGTGCTGCCCACCCACCAGTGGTCGGGCCAGCACGCCCGCGAGGCGCGCAAGAACCTGGCCACCTGCCAGAGCTGCCACCCCGAGGGGGATATCTGTCTCAAATGTCACAGCGCCCGCAGCGGGTTGATGGTCAACCCCCACCCGGGCGACTGGGATGACTTCAAAGGCCGGCTGGATCGTGCCAGCGGCGGCAAAACCTGTCGGAGGTGCCACTAAGGAGCTGCTGCGGTCAAACGACGGACCGCACGGGGCTCCGGCATACACGCCCAATGAGTAACCACCAAAGAAGGAGGCAAGAATGAAAAAGTCAACCCTAACCCTGCTGGCCCTGGCCGCGGCTCTGAGCTTTACGCTTTGGGGCTGCGGTAGCAACCGGGGCTCCGATTCCTCGTCCACCCCAGCGACCGTAGCCATCGAAGATGCGGGAACCACCGGGAACTGTACCCTCTGCCACACGCTTGACGTTCACACCCAGATCAGCGGAATCGCCGGCCAGAATCCCGACCTTACCAACGGATTCGGCTCCCGGGTCACCCATGACTGCGAAGCCTGCCACGGCGGCGGGCAGTTCCACCATGGCGAAGGCCCCATCCCCTTCCCCGCTCCGAACGCCGAGCGCTGCGGTGAGTGTCACACGCAGACCAACCTCATTCTGGCTTCCAAGCACAATGCCGAGAATCCCGAAAACGTCGAGATGCTTGCCGACGGCCATGACACCCGCTACTGCCAGCGCTGTCACACCGCCGAAGGCTCCATCGCCTTCAAGTCCGTGGTCGGCGACAAGGCCACCGTCACCGCTGCCATCGTAGCCAACGGCGACCCCGTGGGCCCCGGCCAGGTGGAAGCTCTGGCCAACGTGGATGGCCAGGGCAACCCGGTTCTCCACGCCCCGGTCTGCGGCGCCTGCCACAACGCCCTGACCAAGCAGATGGTGACCGTCGATCCCGCCTGGGACCCCAACCAGAACGGCGTCTCCGACCAGTTCGACCTCTGCACCAGCTGCCACAACTACCAGCTCAACGACGGCACCATGTTCGGCTCCGGCTCGGTTGACAGCGGTACCGCCCAGTTCTATCACGATACCGCTTGGTACCGCACCCTGCCGACCACCCACTACGACGACCCCAACACCCCTGCCGGCCAGGGTAACGAAGACCTGGCCGCCGTCCCGCCGGTCATCAACCAGATCGAAGGTTACGTCATTCGCATGAACTCGGCGAATCCCTGCTTCGACTGCCACGGCCACGAGCTCAAGACCAACACCCGTCCGCGGGCCGAAGGCGATGAGCGCGGCGCCCCGACCATCCACACCCAGTGGGCCAGCTCGGGCCACGCCGCCAAAGTCTTCGTCCAGAAGCGGGCCGCTGCCGCATCCTTCGATCCGGATACGGACGGCGACGGCATCCTGCACCCCGAGAACGCCCCCCGCAGCGCCGAGGTGGTCGACGCGGTCATGGCGGCCTACGGCTCCGACGGGTCGTCCAACGGCGGCTTCACCCACTATGACTGGGATGCCCAGAATCGCCAGTCCTGCCAGATGTGCCACACCGCAACCGGCTTCGTGAACTACGTCGCCGACCCGGCAGGCTACGATGCCGCGGACAACGACTTCTCCCATCTCTCCGGATGGAGCGTCGACGCCGCTACCGGCACCGTGACCCCCTCGCCGCAGAACGAACTGCTCTACTGCTGGGGCTGCCACACCAGCGCCGAGTCCGGCGCGCTGCGCGTCCAGGGTGCCGTCACCGCCTCCTACACCGTTGGCGGCGAAGCGGTGGTCTTCCCCGACTCCGGCAGCTCCAACACCTGTATCGTCTGCCACAGCGGCCGCGGCAACAACGAGACCGTCTCCACCAGCAGCCGCTTCGCCGGCCACCACGCGCCCGCCGCTGCCACCCTGTTCAGCGAGCTCACCCATGTGGGCGCCGAGTTCCCGGGCCTGAGCTACGCCAACAAGCCCTACTTCGCCCACGACAGCATCAGCGTCGACGGCGCCGGCCCTTGCGCCAGCTGCCACATGAGCGGCGACATGCCCAACCACGAATTCGCCGTGGTTGAAAAGAACGACAGCGGCGTCATCACCGGCATCGTCGCCGATGTCTGCGTCAGCTGCCACGACGGCGAACACGCCCTGTTCGTCGCCCAGGGTCAGGTCGGCCAGACCCTCGACATCTGGAACGGCACCGCCGCGGTACCCACCGTGGTTACCCAGCAGATGGCCGATGATGCCGCCGCGGTTCTCGAGGAAGAGGCCGAGGAGTACCAGGAAGCCGGCCAGCTGCTGGTCGACCTGCTGGCCAACACCGTTGCCAACTACGCCGGCGTCGCCATCGACAACAGCAGCGTGGTGGAGAACGACCTGCGTGCCTTCCAGAACTCCAAGCTGCATGTCGACGAAAAAGGCGGCTTCGCCCATAACCGCTACTACGTCAAGCGTCTGATCTTCGACTCCATCGACTACCTCGAAGACGGCAGCCTGGACGGGACCATCGCCGACTACACCGCGACCTACCCCGGCGCCGCCAACTGGCTGGGCGCAACCCGTCCGTAATCATCAACCTCAACCTGCAACAGCCCCCGCTCCGGCGGGGGCTCGGTTCAGAAAAGGCCGCCCCCATCGGGCGGCCTTTTTTTGTCCGGAATACGGATTTTTTCAATTTCCGTGTTTTCACGGCCCGCCGAGGGGTCTGCCAAACGTTGCTGACTCCCGAATAAAACACAATGGTTTAAAAGACTTACCTGCGACTGCCCAGCCCTGCGAATTTCCCAATTGACAACGGCCACGTTTTCCATTATCTAGCGTTTACCGATAAAGCTCATCACTCTGTACCGACCATCTGCCCACGCAGTCCCCCAGCCCGATTCCCTACCTCACCCATAAACTTCTAATCTTTTCCCCTCTTGGTCGCAGTTGTCAAGAAAGCGACACCGCGAAAAAACGGCGCCCAGGTGTTTTTTTGACGTACCCCCCCGGAGTTTAGGCATTTTTCGGTCTTTTTCCCGCCCAGAAATCCAGGTTTTTCCACTCTTCGCCTCCCCACCAAAGTTGGTATCTTATTTGCTACGATGGCCTCAGCCTAATTAACTGTCGGGGACGGGTTCGTCTATGAAGAAAAATCTGCTTGCCGCGCTGGCGGCCGTCGCGATGCTGGGAGCCGGGCCCGCCCTGGCGGCCCAGTTCGACCACGCCACGCACAACACCTACCTCGACCCGGTCGACTGCGCCACCTGCCACGTGGCCGGTGCGCCCAGCATCAGCCCGGACCAGAAAGTCTGCCTGGAATGCCACGAGCAGGGCTTCGTCGACGAGGTCAGCTTTCCCGGCCTGAAGACCCACGGGGTCACCTGGCCGCTGACCCACCGCCCCTTCGCCAAGGGCAACACCTATGACTGCGCGGCCTGCCATCAGCAGTCCGACTGCCTGGAGTGCCACAAGTCGGGTTTCGCCGACGAGCAGGGCTCCTTTTCCAACAGCATGCTCAACGTGCACCGCAGCGACTTCCACGTCACCCATCCGCTGGCGGCGCGCACCGAACCGCAGCTGTGCTCGAGCTGCCACGAGCCGAGCTTCTGCAGCGACTGTCACGACAACTTCAACCGCAACGACCTGGCCCTGGCCTCGCATCGTCGCGGCTTCACCGACGGCACCCTGGACGGCGCCCACGCCGGGTTCGACGACAGCCAGTGCCAGACCTGCCACCCCAACTCGGTGCTGCCCACCCACCAGTGGTCGGGCCAGCACGCCCGCGAGGCGCGCAAGAACCTGGCCACCTGCCAGAGCTGCCACCCCGAGGGGGATATCTGTCTCAAATGTCACAGCGCCCGCAGCGGGTTGATGGTCAACCCCCACCCGGGTGACTGGGATGAGTTCAAGGGCCGGCTGGATCGCGCCAGCGGCGGCAAAACCTGTCGGAAGTGTCACTGACCGACTCTCCAGCGCACAACCACACCTGAAGGAGGCAACAATGAAAAAATCAACCTTGACCCTGCTGGCCCTGGCCACCGCCCTGAGCCTCTCGCTCTCGGGCTGCGGCAGCAACCGGGGCTCCGGGGGCGATCAGACCGCTCAGGCCGGCGGCGACGGCATCACCGGCGCCCAGACCCTCGGCATCGAAAACTGTGCGACCTGCCACAACCAGGGCACCAGCGTGACCGCCGACTGGATGGCCAGCCGCCACGCCAACGGCAACGCCGTGCCCGACACCGACAACCCCACCTGCACCGTCTGCCACGATCAGCTCAGCGACGGCCTGCAGATGAGCCTCGCCTTCGCCGGGCAGGCCGAGCGCGGCGTGGTCGGCTGCGAGTCCTGCCACGGCGGCGGCCAACTCCATCGGGGCATCGGCCCCCTGCCCTTCCCGGTTCCGGGTCCCGAGCAGTGCGGCCAGTGCCACGGCGTCGACCAGGCACTGTTCCACGGCACCCGCGCCGAGCGGCTGATCAACGACACCCACTTCGACAACCCGGCCACCGCCGACATCGAGGGCTTCGTGGTGAAGACCGCCGAGCAGCAGGGCTGTCAGGTCTGCCATTTCAACGGCCACAACCCGACCCTGGAGATCAATGACGCCTGGGCCCGCTCGGCCCATGGCGGTCACCTGCTGAGCATCAAGGACGCCGCCGCCACGGTGGACGAGCGCCTCGCCGCGGCGGTCACCGACGCCGACGCCCCGGGCTGGGTCCACTACAACTGGGACCAGACCACCGGCACCGGCAACCGCGCCTCCTGTCAGCGCTGCCACACCGCCACCGGCATCGCCAACTACCTGACCGACCCGGCAGGCTATGACCCGGCCAACAACGACTTCTCGCACCTGGCCGACTGGACCCCCGGCACCGGTTCGCCCCAGAACGAGATGCTCTACTGCTGGGGTTGCCACGCCGACAGCAAGGGCTCGCTGCGCGACCCCGGCGCCATCACCGCCGACTACACCGGCGCCAGCTTCACCTACCCCGACGTTGCCGAGTCCAACGTCTGCATGGCCTGCCACACCGGCCGTGAAAGCGGCGGCAGCATCGCCGCCCGGGCCGCCAACCCGGCGACCGACTGGAGCAACCTCAGCTTCATCAACTCGCACTACCTGACCGCCGGCGGCACCATTTTCTCCGCCAGCGGCTACCACTACGCCGGCCGCGAATACCAGACCCCCTCCAACCTGCATGCCGGCATCGGCACCGCCGGTTCGGCAGGCACCTCGGCTGACGACAACGGCCCCTGCGTCAAGTGCCACATGAGCAGCGCCGGAGCCGGGCAGAGCCACAGCTTCGCCGTGGTCACCAAGGATGCTGCCGACCTGGTGACGGCCATCAACCCCGACTTCTGCAACGCCTGCCACGTCGGGGCCCTGGCCCTGGCCGCCGGCGACCTGAACAGCCTGCGTGACGGTTTCGATGCCGCCCTCGATGCTCTCGAGGCCCAGCTGGCCGCCAAGGGGTTTGTCTTCCAGCCCAACCACCCCTACTTCGCGACCAAGAACTGGGGCGACGCCGCCACCGGTCCCAACAACATGGGCGCGGCCTTCAACTTCAACCTGCTGGCTCACGATCCGGGCGCCTATGCCCACAACGTGCGCTACGCCGACCGGCTGATCTGGGACTCCATCGACTGGCTGGACGACAACCTGCTTAACAACTCTACGGTCGCGGCGATCAATGCTCTCGGCCTGCCCGTGGCAACCCGTGATGCCGCGGTGGCCTGGATCGGACTGAGCCGCCCGTAAACGTAAACTTCGGATCGGCGATCTCATTGGGAGATCGCCGATCCCCAGCCCACGCAGTTGCATGCGCCGGCACGGGCCGGTCGCACAAAGACCACTCTAAAGGGAGAAAGTAATATGAAAAGGTGGAACGTAGGAGCAAAACTGCTTCTGGTCGCGATGCTCACCGCGACCCTCGGCCTGGCCGGGTGCGGTGACGACGGCTCTCAGGGCCCTGTCGGCCTTCAGGGCGCTGCCGGCGCTGACGGCGCTGACGGCGCTGCCGGCGCCCCGGGCACCACGATTGTCGACGCCAGCCTGCAGACCCCGGAAACCCTCGCCGCGCTGACCCCGACCGCCGAAGTCACCGGAGTCACCATCAACAGCCCGCCCGTGGTTTCCTTCACCGTGAAGGACGCCAACGGCCGCGGCATCGCCGGCCTGGGCGCCATCCGCGACGGCGGCGTCTCGCGCCTGATCCGCATCAACATCGCCAAGCTGGTCCCCGGCGCGGCCGGCAGCCCCGACAGCTGGGTCAACTACATCCGCAGCGGTTCCGGCTCCCCCACCACTGAAAACAACGGCACCCTGGTCGACAACGGCGACGGCAGCTACGTCTACACCTTCTCCACCGACGTTACCGCGGTGGCCGCCGTCCCCTACGAGCCGACCCTGACCCACCGGGTGGCCGCGCAGATCGGCGATGGCGCCGTGGCGCTGCCGGCGATGAACATGACCTTCGACTTCGTCCCCGCCGGGGGCATCGTCGCCCAGCGTGACATCGCCATGACCACCTCCTGCAACGAGTGCCACGGCAAGCTGACCGTGCACGGCCGTCGCTTCGAGGTCAAATACTGCGTCACATGCCACAACCCCGACCTGACTGCAGGCGCGGGCGACATGACCACCATGGTCCACAAAATCCACATGGGCGCCTACCTGGCCAACGGCTACAGCCTCGGCGGCCACGACTACTCCGGCGTGGTCTACCCGATGAACACCTTTTCCAGCGCCGAAGGCCTGAAGAACTGCGCCAAGTGCCACAGCGGCGCCGACGCAGCCACTCCCCAGGGCGACAACTGGAAAACCCGCCCCAGCCGGGTGGCCTGCGGCTCCTGCCATGACGCCATCGACTTCGCCGCCGGCACCGGCCACCTGGCCCAGACCAACGACAGTTCCTGCGCCAGCTGCCATGTCGGCACCGGCAGCAGCATCGACATCGAGATCGCCCACCGCACCGTGGTCTCCACCGAAAACAACCCCGAGGTTCCGGCCTGGGCCAAGATCCTCCAGTACGAAATCGCCAGCGTGAGCCTGGCCGACACCGCCACCGCCAACCAGAAGCAGGCCACCGTCCGCTTCCGCGTTCTGGCCAAGCAGCTCTCCACCGACACCTTCGCGCCGGTGAACCTGAACAACCTGGCCTCGGTGGGCGCCACCGCCCAGAACCTGAGCTTCCGCCTGATCTGGGCCGCTCCCCAGGCCGCTCCCGCCGATGTCCTGGACGGGCCCGCAATTGCCGCTCCGGCCGACTGGAACAACGCCTTCGGCGCCGGCCGCAGCTACTTTGACGGCGCTGTCGACACCACCCTGGATGCCTTCGACCAGCCGGTCAGCGTCAACCTCAGCACCGTTCTGGCCGGCCTGACCCAGGATGCCGAGGGCTACTACACCGCAAACCTCAACTACAACCTCTCGGCCCAGGCCTTTGCCGCTGTCAACGCCTCGTCCATGCGCGCCATCGGCCTGGAAGGCGGCCTGACCATGACCAACCCCAACACCGGCGCCGGCGTGCTGATCCTCGGCAAGTCGCTGATCGTTGGTGAAGGAAGCAGCGTCGCCAACGGCGAAACCACCAACACTGCCCGCCGCCAGGTGGTCAACATGGATCGCTGCAACGCCTGCCACGAGTGGCTCGGCTTCCATGGCTCCCAAGCCCGCAACAACAATCCTGACTACTGCGTGGCCTGCCACAACGCCGAAATCACCAACAGCGGCCGCGGCACCGCCAACGGCGTCACCTACGGCGAGTTCTCCAACAACCTCAAGGACATGGTCCACGCCATTCACGGCGCAGAAAAACGCACCCTGCCCTTCGACTTCGTCCGCGGCAACATCTCCGCCACCACCGGCGGCCAGGGTGTCCACCTGTTCGGCGAAGTCGATTTCCTGGGACGCGCCGCGGATTGCTCGGCCTGCCACGATCCGGGCACCTTCCTGCCCGAGGCGGTCCCGGCCAACGCCATCTGGAGCACCCTCCAGGCAGCGCCGACCACCGCGGTCACCAACTTCGTGCCGGAAGCCAACCTGCGCATGGCGCCGATCTCCTCGGCCTGCTTCGCCTGCCATGACAGCGCCGCCGCGGAGAACCACATGGCTGCCAACGTGGCCTTCACCCGCAACGGCCCGACCGAGACCTGCGTAACCTGCCACGGCGAAGGTCGCAGTGCCGATGTTCAGGAAGTGCATTAAGCGTACAGCTGATTAACCCCTTGCCCTGGAGCCGGCAGTATCCGGCCGGCTCCAGGCTCAGACAACAAGAAGCCCGCCTCTTCCCGAGGCGGGCTTCTTGTCTTTTCGGCCGGGTTGTCAGAAAACCGGCACCTGCCCCCTTACCCCTGGCGCACCACCTCCACCAGGTAGCCGTCGGGGTCGGCGATGAAATAGAAGCGCGCCTCGCCCCCGGCGAGGCCCTTCAGGGGCTTTGGGTGCAGGCCCATCTCGCTGTGCAGCTTGTGGGAGCCCTCGAGGTCCCGCACTCCCACCGCCAGGTGGGAATAGCCGTTACCCATCACGTAGGGCTCCTTCTGCTCGTAGTTGTAGGTCAGTTCCAGCTCGAAGTTTCCGCCCTGGGCCCGCAGGTAGCACAGGGTGAACTGGTGTTCGGGAAAATCGAGCCTTCTGGCCACCTCGAAGCCGAAGGCCCTGGTGTAAAACTCCAGGGATTTTTCCAGGTCGAGAACGCGGATGCAGCTGTGGATCATCTGGTATTCCATCTATCTCCTCCGTTTTGAAGCGGCCGGGGAAGGCGCCGCCTGCTGGCGGCGGCCCGGCCGTGGTGTAGTATAATTGGGATATCGGAAGGATAGCAGACGGGCAGGTCTGTGGCATTGAAAAAGGAGTGACCCCATGACACGGCTCGATTACCAGAACATTTGCAGCGCAGTCACCGGCGGCGAGGAAAAACAGCTGTTGAACAGCCGCTCGCACCAGGTCGGCCGTATCCTGCCCTGCCATTCGGATTATTTCAACGTCGAGGTCAACGACGGCTGGCAGGTCTGGTCGATGCAGGAATGCGAAGAGCACGGCGCCCCGGCAGCGACTGTCGGCCGCGGCGAATTTCAGATCTGAGGTGAAGCCAGGCCGCTTGCCGCGAGGGGAACGGCCCGTTTATTACTCGAAGCGACCCAGGGTCGGGTCCTCGGGCCGGGATTCGATGGGCAGCACGACGCTCGGCGCAGCCGGGGCCAGGCTCGCGGGGAGACTGCCCTCGCCCGGGCCGGTGGGTGCCAGGGCGCCCGTGGTCAGCAACTGCTCCATGCGCCGCAGGCAGTCGTGCACCAGGCGTTCGCGGGCGGCGCCCGCCTCGGCCACCAGGCCGGCAAGGGCCTCCCGCTGCGCTGGAGCCGCCCGCTGCAGTTGGCGTTTCAGTCGCTCGAGGGCCTGCTCGTGATCGACCAGCTGGTGCCCCAAGGCGCTGCGCAGGTCGATGGCTTCCTCTTCGGCCGAAACCGGCAATTCACCGCCGGCGACCCGCGAAAGCACCAGCCGGTAGGCCTGCTCGAAGCGTTCGCGCTGGGGCGAGGGCCCCTCGGCAACCGCAAGGGCGGCCGCGGGGAGCAGAAAAATCACCAGCAGCCACACCAAAAGCCTGCGACCCAGCCGCCCCTCCCACCCGACCCGCCGGCAAGTCATCCTCCGCTCAGTAGGTAACATAGAGACCGGTGACGAAGCTCTCGAGGGTATCTTCGCGGGTGCCGGCGAAGTCTTCGTCGGCCTCCGCCACCTCGTAGCCGAGCTTGATGTTGGCGTTGTGCCCCTTGATGAAATAGCTCAGCCCGAAGCGCAGCAGCTGGAAGCTCCCCCGATCGCCGGGCCCGTCGCTTTCCCAGATTTCGTAGTCGATCCAGGGCTGCCAGTTGTCGATGAAATACCCGGCCTGCAGGTAGAAACCCTCGCCCTGGGCCTGCTCCCCGGTGGCCCTGCCGACACCGAGCAGACCGCCGCCATTGTCCACCAGCAGCCCGGCATCGTCGAGGTCGAGGTTGACGTAGCCGAACTCGGCGCTCAGCGACCCCGGCCCCAGGGGGTGTTCGCAAAACAGGTCGAAGCTGTACATGGCGTAATCGACGTTGTCCCCCGTCCCCTGCTCGCGGGCCACGCTGTCCTGCAGGTCGAAGGCCAGGCCGATGCCCAGGGTCTTCTTGGTTCCCAGGTAGGTCGAGGAGTTGTAGTAACCCGGTTCGGCCTCGAGGAAGTTGAACTGCACCCGCCCGGCATAACGCTCGCTGTCGCGGCTCGATTCCTGGACCCCGTCATAGACGCCCAGGTAGTACTTGAAATGCAGCTCCGGGGAAAGGGAGTCGCTGCCGAACAGGGTCAGGCCCGTGTCGCGGACGTCGACGTCGCCGCGCAGGCCGGCGTCGAAATCGGTGAAATTGGTGTTGGTAAAGGCCAGGGGGGCCCGGGTGCCCCAGGTCAGGTTCTTGTAGGCAAGCGCCGGCCGGTCGATGGCCATCAGGGCTCCGGAACTGGTCAGGTTCTGGCGCAGCACCGGGGCCATGTTTTCACCGAGATAGAGGTGGGCCAGCTTGTGGGGCTTGAGGACGATGAAGGCGTCGATGATCCGCGCATCGGCCCCCACCCCGGGGTCCTCGGCGAACTCGGTCTGCATGAAGGCGCTGACCCATTGGGTGATGTCCGCCCCCAGGCGGATACGCGCCCGGCGCACCTTGAAATCGTCGTAGTCCTCGAAATCGCCGTCGCCGTTGCGATCCCTCTCGCTGGCCAGGTACAGGGCCTGGAGGCGGAAGCCGAGGTCGATCTGGGAGTCGTCGCTGATCTTGAGGATCGCCCCGGCCCGCACCGGAGCCGGCGCCAGGAGCAGGCCGGCCAGCAGGGCCACCGCCAGAAATGCATATCCGCGCATGCCACACCTCCTTGAAAAAAAATCATTAGAAATTTTCCTTCATAAGCAAACCAGAAACGGGAGGTTTTGCAAGGCGGGAGGAGGATTTTGGCGATGACACCGGCTTTGGCCCGGGGTTGAGCGGCGGATAATCTTAAGCCAGGGGAAAAATCCTTAGCCGCGAATTTTCACCAATTGACACGAATGCTGTCGCTGTGGTGATTTAATATTGAAATGTAGGGGCGGGGGCCCCCCGCCCTGGGCGCGAGAACCGCGTCCCTGCCACGAAAGCGAGATTTCGCTATTTATCCACCTCAGCAATAAGCGTTCGTGGCTGGCCCGGGCTTTCCGTTCACAGAAAAGGAGGGATCGCATGCTCGGCGCTCTGGCCGGGGACATCATCGGCTCCCGGTTCGAATTTCATAATTACAAGGGTAAGGATTTCGACCTGTTCCACCCCGAATGCTGCTTTACCGACGACAGCGTGCACACGGTGGCCCTGGCCGAGAGTCTGCTGAGCGGGCGCGATTACGGCGAGTCGCTGCGGGAATACTTCCGGCTCTACCCGAAGGCCGGCTACGGCGGCCGCTTCCGCGCCTGGGCGGCGGGGCCCGCGGAGGGCCCCTACAACAGCTTCGGCAACGGCTCGGCCATGCGGGTCAGCCCCGTGGGGTGGTATTACGACGACCTGGATGCGGTGCTGGCGGCGGCTCGGGCCAGCGCGGCGGTCACCCACGACCATCCCGAGGGGATCAAGGGGGCCCAGGCGGTGGCGGCGGCCATCCTGCTGGCGCGCCAGGGGCGGGGCAAGGAAGAGATTCGCCGCTTCCTCGGCGAGAAATTCGGCTATCGGCTCGACCGGACCCTCGACGAGATCCGTCCCGACTACCAGTTCGACGTCAGCTGCCAGGGGACGGTCCCCCCGGCCTTCGCCGCCTTTTTCGAGGCCGAGGATTTCGAGGACGCGGTGCGCAACGCCGTCTCCCTGGGCGGCGACAGCGACACCCTGGCCTGCATCGCCGGCAGTTTGGCCGAGGCCTTCTACGGGCAGGTGCCTGGGGCGATTCGGCGGGAGGTCTTCAGGCGCCTGGATCGGCGGCTGGCGCGGATCACCCGGGAATTTCTCGAGCGGACCGGCCGGGGCGCAAGCAATTGACCGGGACCCGGGCACCGGGCGGGCCAATCCCGGTTAATTTCCCCGCCAAGGGTTGACTTCCCCGGGGATGGTGGTATTTGGAGTCACAGGCCTGTTTTTTGCATAATAATGAAAAAAACAACGCCGGGAGGCAGTTAGGCCCGACCACAGCTGCGACAGGAGACCAGCCATGACCATTCACCTGCCCCTTGAGCAAATTTTAGGCAGAAACCCCAAGGAAGTGGGCAAAATCCTCCGCGCCCAGGGGATCGACCCCGACCTTCCCTACCGCGCCACCTTCACCTATACGGAAGTCACCATCGAGCAGGAGCCCCAGCCCCCGCGGATTTCCTCCACCCACTGACCCCCGGGCTGCGCGTCGCTCTTCGATTCTCCCCCCGCCGGAAACCGGCGGGGCTGCTGCCGCCAGCCTGCCGGGCGGTCTCCAACCGGGGGAGCGGCCCGCAGCCGGCGGACCGCTTTGCCTCAGACGGTGATCGTACCCTCCAGGTAGATGGCCGCCTCTCCGGCGATTTTCACCCGTTCGCCCAGATCCTCGCAGAACAGGGTCCCTCCCCGCTCCGATACCTGCAGCGCCTGCAGCGCCTTTTTCCCCAAGCGGTCCGCCCAATAGGGGATCAGGGTGCAATGGGCGCTGCCGGTCACGGGGTCTTCGTCTATGCCGATGGCCGGGGCGAAAAAGCGGGACACGAAATCGGCGCTCTCCCCCGGAGCGCTGGCGATGACCCCCAGGCAGTCGAGGCGCGCCAGGGTCCTGAAGTCGGGGCTCAGCTCGCGGACCTGGGCTTCGCTGGCGAAGACCGCCAGGTAATCCCGGGCCTTGAACAGGGCGAGGGGCGCCGCGCCCAGCCCCTGGACCAGCCCATCGGGGACGCTGCAGGGGACCGCGGGGCGCGCGGGGAAATCCATGGCCAGCAACGCCCCCTCGCGGCGCACTACGAGGGGCCCGCTGCGGGTGGAGAAGCGCACTTCGGGGAGGTGGATATTGAGGTAGTGGAACACCACGTAGGCGGCGGCGAGGGTGGCGTGTCCGCAGAGATCGATCTCGACCTTCGGGGTAAACCAGCGCAGCTCGTACTGTTCGCCGCGGGAGACCAGAAAGGCCGTCTCGGCAAGGTTGTTCTCGGCCGCGATGGCCTGCAGCAGCTGGTCCTCGGGCCAGCTGACCAGCGGGCAGACCGCGGCGGGGTTGCCGCCGAAGACCTCGGCGGCAAAGGCATCGACCTGGTAAATGGGTATCCTCATGACAGCTCCTCGCTCTGGGAAAGGCCTTGCCGGGCATTTTGAGCCCAAGCATTAGGAGCTGTCAAGAAAACAAATGCCCGGCTACTTCCCCCAGCTTTTCACGTGGCGCACGATCTCACCCTCGATCATGTAGTAGACGTCCTCGGCGATGTTGGTGGCCAGGTCGGCGATCCGCTCCAGGTGCCGGGAGACCGTGAGGTACTGGCTGAGCGGCTCGAGGTTCTCGGGATGGGCGAGGATCTCCTGCTTGATCAGGCTGAAGTTGTCCTTGTGCTGCTGGTCGATCTCGTCGTCGAGCTCCAGCACCTTGTGGGCCAGCCGGGTATCCATCTGCACCAGGCAGTCGAGGCTCCCCTTGAGCATGGCCTGGGCCTTGCCGGCCATCCCCAGGTAGTCGAAGGGGGCCGCAATGCGGGGCCCGGCGGCCAGGGCGACGGACCGCTCGGCGATGTTGCTGGCCAGATCCCCGATGCGCTCCAGGTCGTTGTTGATCTTCATCACCGCGATGATGTAGCGCAGGTCGATGGCCACCGGCTGGTGCAGGGCGAGCACCTTGAGGCACTCTTCCTCGAGCTCGACCTCCATCTGATTGATCTTCTCGTCGGTGCTGATGACCTTCTGGGCCAGCGGCACGTCGTTCTTCTCCAGGGCGCGGGTGGCCTGCTGGACCCCCTCCTCGACCACGGCGCTGAGGGTCAGTAGCTGTTTTTTCAGCCTGTCGAGTTCTTTCTGCATCAATTGCGTCATACCTGAGCCCCCTTAACCGAACCGGCCGGTGATATAGTCTTCGGTCTGCTTGTTTTTCGGCTTCATGAATATCTTCTTGGTCAACCCGTACTCGACCAGCAGCCCTTCGTAGAGAAACGCGGTGTAGTCGGAAACCCGGGCGGCCTGCTGCATGTTGTGGGTGACGATGATGATGGTGTAGTCCTGGCGCAGCTCGCCGATCAGGTCCTCGACCCTGGCGGTGGACTTGGGGTCGAGGGCGCTGCAGGGCTCGTCCATGAGAATCACCTCGGGGTTGACGGCAATGGCCCGGGCGATGCAGAGCCGCTGCTGCTGCCCCCCCGAAAGCCCCAGGGCGCTCTGGGTCAGCCGGTCCTTGACCTCGTCCCAGAGAGCCGCCCCCTTGAGGCTTTTCTCAACCGCCTCGTCGAGCACCGCCTTGTTGTTGACCCCGGCGATGCGCAGCCCGTAGATGACGTTCTCGTAGATCGACTTGGGAAACGGGTTGGATTTCTGGAACACCATCCCGACCCGGCGGCGCAGCTCGATGACGTCCATCGACGAGGAGTAGATGTCCGCGCCGTTGATCTTGATGCTCCCCTCCACCCGGGTGCCGTCCACCAGGTCGTTCATCCGGTTGAGGCAGCGCAGGAAGGTCGACTTGCCGCACCCCGAAGGGCCGATCAGGGCGGTCACCTTGCGCCGGGGGAAGGCCAGGCTGATATTGTACAACGCCTGGGCATTGCCGTAGAAGAAATTGAGCTTTTCGGCCTCGATGACCGGTGTTTCCAGGGTCGCGGCGATGTTGTCTTGGCTGAGTTGATCCACTTGGGTACCTCTGCAGATAAAAAGAATTCAGGAGACAGAATCCAGAATTCAGAAGAAACCGGTTGGCTTTTCTGACTCCTGGATTCTGAATTCTGGATTCGGTCTTAAAACGTCCCGTAGGTGAAGCGCTTTTTCATCCGGTTGCGCAGGGTGATGGCGACGCTGCTCATCACCAGCACGATCAGCACCAGCAGCAGCGTGGTCACGAACACCATGGGCTTGGCGGCTTCGACGTTGGGCGACTGGAAGCCGATGTCGTAGATGTGAAAACCCAGGTGCATGAACTTGCGGTCCAGGTGCAGAAAGGGGAAAGTCCCGTCCAGCGGCAGCGCCGGCGCCAGCTTGACGACCCCGGTGATCATCAGCGGGGCCACCTCCCCGGCGGCGCGGGCCATGGCCAGGATCAGGCCGGTCATGATCCCCGGCGAGGCCATCGGCAGCAGCGTACGGCACAGGGTCTGGAACTTGGTCGCCCCCAGCGCCAGCGACCCCTCGCGGACCCCGGCGGGGATCGCTCCCAGGGCCTCCTCGGTGGCGACGATCACCACCGGCACGGTGAGCAGCGCCAGGGTCAGGCTGGCCCAGAGAATGCCCCCGGTGCCGAAGGTGGGGCTGGGCAGGCGCTCGGGGAAAAACAGCTGGTCGATGGTGGCGCCGATGCCGTAGACGAAGAACCCGAGGCCGAAAATCCCGTAAACGATGGAGGGGATGCCGGCCAGGTTGTTGACGGCGATGCGCACGATGCGCACCACCGGCCCGTCTTTGGCGTACTCGCGCAGGTAGACCGCGGCGATCACCCCCAGAGGGAAGGATACCAGGCTCATCAGGAAGATCAGCATGACGGTGCCGAAGATCGCCGGGTACAGCCCCCCCTCGGTATTGGCCTCGCGGGGCTCGCCGAGGATCAGTTCCTTGAGCTTGCTCAGGTAGAACAGGCTCTTCTCGCCCCAGCCCATCTGGTTGGGCTGGTACAGGCGCACGATGTGGGACAGGGGGATCAGCTTCTCGGTCCCCGCGACATCGGTAAACAGCGCCTTGTAGCGCTCCATGTCCTTGACCGCCTCGCCCTGCAGGGCCACCAGCTGATCGAAATCCTGGCGGACGATGGTTCGCTGGCGCTTGACCCGGGTCACCTCGGGGCTCTCCGCGGCAACGCCCCGGTATTCGAGCTTCAGCAGCTCGAGACGCAGCCGTTCCATCTCCCGGCTCAGGCCGGCGACGCGGTGATTGTAATCGGCAACCAGCGCATGCTTCTGCGCCACCACCTCGAGGGCCCGGTTCAGCTGCGCCAGGGGCGCTCCCCCGGCGGCGGCTTCGGGAACCTCCACCCGCTGCAGCAGCCCGTAGAAGTTGCCGTACTCCTCGCGCTCCAGGGCGATCAACTCCTCGGGATAGCTCTGCTGGGCGATCTTCGCCTCGTCCAGCCAGCGAAAATCGAGCCCGTAGAGATCGCGATTGCCGGTCTTGAGCTGCAGCCGCTCCCCCTCGCCCGAAGGCAGGGGCTCGCGCTGCAGGATCTCGCCGGCGACCCGGCCGCCGTCGCGCAGCTCCAGAAGCGCTACGTTTGAGGGCCAGAAGACCCCCAGGCCGTTGACCATGACCACCACCACCAGGGCCAGGGCGATCAGCAGGGTCAGCGCCAGCGCCGCTCCGGTTGCCCAGACGAATGGTTCACCTTCTCGGAAAAACTTTTTCATGGTTTATATCCAGAATCCAGAATTCAGAAGCCAGGAGTCAGGGGGTTTTTCTCGCCTCACTCCTCACACCTCACGCCTCACGGCAGCTAAAACCGTCCGTACTTCTTGCGCAGCCGCTGCCGCACCACCTCGGCCACCGTGTTGAGCACGAAGGTGAGCAGAAACAGGATCACCGCCGAGAAGAACAGCAGCCGGTAGAGGGTTTCGCCCACCGGGGCTTCGGGGATTTCCACCGCGATGTTGGAGGAGAGCGGGCGCATGCCGTTGAAGATGCTCCAGTCCATGATCGGCGTGTTGCCCGTGGCCATCAGCACGATCATGGTTTCACCCACGGCGCGGCCGAAGCCGATCATGATCCCGGCGAAGATCCCCGGGCTCGCCGAGGGGAGCATCACCCGCCAGACGGTCTGCCAGCGGCTCGCCCCCAGGGCCAGCGAGGCCGCCCGCAGGCTCGGCGGCACGTTGGACAACGAGTCCTCGGCGATGGTGAAGATGATCGGGATCACCGCGAAGCCCAGGGCGAAGGCGATGACGATGTTGTTGCGCGGATCGTAGCGGGTGCCCATCTCGTTGAACAGCCAGAGCTTGAAGTCGCCGCCGAACAGCAGGTTTTCGAACAGCGGGCCGAGCACGAAAGCGGCGGCCAGCGCCAGCAGCAGCACCGGGATGACGGCGAGAAATTCATAGCCCCGCTCGACCTTGCGCAGCGGTTCGTAGCGGCGCAGCCCCTGCCAGAGCAGGATGGCCAGCACGAAGGCGGTCGGTACGAAGATCAGGCTCAGGAACAGCGAGGTCAGCGACCTCTCCAGCAGCGGCGCGAACCACAGCGCCGCCAGAAAGCCGATGACCACCGAGGGGATCGCCGCCATCACCTCCACCGCCGGCTTGACCCACTGGCGGAAGCGGCTGCTGCCGAACTGGCTGGTGTAGATGGCGCCGAGCAGGGCCAGGGGGATGGCGAAGACCATGGCGTAGAAGGTCCCCTTGAGGGTGCCGAAGATCAGCGGGGTGAGGCTGAGCTTGGGTTCGAAATCATCGCTCGCCGAGGATGACTGCCAGGCGTAGGCCGGCTCGTCGTAGCTTTCGTACCAGACCTTGCCGAAGAGGGTCTGCACGCTGATTTCCGGGTGGGGATTGTCGATTTTCCAGAGCAGGGACTGGCCCTGGGCGTCGAAAGCGGCGATGGCGTTGCCGCGGATGGCCAGGTCCACATGGCGCACCGGCGCGAGGCTGTCGAGGGTCAGCAGGTGACGCTCGCTGGTCATGTGGTCGAGATGAATGACCCCGTCGCTGTCGAGACTCAGGACCGACTTGTCCCGCTGGGAGGGGAGCAGGGAGACGATGGGACTGCCGTGGCTGGTGAGCTGGTGGATCAGCTGCAGGTGCTTCACGGCGGGGTTCTCCGGGTGACGCACCGGGAACCAGGTGGTGACCTCCCCCTTGCTGTCGCCCACCGCCAGGGAGATGTCCCCCAGCACCAGGGTCAGCGCGGTGATCCGCCGGCCGTCGTCGAAGGCCTGGATCTTCTCGAGCAGCTCGGGGCTGCCCGCCTCACTCAGGTCCCAGCGCAGCAGGGCGCCGCTGGCGGTACCGGCGTAGAGGTTTTTACCGGCATGGTCGAGGGCCAGGCAGAGAACCTCCGCCTCGGCCGCCTCGGGCAGCTCGAAGGTGCTGAGTTCCTCGGACTGGTTGCCGAAGATGTCCGACTCGATGCGCCGCTGGGTGACTTCGAGCCGCCCGTCGGCAAACAGGTCGATCCGCGTCTGCCCTTCGCCGTCGTGGGCCACCCGCGCCAGGCTGCTGGCCGGCACTCCGGTGGCGGGGGGCGCAAAAACCGCAGTGCGCTCCACCTCGCGACGGAAGCTGCGGTTGCCCTGCGCATCGAACAGCGGCGCCAGGGTCACCTTCTCCACGCTCAGGCTGCCGTCACTCCAGAGCACCCCGAAACTCAGCCCCCCCTGGTTGCGGACCATGGTCGGATGCGCATCGGCCGCACCCGGCGGGGTCACCGCGATCTCTTCGACCAGGCTCCCCTCGGTGGATTCGAAGAAGCGAAAGACCCCCTGGCGGTCGAACAGGAAGGTGGTCTCGAGATACTCATCCACTCCGGTGGCCAGGACATTCTCCCGGTCCACCCCGGTTTGCGGGCTGAACTTGGCGTAGACCTGCGCCTTGGGCGCCTGGAACAGGGGCAGAGCGACCTCCCCGATCAGCACCAGGATGAAAATGACGCTGAAGATGATCGCCAGGCCGCCGAGGGTGATGATCCAGCGGGCGATCCGGTCGCGCAGCTTGACTCGTCTGAGAACTTTCTGGTCCATGCAATTAATTCCGCCTTAGGCTTTATTACACACAACAAGGCTCTGCCCGCTGGATCACTCCAGCGGGCAGAACCCGGTCGACTCGGCTAGGCTCCATCCTCCTCGGGGAGGCGAGGCGCCGCTTGCTTACTTGACGCTGGCCAGCTGCTTTTCGGCGATTTTGGCCGGCAGCGGCAGGTAGCCGTCCTTGACCACGATCTCCTGGCCTTCCTTGGAGAGGACGTACTTGAGGAACTCCTCGACCATCTTGGGCAGCGGCTCGTTGGGCTTCTTGGCCACGTAGAGGAAGAGCATCCGGCCCAGGGGGTACTTGCCCTCGAGAACGCTCTCGTAGGTCGGCTCGTAGGCCTGCTCGCCATCTTTCTTGGAGAGGGCGATGGCCTTGACCCCGGAGGTCTTGTAGCCGATGCCCGAGTAGCCGATGCCGGCCTTGTCCTCGGTCACCGAGAGCACTACCGAGGCGGAGCCGGGCTGCTCCTTGACGATGTCTTTGTAGTCGCCCTTGGACAGAGCGTGCTCCTTGAAGAAGCCGTAGGTCCCCGAGGCGCTGTTGCGGCCATAGAGGCTGATCGGCTTGCCGGCCCACTCCCCGTTCAGGCCGACCTGGCCCCAGGTGACGATGTCTTCGACGGCGCCGCCCTTGCGGGTCTTGGAGAAGATGGCGTCGACCTGGGTCAGGGAGAGGGACTCGATGGGGTTGTCCTTGTTGACGAACACCGCCAGCGAGTCGAGAGCCACGCCGATGGCGGTGGGCTTGAAGCCGTACTTCTTCTCGAAGGCCTCGATCTCGCTCTGTTTCATGGGGCGGGACATGGGACCGATCTGGGCGGTTCCCTCGATCAGCGCGGGGGGAGCGGTGCTCGAGCCCTTGCCTTCGATCTGGATGTTGACGTTGGGGTAGGCCTTGCGGAAGCCCTCGGCCCAGAAGGTCATCAGGTTGTTCAGGGTGTCGGAACCGATGCTGTTGAGGTTGCCGGCCACGCCCTGGGTCTTGGCGTACCCGGGCAGGCCCTTGTCGACCTCGATCGGGGAGGCGCCGGCGCCGGGGACGGCAACGGCCGTGACCAGGGCCGCAAAAGAGGCGGCGGCCGCCATCCGTTTCACCATCTGGAAAATCTTGCTGGACATCTGCTTATCTCCTTTTTCTCCGGTTGGGCCGGGGCCCCGCGAAAATCGCCGCGGCCGCCCCGGGTGCTTGGCATTCAATGCAGCGGAGTATCTTCCGCAACTGTTAGCATCGCGTTAGCCAACCGTAAGAAGCTTATGAAATCATCGACTTGCTCGCGCCTGCGAACCGGGGACCGGCCGCTGGCGAACCGAATCCTAACCGGCGATTGTTAGGTTTGTGTTAGCGCCCGGCCTCGGGGCCATTAAAAACCCCTGTCCTTCGCGGCGAAGGTGGATTTCTGGACTCAAAATGATATCCTTTAAATAAAGATTTTCCAAGGAGGGATTTCATGAAATGTACCCAGGCCAGGGCCAGGGGGTTGTGCCTGATGGAGCGGGAAGATGATTGCCCCGACTACCCGTGCGTCTATCTGCAGTGGGCGGCCATCAATCGTGCCGTCGTCAACCAGCGCCGCAGCCCCGGGGCGCCGGGGGAAAGCCACCCGCCAAAAGGCTGAGCGCCCCTTCCCGTCCGATTCCCCCCAACCACCGATTGTCTCCCCGCGAAGTTTCCAAATTCCGCAAATCTGCGCATTTTGACCCATTCCTCCGGGCGTTTCGACACTCGCCCCCGCCCCGGCCAGGTTAATCCCCGACTTTGTCCCGCCCGGCGGCGGCTGGGCACCTATCTTGCGTCAGGCTTTCAGGGTGGTGACTGAACCACGACAATGCCGCACCGGCTCGGCCCCGCCCCGGGGTGGGGCAACCGCGTTGCGCAACGGATAACCCCGGAGACTGTCCCGACCATGGTCCCCATGGACTCTTTGCACCAGATCCGCCTGTTCGCCGGGCTTTCGCCCGAGGCCCTGGAGCTGCTCGCTCAACGCTTGAACCGGCGCTGCTTCGCCGCCGGGCAGACCATCCTGCGCCAGGGCGAGCCGACCCACGCCATCTACTTCATTCTCTCCGGCACGGTCCGGGTGGAACTCACCGATCCCGGGGGGCTCCGCCACACCCTGGCGACCCTCGGCGCCGGCGAGATGTTCGGCGAGCGGGCCCTGCTAACCGGCGAGCTGCGCACCGCCGACGTGCGCAGTGAAACCCAACTCCAGGCCGCCGAATTGCCTGCAGAGGATTTCGCGGCCCTGCTCCCCCTGTGCCCCGAACTCTATGCCAACCTCTGCCGCCAGCTGGCCCGCCAGCTCGGGAACTGGGCCGTGCGCCACCACCAGGACGAACGGGAGAACCGGGAGATCCTCAGCAACCTGGTCGGCTGGCAGCTGCTGCCCGAGTTCGAGGCCTTTCCCGGCACTTCTCCCTGGGCGCAGCAGCTCAACCGTGACCTGGGGGAACTGGCCGAAAGCCCTTCGCACCTGCTGATTCTCGGAGAGATCGGCACCTGGAAGGACCTGGCGGCACGCCTGGTGCACTTTCACAGCGGCGAGGCGGGGCGGCCGGTTCTCTACCTCGACTGCGCCGACCCGCCGCCGGTACTGCGGGAGCAGGGGCGCGAACGCTCGGCCGCCAAACCCTCCCTGGAGCTGCAGATCGCCCAGGAGTCGGCCCTCTTCGGCCACCAGCCCGACAGCGCGATCTACGCCCGCGGCACCCGCCGCGGCTATCTCGAGCTGGCCGACGGCGGAGACCTGATCCTGAGAAACGTCGGCCACCTGGCCCCCGGGGTGCAGAAACTGCTGCTCGCCTACCTCGCTACGGGCAGCTTCACCCGCCGTGGCGAGACCACCGCCCGGCACAGCCGGGTGCGCATGCTCGCCACCAGCGACGAGGATCTGCCGACCCTGGCCGGGCTGGGGCATTTCGACCCCGAACTCTGCGCCCGGCTGGCCGAGACGACGGTGCGGCTCAAGCCGCTCAGGGAGCGCAAGAAGGACATCCCGGTCATCGCCCGGCAGCTGCTCGGGCCCCTCAACAAAAAGCACCACAAGCAGATCGGCCGCATCTCCCAGGACGCCCTCAACCTGCTGGTGGACTACGACTGGCCGCTCAACGGCACGGAACTGCAGCAGGTCATGGACCGGGCGGTGGCGGTGTGCACCGGGCCGGAGATCCAGGCCGAACAGATCTTCCTGCAGGGGGTGGGGCGCACGGGGAGCGGCAAGCACAACCTGCTGCGCCTGCCCGCCGCCGACCGACTGGCCCGCAGCCCCCTGTTCCCTGGGTTGCTGCGCTACCTCTCGGTGCCCACTTTCCTGCTGGCGCTCTGGCACTGCCTGGCCGGCCCCGCCCAGCCGAACCTGGCCAATCTGCTGGTGTGGAGCCTCTGGTGGCCGGTGCTGATCCTGTCGGTGGCGCTGGGGGCACGCAGCTGGTGCAGCTACTGCCCCGTCGAAGCGCTCAGCGAATCCCTCAGCGGCTGGCGCCGCCGCTATTGGGACCCGCCCCGCTGGCTGCGGCGCTCCGGCGGCTGGCTGGCGATGGCCGGGTTCATCGCCGTTCTGCTCGCCGAGCAGGCCACGCAGATGTTCCACCAGGCACGGGCCACCGGATTGCTGCTGGCGGCCCTGCTGGCCGGCACCGTGCTGACCCACCAACTGTTCGGCCCGCGGGTCTGGTGCAAATACCTCTGCCCGCTGGGCAGGATGATCGCCTCCTTCGCGCGCATCTCCCTGGTCGAGATGCACAGCAACGGCAATGTCTGCACCAACCGGTGCAAGATCAGCGACTGCATCAAGGAGAAGAAATGCCCGATGGGGCTTCACCCCACCGCGGTCAACAGCAGCGATGACTGCATCCTCTGCTTCTCCTGCGTCAAGAACTGCCCCCACCACGCGGTGCGCCTCGACCTGCGCGACCCGGCCCTGGGAGTGCTGCAGGGAACCAGACGCACCCTGCCCGGTGCGGCCTTCGCCGCCACCCTGGTCGGCCTGGTCCTGGCCTCCCGGCTCGCCGGACCCTCCGGCGGAGGTCCCTGGGGTTGGCATCAGGCGCTGGGGTTTCTCGGCATCACCCTGGGGTTCGTCGCGGCGGTCTTTCTGGCCTCCTCCGGCACCCGGGCCCGCCGCTGGCAGGCCGGCTTCGCCATCCTCGGCTACGCCTACCTGCCGCTGGCCCTGACCGGCATGTTCAACCTCTATTTCCGCCACTTCGTCAGCCAGGGCCCGGAACTGCTGCGGCTGGCCGCCGACACCCTGGGGCTGGGCCCCTGGCTGCCGCGCGAGCTGCTGAGGCTGGAGCTGGGCACCCTGCAATACCTGCTCCCCCTGCTGACCCTGCTCGGTGCGGGGTTCTCCTTCCGGCTGCTGGGGCAGCTCGCCCACAGCTATGCCCTCGGGCGCATCAGCATCCGCCTGCACCAGGTGCTGATGGCCCTCACCGCGGTTGCTTTCCTGGTGCTGCTGTGATTTGTCGAAAAGATCTCTGCTGATAAACAAGGGGCCGAGAGACGGTGGGGTTTCCAGGAGCCTGCGGCAAATCCGGCCCGTTCAGTCCGACTAGTGTACTGTTTGGTTAATCGTGTCAGTTAATTCCGAGTCATTTTGATCGCTGTCAAGGCGCTGCCGACACAGATCTAGCCGTGCGCTAAATCAAGGAGGCACAACGCAGACAGCGGTCAAAAGGGCCGGAATTAAAGGACAGGATTGGCCGCACAGTCCACTAGAGCGACCCGCTCCAGCGGCGCTGCATGCGCAGCTCGAAGCGACGCACCGCCAGGGAGCAGGCGAAGGTGAGAGCAAAATAGAGCAGGGTGACGGTGATCCAGATTTCCAGGGTGAGGTAGGTCGAGGCCATCAGCTCCATCCCCTGGAAGGTCAACTCCTGGATGGAGATCACCGAGACGATGGCCGAGTCCTTGATGGTGGAGATGAACTGCCCGGCCAGCGCCGGCAGGATACGCGGCAGCGCCTGGGGCAGGATGACGTGACGCAGCTGCTGGCGGCGGCTCAGGCCCAGGGCCGCGGCCCCCTCCCACTGCCCCCGCTCCAGCGACTGGATGCCGGCGCGGACGATCTCGGCGATATAGGCCCCCTCGAAAATGGCCAGGGTGACCAGCGCCGAGAGGAATTCGGGGAGCAGCGCCGGCGGCGCGAAGAAGAACCCCAGCCAGGCCTCGGCCGCCGGCGAGAGGGAGTGGACCAGGGAATCCACCCCCAGCAGGGGCATCAGCTGGCCGCTGACGAAATAATAGAAGATAAAGATCAGCACCAGCGGCGGCAGATTGCGGGCCATCCCGACGTAGCTCTGCCCGACCAGACGCTTGAACAGGCTGGGGCTGACCCGGGAAAGCCCTATCAGGGTGCCGAACAGGGTCGCCAGCAGGGTGCTCCAGAGGCTGAGGCGAACCGTGGTCAGCAGCCCCTCGACCAGCAGGTTGGCGACCCAGCGCTCCTGCTGAGGGTCGTAGCGAAACAGAAACTGGGGGATCGCCCCCCAGTCCCAGCGGTAGCTGAAGTCGCTGCCGGCGCGCACCGCCAGCCAGAGCAGGCTCGCCAGCAGGAGCAGCAGCACCAGGTCGAAAAGGCTCGGACGCCTTCGGTCAGTGGGGGGGAATTCCATCGGCGGCTACTTGACGCGGCTTTCCCACTGTTGGCTGCCGAACCAGTAGTCGCGCCGCTCCTGCAGCCACCCCTCGTCTTCCACCACGCGGATCCAGTTGTCGAAGAAGTTCAGGGTGTCCACGTCCCCCTTGCGCAGGGCAAAGCCGATCGGCTCGCGGGTGAAGGTGTCCGGCAACGGCAGAAACAGCCGGTCGGGGTGTTGCAGGGCCAGAAAGGTCGGCTTGGGCTTGGAGGTGACGAAGGCGTGGGCGCGGCCGTTGAGCAGTTCCTGGACCGCCTGGGCTTCGTCATCGAACTGGCGCAGGGTCGCCCTGGGGAGGTACTTCTGCACCGCCTTCACCCCGGTGGTGCCGATGCGCGCCACCACCACCACGTCCTCGCGGTTGAAATCCGCCAGGGCCGAGAAGCCCGCGGCGAGTTTTTTGCTGGCCACCAGCGACATCCCCGAATGATCGTAGGGGATGGTGAAATTGACCTTGAGGTTGCGCTCGGGCAAAATCCCCATGCCGCCGATGATCACGTCGAACTTGCCGGTCAAGAGCGCCGGGATGATCCCCGACCACTTGGTGGGGACGAACTCCACCTTGACCCCCAGGTCCTGGGCCAGGCGGCTCGCCACGTCGATCTCGAAGCCGATCAGCTCGCCGCTTTTGTCCTTCATCGCCCAGGGGACGAAGGTCGACATGCCGACCCGCAGCACCCCGCGCTGCAGTACCTGCTCGAGGGTGCTCTGCTTCACCAGCTCCTGGCGCAGGTCGGCGGCCGCGGCGGGGAGCGTCAGGGCGACCAGCAGGGTCAGGCAGAGCAGAATGCGGGAAAAAGATCGCATGGGGCCTCCTTTTTCATGAAAAAAAGGAAATTACCAAACTGATAATTTCGATAAAAACTTCCATTCACCACGAAGCGCACGAAGGACACGAAGTAAAAACCCTTATTCTGGTGTTCTTCGTGCTCTTCGTGTCCTTCGTGGTGAACAACCAGCCTTTCCAATCAAACCTTCAGGCATAACAATACCAAGAAAAACCAAGGCTCGCTCTTTCAGGGCCTCCGCCTCATCCCGGTATCGCCAGGCGCCCCTCGAGGAATTTCACCACCGCCGAAAGACTCACCGTGATCACCAGGTAGATGGCCGCCACTGTGAACCAGGTCTCGAAAGTCAAAAAGGTCTCGGCGACGATCACCTGGCCCTGCATGGTCAGATCGTAGATGGCGATGGTGCTGACCAGGGCCGAGTCCTTGACCAGGGAGACGGCCTGGCTGGTCAGCGGCGGCACCACCCGGCGCACCGCCTGGGGGAGCACCACCCGCCGGTAGGTGGCCCAGAGCCCCAACCCCGAGCTGTAGGCCGCCTCCCACTGGCCGCGGGGGACCGAGACGATGCCGGCGCGGATGATCTCCGAGGCGTAGGCCCCCTCGAACAGTCCCAGGGCCAGCACCGCCGAGGCGAAGCGGCCGATCCCCAGCATCGGCGCCAGCACGAAATAGATGAAGAAAATCTGGATCAGCAGCGGGGTGTTGCGCACCAGCTCGAGGTAAAGCCGCGCCAGGGCCGGGGCCACCAGCGACCCGGAGAGGCGCATCAGGGCCACCAGCAGCCCCACCGCCAGGGCTACGACCAGGCTGGCGCCGACGATGCGCAGGGTGACGACAACCCCCTGCAGCAGGGGGCCGGGGACAAAACCAGCCTCGGAGAAGCTGAACAGATAGCGGGGAATCCGGTACCACTGCCAGTGGTAGCCCTGGGCTCCGGCCCCCTGCAGGACCAGCCAGGCCAGCGCCAGCACCAGCAGGATGAATTTGGCGACGCCGAGCCACTGGCCGGCCTTGGAGGGGGGTCTGGGTAGCATGCGGTTTCGAGGAGGGTTAGAGGAATCCCTTGAAAAAACCAGAGCCCGGCAGGTTTGTCAAGGGATTAGTCGGCCCTCCGCGAGGAAGAGCGAGGGGCTCAGGCCGCCGGCAGGATGATGGTGAAGGTGCTCCCCTTGCCCGGGGTGCTGGCCACCACCACCTCGCCGCCGTGGGCCTGGACGATGTGCTTGACGATGGCCAGCCCCAGGCCGGTGCCGCCGAGCCGGCGGCTGCGGGCCTTGTCGACCCGGTAGAAGCGTTCGAAAAGCCGGGGGATGTGCTCGCTCTCGATGCCGCAGCCCCAGTCCTGGACCTTGAGCATGACCCGCCCCTGCAGCCGGGCCGCCTCGATCCGCACCCGGCCCTTCGGGTCGCTGTATTTGACGGCATTGGTCAGCAGGTTGACCACCGCCTGTTCGAGCAGCGGCGCGTTGATCGCCGCGAGCAGGTCCGGAGCGCAGCCGAGTTCGAGAAAGATGGCCTTCTCCTGGGCGGCCATGGCGCAGGCCTGGATCGCCGCCTCGAGCACCGGACGCACCGGCTCGCGGCGCAGGGTGATCCCCTCCTGCTCCACCCCCTGCTCCACCCGGGAGAGCGCCAGCAGGTCGTCGATGATGGCGTTGAGCCGGTCGGCCTGCTTGGCGATGATCCCGGCGAAACGCCTCCCCCCCTCGGGATCGTCGATGGCCCCGTCGAGCAGGGTTTCCGCCGAGCCCTTGATGGCGGTGATGGGGGTCTTGAGTTCGTGGGAGACATTGGCCACGAAGTCGCGGCGCACGTTTTCCAGCCGCCGCAGGCGGGTGACGTCGTTGAGCACCACCAGGGCGCCGATGTCATGGCCCTGGGGGTCGCGCAGCGGCGTGCCGTGGGCTTGCAGGAACTGGTCCTGTTCGCTGGAGCCGAGTACGATGTCCCCTTCCACCGGCTCGCGGCTCTCCAGGGTGCGGGCCACGAAATTGAGCAGCTCGGTCTTGCGCACCAGCTCCTGGATGCGCCGCCCCTTGGCCCGCTCCACCTGCACCTCCAGCAGGCGGGCGGCCGCCTGGTTGATGCGCAGCACCCGCTCGTCGGCGTCCACCGCCAACACCCCCTCGACCATGCTGGAGAGCACCGCATCCTGCTCGTTGCGCTGGCGCACCATGGAGCGAATGCGCTCGTCGAGCTGGGCGGCCATCTGGTTGAGGGCGACGGCGAGGGCCTCGATCTCCTCGGAGCCTTGCACCGCCAGACGCCCTTCCAGATTGCCCCCGGCAAAGCGCTGGGCCCCCCGCTTCATCTCCTCCAGGGGGCGGCTGATGCGCCGCGAGACGCTCAGGCTCAGGACCGCCGCCGCCAGGGCCACCACCAGCCCGCCGCCGGAAACCTTCAGCAGGATGCCGTGCAGGGTCTTTTCGATGGCGGTGGTGGCCAGGGCCGTGCGCACCACCCCCCTCATCCGCTCCTGGCCGTTCACCGGCACCGCCACGTACATCATGTCCTGCTCAAGGGTGTGGCTGTAGCGGGTCGACACCCCGACACCCCCCTGCAGGGCGGCGACGATCTCCGGGCGCCCGGCGTGGTTGTCCATGCGCGCCGGCTCCTCCACCGAATCGCCGAGCACCAGCCCGTCCGGGCGCACCACGGTGATGCGGGTGCCGGTGCGCCACCCCAGCTCCTTGCACAGGGCGTCCACCGCCTCCTCCGGCACCATCCCCAGAAGGCCGTGCAGCTGCTTTTCCACCAGCCAGGCGCGGGCCTCCAGGTCGCTTCGGGTCTGCTCGATGTGGAAGCGGCGCAGCTCCCCGGAAACGTACCAGGTGACCGCCCCCAGGGCGATCGCCACGATGACCAGGTAAGAGGGGAAGAGCTGCCAGAGAAGTCGCCGTCGCCCCATGCTCAATCCTTGAACCGGTAGCCGACGCCGCGCACGGTCTCGATGTAGTTGCCGCAGTCGCCGAGCTTCTTGCGCAGCCCGACGATCTGCACGTCCACCGCCCGCTCGGTCACCGCATAGCCCTCGCCGCGCACCGCGTCGACGATCTGGTTGCGGGTGAAAACCCATCCCGGGCGCCCGGCCAGCAGCTGCAGCACCCGGAACTCGGTGAAGGTCAGCTCGACCTTCTCGCCGGCCACAAACACCTCGTTGCGCCCCGGGTGGATGATAAGCTCGCGAACCTGGATCGGCGCCGCAGTGTCCCCCTTGCGCTGGGCCGCCTCGCGGCGCCGCAGCACCGCCTTGATCCGGGCGGCCAGAACCTGGTGGCTGAAGGGCTTGGTCACGTAATCGTCGGCTCCCAGCTCCAGGCCGCGGACCACGTCCCCCTCCTCCCCCTTGGCGGTCAGCATGATGACCGGGGTCTGGTTGGTCCGCGGATCCTCCTTGAGGCGCCGGCAGACCTCGAGGCCGTCGATCCCGGGCAGCATCAGGTCGAGCAGGACCAGGTCGGGCTGCAGGGTCTGGGCCTTGCGGATTCCTTCCTCGCCGGTCATGGCGCACTCGGCGCGGTAGCCGCCCTTGAGCAGGTTGTAGTGCACCAGCGCCAGGATGTCCTCCTCGTCCTCGATGATCAGAATGTTTTCCTTGGGTTCCTTGGCCATGCGCCTCCCTCCAGCTGTTCGTTGACTCCCTGTTTAATCTCGAATTGTTAGGGTTTGATTAGTCCCCGGCGGACGGGGCCGGGAGACATGGACAAATTTAACCCTGCTTTGACACTTTATTAACATAAATGGGGTTTTCTCTGACACACCCAATTGCAGAGAAAGGAGCAGATATGCTGGCCCGCCAATATCTGAAAGATTTTCCCGCCCAGTTCTTCGAACAGTCGATCAAGGCCCTGCTCAGCCTGCTGCTGGTGGCCCTGCTCGGCACCATCTGCGCCGGTACCGCCAACACCTTCATCGACCTCTGGCGCGGCTTTTCCACCATCTTCGACGAGGGCGGCCTGCACCACAGCCTGCGCTGGATCCTGGTGGACGTTCTGTCGGTTCTCGCGGTGGTCGAGGTCTACCGCACGGCCATGACCTACTTCACCGAAGGCCGGGTCAAGGTCACCTACATCATCGACACCGTGCTGGTGGCGGTACTGACCGAGATGCTCGCCTTCTGGTATCGCGAGGTCGATCCGACCCGGATGCTCATCGCCATCGCCCTGGTGCTGACCCTGATGTTCGTGCGCATCATGGCCATCCGCTTCTCCCCCAAACGCCGCGAGCTCTGCGAAGGGCTCTGAGGAAACCCCGATGACGCGATCTGCCGCCCCTGTGCCCGGTGACTCCCCACCGCCCTCCGAGGAGTCATGCCCCTACCTGGCCGCCGCGCCCCATGCCTGCCTGGCGGCCACCAGCGAGCAGGCTCCCGACCGGCAGCGGCTGAGCCAGTACTGCTGTTCGGAGAATTTCGACCGCTGCGCCCTGTTCCTCTCCCGGCAGCTGCGCAACAGCCGTCCGGTCGACTACCACCGCCATCTGCGCGAGATCTCCCCCGGGGATCTTCGTGACCGGGAAATACGCATGAAAAGGAGGGATATTGCACCCAGGACTTCAAGCTGACCTGTTTCGGGAACCACATCCGCATCGTGTAATCGCATTGACCATGCAAAGGAGACTCAGAACATGAAACGCATGCTTACCGCCGCCCTGCTCGCGGCCATCGTCGCCGGCACCGGCGCTTTCGCCGAAGCCAAGACCCTGGAGGAGATCCTCAAGGACAAGGGGGTCATCACCGAAGCCGACCTCAAGGAAGCCAGCGAGAAAAACGACCTGGCCTACTACAAGCCCGGCCGGGGGATCACCGTGGAGAGTCGCGACGGCAACTACACCGCTCACATCGGCGGCCGCCTGCAGGCCCGCTACACCTTCCTCGACGAGGATCTGGGCCAGGACGAAAGTTCCTTCACCATCCGCCGCATGAAGATCTGGCTGCAGGGCAACGTCTTCAGCAAGAACCTCACCTACAAATACCAGCAGAACCTCAACGAGACCGAAGACGCCTACGCCGCCTACAAGTTCCACGACGCCTTCGCCCTGCAGGTCGGCCAGGCCAAGGCCCCTCAGGGCCGCCAGGAGTTGACCAGCTCGGGCAGCCAGCTGTTCATCGACCGCTCGCTGGCCAACGACACCTTCAACCTCGGCCGCGACATCGGTCTGAGCGCCGAGGGCGAGGTCATGGATCACCTGCTCGAGTACATGGTCGGGGTCTTCAACGGCAACGGCCCCAACCAGGGCAACCCCAACAACCAGCACATGCTGGCCGGGCGCATCGACGTCAATCCCCTCGGCGCCTTCAAGATGGACGAGGCGGGCTGGCCCGAGGACAAGCCGCTGCTCAACATCGGCGCCGCCTACGCCATGCAGACCATGAAGGCCGACGACATGGGCGAAATCGACGGCGACAACGACCTGCTCGACAAGGCCCTGGATATCGACGGCATCGACGCTGCCGCCTTCACCGCCGCCTTCGGCAACGAGCTCGAATGGGATGTGTGGACCGCCAACCTGCACGCCAAGTGGCTGGGAGCGACCTTCGGCGCCGAGTACTACAAGCTGAACGCCGAGCCCGCGGTGGGCAGCGACTGGGACGCCGACGGCTACTACGTGCAGGCCGGCTACCAGGTCATCCCCAAGACCCTCGAGGTGGCCCTGCGCTACTCCGAAATCGACTCCACCGACGCCAACGCCTTCGAAAAATTCGACAAGTCCGAGGTGCAGGGCGCCGTCAACTACTACTTCGCCAAGCACAACGCCAAGCTCCAGGCCGACTACACCGCCGTCAGCGACGATCTGGCGGACAGCAACGACGACAACATCTTCCGCCTGCAGGCCCAGGTCATCTTCTGACCCCCCCGCCTCCGATGACACATTTGCTGCCCAGCGGCGTTTCTCGCGGCCGGCCCCTCCCGGGGCCGGCCATTTTTTTTTGCCGCAGATTTCCCCCGCGGCCGGCAGGGTTTATAATGGTCTTAACGAATTCCAAGGAGTCGATCATGAACATCGAGAATGTCGAAAAAGCCCTGCTCGACCCGATCAGCGTGTTCCGACGCCCGGACGATGTGTTCGCCGACGACACCCTGACCCGCGATCAGAAGATCCGCATCCTGCGCCGCTGGGAATACGACGCCCGCGAGCTGGAGGTCGCCGAGGAAGAGAACATGGGCGGCGGCCCCCCTGATATGCTCGACCAGGTGCTGCAGGTCCTGCACCGGCTCGGCGCCGAGGTGGACGTGGAACATTCCCCTCCGACCAAGCAGGGGGGCGAATAACCGCCGAGAGATTCACGGCAAAGCCTGCCGCCGGAATCGTCTCCGGCCGGGGTGGCTCACCCCTTGGGGACGTGCACGTAGAGCCAGTTGTTGTTGAGCAGGATCTGGATGAAGCCGGCCGGCTCGGCCAGCGAGGTCAGATGCAGATAGGATTTGACGGCGAATTTCCCCGGATTCATGGCCATGTAGATGTGGCTGACCGAATCCCCTCCCTCCCAGGGCTTGACCTTCATCGCCTGGATGATGGCGGTGCGCCGGGCTTCGGGTAGCACCGCCAGCTGGGTGGCATGGGCCAGGTACTCCTGCGGCGCCATGGCGAACTTCTTTACCTTGATATGCTGGTCGACCACCGCATGGGCCACCTCGTGGGCCACCACCCCCGCGTAATGGACCCGGTCGAAGGGCTCGTCGTACATGGTCGGGTTTTCGGCGTTGGCCAGGATGGCCGCATAGGACATGAGGCGGATGCGCTGCTGGCCGCTCTGGTAGCTGCCGTAGGCCAGGTAGCCGTGGTTGTCGATCTTCTCCTCGACAATATCGATGGTGACCGGCTGCTTGAGATGCAGAGCGTAGCGGCCGAGAAAAGCGAGGGCTTTTTCCGCCGCCGCGCAGATCTCGACGTACGCCTCGCCGTCCTCGCTGGCGACCAGCACCGCGGGTTGCCCGGGGCAGGCGCGCTCCCCGGCAAAGCCCGACGCGGCCTGCACGGCCAACAGCAACACCAGCCCGATCATGCGCTTCATGGCGACCCTCCCGGCGTTCGGCCCCCCTGGCAGTCTGCCCCGCATTGCCGCCACCCAGGGACGGGCAAGAACGCTGGCGGCCGCGGCGAAACCGCTGCCCATTTACCTGCCATTATACTCCGGATCACGGGGGCAGGTGCAGGTCCGCACGGGCGCAGGCGCCCTCAATCCAGCGCAAGCCCCCAGTCGAGAAGCCTGGGCTCGGCATCTTCGCCGGCAGCGGGCAGCTCTTCCTCGGCCAGCTCCGCCACCTTGAAGCGGTCGAGCATCTGCCGCAGCAGCTGGGCCTGGGCGGCCAGCTCCCCGGCTGCGCCGGCGCTCTGCTCGGCGCTGGCGGTGTTCTGCTGGGTCACCCGGTCGATCTGCTCCAGCCCCTGACTCACCTCGGCGATGCCGGCCGCCTGATCCTTGGAGGCGACCGCGATCCCGGCCATCAACTCCGATACCCGGGTAATCTGCGAACTGGTCTCGGCGAGCGATCCGGCGGTCTGCCCGGCGAGCTCCACCCCCACCTCGGCCCGGGCCGCCGCCCCTTCGATCAACTGGGCGGTCTCCCGGGCGGCCTTGGCGCTGCGCCCCGCCAGCGAACGGACCTCCTCGGCGACCACCGCGAACCCCTTGCCGTGCTTGCCGGCCCGGGCCGCCTCCACGGCGGCGTTGAGGGCCAGCAGGTTGGTCTGGAAGGCGATGTCGTCGATGGTCTTGATGATCCGGGAGATGTCCTTGCTCGACTGCTTGACCCCCTCCATGGCCTCGACCAGGGAGCTCATCTGCCGGCTCCCCGCCGCCACCGCCTCGCGCGCCGCCGCCGAATACCGGCTGGCATCCCCCGCCTGCGCAGCGTTCTGCCGGGTCCGCGCGGCCATTTCGGTCATGGAGCTGGAAATCTGCTCCAGGGAGCTGGCCTGCTCCGTGGCGCCCTCGGAGAGGATCCGGCTGGCGTCGGCGATCTGCTCGGCCCCGGCGGCGATCCGGCTTCCGGATTGTTTGACCTGCTCCATGAGCCCGCACAGGGCGCCATTGGCCTCGGCCAGCGGCTGGCTGATCACCCCGCCGGCGCGGAAGGTGAAATCCCCTGCCGCCAGCTTCCGGAAGGCGGTGATAACCTCGTGCTGCAGGTTGTCGGCAAAGGCATCCATGCAGCGGGCGAGCTGACCGATTTCATCCCGGCGGCGCATCTCCAGGCGCTGGTCCAGGACCCCGGCGTCGAGGCCGCGCAGCATGCCGACGGTGAGGGCCAGCGGCCCGGTGATGGAACGGGTGATCCGCCAGCCCACCAGGGCCCCCAGGACGATCACCACCAGGGTCAGCACCAGGTTGACCCGCTCCAGCCCCAGCAGCTTATCTTCCACACCCTGCCGCTTGTCCCGCAGCACCTCGGAGGCTGCGGCGACCACCGAGGCCTGCTGCAGGACCCGTTGTTCCAGCTGCCCTTCCATCTCGTCGAGCAGAGCCACCACCTGCCGGTAGACCTCGTTCAGCGGACCGTTGAGCAGGGCCACGGTCTTTTCCTGGGCTCTGAGGGCCTGCTCCTCCAGGGCCAGGACGCCGTCGAGGTCGACGGCCATCGACTTGATGGCCGAGGGGACCTCGTCGCGGTACAGCTTGCGGACCTGCTCCCACTTGCTCTCATAGGTGAGGGAATTCAGCTTGTAGGAAGTCTCCCAGAGCCGGGCATTGACCGGTTCGGCCCGCTCGACGGCCGCGGCCAGCGGGGCGAAACCCGGGGCGAAACGCTGGTAGAGGGGACCGGCCTTGAATTCGGCGAGCGGGGTGTCGGCCAGTTCCTCGTCGAGCAGTTCGCCGATGGAACTCTGGATGAAAATCATGTTGGCCACCTTCAGAGCCCAGTAGATCTGGGCCCGCTTGAGGTCATTGAGTCCATTGGCCAGCCCCTCGTGGCGCGGCCGCCACATCCCGCGCAGCTTCTCATCCGCCTCGAGCAGAGCCTGCCTGGCCTTGCCGAGCTTATCCAGCCCTGCCGCGCCCTCCGCCAGGGACTCGACCAGCCGGGCGCTTTCGGGGGCATTCAGAAAGGCGGCCAGGGGATCGGGCTTGCCCTCCTCGAACAGCCCCACCTCGTCCCGGTTCTGCAGCAGGGCGTCGCGCAAGGCGCCGACCGCCCGATCGAGCTCGGCGCGGGTCTGGCGAACCAGGCCGATCAGGGCCTCGGACTGCGCCGACTGGTCCTGGGCGGCGATGGCCGAATCGAGGGCCCGGGAGACATCCAGGTTGGCCTGCTTGACCCCGCGGGTCGCCCAGAGGGTCACCAGGCACATCAACGCCACCAGGGCGACTACCGCCGCGAACCCCGCTGCCAATCTCCTGCCGATCGAGTTGGAAATCATCTCTGGAACCTCACTTTCCGGCGGAATCGACCGCCGCCAAAAGAAAAACGCGCCCATCTCTGCCTCGGAGACGGACGCGTCTGGATTAGTCGCACCTGGGCTGGCTCTGTACGGCAACCCGGCTGTCCGCGTCCGCGGACCCGTGGCTTTGCGTCACCCGATCACTCGGGTTTTGCCCTTTTCGGATTAAAGCTCACAGCTTGAGTTCAGGCTGCAGGCGGATTTTTAGGCCCTGGTTACGAAAAAGTTAGATGTTCATCCGGCCGGCGGGGCTCACAGCGCCAGGGCCATCACCCCCCAGGAGGAGAGACGGCCCAGGGCGGTTCCCAGCAGGGCCCCCACCAGCACGTCGGTGGGGTAATGCAGCCCCAGGAACACCCGGGAAAGCCCGATCAGCACCGCCAGGGGCAAGAAAAGAGCGACCGATCCGGGCAGCAGGGTGGCGAACGCGCCATACACGGCGAAGGCCGTCATGGTATGCCCCGAGGGGAAGGAGAAGCGGTCGGGTGCGGCCATCAGGCTGGCCAGGTCGAGCCAGGCCTCGCAGGGGCGGGGCCGGCCGATGAGGTCCTTGACCGCCATGAACAGGGCGACCGAGCTTCCCACCGCCAGCAGCCCGGCGGCTACCGCGAGACGTTCGGCGCTGCCGCCGAAAGCCGCCAGCAGCACCCCGCAGGCCACCCAGAGCGGGCCGTCGCCCAGCCGGCTGGCGGTGCGAAACAGCAGGGTGAGCAGGATGGAGCTGCGCAACTGGCAGAAGCGCTGCATGAGCCGGGCTTCGCGGGGGGTAATGTGCTGCGAATAGTAGGCGGCGAAAACCTTGAGCGTGTCCGAGGCTGCCATGAAAACCTCCCTGGGGTGAAGGCCGCTTAGGGATAAGGCGACGGTTTGTCGGGGGCCGTTTCGACCTTTGCCGGGACCTTAACAGCCTTTTGTTACCCCCGGTTTGCGGGGAGGTGAGGATTTCATGAGAGAAATGTCCGGGCGTTCGGTTGGAACCGGAGACTCAGCCGTGGGCGGCCTGGTCCGCGGACCCGGGCAGGCTGCAGACGGGAGAAGCTGCGTACATGGGATTCGGGGCACAGCAGCTCCAACTCGGTAAGCATGGCGGGGGTCACTGGGGACGCCCCAGGGGCCTGGCCACCGACCGGTAGGCGCCGCGCAGCCCCTCGAGAATCTCGACCCAGCTCTGGGCCTCGGCAAAGGCGCGCGCCTGGCGGCCCATGCGGGTCAGGGCGGCGGGGTCGGCCAGCAGTTCATCGAGTACCCCGGCCAGCGCCGCGGCGCTCACCTCGGGGACCAGGCGGCCGTTTTCGCCGTCGCTGATCAGATCCACCGGCCCGGGGGCGCGAAACCCCACCGCCGGCAGCCCCGAGGCCATGGCCTCGAGCAGCACGTTGCCGAAGGTGTCGGTCAGCGAAGGAAACACGAACAGATCCGAGGCCGCGTACAGCCGGGCCAGCTCCTCCCCGTAGCGGTAGCCGGCGAAGCAGACCCGAGGGCCCGCCCGGCGCTGCAGATCGCCGCGCAGGGGCCCGTCGCCGATGATCAGCAGTCGGCAGTGGCCCTGGTGGCGAAGGCCGGACCAGGCATCGAGGAGCATCTCCAGGTTCTTTTCCGCGGCCAGCCGGCCGACGTAAGTGATGACGGTCTCCTCGGGGGAGAACCCCATCCCGCGACGCACCCCCTCGTCCCGGTGGCGGGGGTTAAACCGCTCGCCATCCACCCCGCGGCTCCACAGCCGCACGCCTTCGAACCCCTGCTCGACCAGCATTCGGCAGATGGACGGGGTCGGGCAGAAGGTCATGCGGGTGGCGTTGTGGAACCCGCGCAGGTAGCGCCAGGCGACGGGCTCCAGGGAACCGGCCCGGTAACGCTTCAGGTACTGGGGAAAATTGGTGTGGAAGGAGCTCACCGCCGGCAGCCCGGCCTGCCGCGCGGCGCGCAGCGCCGCCCAGCCCAGCGGCCCCTCGGTGGCGATGTGCACCAGGTGCGGGCTGAACCCCTCCAAGGCCTCCCGGACGCTCTGCGGGCGGACCATGGGCAGCTGCACCTCCCGATAAAAGGGGAGGTGAATCCCCCCCCATTCGCGTTTTTCGATGGCCGGGGGCAGCACCGGCCCCGGCTCCCGGTAGCGGGGGATCAACAGCTGCACCCGGTCGCCGCGCTCGGCCAGGTAGCCGGCCAGCCGGTCCAGGGTCCGGGAGACGCCGTTGACCTGGGGGAACCAGGTTTCCGAGACGATACTGACCCGCAGCGCCCCCTCGCTCACTGCAGCCTCCGCTGCGGAACCACCCCCGCCCCCGCGCTCGACGGCAGCGGCAGGACCACCCGGAAGCAGCTGCCCAGGCCTGGTTCGCTGGAAAGGCCGACCCGCCCGCCCATGGCTTCGGCCAGGGTCCGGGCGATATACAGGCCGAGCCCGGACCCCCGGGTGGTCTCCTGCTGGCCGCGGCCGCGATAGTAGCGTTCGAAGATCCTCGCCTGTTCGTCGTGGGGGATGCCCGGGCCCTGGTCCTGCACCTCGAGGCAGAGCCTCTCGGCGCCATCGAGAAGACATCCCAGCCTGACCGTCGTGCCGGCCCCGCTGTAGTGAATGGCGTTGCCCAGCAGATTGGCCAGCACCACCTTGAGGGCCGCGGCGTTGAGCAAGACCGTTCCCCGGGCCGGCTCGCAGCCGACCTGCAGCTGCACCCGGCGATCCTCGGCCACGGGCTCAAACAGCTTGGCGACCTCCCCGACCAGCGCACCCAACTCGACGAGCTGGCGCGGCAGGACCAGGGAGCCGCTCTCGACCTTGCGCATCATCAGGAACTCCTCCGCCAGGTTGACCAGGTAGCGGGAACTGCGGCGGATCGCCTCGAGATGGCTGCGCGAGCGGTCCTGGCCGAGCCCGGGGATATCCCGGCTCAGCACATCGGAAAAACCGCCGATGACCAGCAGGTGGTTGCGCAGCTCGTGAAACACCATGTCCTGGATGTCGTGCCAGACGCCCGAGCGGCTGCCCAACCGCGCCACCTCGTCCAGCAGCCGGGTCTGCTGCCGCCTGCGCGCGACCAGGTTGCGCGCCTGCAGGATGACCTCCTTCATGGAATAGGGCTTGGGCAGGTAGGCGTCGGCACCCAGCTCGAGGCCCTTCAGCTTGTTGTCGGTGGCGGTCAGGGCGGTCAGCATGATGATCGGGATCGAGGCAACCCGCTCGTCGGGGTGGCTGCGGATCATCCGGCACACCTCCCAGCCGTCCAGGTCAGGCAGCATGATGTCGAGCAGGATCAGCTCCGGCCGGCAGGCGCCGACCTGACGGCAGGCATTGAGCCCGTCGGCAGCGGAAAAGGTCGTGAAGCCCGCCTTGCGCAGGGAATAGTCGAGGGGCTCGAGCAGCTCCGGCTCATCCTCCACGATCAGAACCCGCCCCCCCTGCCCCGGTTCGGTTTCGGCAGTGATCGTCATCGGCCGCTCTCCTCTGGGCAATCCGCCAGGGACCAGCTCAATCACGGGTAAGGCTCTGCTGCAGCCGGGCCGCGGTGCGGCAGGCGTTACGGTAATTCAGGCAACCGATTCCGCCCAGGGCGGCAACCAGAAGAATCAGGGCGACTATGTCCATGGGTGGGCCTCCTGCGCGGTTCGCATCCTCTGCGGGCAAGCATGCCAGGCCCATGTTAAAGTCCTGTTACGAAGAATTTCGCAATCGGTTAGCTTTAGTCGGGAAAGGTGGAGTTCAGCGGCGCGCAGGCTTGGGGGCCGCCGCGGATACTGCAGCGGATAGCAGAGATAGTTGACCGCCTGGATCAGCGGCTGATTCAGCCCCAGGGCCAAAGCCGCCAGGGCGCAGAGCGTAATGACGGGATATTATGCTTTTGTCAGAGCTTTGTTAATTCAGGTGGCGGTGAGTTCCAGGCGGCAGCCGAAGGCCTGCTCGAACAGATCCCCCTTGACCTGCCCGCCGTAGAGCTCCACCGACAGGTCCTCGGCGCCCTCGAGCCTGACCCGCAGGGCCCCGTCGGCCAGCTCGCATTGCAGGGCGCTCACCGCCCCGCTGCGGCGCCGGTCCAGGCCGTCGGCGAGGCGCAGGATGCCGCCGAGCCTTTTCACCAGCGCCTGGTCCTCGCGGCCCAGCCCGGCGAACCCCTCGTGCTTCTTTTTCGGCAGGGCCTTGCGGTGATAGCGGGCCAGGTTGGCGATCAGCTCCTTTTCCCGGGGGGAGAAATCGAACAGGCTGGCGTAGCGGATCAGGTGGTAGGAGTGCTTGTGATGGGCCGAGTAGCTGATGAAGTAGCCAACGTCGTGGAGCAGGGCGGCCGCCTCGAGCAGCTGGCGCTCGCGCTCGGCCAGGGAGAAGGGCTGTGCCAGGGCATCGAAGAGCTGCAGCGCCAGCTTGGCGACCTGCTCGCCGTGGCCTTCGTCCACATGGCAGCTGCGGGCGAAATCCTGCACCGAGGTGCGCCAGTCGCGCACCGTGCGGCGGCGCTCGAGATAACCGTGCTTCTGCAGGCTCTTGAGGATCAGTCCCTCACGGATGCCGCGCTCGTTGACCTTGAGCAGGTTGGTGCCGGAGAGCCGCATCAGCTCATCGACCACCGCCACCCCGGCGACGATGATGTCGGCCCGCTCGGGGCTGAGCCCCGGCAGCGACCTGCGCTCCTTGCAGGTTTTTCGCGCCAGCATCGCCAGCAGGTGGACGATCTCCGAGTGCAGCACCTCGTAGCCGTGCACCGAATCGTAGCGCTCCTTGCGGCCGGCCTTGACCATCCCGGCGATGGTGGTCATCGTCCCGCCCGAGCCGATCAGGTAGCGCACCGGAAAGTCCGCGGGATCCAGAGCGGCGCGCAGCTGCTGGCGGATGTGCTTGCGCAGGTGCGAGAGTTCCTTGTCGGGGATCGGGTCCGCGGCCAGGAAATGCTCGGTGAGAAAAACCGCCCCCAGCTCCAGCGAGGTGATCTCCTCGATGTGCCGGCCGACCGCCGACACCACCTCGACGCTGCCGCCGCCGATATCCACCAGCAGGTAGCGGGCATTGGCCATGTCGAAATGGTGCCAGGCGCTGAGCGCCGCCAGCTCCGCTTCCTCCTCGCCGTCGATGAGCCGCACCCCGATCCCCGTCTCGCGTTCCATGGCGACCAGGAACTCGGCCCCGTTGGCAGCCTTGCGCACCGCGCTGGTGGCCACCGCCTCGATGGTCTCCACCCCCAGCCCGTCCATGATCTTGCGCATCCGCAGCAGCGCCTCGCGGGCCCGCTCCCAGGCCCCCCCGGAGATGGCGCCCGAGGCATACAGCCCTTCGCCGAGCCTTACCATGGCCTTCTCGTCGTCGAGAATCCGAAAGTCGCCGTTTTCCACGATCTCAACGATGATGCAGCGGATGGAGTTGGTGCCTATGTCGATGGCCGCGAGGCGGGGGGGTCTCACATTCTGGCTCCTTTTCGATTACCGGCCGCGGGACGGCCGGGACTCAGGCGCGGGTCCGCTTGAGGGGGCGGCGGGCCTTTTTCAGTCCGCGGGCCAGGCTCCTGGCCCCGGCCTGCTCCAGCCCGTCGAGCCGTTTCTCGATCTTGGCCAGCCGCTTGGCGGCCTGTTTGGGGCGCGCCCCGCACAGCGCCTCGAAGCGCTCCAGCCCGCTCAGCAGCTTGCGCTCCTGTTTTTCCAGGCGCTTTTCCCGGTCACCCTTCAATTTGCCGCCCAGGCGCTCGCGGGCCCGAGCCACCAGTTGCTGCACCTGCTCCCGGACCCGCGCCAGGCCCGCGCGCAGCGCCGCCGTCTTCTCCTCGGGGGCCTGCTCCTCCTCGGCGGCCAGGCCCCGCGCCTGTTCGAGGATCGCAGGGATCATCCTCGGCTGCACGCCGCGGATCCGGGCGAGCCCCTCTTCGCCGAGTTCGGCCAGCTTGGCATGACTGTCGATCCCCGCCTCCACCAGCCGCTGTGCCAGCACCTCGCCGATCCCCCTGATGCGCCGCAGCTCGTCCTGCACCCTCTTCTCCATAACTCCCAACCTTTCTGTTTAATCCCGTGGTTTCCAGTATAGCCCATTCTCGCCGGCTGCCCAGAGACGGGAAGGCCGACAGCCGATTCTTTCATTCAACCCCCTGCAGGTTAGCTTTTGGTTAGCGCTTCACCCTCTTACACGCCCCTAACAATGCCATGAGACCATGGGATACCGACCACACACCACCAGAGGAGCCGAGCCGTGAATTCCGGCGAAAACAAAGAAATCGGGTACAATGAAATGACGGACCCAATCCCGGCCGCAACCCCTTCATCCTCGGATTCGTCAGTGAAGCTCGAAACCATTGTGCCCAAAACCTCCCGCAGCAAACCTCCGGCCGAAAGCAAAAAGCTGTTGGCGCCTCCGCCCGATCTGGATGCGCCCGAGCTGTACCTGAACCGCGAGCTGACCTGGCTGCAGTTCAACCAGCGGGTGCTCAACGAAGCCCTGGACGAGCGCACCCCCCTGCTCGAGCGGGTGAAATTCGCGGCCATCGCCGGCTCGAACCTCGACGAGTTTTTCATGAAACGCATCGGCGGGCTCAAGCAGCAGGTGGCCGCCAAGGTGCTGGAGCGCACCGTGGACGGGCGCACTCCCGCCGAGCAGATCCGCGAGTGCTACACCTTCGTACGCCGCCACCAGAAGGAGAAGCAGCAGATCCTCGGCCAGCTGCGCCAGGACCTCAAGCAGCAGGGGATCGTCATCCTCGGCTACGACCAGCTGAGCAGCGAGGACCGCGAACAGGTTCGCAAGGACTACTACGACAACATCTACCCGCTGGTCACCCCCCAGTCCATCGACCCGGCCCACCCCTTCCCCTTTATCTCCAACCTCTCGCTCAACCTGCTGGTGACCCTGCGCTACGAGAACGACCAGGAGCAGTCCCTGGCCCGGGTCAAGGTGCCGATCAGCGCCGGCGCGCCGCGCTTTTTGCGCGTCGGCCAGCAAAACCGCTTCGTGCTGCTCGAACAGGTGATGGCCAACAACCTCGACATGCTCTTCCCCGGCATGGAGGTGCTCGGCTACGAGATCTTCCGGGTGACCCGCAACGCCAACACCGAACGCTCCCAGGAGCACGCCGACGACCTGCTGGCGCTCATCGAATCGACCCTGCAGGAGCGCAGGTTCGCCCCCATCGTGCGCCTCGAGGTGCTGCCGGGCACCGACCCGGTGCTGCGCGGGCGGCTGGCCGCCGAGCTGGACCTGGACGAGGAGGAGGACGTCTTCGAGGTCGAGGGGATCCTCGGCACCCGCGACTTTTTCGAAATCGCCGCCCTCAACATCCCCGAGCTCAAGGACCGCGTCCACCACCCCATCGACCACCCCGCCCTGCAGAGCAGCCGCAGCATCTTTCACATCATCCGCGACGCCGGCGCGATCCTGCTGCAGCACCCCTACGAGGCCTTCTCCTCCTCGGTGGAGCGGTTCCTGCGCGAAGCCGCCACCGACCCCAAGGTGCGCGGCATCAAGATGACCCTCTACCGCACCTCGAGCCGCAGCCCGATCCTCGACTACCTGATCCAGGCGGCGCAGAACGGCAAGCAGGTGGCGGTGGTGGTGGAGCTCAAGGCGCGTTTCGACGAGGCGGCCAACATCCGCCTGGCCACCCGCCTCGAGGAGGCGGGCATCCACGTCACCTACGGGGTGGTGGGGCTCAAGACCCACGCCAAGATCATCCTGGTGGTGCGCCAGGACTACAACGGCCTGCGCCGCTACGTGCACATCGGCACCGGCAACTACCACCCGGAGACCTCGCGCATCTACAGCGACCTGGGGCTGCTGGTCTACGACAAGGAGATCGGCCAGGACGCCACCGAGCTGTTCAATTACCTGACCACCGGCTACACCCCCAAGCGCAACTACCAGCGCCTGCTGATGGCCCCCAAGGTGCTCAAGAAGGCCCTGCTGGAGAAGATCGCCCGCGAAGCCGAGCTGCACGACAGGCAGAGCCCGGGACACATCATTTTCAAGATGAACGCCCTGGAGGACGCCGATGTGGTGCGCGCCCTCTACCAGGCGGCCATGGCCGGGGTCAAAATCGACCTGCTCATCCGCGACAGCTGCCGGGTGCGGCCGGGGCTCAAGGGCATCTCGGAGAACATGAGGGTCATCTCCATCGTCGGCCGCTTCCTCGAACATGCCCGGGTCTACTACTTCCGCAACGGCGGCCAGGAGGAGTACCTGATCGGCTCGGCCGACGCCATGAAGCGCAACCTCGAGTCCCGGGTGGAGGTGGTGACGCCGGTGGAGGACCCCCAGCTGCGCCAGGATATCCATACCATGCTCGAGACCCAGCTGGGCGACCGGCGCAGCGCCTGGGAGATGCAGCCCGACGGCAGCTACCAGCAGCGCCGGCCGCAGGCGGACGAGGACCCCCGCAGCAGCCAGGAGCTCCTCATCGAACTGGCGGCGCGCCGCAACAAGGACGTCACCCGTCTGAAAAAACGCAAGGCCAAGGGGTTCGGCGGCCGCAACCTGCGCTGAACCCGCAATCACCGTGACCATGCCCGAAACCGGCACCGACACCCACAGCGCCCGGCTGGCACCGCAGATGCCCGCGGCCGAGGCGGTCCGCGGCATCCTTCGCAGGCTGCTCGAGGCCCTGGAGGCCAGGGAGGCGGGGACCCGCGCCGGCCGCGACCCCGAAGAGCTCCACGACTTTCGCGTCGCGGTGCGCCGCATCCGCTCGGCCCTGGGGCGGCTCAAGGGGGCCCTGCCCACCGCGGCCCGGGAGGAATTCGCCCCGGAATTCGCCTGGCTCGGCGCGGCCACGGGGCCGCCCCGCGACATGGACGTCTACCTCCTCAAGTTCCCCGCCTACCGTGACAGCCTCCCCGCGGAAGTGCGCGACGACCTGGAGCCGCTGCGCCGCTTCCTGCTGGAGCGGCAGGGGGCCGAACAGGCCGGCCTGGTCGAGGTGCTCGATTCGCAGCGCTACCGCCGGCTCAAGGAGCGCTGGCGGGAGTTTCTCACCGCGCCCGCCGCCGCCGAACCGCCCGGGGGGCAGCGCCCCCTCGGGGAGGTCGCCGACCGCCGCCTCCGCAAGAGCCTGCGCCGGGTCCTCGAGCAGGGGGCGGCCATCGACGACGACTCGCCGGCCGAAAACCTGCACGAGCTGCGCAAGAGCTGCAAAAAGCTGCGCTACCTGCTGGAATTTTTTCAGGATCTCTATCCCGCCGGGGAGGCGGGCCGGTTCATCAAGGCGCTCAAGGGGCTGCAGGACAACCTCGGCGACTTCCAGGACCTGGAGGTGCAGGCGGCGGCGCTGCGCGAGTTCAGCGTGCGGATGGCCGAACAGGGCCAGGCCCCGCCCGCCACGCTGCTGGCCATGGGGATGCTCATCGAGGGGCTGCGCCAGCGCCAGCAGCAGGCCCGGCAGCAGTTCGCCGAGCGCTTCACCGCCTTTGCGGGCGCCGAAAACCGGCGGCTTGCCAAACGCCTGGTTGCCGGGCATACTTCTGCGGCAACCGCAACAGCCGCAAAGGAGAAAACCATGGGCAGCTGCCTGAAAGGTGAATCGGAAAACAAACTTAAGGAAGGCGCCTATCAGTGCGGGAAGTGCGGGGCGGTCTCGAAGAAAAAAGACCACCTCTGCAAGCCGGACAAGCTCTCGAAAAAGGATGTGAAAAAGGTCGAGGGCAAGGACAGGAAGAAAAAGAAGGAGGATTAGCCGCCCCTTTCGGCCTCCCCTTGCTGCGGGGAGGAGTCACCGTGTCACAGCCGCTCCAGCGCCTCCTCGATCCGCTCGCAGAGGGTCCTGAGGACCTTGATCCGGGCGAACCGCTTGTCGTTGGCCTCGACCAGGGTCCAGGGGGCGACCTGGGTGCTGGTCCGCTCGACCATGTCGCAGATTGCCTCTTCGTAGAGTTCCCACTTTTCCCGGTTGCGCCAGTCCTCGTCGGTGATCTTGAAGCGTTTGAAGGGGGTCGTCTCGCGGGCCTGGAAGCGCTGGTACTGCTCCTGCTTGCTGATCGCCAGCCAGAACTTGACCACCACCGTGTGGTGCCGCACCAGCTGTTCCTCGAAATCGTTGATTTCCGGGTAGGCGCGCAGCCAGTCGACTTCGGCGCATAGCCCCTCGACCCGCTCCACCAGCACCCGTCCGTACCAGGAGCGGTCAAAGATGACCAGCCGCCCCCGGCCCGGCAGCTGGCGCCAGAAGCGCCACAGGTAGGGATGGGCCAGCTCCTCGTCGCTGGGGGCGGCGACGGGCACCACCCGGTAGCGGCGGGCATCGAGGGCCCCGGTCACGCGGCGGATGCTCCCGCCCTTGCCGGCGGCGTCGTTCCCCTCGAAGACCACCACGACGGAGAGCTTGCCGAACTTGCGGCGGCGGCTCAGGCGGTTGAGCCTACCCTGCCAGCGCGCCAGCTGTTTCTGGTACTCCTTTTTGCCCAGGGACTGGGTCAAGTCCAGACAGCGCAGCACGTTGAGCGAATCGATCCGGGGCAGAATGGGCGGAACGGTAACCGGCAACGCCTCCTCACCCTGATTATTCAACCGCTGCTGCAGGGCGCTCAGGAGGGTTTTGCCCAGGCTCAGGTTGCGATAGCGAAAATCGCTCCCCTCGATGATGCCCCAGGGCGCTTCGGCCGAACTGGTCTGCCGCAAGGCCCGCTCGGCCACCCGACGGAACTCGGGATAATGCTCGTGGTTGCGCCAATCGGCCTTGGTCACCCGCCAGCGGGTGGCGGGGTCCTTTTGCAACTTTTCGAAGCGCTTTTTCTGCCCCTTCCGCGAGAGGTGCAGCCAAACCTTGAGCACCAGTTCCCCCTCGTCGACGAGCATCTTTTCGAAGCGGTTGATCCGCTCCATCGCCTGGTCCAGTTCCGCATTGCCGATCCGCTCGAAGACCCGGTCGCGGATGGCTTCGGTGTAAAGGGCGTCGAAAAAGATGCCGATCTTCCCCTTGGGCGGGAGCTCGCGCCAATAGCGCCACATGGGGGGGCGCTCCAGGTCGATCTCGGAGGGCAGGCCGGGGGCGTGGGTCTGGATGTACCGGGGGTCCATCCACTCGTTGAGCAGATTGACCACATCCCCCTTGCCGCCGCCGTCCATCCCAGCAATGATGAGAACCACGGCAAAGCGCGGGGACTGCACCAGTTCGAGCTGCGCCTCGAGCAGGGCTTCACGCAGGGCGGGAACTTCGGCTTCATAGCTGTCGGCCCCGATCTGGTGGCCGAGTTCGGCGGATTCGAACATGCTGAAAGCCTTTTTGGCTAAATGCAGGTCGCGGCCGCGATTCTTGTTTCCCCTGAAGGCAAGCGGCTGTCAACCTGGAACTCTGATCAAGTTATAGTTATACCAGCTTGGCATTGACCCGCCTGGCCCAAGCTGGGGAAAATTACGCCCCTTTCCCCCAAGGAGGCCCCCCATGCCCATGGAGATCGAACGCAAATTCCTGGTCAGCGGCGACCAGTGGCGCCAGGGCGCGCACGGCACCCTGTACCGCCAGGGCTACCTGTGCACCGACCCGGAGCGGACGGTGCGGGTGCGCCTGGCCGGTGACCGGGGGACGTTGACCATCAAGGGAAAGACCGAGGGGATCAGCCGCGCCGAGTTCGAATACCCCATTCCCGCCGGTGAGGCCGCGCAGCTTCTCGACCGGCTCTGCCTGCGGCCGCTCATCGAAAAGCGCCGCTACCGCGTGGAGTACGGCGGACGTATCTGGGAGGTGGATGAGTTTTTCGGCGACAACGCCGGGCTGGTTCTCGCCGAGGTCGAGCTGGAAACGGAAAGCGCCCAGGTGGAACTGCCCAGCTGGGTATTCCGGGAGGTCTCGGACGACCCCCGCTATTTCAATGCGAGCCTGGTGAAAAAACCCTTTTGCACCTGGTAGCTCCCCTGCTGCCCCTGCCTCAGGCGAGGATATACTCGTTGAGCACAAACTGGTCGGCCGCCTCCTGCTCCATGCCGGCAAAGATCAGCTGTTCCCACTCCCAGGCAGCGCTTTTCTGCGCGTTGAGCAGATGCTTCTCCAGCACCCCGCTGCGTTTCATCGACAGCAGCAGGCGAGGCTTCCTGGTCTGCAGGTAGGTCAATCGCATCATTCCAAAATGGTTCAGGTTTTCCACGTTGCCAACTCCAGAGGTTGATTTGTCCCGCTTCCCGCGGCATTGAAACCGGCCGCCATCCGGCGGCGCCCCGGCCTTTCGGCCCATCTTTCCGAAATTTTTCGCGCCTGCCACTCGAGCCTGGAACCGAGGCATTTCCACCAGTCTGCCAGCGAATTGTTATCCCGGCGTTGCGCCCCGGTTATGAAAAGATGATTTCCGGGGACGGGGCCAGCCTCAGTACATCAGGCTGCCCAGCCCCAGGGTGCGGCGAAAGTCCCACAGTCTCATGAAAAAGTCGTCGCAGCGCCCGGTGGCCGGCCACGTAACCCTGGTCAAGGGGGAGCGCTCGCGGCCCGCCGAGTACGCCTGCAACCTGCGGTAGGCGCACCCCAAAGGAGGGAGGGGATTTAAAGCCGCCAATAAAAATGGGGGCTTAGTGCGCCCCCTGCTTCATGTGGAGTAATTTCCCCTTGATTTCCCGAATGACGAAAATGGAAATGAAGGCGCGTATCCGCGCCTGGGGGCTGAGTTCGTGTAGTGCCTGGAGGTACATGGGACGGATCACCCTGCGAAATTCCGGAAACTGTTCGCCGAGGGCCTCGATCGCCGATTCATGCTGAACCTTCTCGGCTTCGTCGTTCACATCCAGCCAATCAGCCTGCCGGTTTTCCCTGTAGAAATCCGGCTGTACCTGTATCAATCTCGAATCCATACGCAAACCCCTGGAAACTATGGTTTTCATGAGGGTTGCGGGCCTGAAATTCTGTCCTTGGCAGATGCCCGCAAGGCTTTCCATGGAGAGAACTGCCTTCTACTGAAACCAATTTATAACCGATTCACTCCCAATTTCAACCCCAAATTGGCGCGCCGCAACCCTTGCCTGGCTCCCTGCGGGGCCGAGCGACCCGGCGCCCGGCCCGACACCCCGTATCGCAGCGCCGGCGGGCGCCACGAAAAATAAATCATTCCTTAATGCAGCCTTAATAATCGCCGGGAAAAATCTCTCCAACCCCAACCCGGGAGGAGCCCATGAGTGCGAGTCAACGCCAACCGTACCGCCCTGCGGAGGGCGAACGGTACATGAACCCCCGGCAGCTGGCCTACTTCAGGGAACTGCTGCTGGAGCAGAAGCGGGAACTGGAATTCCATTACCGGGAGTGTTCGGCCCGCATGCAGGCCGAGCATGCCCACCCGGCAGACCCCATCGACCAGGGAGTGCTGGCCACGGAGCGGGAGCTCGACTGCCAGAGGCGGCTGCGCAACCAGCGGTCGCTGGCGCGCATCGACGCGGCCCTGCAGCGCATCGACGACGGCAGCTTCGGCTACTGCGAAGAGACCGGGGAGCAGATCGGGCTGAAGCGGCTGCTGATCCAGCCCCTGGCCAACCTCTCCGTGGAAGCCCAGGAACATTTGGAACAACGGCAGCGGCTGATCAGGGCCAACGGCCTGCCGGTCTATCACTCATAACCGAAAGCATTCGCGAGGATCCCAACATGACGCTGGAACAAATCAGGAAGATCGCCAGGCAAAGGGGGGTGGCCCCCAGTCGGATGAAAAAGGCCGAGCTGATCCGGGCCGTGCAGCACGCCGAGGGCAATTACAGCTGTTTCGAGACCGGGCAGGCCGCCGCCTGCGCTCAACAGGAGTGCCTGTGGCGGCAGGACTGCCAGTGAGCCCCCTGGCCGCTTCCCGCCGCCCGGCAAGGCTTCGCAGCTGGCTGCTTCTACCGCTGCTGCTCGGGCTGTTCGGCCCGCCGGCAGCGGCGGCCGAGCAGCTGCGCATCGTCTACCAGGCGGCGGACGCCGCCGCCTGGACCCATCTGCTGCCGCGGCTGGCCGAGGAGGTACGGCTGCGCAGCGGGGGGCGGGTGGAGATCGCCTGGTCCGCGGCCCCGGCCGGGGAACAGGCGGCCACTGCTCTGGGCCGGATGCGCCGGGGTGAGATCGACGGCGCGCTGCTTTCCAGCGCCGCGCTCGGCCAGACCATCCCCGCCCTGCAACGCTTCGCGCTGCCGCTGGCCTTCCAGTCCATCGAGGAGCTGGATCTGGTCCGGGCCGACCTGGAACAGCCCTACCGCCAGGCCCTGGGTGCCGCCGGCCTGGAGGGCTTCGGTTGGATCGAAGCCGGTTTCCGCCCAGCGGCCGGTGCCTCCCCGGACTGGCGCTGCGCTTTCAGCACCCTGGTCATTTCCACTGCGCGGCTCGAGGCCTTGGCGCCGGCGAACCGGGAGCAGTTGTTCGCCACCCTGCTGCGGGCCAGCAGTTTCGTCGACCGGCTGAACCGTCTGGCCAACCTGGCAGCCCGGGAGGCACCGCCGCAACAACGCCTGGCCGGCCTTTCCGGCCTGGCTCCGCAGATCGCCGGGCAGCCGCGATGAACCAGGTGCGCATCGGCAGCTGGAACGAGCTGCAGGACCAGCTGTTCGCCGACTCCTGGAACCCCGATCTGGGCCGCTTCCGCTCCCGGCTCGCCTTTCGCGGCCTCTCCGACGCCGGCTACCCCCTGGCCACCACTCTGGAGCGGCTGGGCGGGGAGTTCACCAGCCTGGAGCGCCATTACAGCCCCAGCAGTGCCAAACAGCCCGCCCTTCGCGCCGTGGCCGGCTGGTAGCCGCCCTCCCATTTTCGTTTCCGGATGCTAGAATGGAAGCAGTTGCAGAAACCGCTGATTATCTCAAGTTGACCATGGAAAAACCCGAGTGGTTCTTCAGACAATCCGGCGTCATCCCCTACCGCTGGCACCAGGGACAGCTGCAGGTGCTGCTGGTCACCACCCGGCGCCGCCGGCACTGGATCATCCCCAAGGGGATCATCGAACCGGACATGTCGCCGGCCGAGTCGGCGGTCAACGAGGCCTGGGAGGAGGCCGGCCTGCGCGGCAGCCTGCACCGCCTCGCCGTGGGTGAATACCGTTACGCCAAGTGGGGCGGCATGTGCACGGTGCAGGTGTTTCTGTTCAGGGTGGCACAGATCGAGGAGGACTGGCCCGAGGCCGGAATCCGCTGGCGCCAGTGGCTGAGCGTGGAAGAGGCGGCGCACCGGGTGCGGGAGCCGGAAATGGGACGCATCCTCGAGCGGCTCCCCTGGCTGGTGAGCCAGTCCGACACCGAGGATAACCTGCTGGGGACGGGTGAAACGCCATGAAACGACTGACCCTGATCCGCCATGGCAAATCGAGCTGGAAGGACCCCGACCTGGACGATATCGAGCGCCCGCTGAACAAGCGGGGCAAGCAGGATGCACCCCTGATGGGCGAGCGGCTGGCCCGCAGGGGGCACCTGCCCGACATCATCCTCAGCAGCCCCGCCAAGCGCGCCCGCAAGACCGCCGAGGCCATCGCCGAGAAGCTCGGCATCCCATCCAGCAAGCAGATCCTCGAAAGAGCCATCTACGCGGCCGAACCCTCCGAGCTGCTGGCCCTGGTCCGCCGCCTGGAAGAGGACTGGCAGCACGTCTTTCTGGTCGGCCACAATCCCGGCTTCACCGAGCTCGGCAACCTGCTGGCCGACTGCGGCCTGGACAACCTGCCGACCTGCGGCGTGCTCTGCCTCGACTTCGATGTCCCCACCTGGAAGGAGGTCGCCCCCCACGGCGGCACCCTGGTCTTTCTCGATTATCCGAAAAATCCCGCCGCGGACGGATAATCCGCGCCCTAATCCCGGCAGGCCCCCTGCCCTCCGTGCAGCCTGGCGCAGCCCCAGCTCCCCTCCCAGGGAGGTGCGCCGACGCTCGTCGCAACAGCTCCCTTCTCCACCCACACCCCATCTTGGCCATCCCGTCCCCATGGCGCTAAAATTTTACCGGGAACCTTTTTCCTTTTCGGCGCATCTTTGAGGTGAAACAGCAAAAAAGGAGACGTGCACATGGCAGTGTCAGGCCCAACCCGCTCTACTCTCGACGCCGCCTCGGATCAGGAGGTGGTGGCCCGCATCCGCCAGGATGACGGCGCCGGCTTCGAACTGATCATGCGCCGCTACAACCGGCGCCTCTACCGCATCGCGCGGGGCGTCCTGCGCGACGAGGCCGAGGCCGAGGACGCGGTTCAGGAGGCCTATGTGAGCGCTTATCAGAACCTGGGGCAATTCGCGGGGACCGGTCCGCTTGGGGCCTGGCTGGCCAGAATCACCGTCAACGAGGCGCTGGGGCGCCTGCGGCGGCGAACGGCCGAGAGCCGCGGGCTGTCGCTGGACGACCCGCAGCAGGCAGAGGGGGCGAATTTCATGGCTGAACTGACCTCACCCGGGCCCAGCCCGGAACAGCAGACCGCACGGGGAGAATTCCGCCGCGTGCTCGAAGCGGCCATCGACGCCCTGCCCGAAGCCTACCGCCTGGTCTTTGTGCTGCGCGGGGTCGAAGAGCTGTCGGTGGCCGAAACCGCAGAGTGCCTGGAGGTGGAGCCGGCCACGGTCAAGACCCGCTACCACCGGGCCCGCAAGCTCTTGCAGCAGCACCTCGCCGGGTTGGTGCAGGCCACCGCCGGCGAGGCCTTCCCCTTCGCCGGGGAGCGCTGCGACCGGATTGTCGCCGGAGTGTTCCGACGCCTCGGCCTCTGCCCGCCAGGATGAAGCCGTGCCCGGTCGCCTCAGAGACAATTCACAAGGAAAGGGGAACTCGTCATGAGAAAACTGCTTGCCATCGTCGTCGTTCTGCTGGCCCTGGCCGCCACCGCCGGTGCGGGCGGCAGCAAGGCCCCACCGGACGCTTCCTACAAAAAAGTCAGCGACTTGGTGCCGCTGCCGGAATTCCTGCCGGGGATGGGAACCCTCTACGTACAGCCCGCCACCCTGCCCGTCGGCCCGTTTCTCGCCTACGACCGGGAAGGGACGCTGGTTTCCACCATCTACATGGTCCCCCTGGAAGAGATGCAGCAGCACAATGCCTTCACCGGACTGGCGGTGGGCAGCGACCAGGTCGAGAAGGTCGACCTGAGCTACAACGCCGGCCACCCCGGCGTGGAGGCGCCCCATTATCACGTGACCATCTGGCACGTCGACCCCGCCAGAGCCAAGGTGAAATAGCCATGCTCAGTCGACGCGCACTGCTCCAGGCCGGCGGCCTCTGGCTGGCCGGCCTCTGGCTGGCCGGCCTGGCGCTCGGCCGCCCGGGCTGGAGCGCAGCGCCGCCGGAGGTCGTCGAGATCCACATGCGCAGCGATCCGAGCGGCGCCCATGTCGCCTTCGACCCCGTCGGCCTGCTGATCCGCCCCGGCCAGCGGGTGCGCTGGGTCAACGACGGCCACAACGTACACACCGCCACCGCCTACCATCCCGACAACGCCCGCCACCCCCTGCGCATCCCGGCCGGGGCCACGCCCTGGGACTCGGGCTACCTGCTCCATCCCGGCGACAGCTTCGAACTTCAGCTCACCGTCGAAGGAATCTACGATTACTACTGCGCGCCCCACGAAGCGGCCGGCATGGTCGGCCGGATCGTCGTCCTCAGCCCGGGGCGCCACCCCTCCGCCCTTCCGGAACCCTATCCGGACGATGCCGGAAACCCGGCCTGGGAAAAGGTCCCACCGGCCGCATTGGCTAATTTTCCTGCGGTAGAAACTATCCTTCGCGATGGGGGGATGAGGAACTGAGAGCTATTGTGGGTCGATTAGAAAAATGGAAAAGAACGTTTATATTTAGGCTGCGGTTGAACTTTGAAGTGGTCAACTATTTCCGGACAGTAAAATAGGATTTTTTTCCGCGACAGCAGGAGCACGCCCGCCATTTCTCTGATGGGGGCGGTACCAGTTGTAATAATCCATAAGATATCGGCCAATATCCTTTTGGGCCTCATCGAAAGATGTGTAACCGGCTGAAGGCATCCATTCACTTTTATAGCTGCGAAACACACGCTCCATCGGTGCGTTGTCCCAGCAGTTGCCCCGCCGGCTCATGCTCTGTTTTATCCGATAACGCCATAAGCGTTGGCGAAATGATTTGCTGGCATATTGACAGCCTTGATCTGAGTGAAACGTCACAGCCGTAGGCTGCCCGCGCAACTGGTAAGCATGGTCAAGTGCCGCAATAGTTAAATCGGCATCGACTTTTTCAGACAGACTCCAACCAACGACTCGGCGGCTGTACAGATCCAGGATCACGGCGAGATATATCCATCGCCCTTGTGCCCAGACATAAGTGATATCGCCACACCAGACCTGGTTTGGCTGCTGAACATCGAACTGTCGATCTAAGTGATTCGGTATGTCCGGCCTCTCAACTTTTGCCACTTTGTAGGCGGGTGGCCTGGGTTGTTTACTGACGAGATTAGCTTCTTTCATCAGCCGCCGAACTTTAAAGCGCCCGACAATTTCACCGTCTTGGCGTAGCTTGCTCATAATGCTTCGGCTGCCTGCGGACTGGCGACTTTTGTTGAATATTTCAGTAGCTTTAGCGCGCAACCGCAAACGCTCGACATCAATTTTTTTGCGGCGATCCCGATAGTCGTAATAGCTCGAACGGGGAATTTCCAATAATGAACACAGCTGCTGGACGTTTCCATGCTCCCTTAAGTGGTCGATCAGCGCGAAGATTTTAGATCGTCCGACATTAAGAGAGCGGTAGCCTTTTTTAGGATCGATTTCTCTCTTTCCAGTTTTCTGACTTGTTCCTCTAGCTCTTGGATTCGTTGTTGCTCGGGTGTCAACGCCTGTGCTTTCGGTGTCACTCCGCCATATTCGCCCTGAAGCTGTTTAACCCAGCGGCTCATGGCCGTTGACCCGACACCTGTCGCACGACAGGCTTCGGCTATTGAATAGCCCTGATCCACAACAAGTCCGGCGGCTTCGCGTTTGAACTCTTTGGTAAAGGTCCGTCTTCCCATAACTCTGAACACTCCTTGAAGGTGGCTCAATATACCACCTTAGTTGGTGTCCGGGGTTAGTAGACCACTTCACTTAGCCCCCCGGAACCTAAAAAACAACTGATGGGAAGAGTAGAGAACAGGTTTAACCCTGCCCTCCCTCATCAAACCGTGCATGCGGATTTCCCGCACACGGCTTTCCGATGTTCTTCACTGCAAGGCATGCGCTTTCTTCCAACCCCCTGTTGTGGGCACTTTGTACAGGTTATATTTCTCATACAGCAACCTGCTGGGAAATCTGATGTGCCCTGACTTCCTATCTCTTACCTTGTGTCATCTGCGCTGATGGGTCCTCAACCGCTCCACACGAAGCTTTAACCGCCGCGTAATCGGCGGTTAACGGCAGTGCCCTATATCTTCAGCGCTTAGGCTCGGATTGCGCTCCGATTATCCACAAGAGGCTTCATTTCTGGTGCCGGGAAGGGGCCTCGGCGTTTCTCGAGGCTCATTCGCAGCAGCCCGCCGCTGGCGGCCGGGCCTGCGCCTGATCAAGACAACCCGCAAAGGAGAAAACCCATGGAAGTATGGAAGGATTGCCTGGCCGCCGGCCGCAAAGGCGGATGGCTGAACCGGCTGCTGGAGCGCCGGATGGTTCGTGAGGGAAAAGACGCCGGACAGGAGCAGGACTGGCGCGCGCTCATCGGCGAGCTGAGCCGGGAGTGCGACGAGCTGCGCCGGCGGATGGGCGAGGCCGAACTGGAAGAGGCGGTCTGAGGGGGAAACGGCTCGGGGCGCGGCGCAGGGCTACTCGTCCAGGTAGATCATCTTGCGGGTCATGCCGCCGTCGACCACGAAGTCCTGCCCGGTGACGAAGCCGCTCGCCGGCGAGGCGAGATAGACGGCCAACTCCGCCACATCGCCGGGGTTCCCGACCCGACCGGCGGGGTGCTGCAGGCGGTCGGCCTCGCTGTGCCGGGGCGTCTGCCGGCGGCTTTTTTGCTGCCAGTCGCCGACCTCGATCCACCCCGGGCTGATGCAGTTGACCCGCACCTCGGGGCCGAGGCTGACCGCCAGGGCATGGGTCAGGGCCACCAGCCCCCCCTTGGAGGCGGCGTAGCTCTCGGTGTCGGGCTCGCTCATGCGCGCCCGGGTCGAGGCGATGTTGACGATCGCGCCCCGGCTCCGCCGCAGCGCGGCGGCGCAGGCCCGGGCGCAGAGAAAGGGACCGGTGAGGTTGGTGGCGAGCACCCGGTTCCATTCGGCCACTGAAAGCTCTTCGAGGGGTTTGCGGAGCATGATGGCGGCATTGTTGACCAGGATGTCGACGCCCCCCCAGAAGCCTCCGGCCGCTTCGGCCATGGCCGCCACCGAGGCCGGCTCCGCCACATCGGTCTGAACAAAACGCACCTCACCCAGCGCGGCGAATTCCGCCGCCGTCTCCTCGCCCGCCGCGCGGTCGAACTCGGCCAGCACCACGCGCGCCCCCTCCTGCAGAAAGCGCTGCGCGATCCCCTTGCCGATCCCCTGCCCCGCGCCGGTGATCACCGCCACCCTGCCCTTGAGCCTCATTGCCCCATCCTCCCCTGACCTGCCCTTTTCTCCAGTTGCCTGCAAACTACCACGATCACCCCGGCGGCCGCCAGGGCCAATGCCAGCAGCGCCACCGCGGTGAGCAGGTTATTGAGCAGCGCGGGCCGCGCCAATAGCACCGCGCCGAGCAGCAGCATCATCAGCCCCGAAACCAGCTTGAGCACCCGGCCGTGCCACTCGCTGAGCTTTTTCGAGCCCAGGGTGAGGGTGAACGCCAGCACAATGACCAGCAGCGGCACCACGTAGACCAGGTTGTACAGGGCGAGAAAGGCGTAGTGCTGCCAGCCGGCCAGATCGTGCAGGGTCAGCACCCGGGTGTAGACCATGGGAAACCCCGCCGTGCACAGCAGCTCGTAGCTGTTGGCCGCCACCGCCAGCACCACCGTGCCGAACAGAATGCTGGAGGTGCGGCCGGCCTGGAGCAGGCCGCGCATCCGCTGGAACAGCCGGGGCTTGGCCCCCTCGGGGATGGACAGGGAGAGGCCCCGGTGGAAGAAGAAAAAGTCCTTGATGTTGATCGCCGCGACCACCAGCGCCACCACCCCGGCCAGCGCCGTGATGGCCCGCAGCTGCCCGGCGAGCAGAAACAGGTTGAGCCAGGCGCTCATGAACAGAAAGTAGATCAGCCCCGAGAAACAGACGAAGGTCCCGCCCACCAGCAGCATGGTCCGGCGGCGTTTGGCGTGGACCAGCAGGCTGAGCAGGAAAAACAGCACGAAGAAGGCGCAGGGGTTGAAGCTGTCGAGCAGCCCCAGGACCACGGTGAACAGCGGCAGGGAGAGGGCGTCGGCGTCCAGGGCGCCGAGCAGCGGGACCTCGACCCGCGGCGGCTCTTCCCCGCCAAGCGCGGCGGGGCGCTCCGGCCGGGAAGGCGGGGCCTCCGCCGCGGCCGGTCCCGGCAGCGGATCGGGGCAGCCCTCGGCGAGGCAGCGCACCACCTGCTCCTCGATCTCCCCGGCCACCGCTGCGGAAAACCCGGACCAGACCCGGCCGCCGATGGCGATGGTCGGGGTGCTCACCAGGGAACTGCCCGCGGCCTTGGAAAGCTGCACCATCAGGTCGAAGTGCTCACGGCTGCTCCATACGTCATACTGCTGGATCCGCAGCTGCGGGTAGCGGCTGCGCAGCGTTTCGAGAAACGGCGTCGCCTCGGCACAATGGGGGCAGGCCTGGGTCCAGAAATAATGCAGCCGGACCTCGCCGCTACCGCCTTGTGCCAACACCCGGCAGGGAAGAATCAGCAGAACCAGAAAAAGCAGCCGCCAGCAGGGTACGCGCATGGACTCCCCCGGAATTCCCTGAATGCAATTAAAAACCTATCATAAAAAATCCGCCGGCGAAACACCTTCTCGGCGCCGGAGGCTATCCACAAGGGCCGAAGGGAACCCCCCGCAATCACAGAAAACAGCAGAGCGAACTACCTATTAATTAAAGAAAAGGCGCTTAATTGTCATACCTTGGTGTGATACAAAAATCCAACAATACCACACTTGACAAATGGGGAATTGCAGGTTTAATCGAAACAGATAAAAGGGATTTAAAAGGTATTTTTAATCAAGGCTGGTAGCCTGCCAAGGGAAGACTCCCTGCAGGTTCCCCGTATTTTGGGCAAACCCCCAAGATGGAGGCGAAAACATGAACGGCAAATGGATATGGACCTGGACACCGATCGCGGTCGCAATGTTTGCCTTGGCGGCCTGCGGCACCCCGCAAAAAACGGCTCATATGGCGGCTATGGACACCCAGCGCGCCCAGCTCGAATCCCGCGAAGCGGAACTGAGCAGCATGCAGTCGCAGATCGCTGCGCGGGAGAACCAGCTGGCCCAGCAGCAGGCCCAGCTCGAGCGGCAGATGCGCGAGGCCCGTTCCATGTCCGCCGAGTCCAGGCCGGCCACCATGAGCAGCGGCGAGGCCATGCTGCCGCCCAACGCCAACCCGGGCGAATGCTTCGCCCGAGTCTTCGTCCCCCCCAAATACTCCACGGTGAGCCAGACCGTGCTGAAGCAGGATGCCGGGCAGCGGGTGGAAGTCATCCCCGCCAGGTACGAAACCGTCAAGGAACAGGTCCTGGTGCAGGAAGCCTCGCAGAAGCTCGAGGTGGTTCCCGCCCAGTACGATTGGGTTGAGGAGCAGGTGATGGTCAAGCCCGCCACCAAGCGCCTGGTGCAGGTGCCCGCCAAGTATGAGACGGTGACCGAGAAGGTGATGGTCAAGCCGGCCCACACGGTGTGGAAAAAGGGGACCGGTCCCATCCAGCGCATCGACCAGGCCACCGGCGAGATCATGTGCCTGGTGGATGTGCCCGCCGAGTACAAGACGGTTTCCAAGCAGGTGCTGAAAGCCCCGGCCACCACCAAGGAGATCGAGGAGCCGGCGGTGTTCAAGACCGTCAAGAAGCAGGTGATGGTCAAGGCGCCGACCACCCGCGTGGTCGAGATCCCCGCCAAGTACAACACGGTGACGGTGACCAAGATGGTCTCTCCGCCGCAGGAAAATCGCATCGACATCCCCGCCGAATACCAGACCGTGACCAAGCAGGTTCTGGAGGCCGAGGGACACATGGAGTGGCGTGAAATCCTCTGCAAGACCAACATGACCCCGGGGATGATCAGCAACATCCAGCAGGCGCTGCAGAAGGCCGGCTACAACCCCGGCCCGATCGACGGCGTGGTCGGTTCGCAGACCATGATGGCGGTCAACAGCTTCCAGCGCGACAAGGGGCTGGTGGTGACCGACAACCTGACCATGAACACCATCCGGGCGCTGGGCGTGAACCCGTAGCCTGAACCCGAGCTCATCCGCAGCAAAGCAAAAAGGGGCTCCCATCGCGGGTGCCCCTTTTTGCTGCGTCTTTGGATTGGGGGCTCAGCCGCCCCAGCCCACCTTCTGCAGTCGGCGATCCGCCAGGTAGGTCCCCTCGCGCAGGATCCGGCCCAGCTGGTAGCCGCGCTCGAACAACTGCTCCTCACCCATGCCGGTGGTGGCGACCATCAGCGATACCAGGTCGGCGCCGCACAGCTGGTCGCTGCACTGGCTCAGCCGATCGAGCAGCGCCGGCAGCCCGAGCTGCTCGGCCCAGGCCATGACCATGAGCATGGAGGCGCCGTACAGGTCGGACTCCAGACCCATCTCGTAGCCGTTCTCCTGCGACCAGGAGAACAGCTGGCTGCGCACCCGGGGGTCGCCGAGCACGGTCCCCACCTTGCGGGTTGCCAAAAACCGCTGCAGCGAGGAGGAGTTCTCCCGGCGGGCGAAACCCTTGGCGAGGATCTCGCACACCCCCTCGATGAACCAGCGGGTGTGGTAGGAGGGGCGGCCGTCGATGTCGTGGGCCAGGTTGGGGATGCCCGCCAGCACGTCGTGACCCAGTTCGTGGGGGATGGTGTCGTAGATCAGCTCGGCCAGGTCGGCCGAACCGTAGGGGCCCAGCAGCTGCTCGCCGCGGCGCAGCAGCGCCAGGCGCACCTCGCTCCAGTGGGAATCGGCCGGGTAGCTGGCCTCGAAGGTGTAGGAGAGCGGAATGCTGTCGAGCTCGATCAGGTAGATCAAGACCCCCTTGTCGAGGCTGCGGCCGGTGGCGGTCTCGAGGTAGTCGTAGCTGCGCCGGACGATCCGGGCGATTTCATCGAGGCCGCGCCCCTGGGGGTTGTCGAGGTTGGTCACCACCTGCAGCCGGCGGCCCCGGCCGAGATCGAAGTCATGGCGCTCGATCCCCTCCATCTGCTCGGGGCTGATATTCACTGCCGGGTACGGACGGCCCGAGGGGTCGAGGGAGACCACCTGCTGGGAAAAGGAAACGCCGAGCGGCGGAATTTCCGCGGCGGCCAACACGGGACTGCCCAGGGCGAGCAGGGCGGCCGTGATGAGAACGAATTGCTTCATGGTGATTCTCCTCGCTCCGGAGGGGAGCACTCATACTTTCGTGGCAGAAAAATTCTGCCGGTTAATCAGCCGGTTAACCGGCGTCCTCGGACTGGAAAGATCCAAGAATCGTGCCGATGCCCCGGGGGAGTTTGCTCGAAACAACCAGGCCCCGGGTCGCTGGCCGGCCCCGGGACTTGAGCGGATGTCGCCCCCCCGCGACCAAGCCGGGTCATTTCAGGGGATTGGCGCGGGTCCGAGAGAAAATGTTTATTGGAAAAACATAGGATTAATTCTCCCAAATTACGCCTATCTATCTGAATTACTGTCGCTTTTTTCGTCTGACAGTCTGCCACAAAAGCGCCTTCGGCGTCAATTCGGGCAGGTTTGCCAAAATATTGAGCCGGGACCGGGGGCTCGCCGAGGGGGCCCTCGTGCAATGGCCGAAACAGCGGGTAAACTTTTATCTGAATCCCTGGACCGGCCTGAAAGAGGAGTTGACGATGACTGACCCGGAGCTGTTCTGGAGCGCGGGCGACCAGAACGAGAGACTGCAGGAGCTGACCAGCGACGATCCCCGCGCCAAGGAGCTGCCGCTGCGGCGGGACGTCCGCTCGCTGGGCAGACTGCTCGGCGTGGTGATCAAGGAGCAGGCCGGGCAGGCCGTGTTCGACGCCGAGGAGCACCTGCGGCGCCTGGCGATCCGCCACCGGGAGCTGGAAAGCGATCTGGGCGAAGCGGCCCCGGAGGATCCGGCCGAGCGGGAACTGCTGCGCGAGGCGGCGGCCGCCATCGCCCGGATGAGCGAGGCCGAGGCCTACCAGATCACCAAGGCCTTCTCCACCTTTTTCGAGCTGACCAACCTTGCCGAAACCATGCACCGCAAGCGGCGCAGCCGCGCCCACCTGGTGGCCCGGGCGCCGCAGAAGCCGGGCCGGCTGCGGGCCACCCTGCAGCGTATGCGCCAGGCCGGCATCGACGCCCCCACGGCCCTGGGCTGGCTGGGCCGGGTAGAGGCGGTGCCGGTGTTCACCGCCCACCCCACCGAGGTGGCGCGGCGGGTGGTGCTCTACAAGCGCCGGCGCATCGCCGACGAGCTGGAGAAGCTCGACCGGCTGCCGCTGGGAGAGGAGCAGGTGGCCGAGAGCCAGGAGGCGATGCTCGCCGAAATCACCGCGCTCTGGCAGTCGGACGAGGTGCGCCGGCAGAAGCCGACGGTGCATGACGAGATCCTCATGGGGCTCGACCATTACACGGTATCCCTGCTCCCGCCCATCGCGGCCTTCTACGAGGAGCTGGCCCGGGACTTCCGCGCGGTCTACGGGGGTGATCTGGAGGCTGCCGAACTGCCCACCGTGGTGCGCTTCGGCTCCTGGATCGGCGGCGACCGCGACGGCAACCCCTACGTCAGCGCCGAGAGCACCCGCGACGCGCTGCAGCAGGCCCGGGAGCTGATTCTCTCCAACTACCTGGATGCGGTGGAGAAACTGCGCCGGCTCCTGACCCCCTCCACCTACCGGATGGGCGACCAGGCGCTGCTGCGCAAGGGCCTCGCCGAATTCGCCGAGAAATTCCCCGAAGCGGCCCGCGAGGCCGATGCCCTGCCCCCCTCGGAACCCTACCGACGCCTGCTGACCATGATCCGCCACCGGCTGCGCCTGGCGCTGCTCGATCCCGCCGCGCCTGGGGCCTACCCCGACGCCGCGGCTTTCGGCGACGACCTGGCTCTTCTTGCCAGAAGCCTGCGCCTGCAGGGGGGCGAGCGGCTCGCCCGGCGCCTGGTGGAGCCGCTGCGGCGCAAACTAGGCACCTTCGGCTTTCACCTGCACACCCTCGACATCCGCCAGCACGCCAAGGTTCACGCCCGGGCGGTGGCCGAACTGGCCGCCGGCGCCGGGCATGCCGCCAACCCCGCCGAGCCCCTGCCGCCGGCCGCCTCGCCGCAGACCGCCGAACTGCTCGAGACCCTGCGGGCCCTGGCCCGGCTCAAGCGGGAGTTCCCCCCGCAGGCGCTGCGCAGCTACGTCATCAGCGGCGCCGGCTCGGTGCAGGACGTCCTCTCGCTGGTCTGGCTCATGGAGTTGTGCGGCATCTCGGTAGCCGGCCGCCAGGATCCCGCCGACCCGGGACTGATGCCGGTGCCCCTGTTCGAATCCATCGAGGATTTGCGCAACGCCCCGGAGATCTGCCGCACCCTCTGGAGCAGCCCGGACTACGCCCCGTACCTCGACTCCTGGGGGCGCTGGCAGGAGGTCATGCTCGGCTACTCGGATTCCAACAAGGACGGCGGCATGCTCACCAGCACCTGGGAGATCTACAAGGCCCACCGCGCCCTGCACCAGGTGGCCGAGCAGTGCCGGGTCAGGCTGCGGCTGTTCCACGGCCGCGGCGGCACGGTGGGCCGCGGCGGGGGCCCTACCCACCGGGCGATCATCGCCCAACCGGCCGGCGCCTTCACCGGCGCCTTCAAGCTGACCGAGCAGGGCGAGGTGATCAACTTCAAGTACTCCGACCCGGCCCTGGCCCAGCGCAACCTCGAACTGATGGTGGCCGCCTCCCTGGAGGCGCTGACCCGCACCGGGCTGGTCGAACCGGTGCCCGATCCCGCCTGGGAGCAGGCCATGGAGGAGATGTCCGCCGCGGCCTTCGCCTGCTACCGGGAGCAGATCGCCGACAACCCGGAGATCCTGCCCTATTTCGAGCAGGCCACCCCGGTGCTCGAGTTCGAGCTGGCGCGCATCGGCTCGCGCCCCTCGCGCCGCAGCCAGGGGCGCAGCCTCGACGATCTGCGCGCCATCCCCTGGGGTTTCGGCTGGATCCAGAGCCGCCTGCTGATCCCGGCCTGGTTCGGCGTCGGCAGCGCCTTCGAGGGCTTCGCCTCCCGCGGCGAAGCGCAGCGGGAGCTGCTGCGCACCATGATGCGGCGCTTCCCGATCTTCTTCGACATGGTGCGCAATGTCGAGATGGCCCTGGCCAAGGTCGACCTCCCCCTGGCCCGGGCCTATTCCGGCCTGGTCGCCGACGCCGGGCTGCGCCGGCGGGTCTTTGACCTGCTGGTCGATGAATTCCGCCGCACCCGGCGGATGGTCCTCGAAATCACCGGCCAGCAGCGCCTGCTGCAGACCAACCCCGATCTGGCCCATTCCCTGCGCCTGCGCAACCCCTACGTCGACCCGATGAGCCTGATCCAGATCGAGCTGCTGCGCCGCAAGCGCGCCGGCAAGGCCTCGGAGGAGCTCGACTATGTGCTCGCCGCCACCATCAGCGGTATCGCCGCCGGGCTGCGCAACACCGGCTGAGCCGCGCCCGGACCCCTCGCTCCGGCGCGAAATATGCATCGAACAAGGACATTTTCCGGCGCAGGCCGGAGCGGCGATTTTTTGACAGCCCGCGGACCGGACTCTCCGGCCAGGGGGGCGACAAGCCAAGGGGGAAGGGCATGAAGCGCATCGGCGGCGATCTCGGGATGATGGACCTCCATGACCTGCTGATTTGGGGGGCTGCCCAGGGCAAGACCGGGTCGCTGAAGATCTGGGACGACAAGATCGTCAAGACCTTCTACCTGCAGGAGGGCAAGATCGTCTTTTTGACCTCCAACAAGGAAGGCGAAAGGATCGGCGAATTTCTCGCCCGGGTCGGCTGCCTGGAGCTGAACCTGATCAAGCACGCCATCCAGGAGAGCCAGCGGCTGGGCGTCCCCTTCACCCGCTACCTGCTCGACCAGAAGCTGATGCCGCGCCAGAACCTGCTCAACGTCGTCGGCCGGCTGGTGGTCACCGCGCTGGCCGACGCCCTGGGCTGGGGCGGGGGCAGCTTCGAGTTCAGCGACGCGCTCCCCCCGACCATCATCAACGGGCCGATCATGCTCGAGGCCGCCGACCTCATGGAGCGGGCCGTGGCCCTGCGCGAAAAGGCCGCCGCCCAAACCGGCGACCGCGACGCCGAACTGCTCAGGCAGATCGCCCAGCGCATGGCCGCCGGCGACATCGACATCCCGCCGATCCCCGACACCCTCGTGCGCCTCAAGCAGTGCATGGGCGAGGAGGGCCCCAGCGTCCACGAGATGCTCAAGATCATCATGGGCGACCAGATTCTCACCTCGAAAATCCTCAAAGCGGCCAACTCCACCTATTACGGGCTCCCCGCGCCGGTCACCTCGCTGCAGCACGCCATCGTCTACATGGGCTTCAAGACCATGGTCAACATCGTCACCGCTTATGCCCTGAACAAGATTTTCGTCAAGAATACCGAGGAGATGCGCGCAATTTTGCGGCACAGCCTGATGTGCGCCTACCTGGCCAAGAAGATCGGCGCCGCGGTCGGCATGGACGAGGAGGAGGCGTTTGTCTGCGGTCTGCTCCACGACATCGGCAAAACCGCCCTGCTCAACCTGCTGGCCGATTACGAACTGACCCGCGAGGAGCGCGACAAGGTGATCCGCAAATACCACCCCCAGGCCGGCTCCCTGCTGGCCATCAAATGGAATTTTCCCGAGCTGGTGCGCAACGCCGTACGCTTCCACCACGAGCCGGCCGCCGCCCCCGCCGACCAGGCCGCCGCGGAAATCGTCTGGCTGGCCGACGCCCTGCTCAACGCCCCCGATAAGGCCGAGCAGCTCATGGGCAAGCTCGCCTTCCTGCCCGTCGCCAGGCTCGACCTCAAGGGGCTGCTGGCCGACCTGGAAACCATCGAGGAGGCCGCCAGGGCCATCATCTGACCCGGCCCCGCGGGGCCGGGTCCTACCAGGCGAATTTTCCTTTTCCGCCCCTTCCCGCTTCCATTTTTATTAGCCATGCCTTAAGATGTTGGCCGACCGACGGTTCACAGGGACCGAACAGGCTTCCCCATCATCAACAGGAGGCGGCGGCCGGTGCTGCACCCACTCCGTTTCAAAATCCTCGCCCTGGCCGCCTTTCTGCTGGCCCTGGCGGGCTTCGGCCATGTGCTCTACCAGAGCATCTACGGCTGGAATCTGGACCGCTGGGCCCGCAACCAGGCCCAGCAGACCGCCCGCAACACCTACCTGATGTGCCGCACCGCCCAGGCGGCGATCCACCGGTCGCTGCAGGCGCCGCTGAGCGAAGTCCGCGCACAGCTCCACCGGGCCGCCCCCCAGGCCTTGCAGGGGCTCGAAATGGCGGCCGGCGCCGCCGGCGAAGGCGAAGCGCTCCGCCCCGACCAGGCGCTGGGCGCGCTGCTGGAAAGTCTGCGCAGCAAAACCGGGCATCCGGCGGCAGTCTACCGGCGCATCGAGGAGACGGGAGAGCTGGTGAGGATCGGCGGGGGCGAGGAGAAAACCCCAGGCGGGGAATACCCCGGGCAGGTGCTGCCGGGCAGTGATCCCGCGGCCCTCCGACTGGGGGCGCAGGAGCTGGTCCTGTTCCCCGGCCGGGCCGAGGGGCGCTGGGTCATGGTCGCCCTGCTCCCTTTGCGCCGACCCGGCGGCCAGGGGGTGGCCGGGGCCTTGCAGGTGGTGCTTACCAGCCCTGAGCTGGAACAGCTGGTGCGGCGGATCATGGCGACCTTGATCGGCCGCGACGGCTACGTGTTCGTGCTGGGAGGAAAAGGCGAGCAGCGCGGCCGCTACCTGCTGTCCAAGGACGGATTGCGCGACGGTGAGGACATCTGGGATTCGCTGGATGCCACCGGGCGCCCTTTCATCCAGGCGATTGTCGTGCAGGCCCTGGCTCTTGCCGAAACGTCCGGGGGGGAAGAGCTGCCGGTGGTTTTCGAGCGCTACCCCTGGCAGAACCCGGGAGAGAAATCAGCGCGCCACAAGACCGTGGCCATTGCCTACTTCGAGCCCTGGGACTGGGTCATCGGCGCCGGCTACTACGAAGACGAATTCTGAGAGGCTTCGCCTTCGCCCTCCCCCTGCGCCGAACCTTCGGCATGCGCCTCGCCCGGGGCGCCCAGCAGCACGGCCAGCCAGCGGGTGTCCTCGCCGGTTTCCAGGGCGATCTTCACGCTCATGGTCAAGGGCACCGAGAGCAGCATCCCCACCGGGCCGAGCACCCAGCCCCAGAAAATCAGGGAAACGAACACCACCAGGGTCGACAGGCCCAACCCCTTTCCCATGAAACGGGGCTCGATCACGTTGCCGAAAACCACGTTGGCCAGCAAAAAGCCCGCGGCGGCCAGCAGCGCGCGGCCGGCTCCGAACTGGATGTAACCGAGCAGCACCGGCGGCACCGCGGCAATGATCGAGCCGATGTTGGGGACGTAGTTGAGCAGAAACGCCAGCAGCCCCCAGAGGATGGGGAAGTCGATACCGAGAATCGCCAGCAGGCCGGCCACCGCGGCCCCCGTCCCCAGGCTCACCCAGGTCTTGATGGCCAAATAGCGCTTAAGCCCCTCGACGAATCGTCCCAGCGAAGCGAAGATCCTCGGCCCGTCGCCGAAGGCGGCGCGCAGCTTGGCGGAAAAGCCCGCCGCCTCGAGCAGCATGAAAATCACGGTGAGCAGGATCAAAAAGGTGTTGGCCAGCACCCCGCCCAGGCCGCTGAGCATGTTGGCCACCAGGCGCATGGCCGCGCCCGGGTCGATCTGCTCGGCCAGCGAGCGGTCCGGGGGCTCGATGCCGAGGCGGCCGAGCCAGCCGATCAGGGTTGCCGCCTCCTGCTTGAGGCGGGCCTGGTAGCTGGGCAGGTTGCGGTAAAAGTCGTCGACGGAGGTCCCGACCAAAGCCGCCACCACCAGCTCGACGGCGAGGATGCCGAGCACCACCAGGGTCACCGCCAGGGGGGCCGGAACCCGGCGCCGCTGCAGCCAGAAAACCGGCGGGGAACAGATCACCGCCAGAAAGGCGGCGAGCAGAAAGGGGACCAGCATCGATTGGGCGGCCCGCATGCCGGCCACCACCACCACGAACGCCGCCGCGCTCAGCAGGATGCGCAGCGTGCGGCCCTTGTCGACAGGATCATTCAATACAGCGATCTCCCTCCCGGGCGGAACGCACCGGGTATCAGGCTCCGGCAGCCGGAGCACCCTCGAGCCATTTCTCCACCATGGTCAACAACTGCTGCTGCTTGAAGGGCTTACGCAGGTAATCGTCCATCCCCGCGGCGCGGCAGCGCTCGGGGTCGTCCTTCTGGGCCCGGGCGGTCAGGGCCAGGATCGGCAAGCGGCAGCCGGCGCGGCGCAGCTCCCTGGTCGTCTCGTAGCCGTCCATCACCGGCATCTGGCAATCCATCAGCACCAGCTGGAAGTCCCCCCGGGCCACCGCCGCGAGCGCGGTGCGCCCCTCGCCCACCACCTGCACCCGGTAGCCCCGGCTTTCCAGGATGATCTGCACCAGCCGCTGCGCCGTCGGATTATCCTCCACCAGCAGCACGTTTCGGTGCGCGGGGGTCGGCACGGGAGAAGGGCGACCCGCCCCCGGCGCAGGCTCCCTGCCCTCGAAGCCGGCCAGCAGGGCGGCGACCTTCTCCAGCAGCTGCGCCGGCCGGGGGGGCTTGCGCAGCCCCGGGCCTTCAGGCCGGCCGCTTTCGCCCCAAACCCGCCCGGGCAGCGGTGAGCGCAGCCAGAGCAGCTTGGCCCCGGATTGCGCTGCCGCGGCCCACAGCTCCGCCACCCGGTCTCCGGCCAGCGCCTCGTCCAGGATCATCAGGGACGGGGTGGCCTCGTCCAGGACCTTAAGAGCCTGGTCAGCGTCGGTCGCCGCCACGGGCCGCAGGCCAAGCGCCTCGAGCCAGGAGCCGAGCATGTCACAAAGCGCCTGGCTCGGCGCCGCGATCAGGACCCCGAGCCCCCGGGTGCCGGGAGGCAGGGGCGCTGGCGGAGCGGGGCGCTCGCCGGCTTTTTCAAAAGGCAGACTGATCCAGAAGGTGGAACCCTGCCCCACGCCGCTCTCCAGGCCGAGCTGGCCGCCCATCAGGGCCACCAGCTGGCGCACGATGGCAAGCCCAAGACCCGTGCCGCCAAACCGGCGGGAGGAGGAATCATCGGCCTGGTAGAAGGATTCAAAGATCCGCCCCTGTTCCGGCGGCGCCACACCGATCCCGGTATCCTGGACCTCGAAGCGCATCTGCACCTGGGGTCCCGTCTCTTCGGCCAGCCGCACCCGGATCACCACCTCGCCCTGCTCGGTGAACTTGACGGCATTGCCGATCAGGTTCAGCAGCACCTGGCGCAGCCGCCCCGGATCTCCCCGCAGAACCTCGGGAGCCCCGGGATCAAGGTCGCCAACCAGCTCGAGGCCCCGGGAAAAGGCCTTGTCCGCCAGCAGCTCCAGCGCCCCCCACAGGGTTTCGGCCAGGTCGAATTCGACCTTCTCCAGGCTCAGCTTGCCGGCTTCGATGCGGGAGACGTCCAGTACGTCGTTGAGAATGCCCAGCAGGGCTTCCCCGGAGTTGTGCGCCGTTTCGGCGAAGCTGCGCTGCCGCTCGTCGAGGTGGGTGTTCAGCAGCAGCTCGGTCATGCCGAGCACGCCGATCAGGGGGGTGCGGATCTCGTGGCTCATGTTGGCCAGAAAACGGCTCTTGGCCAGGCTGGCCTCCTCGGCGCGTCGGGCAAGCTCGCGGGCAGAGGCCAGCGAGTCGGCCAGCTCCCGGGTCCGTTCGGCCACCTGGGCCGCGAGGTCCTGCCGGTGCCCCTCGAGCTGCTCCACCAGGGCCGCGTTTCGCAGGTTGATACCGATCACCGAGGCGATGCCGGTCAGCAGGTTGAGGTCGCTCTGCAGCAGATGCCGTTGGGCGCAGCCCTCCACGACCACCATGCCGAGGGCCTGGCCCTCCACCGCCACCGGGCAGCACAGAAAATCGCCCACCCCCAGCTCCCGGAGCAGCTCGAGGGTCGGCGGCCGGACCCGCCCGGTCAGCTGCAGCGGACCGTGAACCAGCAGGGACAGCCGCGCCCTGAGCAGGGTCCAGAGGGCCGGTTCCCGGCAGGCCTCCGGACTCCCGTCGAACAGGGCGGAAATCCTCTCCAGCTCGGCCATCGCGAAGCCGAAGCAGGCCCCGAGCCGCAGCTGGTCGCCCCGCGCGGCGCAGAGCAGGATCAGGCCCCGCCGATAGCCCAGGCGGTTTTCAAGAATCCCGCAGACCCGGGAGAGCACGGCGTCCACCGAGGTTCCGCCACCAAGCAGGCTGCCGACCTCATTGATGGTCTGCGCGTTGTCGTAGTTGAGCTGCAGCTGCTCAAGCAAACTGCTGCTCGACTCGCCCATGCCGGCCAGGGCGGCCTTGAGTTCGGCGCGGCTTTTCGCCTCGGCCAGCAGGGTCAGCGCGCCGAGCGCCACAAACCCCGCCGGCAGCGCGACGTGCAGGGCCAGCCAGGGCGAGAACAGCAGCAGCGGGAAAAACCCGCAGGCGAACAGCCCGCAGGCCAGGTTGCGCAGCCGCGCCCAGGCCCAGGAGGCGGGCTTGCGCCAGGAGACCTCGTAGCGGCAGGCCTGCGCACCGTTGAACATGCACTCGGGATGATGAACCTGCGGGTCGCAGCAGCGGTGCAGCAGGGCGGCGGCCTCCAGGTAACCCATGCGGTTCTGGCACTGGTAGGGCTCCTCGCTCACCCCGGGGTTGGGCGAAACGGTGATGGCCATGCGGTTGAGGGCGATGATCTCCGCCTCGTAGCGGCACGAGCGGCTGAGGGTCGCCGCGATCTTCTGTGCCGAAGTGAACATGGTTTCCGGGGTCAGGAAGCCCAGCGCAAAGCGCCGCATGACCCCCAGGGCCTCGGGGGAAGCGACGAAACGTCCGGCCTCGCGGGCGATCTCCAGGTTGCCGGTGAGCTGCTCGACACGCTGCTGAAAGCGGTTGACCTGCTGCTGGGAAAACCAGTGCCCGTGGTCGTTGACCTGGTAAAGGGTCATTCCGGCGGACGTCAGCAGCTCCTCCTGCTTTACCCGGGGATAGTTGTGGGAGAGAAACCTGAGGTAATTCTTGATGATGCGGCTGTTGTAGAGGGGAGGATCCTGGCTCCCGCCGGAGCGGCCGTGGCGACGCCTGCCGGAGGCGGCCAGGTTTTCCCCGAGGTCGGCGGCGGTTGGCTTCAAGCGAAGATCCTTTCCCGACAAGCGGCCGGCAGCCGCCGCAAAGGGTGAGGGGGTGGATGGAGCCGGCCCGGATTCCAGAAACCCCTGCTCTTCTAATACTTGCTGGCGCGGCTGCCTGTCAATAAAATCCCGCGGTTTTCGCGGGATTCAGCCCGGGTTGCGGGCGATCAGCAGGGCGCGCCGCGGCGCCGGATAGCCTTCGATGGTCATTTCCGGGTCGCGGGGGTCGAGGAAGTCCTCCAGCGTTTCGGTGTTGACCCACTCGGTCTTGCGCTGTTCGGCGCCGGTGGTGCGACTGACGTCGACGCAGCGGATCGCGGTGAAGCCGGCGCGCCGCAGCCAGATCTCCAGGCAGGGGACGCTGGGCAGGAAATAGACGTTGTTCATCTTGGCGTAACGCTCGGCGGGGCACAGCGCCAGCTCCCCCTCGCCGGGAATGACCAGGGTTTCCAGCACCAGCTCCCCGCCGCGGCGCAGCATCCGGCGCATGGCCGCCAGCGTCTCCAGGGGGGCGCGCCGGTGGTAGAGCACGCCCATGGAAAAGACCGTGTCGAAGTAGCCCGCCATGTCCGGCAGCTCCTCGAAACGCACCGGCAGGCCGTAGACCTGGGGAACCCGGGCGTAGTGCTGCAGCAGGCGGAACTGGAACCAGTTGGTCAGGTAGGGTTCGATCCCCAGGGCGAGGGCCGGGTCGGCCGCGGCCATGCGGAACAGGTAGTAGCCGTTGCTGCTGCCGATATCCAGCACCCGGCGCCCGGCCAGCGGCGCGATGTGCTCCCTGAGGCGGTTCCACTTGAGCGAGGAATCCCATTCGGCGTCCAGCTCGATGCCGAACAGCGCGAAGGGCCCCTTGCGCCAGGGGCGGTAATCGCCCAGGGCGGCCCGCAGGGTCTCCCGGGAGGCAGGGTCGAGATCCCCGGGATCGCCGATCCGCACCCTGTCCGAGGCCAGCTCGACGCTGGCCGGCGCCCCCTCGGGAAGCGAGGCGAAGGTGTCCAGGTAGCGCCTGGCCTTGGCGTCGACCCCGGCGATGTAGCGCTGCTTGCGGGCAATCAGCGCGGCGAGCTCCCCTGCCCAGGGGCCCAGGCCGAGCCGCTCGGCGTGCTCCAGCAGGCGTTCCATCTCAGGACTCCCGGAGAGCGACCAGCGCCGCGAAGTTGAACCATTTGAGCCACACCTCGACCGGCCCGAAACCGGCCCGGCCCAGGCGCTCGCAGTGAACCTCCAGGGTTTCGGGGATCAGCACGTTTTCCAGGGCCTCGCGCTTTTGGCTGATTTCCAGCTCCGAGTAGCCGTTGTCCCGCTTGAAGCAGTGGTAGAACTCCTGCTGCAGCTGGGCCAACGTCGGGTTTTGCTGGGTGATCTTCTCGGTAAGCAGCAGGATGCCGCCGGGGGCCAGGGCCGAATGGATGCGCCGGATGAGGGTGTCGCGGTCGGGCACCGGCAGAAACTGCAGGGTGAGGTTGACCACCACCACCGAGGCGTTCTCCAGCGGCAGGCTGCGGATGTCTTCGGCCGCCAGCGACACCAGGGCGGCCTCGGGCCGCTCGGCGAGCCGCCGCCGGTAGGCGTCGAGCATCGGCTGCGAAGTGTCCACCGCCACCATCCGGAAGGGCCGCCCGGCCATGGCGGCGCACAGGGCCATGCCGAAATTGCCGTTGGAGCAGCCCAGGTCGTAGATCCGTGTCCCAGGCTGGTAGAAACGGGCCGCCAGCTGGGCCTGGCGCAGCAGGGTCTCGCGATACAGGGGGACCGAGCGCTCGAGCATGTCGTCGAAAACGCCGGCGACCTGCTCGTTGAATTCGAAGGGGATGATCCTCTCCCGGGGGGAGGCGTATATTTTGTCCTGCGCCATGGCTGTGCAAGCTTCCTTTACCACGCAAAGTAAAGCTCGCATTTTACAGGGCCGGCACCGGGTTTGACAAGAGGGCAGGAAAATTCCCGCGCGGAACTCGGGCGACAGGGGCCCGCCGCTCAGTTCCAGGACTCTTTGACGGGTTGCAGGCAGGTGGTGAGACTTCTGTGGAAGAGGATGCTGATTTTGTTGCGCGGCCCGGGCAGCGCCCTGAAAGGAACGCTCGGCGCCTGGCCGGCCTCCCTGGCCAGCAGTGGGGGGTGCCCCCGCCAGGCGGCCAGGGTGCGTTCGGCGATCGTGGCGAATTTCATTTCTGTTCCGCCGCGCCCAGGTAGTCGCGAATCTTCTCCGCCCGCTTGAAATCGTCGGCGGCGTTGCGGGCCATGGAAAATACCCGCTCACGGTTGAATCGGCTGATCGTGCGAAAATATTGGATCAACTGGGCCTCTTTTTCGGTGACATCAAGAATCATTCCGCCTCCATTGCTGTTAACGGCCCGGGAAGGCCGAAACGGCGCCCTCCCGGACCGGGATGGTTACTCCTCGAAACTACCCTCCTACCTCAGCAACCCCCGTGCCAGGCCGATTTTCATGGTCTTTCCAGCTATTTGCATGTGCCAGGCCCCGTCGGAGCGAAATCCCGCCCACCGGCAGCAGCGCAAAGCGTCTGCGGATGCCGACAGAATCCCCGCCGCGGGCGCAAAGGTTGCGAAATCAGGCGAGTGCTGCTGTCGCGAAACGGCGTCAACGACGCTTCCCGGGCGCGGGCCAAACCACCTCCTGCCCGGGAAGGTCTGCGCCCAAGCCGGCCAATCCCTTCCCCCCTCAAAAAAAACGCCAGGGAATCTCCCTGGCGTCCGGTCTGTGGCGAAACCCTGCCCTTGACGGTCAGGCCGTCCCCCTGGCACCTGCGCCCGGAAGCGCGGGTTGGCGGCCGATGCTGGCCGCCAGCTGATTGCGGCCCCGGTGGAAGCGGCGGATGAATTCGGCGGGCCGGTACAGGCACAGCTCGGCCATGGCGAATTCGTCGAACTCCCGGAAGACGGCGGCGAGCGTCTGCCGGTCCACCCCTTTCAGGGAAGGCTTGCCGGGATGCAGGCGATCGGCCACGATGCGCAGCACCGGGCCGGAAACCAGGAAGAAATCGAGATCCTCGCGTTCCGGGATCAGGGCCCCGTGCTGGCGCATGGCCCGGACCAGCTCCAGCAGGGCTTCACAGGTTCGGATGCTGCCGCCCTGGCTGCTGAGCAGTTCGGCGGCCAGCAGGGTGGATTGCCGCCAGCAGCGGGACCTGACCAGGTTTCGCCGGACAACGGCCCGGACGTGATCCAGGGCATCCAGGTAGTTGGGAGTGGATTGGAGCATGCGACCTCCTCTGACGGATCCATTTGAACAAACCAATGTTAGATTAGTCCAACTCTGTCGCGATGGCAAGAAATTCTTTTATGCCATGGGAGGTTAGGGGTGGCGGGAGGGATTTTTCTGGGGGAGGGCCGGCGCGGCAGCCACGGGGAAGCGGACATCTACTGTCCGCCTCACCCTGGCCACCGGCCGCACGCCGGGAGCGGGTTACGGAGCCGCCGGCACCGGATTGAGCTTCCAGATTTGCGCGTTGTACTCCTCCATGGTCCGGTCGGTGGAAAAACGGCCGCTGAAGGCGGTGTTGAGGATGCTCATGCGGGTCCAGACATCGCGGTCCCGGAAGGCCGTGGCGGCGCGGCGCTGGGCTTCGACGTAGCTGCGGAAATCGGCCAGCACCAGCCAGGGGTCCTGGGGGCTGGTGAGCGAGTGCAGGATGGGATCGAAAATCCCCGGTTCACACTGGTTGAAATGGCCGCTTTGCAGCAGCTGCACCACCCGGCGCAGGTCCCGGTCGGCACCGATGATCCCCCAGGGATCGTAATGGCGGCGCTGCTCGGCGACCTCCTCGGCGGTCAGCCCGAACAGGAAGAAGTTGGCGTCGCCCACCTCTTCGCGGATCTCGATATTGGCGCCGTCGAGGGTGCCGATGGTCAAGGCGCCGTTCATCATGAACTTCATGTTGCCGGTGCCCGAGGCCTCCTTGCCGGCCGTGGAGATCTGCTCCGAGAGGTCGGTGCCCGGGCAGATCAGCTCCATGGCCGAGACCCGGTAGTTGGGCAGGAAGGCGACCTTGAGCAGGTCGCCGACCGCCGGGTCGCTGTTGATCACCTGGGCCACGTTGCTGATCAGCTTGATGATGCGCTTGGCCATGAAATAGCCCGGCGCCGCCTTGCCGCCGATCAACACGCAGCGCGGCGTCCAGTCGGTGGTCTCGCCGCGCTTGATGCGGTCGTAGAGGTGGATGACGTGCAGCACGTTGAGCAGCTGGCGCTTGTATTCGTGGATGCGCTTGACCTGCACGTCGAACATGGCCGAAAGGGGGAAGTCGACCCCGCACTGGCTGCGGACCAGTTCGGCCAGCCGCTGCTTGTTCTGCTGCTTGACCTGGTGCCAGCGCCGGCGGAAATCGCCATCGTCGGCATGGGGAGCGAGTTCGCGCAGCCGCTCCAGGTGGGCGGGCCAGCCCTCGCCCAGGGTTTCAGTGATCAGCTCCGTCAGCCCCGGGTTGCACCAGGCCAGCCAGCGGCGCGGGGTGACGCCGTTGGTCTTGTTGTTGAACTTGTGCGGCCAAAGCTCGAAGAAATCGCGGAACAGCCCTTCGCTGAGCAGCTTCGAGTGCAGCGCGGCGACGCCGTTGACCGAGAAGCTGCCGACGATGGCCAGGTAGGCCATGCGCACCATCGGCACCGGGCCCTCCTCGATGATCGACATGCGCCGCAGCCGCTCGTGGTCGCCGGGCCACCTGCGGGAGACCTCGGCCAGGAAGCGGGCGTTGATCTCGTAGATGATCTCCAGCAGCCGCGGCAGCAGCTGCTCGAAGAGGGGCACCGGCCACTTCTCCAGGGCCTCGGGAAGCAGGGTGTGGTTGGTGTAGGCCATGGTGCGGCAGGTGATCTCCCAGGCCTCGTCCCAGCCCAGCACGTGATCGTCGAGCAGCAGCCGCATCAGTTCGGCGACGCAGATCGCCGGGTGGGTGTCGTTGAGCTGGAAGACGTTCTTGTCGGCGAAGCTCGCCAGGTCGATCCCCTCGGTGCCGATCCACTGGGCCAGCACGTCCTGCAGGCTGGCCGAGGCCAGGAAGTACTGCTGGCGCAGGCGCAGCTCCTTGCCGCTCTCCGAAGCGTCGTTGGGGTAGAGCACCATGGTGATTTTCTCGGCGTCGTTCTTGGCGGCCACCGACTCGGGGTAGGAGCCGGCGTTGAACTCGCCGAGGTCGAACTCGTCGGTGGCGGTGGCGCTCCACAGCCGCAGGGTGTTCACCGTGCCGTTGCGGTAGCCGGGGATGGGGAGGTCGTAGGGGACCGCCAGCACGTCCTGGGTGTCCAGCCAGCGCGCGCTGAGCCGGCCGTCAGCGGTGCGCTTGACCTCGCTGCGGCCGCCGAAGCGCACCCGCTGGGAAAATTCGGGGCGCTCGATCTCCCAGGGGTTGCCGTCACGCAGCCAGTGGTCGGGTTCCTCGAGCTGCTCGCCGTTGCGGATCGACTGGCGGAACATCCCGTAGCGGTAGCGGATGCCGTAGCCGAGCACCGGCAGCTGCAGGGTGGCGCAGCTGTCGAGAAAACAGGCCGCCAGCCGCCCCAGGCCGCCGTTGCCGAGACCGGCATCGGCCTCCTCCTCGGCCAGCTCCTCGAGCTCCAGGCCAAGCTGGTGCAGGGCTTCACCGACTTCGCCGACCACCCCCAGGTTGAGCACGGCGTTGCCCAGCGAACGCCCCATCAGGTACTCCAGGGACATGTAGTAGGCCCGCCGGCAGCGGCTGTCCTGGTAGGCGTAGCGGGTGTTCTTCCAGCGCTCCATGAGCCGCTCGCGCAAAGTCAGCACCAGCGCCTCGTAGAGGTAGTGGGCGGTGCGGCAGTTCTTGTCCCGCCCCAGATGGTGGGAATAAAAACGGCGGAAATCCTTTATCAGACTCTCCGGGTCGTTTCCCAGCGGCGGCAGATCGGTCAGATCGGTGGCCGGGGTACTTTTGTAAAGGCGTCTGGCGTCCATGGAAAACCCCTTGCAGCGGATCGGGTGGGAGGTTCGGCGAATCTTTGTAATTATACCCGCCGGTCTGCGCTGTCAAGACGCCTGGCAGCCGGGCGCCGGATTGTCCGCCCGGGGGCGGGCCCGGGTCCGACTACCTGCCGCAGGCGAAAAAGGTGATGTACGCCCCCACCCGGGAGACCCCCACGGCCTGCACCGCGCGGCTGAGCAGGTTGGTGTTGTGCCCGGCGGAGTTGCGCCAGCCCTCGAGCATCGCTTCGGGGCTCGGGTAGTTCCAGCCGACGTTTTCCACGCAGTTGCCATAGCCCGAGCGGCTGAAGCGCTCGGTGAAGCCCTCGTGGCTCAGCACCCCGCTGGCCTGCATGTTCTGGCTGTGCTCACGGGCCAGCTCATGCAGCTGCGCATCGAAAGCCAGTCCCCCCAGCCCCTGCTCCGCCCGGTAATTGCTGATCAGCTGGCGCAGGCGGCTGTCGAAGTCGCTTTCGGCAACCGGGCAGGCCAGGTCGGCCCCGTCGCAGTCCTGGTCGATGCCGTCGCCGCACACCTCCGTCGCCCCGGGGCGACGGGTGAAGTCGCCGTCGTCGCAGTCGCCGGAAACCCCGTCGAGGTCCCTGGCCTCGGCATAGGCCGGGCCGGGGCTCTGCGGCGCCTCCAGGCTGCTGCCGTCGGAGTAGCCGTCGCGGTCGGCGTCGCGGAACCAGAGCCGGTTTTCCGCCTGAGGGCAGGCCAGGTCGGCGCCGCTGCAGTCCTGGTCGATGCCGTCGCCGCACCACTCTGTCGCTCCGGGGTGACGCCCCGGGTCGGCATCGTCGCAGTCGAGGGCCGGCCCCTTGAGCTCCGCGGCCTCGAAATACCCCGGCCCGGGGCGTTCCAGGGTCGAAAGGGTGCCGCCGCCCCCGAAACCGTCGCCGTCGGCATCCAGGTACCAGAGCCGAGGCTGACCGGGCAGGCACTCGGGAGCGACGCCGTCGCAGTCCTGGTCGATGGCGTCGCCGCACACCTCCACCGCGCCCGGGAAGATGTCGGCCGCCCGGTCGTTGCAATCCCCCTGCTCCTCGCTCAGGCCGTCGCCGTCATCGTCAAGCCGAGCGAGGCTGGCCCTGAGGTGAGCGCGGGCCTGGGCGGCGGAGCGCAGTGCGCGGTCGCCGCCCTCGGCAAACACCCCCCGTGCGTTCAGATGGGTGAACAGCTCCAGTAGCGGGGCCTGGTTGGCGAAGTCGGCGGCCCCCAGGCTGAAGTCGATGAGCGAGGCGCTCAACTCCGCCCCCGCTTCGGGGGGCAGGACGATGCCGTTTTCCGGATCGCCGTCCAAGTCAAGTGACTGCAAAAGGCGACAGAGATTGGTGACCGTGCCGTTGGTTTCGTCGATCGCCCCGGGGACCAGGGTCACCGGGGTCACGATGGCCCGCCCGGCGACGCGCCCCAGTTCCTGGGAACCGAGCAGGAAAACCACCTGCTCGCCAGCGCGGTAATTGAAGCTGCCGCCGCTGCCGGTGAGGCCGCTGAGAGACGGGGTCCGGTAGGCCAGTCCAGCCACCGGGCTGTCGATGAAAACCCCTGTCAAAACTGGGGTTTCTGGTGAAGTTCCGGAAGGGTTGCCGGCCTCGCCGCCGCCCCCGCCCCCGCCGCAGCCGGCCGCCAGCAACAGCCCCAGCAGGGCCAGCACCAGCCCCAGGGACCAGCGCCCCCCGGATTTGGTCCGCCGGCGCGGTTTTTTCGAAAAGATCGGTCTGTGCATGTCCACCTCCGCCCGCTATTCCTGGAAGGGGTCTCCAGCTTTGCTGCGGGTTCAGAGGTGTTCTGCAAAAACTCCGCCAGGGGCTCGCCGGCAGGCGCTATCCCAGCTGCAGGGCGAACAGGTTGATCAGGCCGATGAGGAAACCGAGCAGGGCGCCGAACAGGTTGATGTACTTGAACTGCTCCTTCATGATCCCCATGAGCAGCCCTTCGACCTGCAGCAGGTCGAGGGAATTGACCTTGTCCTCGACGATGCGCCGCACATTGAGGGTCTCCACCAGCGGCGGGACCTCCTTCTTCAGCAGCTCGGCCAGCTGGCCATAGAGGCCCTGCTCGAGCTCCTCGCGCACGTCGGCGGGAATCCGGGCCGAGAGCTTGCCCAGCGGCCGCTGGAACAGCCACTGCTCGAACTTCTCGGCCAGCAGCGCCTCCAGCGCCCGGCGCGCCTCGGGAGCGCGCAGCAGGGTGAGCAGGCGCTCGGCGAGCAGGCTGCGGCCCCGTTCCAGCCCCCCCTCGGGCAGGGCGGATTCCAGCAGCGCACGGAAGGAGCGGTCCTTGACCCGGTCGATGCCGCGCTCGGCAAGATTCAACAGCGAGTCGGCGGCGCGGCGGCTCTGCACCAGCTCCACCGCCCGGCCCCGCACGAAACGGCGCACCCCGGCGACCTTCTCGTAGGGGACTTTCTCCAGGTACTCGCTCAGCGAGCGGTCGAGCAGCGCGTCGATGCGCTCGCGCAGCATCAGCGCCACCTGGGCCTGGGTCTTCTCCTCGCGCAGCCAGCGGGCGATCTCGTCGCCGGCCTTGTCGAGAAACTCGGGAATGCGCTCGTAGAGCTTATCGAGGTTGATGAAGCCGGCCAGCAGGGCGGTGAGCCCACCCAGCGAATCGAGAAAGCCCTCGATCGCCTCCTTGCCCTTTTTCACCAGGCGGCGGCGGAACTCGGGGTCGTAGAGCAGACCGCCGAACTTCTCCAGCAGCGGCGGGATCTCCTTCTCGAGCTGGGAGAGGATCACCTCCACCAGGTCGGCGGGGAGCAGCTCGCGGATGGTGCGGTCGGTCTGCAGCCACTGCTCGGTTTTGCCGTCCACGAAGCGGGCCACCGCCACCCCCACCTGCTTGGACTGCAGAAAGGCGCTGAGGCGGCTGTCGAGGTGACGGCGCAGCCCGGCATAGCGTTCGGGGCTGAGAAAGCTCTCCAGGTCGCGGGAGAGCACCTCGTCCCCCTTGCGGTCGAGAAACTCGCGCAGGCGGATTTCGAATTCGGGACTCTCCAGGTAGTCGAACACCGCCTTGAGCGCCTTCCAGCGCAGCAGGCCGGCCAGGTCGCGGAAGCGCGCCTTGAACTCGCCCGGGACCAGGGATTCGACGGTGCCCAGTTCCCGGTCGAGGAAGTTGGCCAGCTTATCGCTCACCGCCCCCTTGAGCTCGCGGCGGAACCCCTCCTTGGCCAAAGCCCGGCCGACGTCCTCGCTGGTCAGCAGGTGGCTGCCGACCATCTCACCCATCTTCATGGCCAGTTCGCCCCGCTTGGCGGGGATGATCCCCGGGGTCATGGGCAGGCGCACGCCGAGGACCCGCCAGGGGCGCAGGGGGCGGAACAGCATGCGGATGGCGATGTAGTTGGTCACGTAGCCGATGAAGGCCCCGAGCAGCGGAGGCATCAGGTAGGGGAGCAGGTTTTGGATGGTCGTCATGGTCTTGGCGGATCCTTTGCGCGAGCGGTTTATCAGCCTTTACGGCAATCTGTCATCATACCCCCTTCGAGATGCAAGAACAAGCGGTGCAAGCCGGTTTAATCTGCTATACTTCTGGCACTTGAAATTACTCCACGAAGAGGTCCGGCAGCATGGAAAAAGAGGCAGACTCGGGCAGCGACCGGCTGCGCATTCGCGAAATGACCATCGACGATTTCTCCGAGGTGTTCCACATGGGCGAGGAGGTCTTCACCTCCGACTACTCCCCCAGCATGTACCGCACCTGGGACGAATACGAGATCACCACCCTGTTCAATTCCGACAGCGAGCTGTGCCTGGTGGCCGAGGCCGACGAGGAGCTGCTCGGCTTTGCCCTGGGCACCACCGTGGACAAGGCCAACTCGGCCTGGAAATACGGCTACCTGGTCTGGCTCGGGGTGCGCAAGGGGCTGCAGAAGGCGGGGGTGGGCGATAAGCTGTTCCGCGAAATCAAGCGGCGCATGGTCGACCAGGGGGTGCGCATGATGATCATCGACACCGACGCCGACAACGAGGCAGGGATCCGCTTCTTCAAGAAGCAGGGCTTCGGCAACGTTCAGCAGCACGTCTACATGACCCTCAACCTCTCGCGCCGCTCGCGGCGCAGGAAGGAGCGCGCCGAATGAGCGACCAGTTGCTGGACAGGGTCTGGAGTGCCATCGATCCCGAACGGGTGCGGCGGCTGCTGCTGGAGATGGTGGAGATCTACTCGCCCTCGGGCAAGGAAGAGGATGTCCAGCTCTACCTCGAGGAGGTGCTTGCCGGGGCCGGCTTCGCGGTGGAACGCCAGCCGGTGGAGGAGGCGCGCTACAATCTGCACCTGGTGATGGGCGAAGGTGAGCCGCAGCTCTACCTGGTCGGCCACGTCGACACGGTGGCAGCCTGGGACCTGGAGGAGTACGGGCCCCGGGAGGAGTGGGGGGTGGTGCGCGGGCTGGGCACCGCCGACATGAAAGGGGGCTGCGCGGCCATGGTCGAGGCCTGGCTGGCCCTGGCCAGCCTGCCGCCGGAAGAGCGCCCGCCGGTGGGGCTGCTGCTGGTGGTCGGCGAGGAGGAGAACGGCGACGGCAGCGCCGAGTTTCTGCAGACCCGCCGACCGCCCTGGGTGGTGATCGGCGAGCCGACCTCGCTGGCCCCCTGCTTCAGTCATTACGGCTACCTGGAAGCGGCCCTGACCACCCAGGGGCGGCGCATCCACTCCTCGCTGCCGGAACTGGGGCACAACGCCGTGGAGTCGATGCTGCGGGTGCTGCTGCACCTGGGCAAAGACCCGCTGTTCGACCGGCAGAGTTCGGACATCGTCTACTCGATCCGCGAGATGAGCTCCTCGCGGGCCGGGTTCGTGGTGCCCGACCGCTGCGAGGCCCTGATCGACCTGCACCTGCCGCCCGAGACCGACCCGGCCCAGGTCCAGCAGGCCATGCGGGAGCGGCTGGCCAACGCCGGCCAGTTCGTCGAGGGCCTGAACCTGGAGGTCAGCTTCGACTTCGCCTCGCGGGGCTACCAGATCGGCGGCGACAACCGCCTTGGCCAGGTGCTCGAGGCCATCTATCCGCGCCTCAACCTGCCCCTGAGGTTCGACGCCTTCCGCTCCCACTCGGACGGCAACCTGTTCTTCGAGGCCGGCGTCCCCTGCCTGATTCTCGGCCCGGGGTCGCTGGAAACCGCCCACACCCCCGACGAGCAGACCTCGCTGCCCGAGGTGGAGGCCGCCGCGCGGATCTACGCCGCGCTGTGCCTGGGGAGCCGGGCCGGTTGAGCGGGCCCGCCGCGCCCCCCGCAGTTCAGGGGGCCGGGGGAGCTATCGGGGGTTCGCGCCTGGCCCGGGCCTTGAGCAGGCGGCGCATGGCCAGGTAGCTGAACTGGACGCAAAGCGCCAGGGCAAAGGCGCAGGCCAGTGCCGAGAGGAAAAAATTGCACGCGCAGGCCTCGGTCTGGACTGCCCAGGCGGGGTGAGCCCAGCCGGCCAGCGCGCAGAGCAGGATCCATCGAGCCGTGTTACCCATGTTCTCCTCCAACCGGCAAAGCCGGAAACCTCCCCAGGCCACCGGGCGACTTGCCCCCCTCCGCTACTCCTCCTCGAAATCGGGATGGCGAGACAGGAAGGCCGCCAGGGCGACCAGAGCAAAGCCCCCCAGGTAGCCCGTCGCCAGCAGGGCCCAGGGCCAGTCCATCCGTATCGCCAGGAAACCGCCGGTCCAGGCGGTCAGGACCAGGGTTGCCCCCAGCACCAAGGTTCTCTCCAAAGGCCCAAGCATTCCGCAACTCCTTTCGCTTCGCGCCGTGCCGGCGCCGTTTGCGGTAATCCCAGGAGCAACCAGCGTACCAATCTGTTTTAAGGTGATTTTTCGGATGGTTACGGGATGGGACCGAAAGCGGACGCGGCCCGCGCCAACTGCCGGAAGAGAAATGTGTCGGATTCGGCCGACAAACGAACCGGCGAAATCCGGCCAGGGGCCCGCCTGCTCCGATCCCGGAGCCGTCGGCGGCAGGCGACAGGGGGGGGAGGGTTCCGGGACGGACGGAAACCCGGGCGAAGAGCCCGGGCCGCCGGCCCGGAACCGGTCTGGGTCAGCCTTCCATCTCGATCAGCGAGTGGTCGCCGATATTCATCCGCCGCGGCGAGCCGATCAGGGTCACGCTGTCGCCGAGGATCGAACTGTGCAGGATCAGGTCGCGCACCTTGCTGTTGGCGTTGATGATCGAGTCCTTGATGATGCTCTCCTCGACTACGCTGCCGGCGGCCACCGAGACGTTGGGGCCGAGAATCGAGCCGCGCACGATGGCCCCCTTTTCCACGTGCACCGGTTCGATCAGCACGGTGTTGAGCACCTCGCCATGCACGTGGTGCCGGCCGCGCAGCAGATAGCGGTTGGTCTCGAGCAGAGTCTCTGGCTTGCCGCAGTCGAGCCAGGCATCGATCTCGGGAGCACGGAACTTCAGGCCGTCCTGGATCATGCGCATGAACACCGACGGCAGGTAGTACTCCCCCTTGACCTTGTCGCCGGCGGCGATGGTCGCCTCGAGGTAACCCATGAACCGCCGGCCGTCCTTGAGGTAGTAGAGCCCCACCTGGGCCAGGCGCGAAATGGGGGTGTCGGGCTTTTCGACCATGTCGACGATGTAGCCGCCGCGTACCACGTTGACCCCGAAGCGCTGGTAGTCCTCAACTTCCTTGGAGTAGATCAGCCCGTCGCTTTCGGCGCACAGGGAGGGGATCTGCTCCAGGTCGGTGACGAAGATGGTGTCGTTGAACACCACCAGCACGTCGTCCCCTTCGGCGATGCGCGGCGCCGCCAAGGCCACGGCGTGGGCCGGGCCGAGCCGCTCCTTCTGCACCGTGTAGCTGCAGTTGAGGGCGGGGAACTTGGCGGCCATGAAATCCTCGATCTGCTTGCCGTTCTCGTCGGTGATGAAGATGAACTCGTCGGCGCCAAGAATCATCAGCCGGCTGATGATGTGCTCGAGAACCGTCTTGCCGGCCACGTGCACCAGCGACTTGGCCTTGGTATGGGTGTGGGGACGCAGGCGGGTTCCCTTGCCCGCCACGGGCAGAATGATCTTCATCGACTCCTCCTGGCAAGAAGCTTGTCAGGCAGGGGCGCTTCCGGTAACATGCGCCCTGCCAGAAGCATGGTTTGAAACGGCAATAATAACCCAACCTTCATGAACAGACAAGCCGGGTAAGGCGGTTACTCCCCGGCAGCACCAAGTGCAAGGAGCAGAGCATGAAAGACCAGCTGGTCCGCATCCTGAGCAACGACGGGTCCCTGCGCGCCATGGCCGCGGTCACCACCGAACTGACCGAGGGCATCCGCCGCCGCCAGCAGACCGACCCCACCGCCACCGTGGCCATCGGCCGCCTGGTGACCGGCGCCGCCCTGCTGGGCAGCCTGCTCAAGGGGGAGCAGCGCCTGGCCCTGATGATCGAGGGGAACGGGCCGCTGCAGAAACTTCATGCCGAAACCGACGCCAAGGGGCACCTGCGGGCCTCGCTGAAAAACCCCGTGGCCGGCCTGCCGCCCAAGGCGGGGCGCTTCGACGTGGCCGGGGCCGTTGGCCGCGCCGGGTTTCTGCACGTGGTCAAGGACCTCGGCCTCAAGGAGCCCTACCGCAGCATGGTCCAGCTTTACAGCAGCGAGATCGCCGAGGACCTCGCCTACTACCTGACCACCTCCGAGCAGGTCCCCTCCACCGTAGCACTGGGGGTCACCCTGGGGGGTGACGCCTCGGTGGCCGCCGCCGGCGGCTTCATCGTCCAGGCCATGCCCGGCGGCGACGAATCGCTGATCCCCCTGCTCGAGCAGCGCCTGGCGGCGCTGCCGCCGACCACCGACCTGCTCCACGAGGGGCGCGGACCCCTGGCGATTCTCGAGCTGCTGCTCGAGGGGATCCCCTTTGCCGTGAAAGAGCAGATCGACCTGGCTTTCCAATGCAGCTGCAGCCAGCAGCAGGTGCTGCGCATGCTGGCCGGACTGGGCAAGCCCGAACTGCGCGAACTGCTGGCAAAGGGGGAAAATGTTGCGGTCACCTGCGAATTCTGCAAGCAGCACTACGAATTCGCCCCCGAGCACCTGGAACCCTTGTTGAAATAACCCGGGAATTCAGAATCCAGAATTCAGGAGTCAGAAGGGAATGCACCGATCCTTAGGCTTTCTTCTGGATTCTGGATTCTCCACTTATCTAATCCCGCCGCAAAACAATCTCCAGCGGCGCCCCCTCCCCGGCCTCGGCGCTGATCGCGAGGCGCTGCGCATCGACCCCCTGTTTCCTGAAATACCGCTCCAGCAGCTCGGCGCGCTTCTGCGCCAGCACCAGGTCGTACTCGGCGGAAACCCCGGTGGCGGCCCGCACCACCGCCTGCCAGGATGTGCCCTGATGGGCCCGCAGCAGCGCGGCCAGCGCCCCGAGCCCCTCGGCCTCGTCGGCCCGGGGCAGGGCGGAGAGATGCGGAAAGAGGCTCTCGCCGGGAAAACGGATGCCCGGAGGCCCGGCCTGGCCCGCCTCGCCACCCGGCAGGGCGGCCAGCTGGGCACGCAGCGCGGCCTCATCCAGCGGCGCCGGCCCCCGGGGCGGGGCGCAGGAGAAGAGCAGAAGCAGCAGCGGGACGAACAGCAGTCTGGGCAGGTTCATGGTGGAGCCTCTGGCAATGGGGTTGGTCTTTTGCGGCCGCGTCAGATCCGACGGATCGGACCGATCCGACCGATCCGTCGGATGATTCGCGGCCGCAAACGAAGTATAAAACAAAAAAGCCCGGTTCAGACCCTCAGCCGAACGGCGATCATTCCTTGGCGCCGTTGCCCAGCCCCAGGTTCTGCAGGCGCCACATGCGGGCATAGAGCCCGTCGGCCGCCAGCAGCTGCTCGTGGGTACCCCGCTCGCGAACCCGCCCGGCGCGCAGCACCAGGATCTGCGAGGCGTGCCGGGCCGATGCCAGCCGGTGGGCGATGAGCAGCACGCTGCGCCCCTGGGTGGCGGCCGCCAGACCACGCCCGACCACCTGCTCGGTCACCATGTCGAGGCGGCTGGTAGCCTCGTCGAGGATCAGCAGCTGCGGCTCGCCGGCCAGGGCCCGCGCCAGGCAGAGCAGCTGGCGCTCGCCGGCCGACAGGTTGCGCCCCCGCTCGGCGAGCCTGGCGTCCAGCCCCCCCAGGCGCTCCACCACCGCCGCGGCGCCGGAGTTCTCCAGCACCTCGTGCAACACGGGCTCGGCCAGCCGCCCTTCGGGGTCGATGTTCTCCCGCAGGGTTCCGGCGAACAGAAACGGCTCCTGGGACACCCAGCCGATCCGCCGCCGCACCTCGGCCGGGTCGAGTTCGGCCAGGTCCTCGCCGCCGAGCAGGATGCGCCCCGCGTCGGGCGGGTAGAAGCGCAGCAGCAGGCGGGCCAGGGTGGTCTTGCCGCTTCCGGTATCGCCCACCAGGGCCAGGGTGCGGCCGGGGGGAATCTCCAGATCCACGCCCCGCAGCACCGGCGTGGTCCCGTCGTAGCTGAAGCTCACCCCCTCCAGGCGCACCCCGTTATGGCCCCCCGCCGGCGGGCGCCCCGCCGCCTCGAGAGGCTGGTCCTGCAGGTCGAAAATCCTCTCCAGGGAGGCATTGCTCGACTGGATCACCGAATACTTGGCCGAGAGATCGCGCAGCGGAGCGAAGAATTTCTGCACGTACTCGATAAAGGCGACCAGGGTTCCGAAAGTCGCCGCCCCGGCCACCACCTCGCCGCCGGCCCGCCAGAGAATGGCCGCGATGGCCACGGCGCCGAGGGCCTCGACCACGGCATAGAGGATGGCGTCCCAGTTGACCACCCGCAGGGTGCTGGCAAAGTAGTCCTGCTGCAGTTCCTCGAACTCGTCGAGGGTGCGCTGCTCCTGGCCGAACAGGCGCACCTCGTCCACCCCGGCGATGCGCTCGGCGACAAAGGCGTTGAGCCCGGCCAGCCGCGAGCGCACCCGCCGCATGGCCCCGCGCATCTGGCGCCGGAACAGCAGCAGGGTGAGCGCCAGCAGCGGGATCACCGAAAACGCCACCAGCGACAGCTCCAGGTCCATCCAGAGCATGATCGAGACGATCCCCACCAGGGTAAGCACATCGCCCAGCGCCGAGACCACCCCCGAGCCGAACAGTTCGCCGACGTTCTCCACATCGCTGGTCATCCGGGTCACCAGCCGTCCCGAGGGGTGCCGGTCGAAGAAGGCGACCGGCAGCCGCAGCAGGCGGCGAAACCCATGCCGGCGCAGGTCGGCCATGACCCGCTGCCCCACCCCCTGCACCAGGTAGCTCTGGCAGAATTGCAGCAGGCTTTCGGCGAGCAGGGCCGCCATGAACAACGCCGCCAGGCCGGCCAACCCCTCCAGGCGGGCCGGCACGATGTGACTGTCTATGGCGATTTTAAGCAGGTAAGGCTGCGCCAGCTTGGCCACCGCGACCAGCGGCAGCAGCGCCAGCGAAGCGAGCGCCGGCCAGCGATAGGGCCGCAGCAACCCGAGAAACCTCAGGTAGAGCCGCCAGTCGAGGTGACGCCCGGTGATCTCGTCGCCGTCGTGAATCCCGTGCCGCATCCGCTCAGCGTCCGGCCCCGCGGGCCGCCTCCGTGGTTTCCCGGGTGAATCCTTCGAGTTCCCGCTCCAGGCGCTCCCGCTCAGCCAGCCGTGCGTAGAGCCCGTCCTGCCCCAGCAGTTCCTCGTGAGTCCCCTGCTGAACCAGGCGGCCCGCCTCGAGCACCAGGATCCGGTCGGTCTGCGCCAGCAGCGAGACCCGTCCGGAGACCAGCAGCACAGTCCGTCCGGCGAGCTGTGGCCGCAGCTGCGCCCAAACCGCCTCCGCAGTGGCCGCGTCGAGGTGGCTGAAGGGGTCGTCGAGCAGCCAAAGCGAACCGTCGCGCACCAGCGCCCGTCCCAGGCAGACCCGCTGGCGCTGACCGCCGGAGAGGGTCATCCCCCCTTCGCCCACCCGGGTCTGGTAACCCTGCCCGAAGCCGGCAATCTCCTGCTCCAGGCACACCTGGCGGCTTACCTGGCGCAGACGCTCCTCGCCCGCCTCGGGGGAGGCGTAGAGCAGGTTCTCCCGCACGCTCCCGGAAAACAGCCGCCCCTCCTGGGGGACCGCGGCCAACCGCCGGCGGTAGCCGCGCGGCTCGAGCCCTGCCAGGTCCTCATCGTCGATGAACAGCTTGCCCGGGGGCAGGGGGTAGAGCCCGGCGAGCAGCCGCAGCAGCGTGGTCTTGCCCGCCGCGGTCGGCCCGGCGATCCCCACCAGGGACCCGGCGGGCAGCTCGAACTGCAGCTCGCGCAGTACCGCGGAGCCGGCGTAGGCGAAATCGAGGCCGCGCAGGGTGACCCGCGGGGCCTGCCGCGGCGGGGCCTCCACCGGCGCCGGAGCGGGGGCCGGCAGATCGAGCAGGATGCCGAGCCGCTCCATGCTGGCCGCGGCGCGCTGCAGCAGGGTCAGCACCCAGCCGAGCAGCAGGGTCGGCCAGGTGAGCTGCATCAGATAGGCGTTGAAGGCCACCAGCTCGCCGAGGCTCATACTGCCGGCGGCCACCCGGCCGCCGCCGAAATAGATCACCAGCAGGGTTCCCAGCGGCCCGACCAGGGTCATCACCGGCAGCACCAGCGAGCGCAGCCGGGCCAGCACCAGGTTGCGGCGCAGGTACTCCTCGTTGAGCCCGTCGAACTGCCGGGTGCGCACCCCCTGCAGGCCGCAGGCGCGGATCACCGCCTGCCCCGAGACCGCCTCCTCCACCGCCTCGCTGAGCTGCCCGACCCCCTCCTGGACCAGGGTCGAGTGATGCAGCAGGTGCCGGCTCAGGTACTTGACCGCCAGCAGCATCAGCGGATAGGGGATCAGCGCCAGCAGGGTCAGCGAGGGCGAGAGGCCCAGCAGCAGCACCAGGGTGAACAGATAGACCAGGGCGGCGTTGAGAATGGTCAGCACACCGAAACCCGCCAGCATCCGCACGTTGGCCAGGTCGTTGGTGAAGCGCGAGAGCAGGTCGCCGGTGCGGTGCCGGTCGAAAAAGGCCGACTGCTGGCCGAGCAGCCGGGCGAGCAGGTCGCGGCGCAGGTCGAGTTCGATGCGCCGCGCGGCATGCAGATACTTCTGCCGCGAACGGATCCGGGTCCCCCCCCGCACCAGGGCGGCCAGGCCGAGGACCGCGGCATAGATGGGGATCTCCCCCTGGCGCCCCGCGGGGATGGCGTCCACCCCGGCCTTGAGCATCCAGGGGATGACCAGCGCCAGCGCGTCGGTGACCGCCAGCCAGGCCAGCCCGGCCCACAGGGCCCCCTGGTAGCGCCGCAGGTAGGGAATGAGGGAGAGCAGGGATTTCACCGATCCTCCCCCCCCTGGAAGGCCGCGTGCCCCCGCAGCAGCTCGAGCAGCAGGTCCGCGGCGATGCCGTTGGCCACCCCGGTGCCGGCGGCGAAGAGCAGGAAGAAAGGGAACATCTGCCAGAGCCCGTCGTGCCGGACCAGCAGCAGCCAGGCCACCAGCACCTGGCCGGCGGCGTGGCCGGCGGCGCCGAGCACCGAGACGCCCACCGGACCGATCAGCCGGCCGAACAGGGCGCGGGCGCCGGTCATCAGCGCGGTGGCCGCCACCCCGCCACCGAGCGAGAGCAGAAAACCGGGCGAGAACAGGTTGCCCAGCAGCAGCGAGCCGACCCCGATGCGGGTCAGGTTGACCGCCCAGGCGGCCCGGCCGCCGTAGAGAAACAGGGCGGTCAGGGCGAGGATGTTGGCGAAGCCGAGGCGAAACCAGGGGACCGGGGACGGCAGGAGAAACTCGAGGGTATGCAGGGCCACCGCCAGGGCGGCAAACAGGGCGAGAAAGATTCGCCGGCGGGAACGCTGCAGCTCCACAGGGTCAACGGCTGATGAGGTCATAGTCCTCCCGCCGCTGGCCCCCGCGCCCCTCGATGCGCACCAGCAGGTGATTGGGGACGCAGGCCAGCAGTTCCCCCTCGCGGGCCACCTCGCCCATGCCGATGCAGACCTTCAAAGGACAGGGGCTTTCGAGGATGCAGACCTTGCCCCCGTGGATGGAAAGAAGCGCCGCCCCGAGGGGACCCTCGAGGAGGGCGGTGCGCTCTTCGGCGAGGGGCGCGGTAAAGATCACCTTGCCGTCGCGCTCGACCACCACCCGCTCGCCGCGAGCTCCCGTGCCGGCCAGCACCACCCCGCCGAGCCCCGCCAGTAATACGGCAAGCACGATCACCCGGTCGAGCCAGGTGGTGCGGCGCAGCAGCGGGCTCAGGGCCACGACAGCCGCTCCTTCAGCCCCGGCGAGGGGTGGGGCACCCCGTCGGCGCCCACCACCATCCCTTCGGCGCCGGGGAACTGTTCCAGAAGGGCCAGCCCGGCCTCGGGCCCCAGCACGAAGGCCGCCGTGGCCAGAGCGTCGGCCAACATGGCGCTGTCGGCCACCACGGTGACGCTCTGGCTGGCTGCGGACGGGTAACCGGTGCGGGGATCGAAGAGGTGATGGTAGCGCCTGCCGTCCTTCTCGAAAAACCGCTCGTAGTCCCCCGAAGTGACCACCGCGGTGTCGGCCAGCGCCAGGGTGGCGAGCATGACCTGATCCTGGCGCGGGTGCTGAATCCCGATCCGCCAGGGGCGTCCCTGGTGGTCGCCAAGCAGGCGCAGGTCGCCGCCGGCATTGATCGAGGCACGCTCGATGCCGGCGTTTTTCAGCACCGCCGCCGCCCGGTCGACGGCATAGCCCTTGGCGATACCACCGAGATCGACGGCCAGGTCGACGGCCCCTTTCTCCACCCGGGTCCCGTCCAGACGCAGGGCCTCGAGCCCGGTTCCCTGCAGGGCCTCGGCGATATCGCCCGCCGCAGGGACGCGGGGATTCTCCGTCTCCACCCCCCACAGCTCCTTGAGCCGGCCCAGGGTCATGTCGAAGGCCCCCCCGCTGACCCTGGCCACCTGCAGTCCCAGGGTGAGGACCGCGGCGGTATCCGGCGAGACCTCCAGGGAGGAGACCGGCCCGGCCAGGCGGGCGACGTCGCTGCCCGGGAGATGGGGAGACATCAGCCCCTCGATGCGGCTCATCTCGGCGAAGGCGTCATTGACCGCCGCCTCGAGAGCGTCCTGATCTTCGCCCAGGGCGGTAATTTCCACCACCGTCCCCATGATGATGCGGCTACGGCGCACCTCGCCGCGACCCTCCCCCCCCCAGCGCTGGAAGGAAAAGACGGCGACGATCAACAGCAGCAAAACAACAATAAAAGGGCGATTGAAGGGCAAGGAGAGGTCTCCGCAGGGCAGGAATCGAAACGGGAAAAAAGCGGAGGGGCTCGGCCGGCACGCCTCACCCCTCACGCCTCACCCCTCACGACCTTCAGGATTCGACGATTTCGCCGATCAGGTCGTAATCCGAGGAATCGGTGATGCGCAGCGCCACGATAGAGCCGATGTCGGCGTGGCCGGCGGTGACATAGACCTGGCCGTCGACGTCGGGAGCCTGGCGGATGCTGCGGCCGCGCAGCAGCAGGTCGGTCTCCTCGCTGTAGCCCTCGATGAGCACCGGCTCGGTATTGCCTACCAGGGCCCGGTTCTTGCGGAAGGAGACCCGTTTCTGCGCCTTCATCAGCTTCTGGTAGCGGCTCTTCTTGATCCGCTCAGGGACCTGGCTTTCCAGCTCCGCCGCGGCGGTCCCCTCCTCGCGGGAGTAGCGGAACACCCCGACCCGCTCGAAGTGCCCCTCGTTGACGAAATCGAGCAACCGCTCGAACTGGGACTCGGTCTCCCCGGGAAAGCCGACGATGAATGAGGTGCGCAGGGTGATTTCGGGGATCCGCCGGCGCAGCCGGTCGAGCAGGCCGCGGATCGCCGCCTGGTCCACCCGCCGGTTCATCATGGCGAGAATGCTATCGTCCACGTGCTGCAGCGGCACGTCGAGGTACTTGCAGATCTTCTCCTCGCTGGCGATCAGCTCGATCAGCTCGTCGCTGATGCCGTCGGGGTAAGCGTACAGCAGGCGCAGCCACTGCAGCCCCTCGATCTTGACCAGCTCGCCCAGCAGGTCCTCGAGGCGCGCCCCGTCCTCGCGGTCGGCGCCGTAGGCGGTCACGTCCTGGGCGATCAGGTTGACCTCCTTGACCCCTTCGGCGACCAGCCTTTGCACCTCGGCAACCACCGAGGCGATGCTGCGCGAGCGCAGGGTGCCGCGCAGCTGCGGGATGATGCAGTAGGAGCAGTGGTTGGCGCAGCCCTCGGCGATCTTGACGTAGGTCGAGTAGAAGGGGGAGGACTTGACCCGCGGCGTGGTGTGGTCGTAGAGGTAATCGGCCATGCCCACCGCCAGCGGCAGCCGCTCGCCCTCAAGGTCGGCATCGAGCAGCTCGACGATGCGCGGCGCATCGCCGGTCCCCATGAACAGGTCGACCTCGGGCAGCTCGCGGGCGAGCTCGTCCTGGTAGCGCTGGGGCAGGCAGCCGCTGACCACCAGCTTGCGGCAGTTCCCATTCTTCTTGAAGTCGGCCACCTCGAGGATGGTTTCCACCGACTCCTCCTTGGCTTCCTTGATGAAGGAGCAGGTGTTGACGATGATGATGTCGGCCTTGGCCTCGTCGGTGATGATCTCGAAGCGGTCGGCGGGCAGATGCCCGAGCATCACCTCGGCGTCCACCAGGTTTTTCGGACAGCCGAGGCTGACCAGTGCGACTTTCTGTTTTTTCAAGGCGATTTCCTTCGGAAATCAGGCCAAAGGCAAAAGGCCAGAGGCAAAAAGGAGTATTTCAGCTCCCATCTCCCTCCTTCCTTCTCCCTTCTCCTGAGATATTACGATCTCATATTCACGAACTGCAGCTCGACCCCCAGGTCCTGGCCCTTGAGCAGCTGGATGACCTGCTGCAGGTCGTCGATCTGCTTGCCGGTGACCCGCACCTGGTCCTCCATGATCTGGGGCTGGACCTTGAGCTTGGAGTCCTTGATCAGCTTGATGATCTCCTTGCCCTTGTCCTTGGAAATCCCCTGCACGATGGCCACCCGCTGGCGCACGGCGCCGGCGGAAGCCGGCTCCTTCTTGCCGAAATCGAGGCACTTGGGCGAGACGTTGCGCCGCACCAGCTTCCCCTTGAGGATGTCCACCACCGCCTGCAGCTTGTAGTCGTCGGCGGCCAGGATGACCATGGCTTCCTTTTCCAGCTCGATCTCGTTGTGGGTCCCCTTGAAATCGTAGCGCTGCTCGATCTCCTTGCGGGCCTGGTTGACGGCGTTGTCGATCTCCTGCATGTCGACCTTGGAAACAATGTCAAAGCTGGGCATCGCTGTCCCTCCCTCGCGAAATTCTCCCGGCCGGGCTGAAGAACCCCACCGAATCAAAGACTTATAACACACAACCGCCCCGGATGGGAAGTCCCAATCCAGGGCGGTTGCCAGCTGTCGGCATTCAGCGATCAGCTTTCAGCTTTTTCTGGTTACTCGTTACTTATCACTCGTCACGCCTCTGGGTTTAAAAGCCCATCTCCGCGCCGGTGGGGCGCAGCACCTCGACGCCGGCGGGCAGGATGAAATTGAACTGGCCCGCGGAGAGCCCGCGGTTGACCCGGACATTGCTGAACTCGATGAGCGTGCTGTTGCCGCTGGGGTCGTAGACCAGGGTCGAGAGAATCGGGAAGACGCTCCCCGTCTGCCCCGACCGGGATTTGGCGAGCACCGCCTCGCGGGCGACCACCACCTGCATCCGCTCGATCATCGGCGATACCCGACGCGGGCGCAGCTCGAGCACCCAGTTGCCGACCAGATCCTGGTTCGGCGAAGCCCAGGTGATCAGAAAATCCCGGGAGAGGTTGCCCAGTCCGGTCAGGAAGGTGACCGGGTCGTTGGCCCGGGCCTGGGAGGTGAAATCGATTTCCGAGCGGATCACCTGGCGGTTCTCCGGCAGGTAGACCCAGATGGTGCTGCCGTCCGAGACGATCTCCTGGGTGGTCGGCTGGTCGTATTCCCAGCGGAACAGGGCGCGGGGCACCAGGTCGCCGCGGTCCCGGTCAAATTTCACCGAGACGCGGCCGCGGCCGCGCTGCAGCCGGTCGAGGGAAACGATGCGCGACTCCTGGAAGAAATCCCCCTGGAAATCGTGGATCGCCGCCTGCGGGTCACCGCCGCTGCGGAAGGGACCCTCCAGGGTGGCAACAACCTCGCTCAGGCCGATGGACTCGCCCTTCTGGGCGAGCAGCAGCGAAGGCGCCGCCAGCAGCAGGGCGAGGGAAAGAATGCAAAGCCGCTTCATGACTTCCTCCTTGAAAAAATTGTATCCAGAATACAGAAGCCAGAAGCCAGGAGCCAGAAGGAAAACGCATAAGCCATTAAATGCGGCATTTTCCTGGATTCTGGATTCTGACTCCTGGATTCGCTCTTTCGCCTTAAAGAGTGATGATCTTTTCCCCGCCGCGCACCGAGCGCACCAGCACCTGGCCGCTGGCGAGGTCGAAGAACACCGTGCGCCCGTAATTGCCGCCGACATCCTCGGCGAGCAGGGGAACCCCCAGGGCGGCAAGCAGCTCCCTGGCACAGCGGGCGTTGCGGGCGCCGATCCCCTCTTCGGGGCTGGGGTGGAGCGATTCGAACATGTTGGCGCCGCCGATGATCTTGGCCCAGATCCGCTCCCGCGCGGCACCCAGTTCTTCGAGCTGCTCAAGCATGAGGCCAATGGCGGTGCTGACGAACTTGCTCGGCCGCGCCTCCTCCCGCCCCTGCCGGGGTGCGGGAAGCAGGGTGTGGGCGAGGCCACCGACCTTCTGCCCCGGGTCGTAGAGCACGATCCCCAGACAGGAGCCCAGGCCGAAGGTGGCCAGTTCGGCCGGGGCCTGCGCAACCTGCAGTTCGGATATTCCCACCCTGAGCTGCGGGGTCATCCCTCCCCTCCCACGGCCTCGAGAATGACATCCAGGGTATGGGGATCGGGCAGCAGCAGGAAATGCCCCTTGATCGGCTCCTGATCCGGCCGGTCGCCCCAGAAATCGGTCTCCACGATCAGGGCCAGCTCCCCCGCCTCGCTCAGTTCGATGAGGATATTGTCCACAACGGCACCCGCCATGTCAAAAGCCAGCAGGGGGATCGAGGGGATCAGGGTCATGTGCAGCAGGCTGCCCAGGGCGCTGAGATAGGCCGAGGAAAGGATGTTGCCGACCTCCTTGAGGGTGGAGGTGCTCAGCTCATCCAGCTCGGACTCCCGAAACTCCTTGCGCACCAGCCGGGACAGCAGCAGGGTGACGCTTTCCCGGGGAAAGACCAGCAGGATGTTGCCCCGGGCGTCGCCGAGCACCTGCAGGGTGATCCCCACCACCACCTTTTCCGGACCGCCCAGCAGGTCGGGAACCGCGCCGATCTCGCTGACGGTGATCCGCGGAACCCGCAGGTGCACGGTGTCCCCGATCATCTGCGACAGGGCGGTGGCCGCATGGCCCATGCCGATGTTGCTGATTTCCTTGAGCGCGTCAAGCTGCGTCTCGGTCAGATGGGTAAAGGTCATCGGGCTTCTCCCGGGGCGGCCGCCGATACGCCTGCAGGCCGTTCGTCGAGCATGGTTTGCGGATCGATGATGAACAGGATGCTGCCGTCGCCAAGCACCGTGGCGCCGCTCACGCCAGGCAGCCGGTTCAGGGGGTACTCCAGGGCCTTGACGAAGACTTCGCGCTGGCCGGCCAGCCGATCGACCACCAGGCCGACGCGCCGCCCGCGGATTTCGCTCACCACGATCTGGATCCCTCCCCCGAAGGGGCGGTTCGGCTGGCGCAGGATCTTGCGCAGGGAGAGCAGAGGTAGCATTTCGTCCCCCAGCCGGATGACCAGCTGGCGGCCGCTGGAGCGGATCTCCTCCCGGGTCACTTCCAGGGTGCGTTGCACCTTGGTGATCGGCAGCCCGACCAGGAAGCCGTCCGATTCCACCAGCAGGATCTGGATGATGGCCACCGACAGGGGGAGCTTGACCAGCATCCGGCTGCCCCGGCCCTGCTGGGACTGGATCTCCAGAGAACCGCCGAGGCTCTCCACGGCCGACTTGACCACGTCCATTCCGACGCCGCGCCCGGAGGTCTCGGTCACCTGCTCGGCGGTGGAAAACCCCGGGTGGCAGACCAGCTGCAGCAGGTCGCGCTCGCGCATCCCGCGGGCCTGGGCCGCTGAGAGCAGACCGCGCTCCTGGGCCTTGCGGCGGATCGCCTCCGGATCCATGCCACGTCCGTTGTCGGCTACCTCGAGCAGCACCAGGTCCTTTTCCCTGGTGGCCCGCACCTGGACCTCGCCGCGCTCCTCGATGCCGTGGTCGACGGCGTTGCGCACCATGTGCACCAGCGGATCGGCCAGCTCCTCAAGGATCGCCCGGTCCAGCTCGACTTCCTCGCCCTCGATGCGCAGGGCGACCTGCTTGCCGGTCTTGCGCTCCAGGTCCCGCACCAGGCGGGGCAGGCGTCCGGTGATGCTCTCCAGCGGGGTCATTCGCACCTGCAGCACGTGGTGGTGCAGATCGGTGACCAGCCTGGCGAGTTGGTCGAGCCCGCCGCTCAGATCCTTCCAGCGCTCGGCCTGGGCAGCGGCCTGCAGCATGTAGCGGCTGGTGAGCAGTTCTCCGGTCAGGTTGATAAAGGTGTCCAGCAGATCGGTGCGAACCCGCACCGTGCGGTGGCCTTCGCCGCGGCGTGGGGTCCGGGCGGCCGCGGCAGGCTCCACCACCTCCACCAGGCTCACCTCGGCGATGTCGCTCATCGCCTGGAGGGTTTTTTCGATCTCTTCGGCTGCGCGGCCACTTTGCAGCCGCACCTCGAGGGCCCTGGGCGAAGCCCCCTTTTTCAAGGCCTCCTCGCCCGGCTCGCTGTGGGTCACCGTGCCGAGCGCAGCCAGACCCCGCAGGGCCAGCAGTGCCCGGGCGGCCGGGGCCACCGTCCCTTCGGCGAAGGTCGCAACGATCCGCCAGCTGCGCGCCGCCTCGGCGCCCCGGGTTTCCGCCTTCCCCTCGGGCTCCACGGCCGGAGCTTTGGCCTGTTCCCGGCCCCTGGGAGGCGGATCGGCGGCGGGCGCCGGCGAAGTCTTGCCCTGCCCGGCGATAAACCCCGCCACCTCCCGCTCCGGATGCTCGGCAGCGACATCCCCGAGCAGGCCTTCGAGCAGGTCGAGCCCTTCGAGCATGTGGTCGACCGCCGGCGGCGGAACGGCGCCGGTGGAGCGGAAGCCGTCCATCAGGTCTTCCAGGTGATGAGCCAGTTCGGCGGTGCGCTCATAGCCCATGGAGGCGGCCATCCCCTTGACCGAATGGGCCTCCCTGAACAGGGCGTCGATCCCCTCGCGGTCGGCGGGGTTCTTCTCCAGGGCGATGAGCAGGCGGCTCATCTTCTTGAGATGCTCTCTGGATTCGCTCAGGAACATCTCGCGGTATTTGGACATGTCCATGGATTGCTCTCCGCAGAGCCCGAAGCCGGAAGCCAGAGGCTGGGAAACGGGCACCCGGCCCCGCGCTCAGATCCTAATCCGCCACCACCCGCCCCACCACCTCGAGCACCCGCTCGGCTTTGAAGGGTTTGACGATGAAGTCGCGGGCGCCGGCCTGGACCGCTTCCAGGATCAGCGACTCCTGGCCGAGGGCGCTGCACATGACCACACGGGCTGCGGGGTCGTCATCGATGATCTCCTTGAGAGCTTCGATGCCGCTGCGCAGGGGCATGACGATGTCCATGGTGACCAGGTCGGGCTGGAGCCTGCGGTAGCTTTCCACCGCCTCGATGCCGTTGCCCGCCTCGCCGATAACCTCGTAGCCCCCATCGATGAAGATTTCCTTGAGCATGTTGCGCATGAAAAGGGCATCGTCCACGATCAGTACCCTTGCCGCCATAAGACCCTCCTGTGGCAGATCAGATCTTCTCCAGGCTGCCCAGCAGCCGTTCCATGTCCAACAAATTCACCATGTCCGCCTCCAGGTTCAGCACCCCGCGGATGCAGGCGGTCTGCTGCTCCTGCTGCTGCACCGGCAACAGCGCATCCGGGTCGAGGGGCACGATTTTGCCAAGGGCCGCCACCGCCAGCGCCAGCCGGCCGAACTCCCGGCTCAGGACGATGACCCGCGGGTCGCGCTCCCGGTTGTCGAAGCCCAGCAGCGCCGCCAGGTCGAGCACCGGCAGAATGCTGCCGTGCACGTTGATCGCCCCGAGCAGCCAGTCGGCCCCCCGCGGCACCTGGTAAATGGGCGGCGATTCGACGATCTCCTGCAGATGGGCGATCTCCAGGCCGTAATGCTCGGCGCCCAGGCGAAAGGTCAGCACCTGTTCCATGCCGCCTCAAGCGTTGCCCAGCTCGAAGCGGCGCACCACCTCGAGCAGGTCTTCGGCCAGCGTCGAAAGCCCCTGGGCGGCATGGGCCATCTCCTCCATGGCGGCCGACTGCTGCTGGGTGGTGGCGGAGACCTCCTCGGTGGCGGCGGCATTGTCGGCCACCACCCGGGAGATCTCATCGATCGCCTTGACCATGCCGGCGGAGCCTTCGGTCTGCTTTTCCGCCAGTTCGGCGATGCCGGTGGCCTTGGTCTGGGTCACCAGGGCGGTCTGGATGATCTCCTCGAAGGCCTGGCCGGTGGTGTTGATGGCATCCCGGCCGGCGCCGATCTCGCGGATGCTCTCGCTCATCGAGGCCTGCACCTTCTGCCCCTCGTCGCGGATCGCCTCGATCAGCTCGGTGATCTCCCCGGCCGACTGGCCGGTGGAGTCGGCCAGCTTGCGGATCTCCTCGGCGACCACCGCGAAGCCGCGCCCGTACTCACCGGCGCGGGCCGCTTCGATGGTGGCGTTGAGGGCCAGCAGGTTGGTCTTGCCGGCGATGCCGGTGATCACCTCGACGATCTTGCCGATCTTCTGCACCTGCATCCCGAAGGACCCCATCTGCGCGCCGTTGCGCTCCACGTCGGCGAGCACCTGTTTCATCTTGCCGATGGCGGTGCCGACCATCTCCCCGCCGCGCTGGGCGGTGCCGGCGGTGTCGTTGGCCGAGGCGGCGACCTTTTTCGCCGAGGAGGCGATCAGCTCGATGGAGACCGCCATCTCCTTGATCAGCCGCGAGCAGCGCTCGATCATCTCGGCCTGGGTCTCGGCGCCGCGGCTGATCTGCTCCACAGTGTTGGCAACCTCGTTGGCCGAGGCGGTCATTTCCTCCGAGGTCGAGGAGAGCCCCTGGGCCGACTCGGCCACCCTGATCGAGGAGGAGCGGATCTTGCCCACCAGCTCGCGCAGGCTTTCGACCACCTGGTTCAGCGAATTGGCCAGGTCGAGGGTCTCGTCGGGAAGGGCGGTGCTGCGCAGCTGCACCGGCTGGGACAGGTCCCCCTGGCGAAGCCGCTCGGCCGACTCGGTCAGCACCCGGATATTGGCGGTAAAGGCCCGGGAAAAACCCCAGCCCAGGGCGAGGCCCACCAGGATGGCGCAGCCCACCGAGAACAGCTGCTGCCATTCCTGGGGAATTCCCAGGTAGGGGACCACCAGGTTGACCAGCACGATGGAACCCACCACGATGATGAATCCCATGATGAACTTGTTGCTGATTTCAACGCGCATCGTTCCGCTCCTTTTGTGGCAAAAAAGGCAACAGCAAATCTCTGTTTCGTGCCTGGGCCTGCCTCAGCGTCGCCGGTAAATCCGCTCCTCGGGGTTTTCCACCGAAAACAGCTGACGGGTCTCGCCGAGCATGGATTCGGCCCGCCCGAGCACCAGGAAGCCGTCCGCGGGAAGCGCCGCGGCGAAGCCGGCAAGGATTCTGTCCTGCTCCTGGCGGGAGAAATAGATCAGCACGTTCCGGCACAGGATCAGGTCGGCCGAGGGATAATCGCCGGCAGTCAGCACGTTGTGCTGCCGGAACTGGACCATGGTGCGGATGCGCTCATCGAGGCGGAAGAAGCGCCCCTCCCGGGTAAAGTATTTGTCGCGCAACGCGGCGGGCAGTTCGGTCATCCGCTGCGGATCGAAAACCCCGCTGCCGGCCCGCTCGAGGATCGCCGGGCTGAGGTCGGTGCCGAGGATCGCGACGCGGACATCCCGCGGCGCCAGTTCGCTGACCAGCAGGGCCAGCGAATAGGGTTCCTCGCCGCTGGAGCAGCCGACGCTCCAGAGCAGAAGCTCCCGGCGTCCCTGCTGGCGTGCCCGGGCGAACAGCCGGGGCAGAACCTCGGCCTCCAGGGCGGCAAAGGTCGCCGGGTTGCGAAAGAACTGGGAGACGTGGATGGTCAGTGCCGTCATCAGCGCATCGACCTCGGACTCCCGGCTGCGCAGAACGGCGAGGTAGGCGGCGGCGTCATCCAGCCCCAGGGCACGCACCCGCTTGGCGACCCGGCGACGGATGCAGCGGTCCTTGTACATCCCCAGGTCAAAACCGAGCTTGTCGAGCAGAATCCGGCGAACCTCGGCAAATTCCTCGTCGGGAAACTCACTCCCCACGAAAGGGGCGAGACGTTCTTTGTCCGACCCCTGCTCGGTCAAATACACCCTCCGGAGTGCAAACAAGCAAACATCGATCCAAAATTCCGATCCCGGGCCAAAATTCCCCGCAACCCGGCTCAGGCGCCCGGCTGAAAGTGGTTGAAGCCCAGCCGCGTCGGCCGATAGGGGTGCCCCTGCAGATCGAGGATCTGCAAGCCTTCTTCCGGGGAAACGATCCGCCCTACCCGGGTCAGCGGAACCCCGACCTCGGCGGCAAGCCGCTGCAGCTGGGGTTCGTGGCGGGGATCCAGGGTAAACAACAGCTCATAGTCCTCGCCGCCGGCCAGCGCCAGTTCGACCAGGCCGGGCGCGGCCGCGAGCGCCGCGCGAAATGCCGGCGAGAGCGGCACCAGGCCCAGTTCAACACGGGCGCCGACCCCCGAGGCCTCGAGAACGTGTCCGAGGTCGGCCAGCAGGCCGTCGGAAAGGTCGATCATCGCCGAGGGCAGCCGGGCCGCCGCCAGGGCGCGCCCCAGGCCGCTGCGGGCGGTGGGGTCGTGGTGGCGCCGCGCCAGCCAGGGATCGGGCTCGGCGCCGGCGAGCAGCCGGTCGAGCGCCAGGGCGCTGTCGCCGAGGGTGCCGGAGACGTAGATGGCGTCTCCGGGGCGGGCCCCGCCGCGGCGGACCAGCTCCTCGGCAGGGACGCTCCCCTGGGCGGTGACCGAGATCAGCAGCGGCCCCGCCGAGCGGCAGGTGTCGCCGCCGACCAGGGCGGCGCCGTACTCGGCGGCCGCCTCGATGAACCCGGCCATGAACGCCTCGAGTTCCTCGGCTTCGGTGGCGGCCGGGATCCCCAGTCCGAGGAACAGGTGGCGGGGCGTCCCGCCCATGGCGGCGATGTCGCTGATGTTGACCGCGACGCTCTTGCGCCCCAGGCTGCGCGGATCGGTCCAGTCGCGGCGGAAGTGCACCTGCTCGATGAGCAGGTCGGTGGTGGTCAGCAGCAGCTCGCCGGGGGGCAGCTCCAGGGCGGCGCAATCGTCGCCGATGCCCAGGCGCACCCCGGGCCCGTCGCTCACCTGCTGGCGCAGCCGCCGGATAAAGCCGAACTCGCCAAGCTCGGAGAGCTTCATGCCTGCCCTTCCAGGGCTGCCTGCAACACCTCGTCCATGGTCCGGGCGAGAACGAAGCGCACCTTCTTGCGCAGGTGTGCGGGGATCTCCTCGATATCCTTCTCGTTGCGGTGGGGAATGATGATGGTGGTGATGTGGTGGCGTACCGCGGCCAGCACCTTCTCCTTGAGGCCGCCGATGGGCAGCACCTTGCCGCGCAGGGTGATTTCGCCGGTCATGGCCACCGCGTTGTTCACTTTGCGCCCGGAGAGCGCGGAGATCAGCGCCGTGGCCATGGTCACCCCGGCGCTCGGCCCGTCCTTGGGGATGGCCCCGGCGGGCACGTGCACATGGAGGTCGTGCTTCTCGAAGAACTCGGGGTCGATCCCCAGCTCGGCGGCGTTGGCCCGGGCGTAGGAGAGCGCGGCCTGGGCGCTCTCCTTCATCACGTCTCCCAGGTGCCCGGTGAGGGTGAGGCTCCCCTTGCCCTTCATGGTGTTGACTTCGACGAACAGGATCTCGCCGCCCACCTCGGTCCAGGCCAGCCCGGTGGCCACCCCGGCTTCGCTCTCGCTGCGCTCCTCTTCGGGGAGAAAACGCGGCGGGCCCAGAAACCGGTGCACCGCGGTCTCGGTGACCTGCACCGGCTTTTTCTTGCCCTCGGCAAAGCGCCGCGCCACCTTGCGGCAGACGCTGCCCAGCTCGCGCTCCAGGTTGCGCAGCCCGGCCTCGGCGGTGTACTCGGTGATCAGCTTGAGCAGCGCGTTGCGCGAGAAGCGCACGTCCTTCTGCTTGAGGCCGTTGGCCTCGCGCTGGCGGGGGATCAGGTAGCGCTCGGCGATGGAGAGCTTCTCCTCGGTGCTGTAGCCCGACAGGCGGATCACCTCCAGGCGGTCCTTGAGGGCCGAGGGGACCGGGTCCATGACGTTGGCCGTGGCGATGAACAGCACGTTGGACAGATCGAAGGGGAGGTTGATGTAGTGGTCGGAAAAGGCGTGGTTCTGCTCGGGATCGAGCAGCTCGAGAAGGGCCGCCGAGGGGTCGCCGCGGAAATCGGCGCCGATCTTGTCGAGCTCGTCGAGCATGAATACCGGGTTGTTGGTGCCGGCCTGCTTGATCCCCTGGATGATGCGCCCCGGCAGGGCGCCGACGTAGGTGCGGCGGTGGCCGCGGATCTCCGCCTCGTCCCGCACCCCGCCCAGCGAGATGCGCACGAACTTGCGCCCCAAGGCGCGGGCGATGGACTTGCCGAGGCTGGTCTTGCCCACCCCCGGCGGGCCGACAAAGCAGAGCACCGGACCCTTGAGCTCTTTTTTGAGCTTGCGCACGGCGAGAAACTCGAGGATGCGTTCCTTGACCTTCTCGAGGTTGAAATGATCCTCGTCAAGCACCTTGCGGGCTTTTTTCAGGTCGAGGTTGTCGCGGGTCGCCTTGCTCCAGGGCAGCTCCACCAGCCAGTCGAGAAAGGTGCGCAGCATGGAGTACTCGGCGGCCTCGGGGTGCATGGTTTCCAGGCGCCGCAGCTGTTTCTCGGCCTCGGCCTGGGCCTCCTCGGGCAACCCCGCCTCCTCGAGCTTCTGGCGCAGCTCGGCGACCTCTTCGGCGCGCATGTCGGTCTCGCCGAGCTCCGACTGGATGGCCCGCAACTGCTCGCGCAGGAAATACTCGCGCTGGGTCTTGCCCATCTCCTCCTTGGCCTGGCTCTGGATGCGGTTCTGCACCGCCATCAGCTCCAGCTCCTTGGCGAGGATGTCCTTGACCCGGCGCAGCCGTTCGAGGGGCTCGAGCACCTCGATCAGCTCCTGGGCCTGGCTGACCTTGAGGCCGATGTTGCTGGAAACCAGATCGGCGAGGCTCCCGGGGTCTTCGATGTTCTCCAGCACCACCAGCACTTCCGGGGGGAAGGAGCGGCCCATGTTCATGAGCTGCGCCAGCTGGTCGCGCACCGTGCGCATCAGCGCCTCGGTCTCCAGGCTCAGCTCGGTCACCCGCGGCTCGAGGCTGCGCTCGACCCGGGCGCTGAAGTAGGGCTCGGTGGCGACGAAATCGAGCAGCCGCCCCTTGGCCAGTCCCTGCACCAGCACCTTGACCCGGCCGTCGGGAAGCTTGAGCATGCGCATGATCATCGCCACCGTACCGACCCGGTAGATGTCCTCGGGCTCGGGTTCCTCCTGGGCCATCTCCTTCTGGGTGGCCAGGAAGATCAGCCGATCCTTGGCCAGGGCGGCATCGACGGCGGCGATCGACTTCTCGCGCCCGACGAACAGGGGGATAATCATGTAGGGGAAGATGACAACGTCCCGTACCGGGAGCAGGGGGAGAATTTCGGGGATCTGGAGTTCGCTCTTATCCTGGGGGTTATCCAATCGTTCCTCCGCTGGCAGCTTGGCTCGCAGACCCCTTGCAGGCGGGGTCTGTGGTTTTGAAAACATACATAAACGCTTGACGAATGTCCAGCGGGATCAAAGCCGCCCAGGGCTCTCAGGGGGTCGCCGAATCACCCCGCGAGGCCGGTTCCCCGGCAGGCAGGCCCAGCCCCAGCCTGGCCTTGAGCGAATGCACCTGCCCCAGCAGCCAGCCTCCCTTCTGACGCTGGTTAAGGGCCTGAAGCTCGATGGCGGCCCGGGCATGGCTGATGCGCTCCCGCCCCAAATCCCGATAGATGCGGTCGGCCTGGCGCCGGCGCCGCACCGCGTCGCCGGCATCGAGAAAGGCCTCCAGCGCCTCCACCCCCCGGATCAGCAGGCCGGTGGCGGCGGTAAAATGCAGGCGGCTGGTCAGCTCGTGCAGGCGGTCCTCCAAGCGGGCAGCGATCACTTCCAGCTCAGCCTGGAAAAGCTCGCGCTGGGCAACCGGGCTCGGCCGCACCCGGGCGATGGCCTCGCGCACCCGCTCGGCACAGAGCAGGTTGAAATCCTGAAAGGCGGCCAGCTGGCGCAGGCCCGACTCGGCCTTTGCGGCCTCCTGGCTCTGCAGCAGGGTGCAGGCCTGATGGCAGCGCTCCCAGGCCTGCCAGGCGTAGACAAAACCCAACCCGGTCCCCTTGATGTTCTGCAGCCCCATGATCCGCCCCAGCAGCCCCGGGGGGGTTGCCGCACAGATGCGCTGGATGATCTGGTCGCCCGAGGCGTGAGGATCCTCGATCACCACCAGCTTGGCCTCGAACCAGGCACTCAGCAGGGCTCGAGCCCCGGCGTCGAGGTCGGCCCGGTCGGCGCCCGGGTCCTCCAGGCGCCGCGCGAACTGGCGATACTGCTCGAGCCGCTGCTGATCTTCAACCAGCTGGCGGGCGACCTCCCCGGCCCCTTCACCGGCTCCTGCCTGCTGCAGCCAAAGTTTGGCCGCCGCGGCATCCGGCCAGAGTTCCGCCGGCGCTTCTGCGGTCATGCCGAGCCCCTCGAGCATAGCCCGCAGCCGGCCGCGCACCTGCGCGTCGTCGTGGGGCACGCGCAGCCAGCGGGCGGCCTGCCGGAAAATCTCCCCGGCGTCCGCCCCGCCTTCCTCCGGCCACAGGGTCCAGGCTGCGAGCCGCTCGCGCCAGGCCCGCCGGATGTAGCCGAGCAGGCCGCTCAGATTGGTGCCGATCAGCACATGCCGGTCGGCGCTCAGCTCGCTGGCCAGCAGCCCGGCGAATACCTGGGAGCGGGGAACCCGGTCCCCGCGGTTGTTGACCAGGGTGGTGACCCAGACCTCCGGGTCGGCATCGAGCGCGTGCCGGTCGAAACCGGTCCGCCGCCAGTTGGAGAGCGTCGCGAAGCGTTCGTTGGCCGACATGCCGTTGACAAACTCGAGGCGGCGCCCCTGCAGCCGCGCCGCGGGAAAGCTCTTCAGCACGCCGAGATCGGGCAAGACCCGGTCGGCCATCTCCTTGATGGCGAAATCCGCCGGGATCCCCAGCTCCGCGGCAAGCGACAGGACCAGCGCGATGTTGTGGGGGTGCTCCTGGTAGGGGAAGCGTTCCAGCACATCCGGGGTCAGCAGGCCGGCCTCCAGCCAGCCGACGCTGTGCACCCGGGTGCCGCGAAGCGCTGCGGCCTGGCGCAGCACCGGCAGCATCTGCTCCTCGCTGGTGCACAGCACCCCGTTCTCGGGGATGAAATCGCACATCACCTCGGGGATGTTGATGCCGGCCGGCCCCTGCAGGTCCTCATGATCGGGGTAGGTGTTGGTGATGGTGGAGAGGTCGTCGCGCATCCAGCGCCGCACGATGCGCACGTAGGCCGGGGTGAGGGCCATGCATTCGTAGAGAAACACCTCGGTCCCCAGGCGCCTGGCCAGGCGCACCACGTTGTGCTGCTCCCAGATGGTCGCCTTGTCGTAGGGCCTGAACAGGAACATCTCCCGCGCCGGGCCGAAGGGGAGCCCGTGCAGGAACATCGCCTCGCAGCCGGTGGTCTTGGCCACCACGGCGTGGCCCAGGGCATTGAACAGGGCCGCCTTGAGCCGCTCGGTCCCCGATTTGCCGCGAGTCCCCCAGCCGCCGATGACCAGCGGCAGTGCCCGGCGGGCACGGCGCAGGGCCCGCTCAAGCCACCACTGCCGGCCGAGGAACAGGGTCGTGCCGATGCCGGCGAACAGCACCAGGTCCGAGAGCGTGTTCTCGTAGAGCGAGAAGAAATAACTCTTCAGCCGCCCCCAGAGGCTTTCGTCGAAAAACGGCAGCAGGGCCGGAAAGAAGCGGCTCACCGCCGGATCGACCGGGCGGGGTGCGGCGGTTCCGCCGTGGGGCGCAAAGCTGAACCGGTAGCCGAGGCACCCCAGGGCCTTCAGGTAGGCGTCGGGGGGCTCGGCGCTCCCCGCCTGCCAATTGCGCAGCCGCGCGTAGCGCCGAAAATCCCGGGTCAGGGTGGCCCTGGCCCGCAGCCGCCGCAGGGGGGAGCGGGGCGGGTGGATCTCCGTCACCCCTTCGGCGGTAAACAGCCGTACCGGCCCGCCAAGCCACCCCTGGTCGAGGGCCGAAAGCACCTCGTCGACCAGCGGCAGATAGGGGCGCCAGCCCCCCTCTTCGCCGATGTACAGGGGTTCGCCGGGCACCTTGGTTTCGGCCAGCTCGGCCAGGATCGCCGAAGGGGCCCGCAGCCGGCCGCGGAAAATCCGGCCGACGGTATGGGGAAAGGATTCGCGCTTGTCCGAGGAGGGACGGGCCAGCTCGATGAGCGTCCGCCAGAGGCGGAAGCCGAAGCGGTGGCCGCGGGTCAGCTTCTGCCGCAGAGCGCCGGGCTCCAGATCGAGGCCGTAGTCCTCCTGGGCCAATAGGGCCAGAACCCGCCCGAGGGTTTCGGCATCGACGCCCTCCGTCAGGCGCCGGGGAAGGCCGCCCCGGCGCCCCGGCCGAAGACGCTGCAGGCGGCCCGCCAGCGCTTCCCGCAGCCGGCTGGCCGCCGGGTCGGCGAGGCACCAGATCGTTTCCAGCGCCTGGGCCGCCCAGCGCCGCGCCGGCAGGTACTGCGCCTGGACGTGCAGGGTCTGCAGGACCGGAACCAGCCGGTCACGCCAGGCGTCGGCCGCCATGTGCCGGTCGGCGGCGATGAGCCGTTCCATGGCCTGTGCCGCCACCCGGCAGGCGACCCGCAGCACAAAGGGATCCTGCTCGCGCTCCAGGGCCGCGGCCAGGGTTTGGCGTACCAGCTCCTCAAGGTCGAGCCGCTCGAGCAGCGTCAGGCCCGCCAGCAGCGCCGCCCCCCGCACCTGCGGAACTTCGTCGGCAAAGGCCAGCTGCGGCAGCCAGCGCTGCACCGCCTCGGCAGGCGCCTGGCGCAGCGCCGCCGGCAGCGCCTGGCGGACAAAGGGGCTGGGATCGCGGGCCGCCGTTTCAACCAGCGGCAGCAACTCCTCCAGCAAGGACAGGTTGCGGCCGAGCAGCTCCACGGCCCGGCGGCGCACGAACAGGTCGTTGCCGGCCAGCGGCCGGTTCAGGCGCTTTTCCAGCGCGCGGGCCAGGGCCCCCGGGTCGAGGCTTTGCAGCAGCTCCAGGGCCTCGGCCTGCAGCCAGACCTGCTGGCGCGCCTCCATGGCGAACCGGAAGATGTACTGCAGCACCCCCTCGGAAAGCGCCCCCTGCTGATCGGCCCTCGGCAGGGCCCGCAGGGCGCGGGAGAGGCAGCGGAACGCGGCGATGCAGACCCGCCCGTCCCCCTCGTGGGTGAGCAGCGGCTTGACGGTTTTCTCCAGCTCCAGCCGCCGCCAGAGGGCGGCAAATCCCGCGCTCTCCCCTTCCTTGGCCAGCAGCCGCGCGCTGACCGCGCCGATCCGGTCGAGCAGAAAGGCCAGCTGCCGCTCGCTCTCGGCGAGCCGGCGCTGGTAGCGGTCGGTCACCGCATCGGGGCCGAACCAGCGGTCGAGGGCGCGGCGGTCGCCGCGCAGCCGGCCGCCCCGCGAACCGAGATCCCGGGCATACTCCAGCACGTGATGGCCCCGTTCGGCCTCGGTGGCCGCAGCGCCGAGGCGCTTGACGAACTCCAGATGCCGGCGCTCCAGCTGCTGCCGGCGGTCCAGTTCCTGTTCGAGGCCCTGCAGGAGGTAGCGAACCAGCTGCCGGGCCAGGCTCTCCCCGGCGGGCGCCTCGGCCCCCGGCCGCCTCTGCCCGGCCTCGGCCCCCTGGGCAGGGCGGGCCGCAAAGCCCTCGGCCAACCGCTTCAGCCGGGCCGCCTCGACCCTCTGCCAGAGCTGCGTCAGGCCTTCTGCGAGCAGTTCGCCTACAGCTTGTTCAGTCGCCTTGCGCATCGTCGATCCTGTTGTTCTTCCAAGTGGCGGCCCGCCGCTCGCGCAGGCCGGAAAAGTCGACCTCGCCGGGCCAGAAATCCCGATAGCCGCGACCGTTGCCGCCATGCCAGAGCAGCGACAGCATCCCCAGGCTCTCGCTGCGGTCGAGATCCCGGGTCAGGCGCAGCCGGAGTTCCAGGCGATGCTGGCGGTAGAACCACCAGTCCCAGCCCAGCTCCAGAAACAGCTGGTCGCGGGTGAAGTTGGCCGCGCGGTCGCCGTCGTCGAAATACCAGCTGGCGGCGTAGCCCGCCTCCAGGTCGAAGTCCCCCAGCAGCTGCTGCCAACCCAGGCGGTAGCGCAGATGGTCGGGCCGCAGGGGGTTGAGGTCTTCGTTGGAGGTCAGGGTGAAGCCGGCATACCAGCGGGTATCGAGCCAGGGCTGATGCACCAGGGTTTCCCCCAGCCCCCAGCCCCAGCGGTGATCGGCCTTGTAGGGGGTGAAAACGTCCTGGTCAAGCCGCTCGCGGTCCCGCTCCCGGCCCGGGGAGCGGTCGCGGCTCAGGTAGCGGACGAACAGGAACAGCTCGGGCAGGTGGTGGGTTTTGGGGGTGATTTCCCGCCGCTGGCTGATAGCGCCGCGCAGGCCCAAGGCCCAGTCGGTCCGGCCGCCGCCGGTGGGATCGAGGGGAATGCCGCCGGGGCGCTGCAGAAAGGCGCTGCCGTCGAACCGCAGGGTGACCGGCAGCGCCTCGGGCCGGTGGACGATGCGCTCGCGCAGGCCGAGGGTCGGCCCCCCCTCCTCACGCAGCCGGGCGAGAAAATCGGTCTTGAACCAGGTTCGCCGCTGGGGCGCGTAATAGCGGTGGGTGGCGCCGAACTCGGCGAACTGCTCCGGGTTTCCGGAGAGATCCACGTCCTCCTGCACGTTGCGGCGGCGCACCAGGCTGAGGTAGCGGCTCCAGGTACCGTCCTCCTGACCTCCCAGCGGGTAGGCGTCGAAAAAATGCACCGTCGGCGGCTTCCCGGCAGCCTCGAGGCGCAGCAGGGGCCCGGGCAGGGGAACGGCGGTGACCAGAGGCGGCCGGCCCTCCTCGGAAGGTGCTTCCCCGGCGGACAGTCTCTGATGGATACGCAGCAGCCGTTCGCGCTCCCCGGCCCCGGGGACCAGAACCAGCTCCTGCCAGCCGGCATCAACGTAGCGATAGGAGACCAGCTGCTGGCCCTGCTGCAGTTCGTCGATACGCAGCCAGGCGGGCCCGGGCACCAGCAGCCTGAGCGGCTCGGCGGCGGTCGCCACCTGCCAGGGGCGCTCCAGCTGCTGGAGCAGGGGCCGGTAGTGCCCCGCCTGCTCTTCCAGAACCCGCACCCTCAGGTACTGGTTGGCCAGGGGGGCCTCGACGGCGACCCGCAGTCCATGGCGTCCGGCAGGAACCTGCAGGTCGAGTACCTCGGTCGGCTTGCCGGCATCCAGGGTCAGGCGGCGGGGAATCTGGTCATCGAGACCCACTTCGGCAACCAGGGGGGCCAGCGGGTGCAGCGCCGCCTCTTCGGCGGCCAGCTCCAGGCGCACCCGGCCCGGCTGCAGGTTGAGCATCCCCACCACCAGGCTGCTGCCGCCGTAGACCAGCTGCTCCCCCTCGTCAAGGGGGGCCAGCAACGCCCGGCGGACCCGCAGATGGGGGCTTTCCGGCTGCCAGCCGGCCAGGGGCAGGTAGCGCAGGCCGGCGCTGGCGCTGACGGTGGTCACCGGCTCCCAGCGACTGTCCCTGCCCAGGCGCGCCAGCAGGGAGGCGATCTCGGGGCTGCGGGGCGCCCCCTGCACCAGCGCCTCGGCCTTGGCCAGGGCCTCGCCGCGCCGCTGGGGGCTGCGCTCGGCAAGCCACAGCAGCAGGGTCAGGCGGCGCACCAGGGCCTGCTCCCCCTGCCCGCCTTCGCTCAGGGTCAATGCGTCATCGATACGCGCTTCGGCCAGAGCCCTGGCCGCCGCGGGCGGCTGCGCCGGGCGCTCTTGGCGCCGGGCCTGCAGGCGTTCGGACAGCAGCCGTGCCGCGGCGAACACCTGCTGCGGATCGGCCAGAGAGTCGGCCTGGGGCGGCCAGCCGGCTGCGGCGGCCAACAGCGTCGCCGGGGTCAGCGGCGGCAGCACCGGCAGCGGAATCTCCGGGCGCCGGGCGAAGAAGCGCACCAGCACCGGCCCTTCCTCGCTGGCCACCTCCACCTCGTGGACGCCGGGGCCGAAGGCGAACTCCCCCTCGGCCAGAACGCCGGCGGCCTGATCCGGCTCCCCGGCGACGGCCAACCCCGGTGAGGGGAGATTGTTGCTGATCGGCAGCAGCTGCAGGCCTTCGGCATCGCGCAGGCGCAGCCAGCCGTCGAAGGGGATCGTGCCCCCTGCCGGGTGCAGCGGGCGGGCCTCGATGCGCAGCCGCAGCGGACCGGCCAGACGCAGCCGCACCGGTTGCCCCGGAGCGCTGCGATAGGCGCGGAAATAGCGGTCGGTATCGATGGCATAGAGGGTCGCCGCGCCGGGATAGTCGGCCACCAGCCCCCCGGCCTCGCGCCAGGTGAAGGGCCCGGGCTGCTGCTCCTGCCAGAGTTCCCAGTCGAGCAGCGCCGCTTCGCGCACCACGGGGTCCGCCGAGCGCAGCCGGCCGTGGATGGCCAGGCCGTCCAGCAGCCGCCGCTCGAGCTCCCGGCCGGGGGCGCCGGCCTGCCGCAGATGCCCGCGGGCGGCGGCATACTCGCCCATCTCCAATTCGCGCAGGGCCTGCCAGTAGTGTCGCTGATCTTCCGACAGCTCTCCGAGCAGCTGTTCGAAGGAGCGCCACCAGGAGAGCTGGAAGCAGGCCCGCAGCAGGGTCGACGACACCTGCTCCCCGCCGGCGGCCAGCCCGGCGGCCAGCCCGGCGGCCAGGGCCAGGGGGTACTCGCCCGCATCGGCCAGGGTCGCGGCCAGCTCGCCAAGCCGCCCGGGCTCGGGCGCCGTGACGATGGCGTGGGCCAGCAGCGCCTGCAGACCGGCGCTATCCCCATTGCGCCGGTACTCCCTCTCGAGGCGGGCGAAGGCCTCCTGGCGCAGCTGCGGGTCGCCGTCATGCAGCAGCAGGGCGCGCAGCCGGCGCTCGGCGAGATACCCCTCGCCCAGCGCACCAAGGGCTTCGACCTGCTGCAGATGGGCCTCGCGGCGCTCGGCCGCGGCCGTAGCGGGCAGCCCCTGCACCAGTCGGCTCCACTGCTCCAGGGCGGGCAGCCACTGCCCTGACCTTTCGGCCGCCTGGGCTTCGAGGCGCAGCTGCTGCCGCTGCGCTTCGTCAAGCGGCACCGCCGCGCCGGCCGCAGGCGGAGAGAGTCCGGCGGCAAAGCCGCGGGCCCGCCCCTGCAGCCAGCGCACCAGGGGCAGCAGATGATTGTCGAGTTCGGCCCCGGCAGGGGGAAGCGCTTCCCAGGCGGCGCCCCCCTGGAGCAGGCGGCCGAGGCGCTGCAGCAGAGGCTCGGGGTGGGTGCGCCGGAGCATTTCCAGAAACCCTGCTTCGGCGAGTTGGTAGGGCTTGGCGGCCCGGTACTGGAGAGCCAGAAACACCTCGTCCGCTTCCGCCTCCTCGCGCCAGACGCGCACCCGGGAGCTGCCGGCGGCCAGCGGCAGCTGCCAGCTTGCCGCCGCCGGCCGGGGAGCCGGCTCGCGGCGCACCGCAAAGGGTCCGCCGAGGGTGCCGGCATCGATCCCCGCATGCCGCACCGCCAGCACTTCGAGGGCCGTTTCGGCGGTCGAGCGGTGAAACTCGGTTTCGGGGAGTCCGGTCCGGGTATCCAGCTCGAACCGTATCGGCGGCTGGTCATCCAGCTGCAGCCAGAAGGCGCTGCGGGCAGGCTCCCCCCGGCGGAAGGCGAGCAGCCGCAGAGCGCCCGCCGCCTCGCGGGGCGGCAGCAGATAGAGCTGCGCCGGATCGGCCTGCGGCACCGGGGCGGGCGCGGCGACTTCGAAATCGATCTCGACCCGCCGGTTCAACTGCATCCCCTCAGCGCTGTCGTTGCCCGCCCGCGGTTCGCTCTCGCCCTTGCCGGCAATCCGCAGGCGGCTCGGGCTGAGCCCCTGCCGCGTCAGGAACAGGGCGACGCTGGCGGCGCGGCGTTCGGAAAGGTCCTGGTTGTAGGCCTCGGGGGCGCGACTGTCGGTGTGCCCGGTGACGCGGATTTCGCCCCGGGTGCGGTTTTTGAGATAGTTCGCCAGCTCGGTCAGCGCCTCGCGGACCTCGGGGCGCAGCTCGGCGCGGTCGGTGTCGAACAGCAGATCGCCGGGCAGCGCGATTTCCAGCCGGTTCTCCGGGGTGCGCTGCAGAGTGGCCCTCTCGGCGGCGCCGCGCCGGGGCACCGGCACGAAGAAGCCGCCCACCAGCTGGTCGAGTCCGGCCTCCAGGTGCTGCTCGCCGAGCACCCCCTCGCCGCGGCGCTCTCCGGGGTCGCGCAGGGAGCGCACCACCACCCAGGCGAACTGCTGCGATCCGCCCTGGCTGCGGCTGGCCGGGAGCAGGTCGCGGAAAAAGCTGTGGCTGCCCAGCAGGCGGTCGGCGGCGGTCCCCAGCTCCGGATGGTCAGGGCGCCGGGGCGCGGCCCGCTCCAGCAGCCCGGCGCCGCTCAGGCCGCCTTCGCGGCGACGGTTGTCCCGCGCCGTGCGCAGGGCCAGCCGCTCCAGCAAATCGCCGCGCTGGGGCGACGCCTGTTCGAGGCCGCGGATATCGCCGTCCGCCAGCTGGGTCCAGGCCCGGCGCAGCGGCTCGGGCAGGGGTTCGGCGCGCACTTCGGCCGCGCCGGGCGCCGGGGCGTTGAGGGCCGGCAGCAGGTAGTCGGGGGCGTCCTGCTCGAGCAGCCGCAGGTAGAGCGGGGCGGTGGCATCGAGGCGCAGGGTCCGGCGCCCGGCGGGGATCTCGAAATAGCCGACTTCGCGCCGGCCGAGGGTCGCCTGGCGGCCGTCGAGCCAGAGCGGCTCGCTGGTCTCGGCGGTGGCGGCGACCTCCAGCACCTGGGTCGAGCCGTCATCGAAGCGGGCGCTCAGCCGGTAGCCGAGGCGCTGTTCGCTTTCGCCCCGGGGATAGGCGAGGCGGTGCTCCACCGCCAGGCGCGCCGGCCCCTGCAGCTCAACCTCCAGGGGCTTTTCCGGAGCCAGCCACCAGAAATCCATCGCTGCAGCCTGGTGCCTGGTGCGCAGTCGGGCCGGCTCCCCCGGCAGGGAGCGCAGGCGACGGTAGGGGGCGATTTCGCCCAGCGGTTCACGCCGCGAAACGAACAGCGCCACCTCGAGCGCCTCGCGGCTGGCCGCGGGCCGCGCCAGGCGCACCACCGCCGGCCCCCCCGGATCGGGGGTGAGCAGCAGCGAGCGCCCATCGGTCGAACCCTGCAGCGCCTGGGCGGCAAACAGCCCCGAGCCGTTGGAGACAAAGGCCTCGAGATCTGTCGGGGCCAGTTCCCCGACGGGCCGCACCACGCGCAGCTGCTCCCCTTCGGGCAGCCGTACCCGGACCTCGGCGCCGGGCTCCAGGGTCACCAGGTGCCAACCGCTGGCCTTTGCGTAGGCCGGCGAGGCCCCCTCGACCCAGAACTCGGCCCCTTCGACATTATCCCAGCGCAGGGGCAGGGCGAACTGCTCCAGCAGCCGCTCCTGCACCCGGTCGGGTGCGGCCGACACCACCCCGGGTGCGCAAAGCAGCAGGACAAGAACCAGCATCAAAGGTGTGATACGGCGGCCGTTCATGGTCCTCCCGTGCAGAAACAGGCCTGGAAATCGTTGCGGGCGGCGGGATTCGTGCCCAGGCGGCGGCGCAGCTGGAGCGCCAGTTCGGCGTGCACGAAGCCGGCAAACCCCGCCTCGCGCAGCACCGCCCCGATGCTGTTGCCGGTGCCGCCCAGTTCGCGGACCTCATCGGGAAACAGCCGCACCGGATCATCCAGCCTTTGGCCGAGGCAGGACCTGGCCGTACGCAGCCCGGGTCCAGGGTAGCGGTGGCCGGCGCTGAGGATCAGCGCCGCCTGCCCGGCGGCCTCGGTCCGGCGGTTCTCGGCGGCAAAGCCGTGCAGCTGCACCAGCCGGCCGTCCGGGTAGACCCTGGCAAAGGCCCTCGAAAAGGCGGCCAGTATGCTCTGCCGCTGGTGCGCCAGGTCGCTCTGCTGGCGCCCGGCGGCCAGGACCTGATCCCGGGGGACGGTGTTCCAGGCGGCCGCAGCCGCTTCGCCTTCAAGCATCAGGGCCAGGGCCAGATCTCCGGTGTCGAGATCCCGGAAACTGTGCGGCGCCTGCCAGGCGAGGCGGCAGGCCGCAGCGGGCCGCAGCAGATAAAAACCGCGCCCGCTCTTGCGCCCTGGCAGCTCCCTGAGTGCCAGCAGCCGCTGCCCCGGCCGGTCCAGGGCCAGCATTTCGAACCCCTCCTCGGCCCAGGCGGCAACCAGGGCGGGCCCCGACTCCCCGCCCAGCGTCCTTTCGAAAAGGAGCTGCGCGCGCTCCACGGCCGAACGCTCGGGAAGCCGGTAGGCTCCGCCGCGGCGGGCCTCGGCCAGCAGTTCCGCCGGCTCGCTGGCCGCCGCCGCCGCGGCGGCCAGCAGCAGAAGCGCCAGCAGAAAAATCCCGCTCCGCCGCCTAATCATCGCCGGCCTCCCTCACCCAGTCCCGTTCCCGCAGCAGGGCACGCTCGGCATGGTCTCCCGGGGTCAGGCGCGACAGCAGCAGGTAGCCCGGGGCCCCGTCTTCGAGGGAGATCCTGACCCGCAGCGGCCCGGGGGGCAGGTCTCTGCCCAGCGGGATGAAAAAGGCCTGCCCCTGGTCGACCGACTCGCCGCCGGAGGCGAGGACCGGCACGGCCTCTCCGGACGGGGGGAGCAGATCGAAGCGCCGCAGGCCGAAAGTCCAGTCGGCCGTCGGGGTGGAAGCCCCCTTCCCGCGCCCTTCGAGGGTCACCCGCAGCCGGGTCCGGCCGACCTGGCCGGCCGGGGCAAAGAAACGCACCGAGAGGGTCTCTTCGGCCCCGCCCCGTTCGATGGTAAAGCTCAGCGGCTCGCGGCCGATGCGGTTGGCGAGACGGCGGCGGAAGGCCGCTCCGGCGCCGTCGGCGAAATTCACCAGGTAGCGGCCCGGCTCCGCGACCTCAAGCCGCAGCCGGTGCACCCCGGCGGCCACCGGTGCCAGCCGCAGCTCGCCTTCGCGACCCGCCAGAACCCCCTGCTGGTGCAGCAGGCCGTCGACGTAGAGAGCGAAGGGCAGCGGGCGGTCCGAGCTGCGCAGGAACAGCAGGGTCGGCTCCACAGTCGGCCGCCGGTAAGGCGAACGGAAACTCAGGCGGGTTTCCCGCCCGGCGTGCAGCGGCCGGAAGGTGGCAGGCAGGGCCGCGTCGCGCTGCAGGGACCCGGGCTCCGCCGGCACCAGCAGCCTGCGGGCCAGCCAGTCGCCCTCGGGGTGAAAATCCTCCCACAGGTAGCGGCCTTCCAGCAGTTCGGGACGCTCCTCGGGGGGCCGGTGCTGAACGGTGAGCAGCAGCGAGCGGCCGGCCCTCTCCAGTCCCTCGTGATCTTCGGGGCGCAGCCCGAACCAGGCGGGCTGGCGCTCCTCGCCCGCCGAGGGGGCGAAGTAATCCTCGGGGATTCGCAGCTCCCGGGCCAGCCCCGGCGGCCGGGTATAGGCGCTGACCAGCGCCGGAGCCGGCGCCTCGAAGCGAATCTCGGCCACCTCGGGCCCCAGCCGGAAATAGCTGCGCAGGGGTTCGGAAAGCGAACCGCCCTCGCCGAGACCAGCCGGGCTGTCGTAGAGAGAGGGGATCGGGGCCAGCGGGATATCGCCCCTGGTCAGGGTCTCGCCTTTGGCATCGAGCAGACGATAGCCGACCACCGGCGCCTGCTGAACGCTCCAAGGCTCCGCCAGCGGCAGGGCCAGGCGCAGGTCGACCCGGAAGGGGGTCGCGGCCGCGCGGTCATGACTGACGCGGTAAGCCACCGGCTGGCCGGAATCGACCAGGTAGCTGCGGTGGTAGAGCGGTTCGGGGGTCACCTCCCGCAGCAGATCCGGCTCCCGCAGAAAGGCGCGAACCGCCAGCGGCGACGGCGACTCCACCTCGAGCAGGCCGCCGCCCAGGTCGGCTTCGAAAACCCCGGGTTCTGCCGGCCAGGGGACAGCGAACTGACGACGTTGGTCGGGGCCGCGGCCGAACCAGCGCAGCCGGACCGGCCCTTCCCCTTTAGCCCCGGGCACCAGCGGCCGAAGCTGGAGCTGCAAATGTTTGGCATCCTCGGGCAAGGCGATGACCCCGCGGCGGCCGGTGTCGACCACCAGGCCCTGGGGGAGCACTACCTCCTCGAACTGCTCGCCCTCGGCCCCCTGCCGCAGGTAGATAAGCTGCGGATGGTAGTCCTGGCCGGCCACCCCGGCCGGCCCCAGGGGCCGCCAGCCCTGGCGCAGCAGGTTGAGCTTTTCCTCGGCCAGCAGAAGCTCCGGGGGATAGACGCTCCCCCTCGCCAGGGACTGCTTCTGCGCTTGGCTGAGCCGCTGCCAGAGAAAGCCGAGCTTGTGTTCGGCGGCCTGTTCCAGGGCATAGACCCGCAGACCGACGCCGGCCACTGCCGGATCGGCCGGCCCGGGGCGGACCCGCAGGGCGGCTGCCCCTTCGAGGCCCTGCAGCCCGATCAGGGCGATGCGCCCCTCGGCCGGGAGCAGGGCGCTGTCCGGGTAGTAGAGCGGCGCCGTCGGCTCCCCGGTCTGCGGATCGAGCAGGCGCACCAGCCGCGAACGCTGGTGGTAGGTATGTTCGGCCAGCACCCGGCCATCGGCGGCGAGCACCTGGTAGTCGAGGCTGTAGGCGACCCCTTCCAGACCAGCGCTCTCGCTGCCCGGGTCGAGTTCGGCGTTGCTGACCAGCCGCAGCAGCCCGCTGCCGCCCGGCAGGGAGAACTCGGTCCAATCCCGGGGTTCCAGGCGGTACAGGGTGCGCACCTGCGCGTCCGCCGCGGCTCTGGGCTGGGGAAGTCCGGCGGAGATTTTCAGCCAGAGAGCGCGGCCGCCCCACAGCGACAGCGCCATCAGGATCCCGAAAAGCAGCAGGCGCCCCAGCAATCTCATCGCCCACCTCCCGGCTCGAGCCAGGCGGCCCGGGTCTGGATGAAACTGGCGATGGTCGCCGCGGCCTCTTCGGGCTTGTCGAGGACAAAGCCGCGCTCCAGGTTCCGCGGAGCCAGGTTGGCCACCAGCAGGATTCGCCCGCCCGCGTCATGGACGAGCAGGAAGGCCTGCCGCGAGTTAAGCCCGATGACCCGCTCCAAGCGCAGTGACGGCCAGTCCCGCGCCACCCGCTGCAGACTGATGATGTCCTGGTTGGCAAGGTATGCGCCCAGTAAACGGCGCAGTTCCGGCGGCACCCCGCCCCCTTCCGCCCAGCGACTTTGCTGCAGCAGCCGCGGCAGGTCGGCCTCGCGGGTGGGAATCCCCAGAGCGGAGAACTGACCGGCCTGCCAGCGATTTTCGTCCTGCTGACGATAACCGGCCCGGGCCAGCGGTGAGAGCCAGAGCAGAGCGAACTCCTTGTTGCGCGCCATCGCCAGCTGCAGATACTGCAGATTGCCGCCCACCTCGTAGCCGGCCGTCGCGGCCGAACCATCGACCAGGGCGACATCGAGCTCTTCCAGGCGCAGGTTCTCCCAGAGTTTTCGTTCCAGCGGGGCCAGCAAATCAGCCTGGCTGGCGCCGCTGGCCGGAGCCAGCAGGACATCGGCCGGGAGCTGCGGCTGCCCGGGGCGGAAGCCGAAGGCCCTGACCTGTACCGCCAGCAGGGGCTGATCTGCGCTGATCCGCAGCAGCGCCTGGTTGAACAGGCTGAACAGGCTCTGCTTGTTGCGCTCCTGCACCAGGTCGGAACTGCCGTCAAAATTGGCGCGGGGATGGGTGCCGCCGACCAGCAGGGCGCGGGCCTGCAGTTCTTCGAACAGCGAGACAGCGTACTCGAAGCTGTTCAGCTCGTAGAGCGGCCGGGGATTCTGCACCGCAAACCCCTGCGCCGGTCCAAGGCGCAGCACATAGGTCCCCCAGAAGCGCTGGGGCGCGGCGGCCTCGTCCTCGGCCAGGATCAGGTAGTCCTGGCCGGTGCCGAGGTGGTGATACTGGACCAGCTGGTAGCCCATGGCCGCCGCCGCGTCGGCCAGACTGCGGAGCTCTTCCCGGTCCGCTTCGCTCCAGGCCTTGAAATCCCGGCCCGAGACTGCCAGGCGCAGCAGAGGGGCGAGCACCTCCTCGTCGAGATAAAGCAGCTCTTCGGGACGCGGCGGCAGGTAAGCGTCGCTGCCGCGCGGGGCGATTTTCTCCTTGCCCCCCAGCAGCCAGTCCTGAAGGTAGCCGTCAATGCGCTGATGCTGCTCGGTGACACGCAGATCCCGCTCGGGCACGGCGGCAGCGAAGCGCAGCCTGCGCATCCCCTTGCGGTCGATCAGCAGTTCGGCGAAACCGGTCCGCGAAACCAGACGCTGCGGATTGACCAGGGGCGGTTCGCCCCAATGGATGCCGTAACCGCCGACCAGCCTCTCGAGCCGCGCCAGGTCAAGCCCCGGGGGGAGCTCCGACTTGACCCAGAGGCCGGTCTGCGGCTCGGGAGGCTCCACCACATCGTCGCCGGCGCGCACCCCGCTGAGGGCGCGGATGCTGGCCGCCGTGTAGCCCCTGACCTGCAGAGCGTTCTCTCGCCCAACCTGACGGTGAAAGGCCTGGAACAGGCCTTGGCTGGCCGCCAGGGCGTCGGCCCCCGAGGCCGCAGGGCGACTCGGGCCAGCCACGGCCAGCGCCCGGGCATTCAGGGCCGCAAACAGGCCCGCGGCCCCCTCCAGCGATCCCCACTCGGCAAGGGGCGCGGGCACCTCGATGGTGAGGGCTCCGGGAGCCGCCAGGTTGAGGACGTAGACCCCCCAGCCCCGGCGGGGTTCGGTTTCGCGCAGCAGCAGACGCCCCTCGATCTCCTGGATCTGGTAATTGGCCCCGGCCAACAGGCGCCGCGCCTCATCCAGCTGCGCAGGATCCCTCCCCTGCCCGTAGGCCAGCAGGCGATCGACTCCGGCGGAAAACAGGTCGATCTCCCGGGGCAGAGGCGCCACCGGCGGCTGGCTGCGAGCCTGGTAGAGTGCCACTTTTTCGCCCTTCAGCACCTCGCTCAGACGCTCGTTTTCGAGCTTTACCAGCGGCGGCGCCGCCACCGAGACGCTGCTCGCCCGGGGCCCCCAGAAAGCCGGCAGCAGGGTCAGGCAAAACCCCGCCAGGCTGGCCGCCGCCACCGCCACCAGGGAGGTCTGCAGGGTCGCGCGGGTCAGCCTCAGGACAATCTCCTTGTCGTGCATCCGCACCGCCATCAGCGTCGGCAGCAGGTAACCGAAGCCGTAATAGTCCGTCACCTTCACCTCGGGCGCCAGCCACAGCAGCAGGTAGCCAAGGGCCATCTTGTAAACGAAGCCGATGTTGAAAAACAGCCTCAGTTTGCGCGCCCCTTCCACCGAAGCCCGGCGGTACAGGGGGGTGCGCAGCACCAGGGCCGCCAGCACCAGGATGACCGCCGCCTCGGCGAAGGAGGTGAGGATCTTGAGCGGTTGGTACCACTGCAGGGCGAGCAGCGAGGGGATCAGGATCCCGTTGAAATCCCACCCGTAATAGAGGTTCATGCGCGAGGCGATGAAGGCGGCGGTCAGCAGGATGATGTAGGACTTGGGGCTGGCCAGGATGGAAAAGGCCACATCCTCGTAGAGGTAGCCCAGGGTGCTGATGGTGAAATTGGTCCACTCCATCAGCCCGAAGCGGACCAGCACGTAGGTCAGGCCGAGAATCGTCGCGAAGGGGAGCAGGCCGCGGCGCAGGCCGGGCTTCCAGAACTGGTTGGCGATCAGGGCGACGATGATCAGGCCGAAACTGTGCAGGTGGTAGCGGTAGTCGAACTGCAGGCCGAAGTGCCGGTTGAGGGCCTCGCCCAGCATCGGCAGCAGCACCAGGTCGCAAAGGATGCGCACCAGGATGCTGAACAGGATCAGGGCAAAAAACCGGTCGCGGCCGAAAAAGGGGCTCCACCAGCCGCGCCGGGAAAGGACCTCGCTGACCAGCCAGACCATCAGGTAGGTCACCAGGCCCTCACCGAGCACCACCGCAGCCGCCCAGGGCTTGAGGATCAGCAGCGGCACCAGGTAGCCCGGGACGACCAGCCCGGAGAGCACCCAGCCGAGCCGGAGGTTGAAGAAGGTCACCACCAGAACCCCGAGCCAGACCGTGGTCACAACCGAGCTGGCGAGGCTGCCGATGGGGAATATGTTCAAAGGGAAAATGTCCAAATCCGGCTATCCCGTATCCGACAGATCAGATAAAACCCTGCAGGCGCAGGTCCACCCTGGTCCCCACGCCCACCTCGCTGCTGCCCTCCACCTGCCCGCCCCAGAGCCTCACCAGGCGGACCGCGCGGCGCAGCCGCTGGAACTCCTTGCCGCTCAGCGTTTCATCGCCGAACAGGCAGGCCCGGAAACGCTCCGCGGGCAGGCCGAACCCGGTGTTGACCAAGCTCAGCCGCTGGTAGTGCCCTTCGACGGCAAAACGGATGCGCAGCTCGCTGTTTTCGACGGCATCCCCGATCAGAAAGCCGAGGATTCCGTTCAGCACCTCCGCAAACTCCTCGGCGGGAACAAAGATGGGCAGCAGCGGGTCCGGCAGGTCGAAGCTGAAGCCGATGTTCCTGCGCTCGGCCGTCTCCCCCAGCCGCTTGGCAGCTTCTTGCAGGGCCCGGCGGACATCGACGGGAGAGTGGCGGACAATTTCCACATCCTCGCTGGTCTGGAGAACCTGCTGAACCTGCAGCAGGGAGGAACCGGCTTCCGTCACCGACAGGCGCAGAGCCTGCAGGGATCCTTCGCGCTCGGCCTGGTCCGTGGATTTTTCCAGCCTCCCCAGAGCTTCTTCGACCCCCAGCAGCTGCTCACCGAGGCGGTCGTGGACCCCCTTGATGAGCCCTTTTTTCACCTGCCAGATATTCGCCAGGTCGGTGACATCCACCAGCTCGGAAAGAATCCCCTGCAGGCTGAACGGGAAATTCTCTTCTCCCCCGGGCGATTCTTGGATTTTCAGTGGTCGGATTTTCAGCAGGAAGCGGCGCTGGGGGTGACCGGGCAGCTCGGCGGGCAGGGTCGCTTCACCGCTTTCCAGAATGATCCGCTCCAAAACCCGGCGGGTGCTCGCCGGATCCTGGCCGGTTACCGCGACGGTAAAATCGAGGGCGGTCATTTCAAAGGGAGCGAGGCCGGCGGCTTCCATCAGTTCGGTCATCTCCCGGTTGACCTGCAGAACCCTCCCGAACAGATCGTAGAGGATCGTCGCCGTTTCCAGCCCCCGGAACAGATCCTCGAGCCGGTTCAGACGCCGCTCCAGCAGGGTGATGCCCTTTTTCAGTTCCAGGTAGGCCCGGTCGCCCCCCTCGAGCCTCAGGTAGCGGGAGAACAGGCTCTTTTCGGCCTTGCTGCGTTCCAGCCACTGCTGGCGGTGGTAGAGCAGTTCGCCGATCTGCTCGCCGAAGGCTTGAACCGCCTCGTCAAACAGGGGCAGAGCGCTCTTCTTGGCCGGCTCCACCCCAAAGGCCCAGAACCCCTGGACCTCGCCGGCGAAGGTCAGGGCCACCAGGTACTGCTCCTCGGCCACCGAGCCGGGGGCGAGAAAATCCCTCGGCAGCAGCAGGGGGCTCCCCTTGTCGATGGCGGAACTGTAAGGGTGCCGCTGGAAATCCCGGCGCTGTTCCCGGATGTCCTCCAGCGAACAGTGGATCGCCCGCACCTCCCGTACCCGGTGGTTGCCGGCGACCCGCTCGAGAAAGATCAGGCGGTTCAGGTCGAGGATCTGGTTGACCATGACCGCAACCTGGGACCAGTAGTCCTGGGACTGCAAGATGTTCGAAGGGAACACCCGCTGCTGCAGGGTCAGCGAAGTGCCGTAAAGGGCGTCGCGCAGGGCCGCGGTTTCCAGCTCGGACTTGCGGGTGAACAGCAGCAGGAACATCAGCCCCTGGATGGTGGCCGCCTCGGCCAGCGGCGGCCAGTACCGGGCGTAGCCGAGCAGCCCCCAGGCCAGGGCGCAGTAGGCGGCCAGGGCGGCCGCGGTGAACAGGGCGGCGAAGCGCACCCTGACGCCCTGGTAGACGAACAGGGCCAGCAGGGCGATGACCGCGATCCAGATCAGGCGGCCAGCCGCTCCGGTGGTGGCGATCGGTCCGGCGCCCAGCAGCGACTCCACCGCCAGCCCCTGGAAATGCAGCAGCGAAACGGTTTCAGCCGCGGGCTTGCCCGGGATGTGCAGAAACGGCCCGGTCGCCGGATCGGTCAAGCCGATCAGCACCACCCGGCCGCGCACCAGATCCGCGACCAGCCCCCCTTGCAGGGCCCGCTCCAGAGAGACCCGCGGCAGCCTTTCCCCGCCGCCGTTGCAGTTGACCAGGAAGGGTTCGGCGGCCGGCCGGCCGGCCGCCAGGGCAACCAAGGACGGAACCTGTTCGGCGCCGACCCGATAGGCGCCCGGCTGCAGCCGGTGGACCCCGTGTCGGGAAGGAGGCTGGGCCACCAGGCCTACTTGCAGATTTCGCCCCTGTGCCGCTTCGGGCAACGGGGCCGGCTCCGCGGCCCCGCCGGCAGGCAGGGGCCGACCGAAGAGCAGCCCGGGCTTCGCCTCAAGACGCTGATAAAACTGCTCGGTGACCTTATCCGGGAAAAAGCTGAAGGCGATGCGGCTCGCCCCGAGCCCCTCGAGGTTCTCCACCAGGGCCAGCCAGGCCCCCTCTTCCAGTTGCTGGGAGGGGTGCCCCTCGATGAGCAGCACCCCCGGCCGGCCTCCGGCAGAGGGGGCCAGCCGCACCAGCTGGTCGTAGAGCAGCCCGTCGGGAAGGCGCAGCAGGCCGGCCAGGCTGAGCAGCCAGGTACCGGCAACGGCTGCGATCAGGGCGGCCAGGCCGAAAAGACGCGAGGCATTGACACCCATGGTTTTCCCTCCAGAAAAAATGGCATCCCGTCCGCAGCCAGGCTCGCCGCTGCGCACAGGATCAAAGAATTCAGCGGCCGGGAGCTAATACGAAACGACGCTCGCTCTGCCGCTCGCCCCCCGGTCCGAAGGTGCTTTCGGCAAAAGTCAGGGTCCGGTCCCGGGCCAGCAGCAGCACGGTGGAAGAGCGGGTTCCGTAATCCGGGCTGACGATGAACCGTGAGGCCAGCACCCGCTCCCAGTCAAGGCCGACGCCGGTATCGGGCAGCTGGTGATCGGGGGGGAGGGAGCGGTCGGAGAGCACCTTCTGCAGGGGCTCCACCCGGGCCGGGGCCGCCGCCTCCAGGACCCTTTCCAGGGCGGCCTTGCCGCTGGCGACCTTGGGCCACGGGGTGTCGAGCAGGTGGTTGCTCAACCCGTAGCAGCCGGCTTCAAGCTTGCGGAGCTGCCCCTGGCGGTTGGAGTAATACCAGAGATCCGCCCCGTCTCCCGCCAGCAGGTTGAAGCCCTTGTAACGATCGGCCTCGGCGGCCACCTTTTCGAGATAGGCCCGGGGGGATTGGCTGCCGAGCAGGAACTCGCTGGTCAGCAGGCCCCGCGAGCGCCGCTTCTCACCCCATTCGGCAGGGTCACGGTAGTTGGTCACCGCAGCCAGGCGCCCGGTCCGGGAGATCCCCAGCCAGGTCCCGCCTTCGACCAGGTCCCGACCAGCCAGCAGATCCGGTCTTTCTTCCCAGAAGCCGGCCGGCGCGGTGGCTCGCCGGTAAAATTCATCGCGGTTGGCGGCCAGCACCAGCGGGTAGTCGGGGTGGCCGTTGAGGGCGAACAGTATCAGGCACATAAGGATACCAGGAGTCAGGCGTCAGGCGTCAGGCGTCAGGAGTCAGGAGCAAATCTAACTCCGCTCTCCGCGGGGGCGGCGGGCGACGATGCCGGCCAGACTCCCCCCCTTGCTCGAGGGCTCGAGCCCCTCTTCGTGCAGCAGGATCTCCCAGCCCGCAAAGAGTTGCAGCAGCTCCCCCGGCTCCAGGACATAATCAGGGTTGCCGGGGCCGCCCGGGAAGGGCCCGGCCTTGCTGAAGGTGCGCACCACCGCCACTCCGCCGGGGCGCAGGGCCTGGCGGATGGCCGGGAAAAGGCCGCGCTGCAGATAGAAAAAATCCAGCACCACAGCATAGCGGGCACTGCCGAGTCGGGGTTCGGCCTCCAGGTCGACCTGGCGCACCCGGATGGGCAGGGAGCGCCGGGCGGCCTCTTCGCGAAGCCGCTCCAGGCCGGTTGCGGAGAGATCCAGCGCCGTCACCTGGTAGCCGCGCTCGGCCAGCAGCAGCGCATTGCGTCCCTGGCCACAGGCCAAATCGAGCACGGCCCCCCGGGGCAGCAGGGGCAAGACCCGCAGCAGCCAGGGATCGGGGGCCAGGGGGCGGTCTGCGGCCTCCCGCCATTTTTCGTTCCAATCCTGCGGCGTTTTTCTCATCCTGATAATTCTGGCAATTTCGGCTGGAATATCAAGCCCTATCGGGACAACTCCGGTTATTTTCCAGCAACGACAAGGGGCGCCCCTGGAGGCGCCCCTTGTCGTTGCTGCGGAAAAGATGCTGACGGATGCCGCCTACATCCGCGGCCCGGCCTGGGTGAAGTCAAAGTCGTCACCGTCCTTGACGTACTTCTTGAAGTTCTCGATGAACATCCCGGCCAGTTTGTTGGCGGTGTTGTCGAAGGCCTGCTTGTCGGCCCAGGCGTTGCGGGGGTTGAGCAGGGCGCTGTCGACGCCTTCCAGGCTTTTGGGGATATTGAGGCGGAACCAGCGGGTCTGCTCGAACTCACTCTTCTCGATGCTGCCGTCGAGGATGGCGTTGACGCAGGCGCGGGTCGCCTTGATGCTCATGCGCTTGCCGACCCCGTAGCCGCCGCCGGCCCAACCGGTGTTGACCAGGTAGGCGTTGACTCCGTGCTTTTCCATCTTCTCGCCGAGCAGCTTGGCGTAGGCGGTGGGATGCAGGGGGAGGAAGGCCTCGCCGAAGCAGGCCGAAAAGGTGGCCTGGGGCTCGGTCACGCCGCGCTCGGTGCCGGCCACTTTGGCGGTGTAGCCCGAGAGGAAGTAGTACATGGCCTGCTCCTTGGTCAGCTTGGAGACCGGGGGGAGCACGCCGAAGGCGTCGCAGGTGAGGAAGATGATGTTCTTCGGATGGTCCGCCTTGAGGCTCGCCTCGTGGTTATCGATGTGCTCGATGGGATAGGAGACCCGGGTGTTCTCGGTCTTGGCGCGGCTGTCGAAGTCGATGACGCCGTCGTCGTCGGCGACCACGTTCTCGAGCAGGGCGTTGCGGCGGATTGCCGCGTAGATCTCCGGCTCGCTCTCGGCGCTGAGGTTGATGCACTTGGCGTAGCAACCGCCCTCGAAGTTGAAGATGCCGTCGTCGTCCCAGCCGTGCTCGTCGTCGCCGATCAGCTTGCGGGCGGCGTCGGTGGACAGGGTGGTCTTGCCGGTGCCCGAGAGGCCGAAGAACAGGCAGACATCGCCGTCCTGGCCGACGTTGGCGCTGCAGTGCATGGAGAGGATCCCCTGCAGCGGCAGCCAGTAGTTCATCATGGTGAAGATGCCCTTCTTCATCTCGCCGCCGTACCAGGTACCGCCGATGATGGCCACGTTCTTCTCGATGTTGAAGACGACAAAGACCTCGGAGTTGAGCCCGTGCTTCTCCCAGTTGTTGTTGGTCAGGTTGCTGGCGTTGTAGACGGTAAACTGGGGAGCGAAGCCGCTGATATCCTCACCGTTGGGGCGGATGAACATGTTCTTGACGAAGTGGGACTGCCAGGCGAACTCGGTGACGAAGCGCACCGACTTGCGGGTCTTTTCGTTGGAGCCGCAGAAACCGTCGGTGACGTAGAGATCCTTGCCGGCGAGGTAGTCGAGGACCTCGGCATGCAGTTCGTCGAACACCTCGGGAGCCATGGCCACGTTGACCTTGCCCCAGGCGATGTTATCGAAAGAAGGCTTCTGGTGGACGAAGTACTTGTCCTTGGGAGAGCGGCCGGTGAACTTGCCGGTGTCGACCATCATGGTGCCGTTGGCTGAAACTTTGCCTTCACGGTTGGCGGATTCGTGCTCGAAGAGCTGGCTGTAGTCGAGATTATGGAAAATTTTCCCGACGCTGGTTAACCCCAGGTCCTTGGCCTCAATCATCACGTTACCCCTTTTTCTACTTGGTAGTCTGGTCTCCCCCAAGGGGGGGTGCCTTAAGCCCCCAACCTTTTAACAAATTTATTGCAAATAAAAAAGAAAAATATAACTAAAATCCGCATTTAACCCCCAACCCCGGGCAGACCGGCCCCGGCAGGCGGAAAATGTCCGCTTTTTTCTGCCTCCATCTCCCCGAAAAAGCGCGCTTTCTCCTTTGATTGCAACAGGAGTTTATTGTATAGTTGGAACCTTAAATTTTCTGAACCGACCCCCGTAAGGTGGGGATGCAGCGCAACAAAGCGGCCGCCCCTGCATATTTGCCGTTCCCCTCCCGGGGCGGCCCGGGCCGGGCGAGACAGAACCATTCAAACCGCTGTTCCGCGACACTCCACCACTTCCATCAGGAGGCTACCGAGCATGAGTTACGAGGTCCCCAAAAACGACAAACTGCTGAAATGGGTCGAGGAGATGGCGACCCTTTGCCAACCGGAGAAAATCCACTGGTGCGACGGCTCCCAGCAGGAGTACGACGAGCTCTGCGCGCTGCTGGTAAAGAGCGGGACTTTCCGCAAGCTCAACCCGGAAAAGCGGCCCAACAGCTACCTGGCCTGGTCGGACCCCATCGACGTGGCCCGGGTGGAGGACCGCACCTTCATCTGCAGCATCTCCAAGAACGACGCCGGCCCGACCAACAACTGGATGCACCCCAAGGAGATGAAGACCAAGCTCAAGGGGCTGTTCAAGGGGTGCATGAAGGGGCGCACCATGTACGTCATCCCCTTCAGCATGGGGCCGCTCGGCTCGCCCATCGCCAAGATCGGCGTGGAGATCTCCGACTCGCCCTACGTGGTCATCAACATGCGGATCATGGCCCGCATGGGCAAGGCGGTGCTCGACGTGCTCGGCAGCGGCGAGTTCATCCCCTGCATGCACTCGGTGGGCGCGCCGCTGGAGCCGGGACAGCAGGACAGCCCCTGGCCCTGCAACAAGGAAAAATACATCGTCCACTTTCCCGAGGAGCGCTCCATCTGGTCCTTCGGCTCGGGCTACGGCGGCAACGCCCTGCTCGGCAAGAAGTGCCTGGCGCTGCGCATCGCCTCCAAGATCGGCAAGGACGAGGGGTGGCTGGCCGAGCACATGCTGATCCTCGGCGTGGAGTCGCCCGAGGGGGAGAAGACCTACGTCGGTGCCGCCTTCCCCAGCGCCTGCGGCAAGACCAACTTCGCCATGCTCATCCCGCCCAAGAGCTTCCAGAGCAAAGGGTGGAAGGTGACCACCATCGGCGACGACATCGCCTGGATCAAGCCGGCCGCCGACGGCAAGATCTACGCCATCAACCCCGAGTACGGCTACTTCGGCGTCGCCCCCGGCACCAACGCCAAGACCAACCCCAACGCCATGGCCTCCTGCGCCGCCAACACCATCTTCACCAACGTGGCCCTGACCCCCGACGGCGACGTCTGGTGGGAAGGGATGACCGACGAGCCGCCGGCCAAGCTGACCGACTGGCAGGGCCAGGAGTGGACCCCGGGCTGCGGCCGCCCCGCCGCCCACCCCAACGCCCGCTTCACCTCGCCGGCCTCCCAGTGCCCCTCCATCGACCCGGACTGGGAAAACCCCAAAGGGGTGCCGATTTCCGCCTTCATCTTCGGCGGCCGACGCAAGAACACCATCCCCCTGGTCTATCAGTCCTTCAACTGGAGCTACGGGGTGTATCTCGCCGCCACCATGGGCTCGGAGACCACCGCCGCGGCGGTGGGCGCCACCGGCAACGTGCGCCGCGACCCCTTCGCCATGCTCCCCTTCTGCGGCTACCACATGGCCGACTACTTCAGCCACTGGCTGCAGTTCGGCCGCACCATCGCCCGGCCGCCGCGCATCTTCAGCGTCAACTGGTTCCAGAAGGATGAGGACGGCAAGTTCGTCTGGCCGGGCTACGGGGAGAACATGCGGGTGCTCAAGTGGATCGTCGAGCGCGTCACCGGCCGCACTGGGGCGGTGGAAAGCCCCTTGGGCTGGATGCCCCGCTACCAGGACATCGACTGGGAGGGGCTGGACATCAGCCGCGAGAAATTCCACGAAATCATGGCGGTCGACCGCGCCCAGTGGAAGGACGAACTGGTGGCCCACGACGAGCTGTTCATCAAGCTCTTCGACCGCATGCCCAAGGAGTTTCTGCACATCCGCGAACTGATCACCTCGAGCCTCTGGCGCTCCCCCGAGCACTGGGAGCAGATCGGCGACGTGCACCCGGAAGGGTGGAACGAGTAAGAGATTCTGTGCGCACCTGAAAAACACAACGGGGCGGCTCCGCAAGGGGCCGCCCCGTTGTCGCTTTAAAATCACCCCCCGGCGCGGCTGCGCAGGTAGGCCACCAGCTGCCAGATCTGCTCGTCGCTGAAATGGGGGCCCCAGGCCGGCATCACCGACCCGCGGGAGAGGTAGGGCTCGACGGTCTTGCCGTGGCTGATGCGCCAGAACAGGAAGGCGGGATCGACGCTGCGGTATTTCCGGTCGTGGAAATCCGGGGCGGGGGGCTGGAAGAAATCGGCCCGGGGGCTGCGCCCCTCCCCCGGCCGGCCGTGGCAGGAGGCGCATTTGGCGGCGAACAGCGCGGCGCCAGCGGCGCGGCCGGCGGAACTCTCCAGAAGGCCCTCCGGGGGCTGCCGCGATGGGTAGGGCGGGGCCGATTCCCGGCAGCCGACCATGGCCGAGACCAGCAGAAGAACCAGGGCGGCTCGCGTCATGACTGGGCTCCTGGTTGCCGTTCGCATGCCAATCCCCAACCCCAAAGGGGCCATCTGTGGACGGCCCCCCGGCACTTGCAACAAATCTGTTCAGGCCGCCTTCTGCTCGGCCGGCACTCCCCAGCGCTCGAGCTCATCGAGAACCCCCTGCCGCACTTCGGCCAGGGCGCCCTGCACCGGCGGGGTCAACTGCAGCGCCATCTCCACCGAGCCGACCTGCACTCCCCAGACCACCAGCTCGCCGGGCAGGTGCCCCTGCAGCTCGGCCACCGCCAGCAGGTCCTGAACCCCCATCTGGTGGACCGAGAGCTTGCTGGCGAAGGCCCGCGGCACCTCCTCCCCCTCGAGGCGGAAAATCGTTCCGGGCACGGCGCCCATCTCCAGGGCATCGACGATCAGCAGCCTGTCCACGCCCTCCAGATAAGGGAGCAGGTCGAGGCCGAGGGTTCCGCCGTCCAGAACGGCGACATTGGCGGGGAACTCGTAACCGGCCACCAGCTCCGCCGCCACCCGGCAGCCGAAGGCGTCGTCGTTCATCAGGGCGTTGCCGAGCCCCAGGATCAATACCCGCATCACAGCTCCTTGGGATCGATGAACTTGTAGCCGCCGAAGATGCTGCCCATGGTGCCGTTCTGCTCCTTCACGTCCATCAGCCAACCGCTGTAGACATGGTGGATGGCGAAGCCGATCAGCAGCCACATGATCATGTGGTGGGTCAAGCGCAGCCACTGGCTGCCGAAGACCGGCAGCATCCAGCCCAGGACGCTGTCCCAGCCGCTGCCCGGGGCATACTGACCGTAGAGGGCGAAGCCGGTGAGAATCTGCAGCACGAACAGCAGGAACACTGCCGAATAGGCCATTGCCGCGAGGGCGTTGTGGCCAATCACGTGGGGCACCCTGGCGCGCAGAAAGGTGTAGTAGTTGAAAGTGCCGATGATGTACTTCCACCCTCCCCGAGAAGCCCAGGGGAAGAAGGTCCTCCACGAGGCGTAGCGGTTGCCGAGAAACGCCCAGAGGATGCGGGTAAGCACCGAGGCGGTGAACAGGTAGGCGAAAAAGAAATGGATCGCCCGGTTCCAACCCATCAGGTACTGGGAGGTGGAATTGGCCGTGTAAAAGGGATCGCCGATATAGTAGCCGGTCACCGAAAGCACCAGGATGCAGATCGCGTTGAGCCAGTGGGTGATGCGCACCGGCCATTCCCAGACGTAGGTTTTTTGCAGCATGCTGACCTCCTTCGGAGGAAAAAGCGGGTAATGAGTAATAAGTGAGGAGTGACAAGAAAAGGCATTTACTACTCACTTATTACTCATTACTTATCACTGGCCTACAACGCCTTGACCTTGATGATCTCGGTCCCCCGGCCGTCGAGCAGGTGCACCGCGCAGGCCAGGCAGGGGTCGAAGGAGTGCACCGTGCGCAGGATCTCCAGCGGCTTCTCCGGGTCGGCGATGGGGGTGCCGATGAGCGCCGACTCGTAGGGGCCCATCTGCCCCATGGCGTCGCGCGGTCCGGCGTTCCAGGTGGAGGGGACCACCGCCTGGAAATTGGCGATCTGCCCGTTCTCGATGCGGATCCAGTGCCCCAGGGCGCCGCGCGGCGCCTCGTGGTAGCCGAACCCCTGGGCCTCCCTGGGCCAGGTGGCCGGGTCCCATTTCTCGTTGTTGTGGGTCTCGAGAATGCCGCGGCCCATGTTGTCGGCCAGCTGGTTGAGCCACAGTTCGTTCTTCTGCGCCAGCACCAGGCAGTCGACGCCGCGCGCCGCGGTGCGCCCCAGGGTCGAGAAGAGCGCCTCGGGGCCAACCCCGAGCTTGGCCAGGACGAAATCCACCGCTCCCTTGACATCCGGGTTGCCGCCCACATAGGCCACCAGCACCCGCGCCAGCGGTCCGACCTCCATGGGTTGGTCCATATAGCGCGGCGACTTGACCCAGGAATATTTCCCGTCGGTGTCAAGCCACTCGTAGGGAGGCGCGGGGCCGGTGTACTTGTGGTTGGTCTCGCCCAGGTAGGGATGCAGTCCCTTGTCGTCGCCACCGCTATAGCTGTACCAGGAGTTGGTCACGTATTCGGTGATCTTGGTTTCGTCCATCGGCAGCAGGTTGGCCAGGTCCTTGCCCAGGATCACCCCGCGGGGGAAATAGAGGTTGCCGGTCCCGCCGCTGTTGTCCATGGGGAAGTCCCCGTAACTGAGGAAGTTGCCGACCCCGCCGCCGATGGCCGCCCAGTCCTTGTAGAAGCTGGCCACCGCCAGCAGATCGGGGATGTAGACCTGCTCGACAAAGACCCGCGCCTTCTTGAACAGCTTGGCCAGGTAGGCGATCTTGTCGGCGTTGATGGCGTTCTGGCTGTCGGGGTCGACGGGCATGGCGATGCCGCCGACCAGGAAGGTCTGCGGATGGGGGTTCTTCGAACCGAGCACCGCGTGGATCTTGATGACCTCCTTCTGCCACTCGAGGGCCTCGAGATAGTGGGCCACCGCCATCAGGTTGGCCTCGGGGGGCAGCCGGTAGGCGCTGTGCCCCCAGTAGGCGTTCTGGAACGGCCCCAGCCGCCCGGTGCCGACGAAAGCGGCGATGCGCTCCTTGACGGCCTTGAAATGGCTCACGCTCGAGTTGGGCCAGTCGGAGATCGACTGGGCCAGCTTGGCGGTGGCCGCGGGGTCGGCCTGCAGGGCGCTGGTGATGTCGACCCAGTCGAGGGCGTGCAGATGATAGAAGTGAATAACATGGTCCTGCACGTTCTGGATGCCCATGATCAGGTTGCGGATCAGCCGGGCGTTGTCGGGGATCTGGATTTTCAGCGCGTCTTCGACGGCGCGGATGCTGGCCATGGAGTGCACGGTGGTGCACACGCCGCAGAAGCGCTGGGTGAAGTGGTGGGCGTCGCGCGGGTCGCGCCCCTTGAGGATGGTCTCGATGCCGCGAAAGGCGGTGGAGGAGCTCCAGGCGTTGGCGATCCTGCCGTCCTCGAGCTGGGCCTCGATGCGCAGGTGTCCTTCAATGCGGGTTACCGGGTCGACGGCGATTTTGTTGGCCATGGCTTATTTCTCCTTCCGGTCCTGGGCGGATTTCCCCTCTTCTCCCTTGCGAAAGGCGCTGACCACCCCGTGGGCGCCGAAGGCCAGCGCCGTGCCCACGGCGATGCCGAGGCCGATCTTGTCCGCCGTCGCCTCGATGCCGAAACCCGGCACCTTGGGCAGCCGCCGGTAGAAGGGGGTCATGGTGTCCCAGAACTGGGGCTCGGAGCAGCCGATGCAGCCGTGCCCCGCCATCACCGGCCAGCTGACCCCCTCGTTGTAGCGCACCGTGGGGCAGTTGTGGAAGGTCTCGGGCCCCTTGCAGCCGAGCTTGTAGAGGCAGTGCCCCTTGCGGTGCCCCTCGTCGCCGAAGGCCTCGGCATACTGGCCGGCGTCGAAATGGCCGCGCCGCTCGCAGTTGTCGTGGATGCGCTTGCCGTGGGCGAACAGCGGGCGGCCCAGCCGGTCGGTGGCCGGCAGCTTGCCGAAGGTCAGAAAATGAACGATGGTGGCGGTCAGGTTGGCGGCGTTGAGCGGGCAGCCCGGCAGGTTGACCACCGCGGCGCCGGGGACCGCCTCCATCACCCCGATGGCCCCGGTGGGGTTGGGCGCCGCGGCGGGGATGTTGCCGAAGGCGGCGCAGCTGCCCACGGCGATGGTCGCCGCGGCGTTGCCGCAGACCTCGCGCACCGTCTCCAGGGCGCTTTTGCCGGCCACGGTGCAGTAGACCCCGCCGTCGCCGGTGGGGATGGAGCCTTCGACGATGGCGATGTACTTGCCCTTGTACCTCTCCATCGCCTGGTGCTTGGCCTCCTCGGCGAGATGGCCGGCGGCGGCCATCACCACCTCGGCGTATTCCAGGGAGATGGTGTCGAGGATGATGTCGGCGGCGGTCGGCTGGTTGGCGCGCAGAAACGCCTCCGAGTCGCCGCTGCAGCTCTGGAACTCCAGCCAGATCACCGGCACCCGGGCATCCTCCAGGGCCTGGGCGACCTTGGGGATGAAGCTGACCGGCAGCGCCAGGGCCGCCGTGGTCGCTGTGCAGAACTTGAGAAAGTCGCGGCGGCTGACGCCCCTGGCCTCCCATTTTTGCAGAATTTTTTCCGGCAGCTCGACGGTCGCGGGATTGGAATCGACTTTCATTTCCCCAGCCTCCTTTCCGAAGGAGAAAGCCAAACTCAAAACATGGTTTTTATCTTGGCGGACAAAAAGCCAAAAAATGAAAAATTATGCACTATAACCGAACGATAACATTGTTTTTATATACTATGATTAAAATTTGTCAAGCCTCAATCAGCAGGGAGGGGACACTTTGGTCGGAGTCTGCTAAACTGCTTGCCAGCCCCGCATTCACTGCTACAAATAATAGCATCCGTGCAAAAAATTACACAAATTCAATGAAATTGCCTTTTTCAGGCGGGGAGCCACTCCAGGGGCGAGGACGGCCATGACGATTCACGACATTTCGGTTTGCATTTCCGACACCCTGCCGGTATTCCCCGGGGACCCGCCGCCGCGACTCACCCCCCGCCAGGATGACGCAGGCTGGCGCACCACCCTGCTCAGCCTCGGCAGCCACACGGGAACCCACCTCGACGCTCCCGCCCATCTGCTCGAGCAGGGCGCTACGCTGGACGCCATCCCCCTGGAGAGACTGATCGGCCCGTGCCGGGTGGCGGACCTAGCGCAGTTCACGGGGCCCATCGGCGCCGCCGAATTGCGCCGACTCAAACTGAAGGGGAACCGGCGACTGCTGCTGCGCACCCGCAACTCGGAGTTCTGGGGGCGGCGAGACTTTGTTCCCGACTATGCCGGCCTGACCGCGGAGGCCGCCGCCCTGCTGGTCGACTGGGGGGTGAACCTGGTGGGCATCGACTACCTATCCATCGAAGCGGCCCAGGGCGAAGGAGAGGTCCATCGGCGGCTGCTGGAGGCCGGGGTGGTCATCCTTGAGGGACTCAACCTGAAGGGGATCACGGCGGGCGACTACGAACTGCTCTGCCTGCCGCTGAAGATCGCTGCGGCCGACGGCGCCCCCTGCCGTGCGGTGCTGCGCAGCCTCGATCCGCCCCGCGGCTATCCGCAGCATCACACCGGGTGGCCTCCCTGAGCGCCGCCAAATCCTGGGAAAAAGCTGTTATTCGACCGGTTGCGGGCATCTGGCCCGGCAGGGCAAAGGTGCTATACTGGAAACAGGATGAGTTGTTCGACGTTGGAAAGGGGGTCCGTATATGCAGAAAGACGTCAGGAAGTTCGGGATCAGCGACAAGCGTGGCCGGGTAAAAACCAGTGCAGACCCTTACATCTCCGGCGAAGGGCTCAAGGAACCGGCGCTGTGCTCCTCGTGCAAAGCCTTTTACCGCAACAAGCGCTGGGATCTCGACCCCAAAGCCTACGCGGCCATGGAGAACAGCCCCGAGGCCAATTGGGTGACCTGCCCCGCCTGCCAGAAAATCGCCGAAAGTTACCCTGAAGGGATCGTCACCCTGCGGGGGGAATACCTTTGGGACCATGAGGAGGAGATCCGCAACATTCTGCGCAACGAAGAGACCAAGGCGATGGCCAAGAATCCCCTGGAACGCATCATCCGCATGGACCGCGAAGGGGACGATCTGGTCATCGAGACCACCGAGGAGAAGCTGGCCGAGCACCTCGGCCGGGCCCTGCACAAGGCCCACCAGGGCGAGCTGAAGGTCAGCTGGACCGAGGAGCATTCAATCTGCCGGGTGACCTGGGAGCGAGGCGCCTGAAGCAGCACCCGACCATATCGATCGCGTCCACCCGTATCGGAACCAGGCGGAACACCACCGCGCTGGTTCCGTATTTTTTCCGGAGATGGCAAGGGCCGTGAACCACTACCGGCTGCTGGAACACACCGCCGACATCGGCATCGAAGCCGAAGCGGAGAGCTTCGCCCAGCTTCTCGAACAGGCGGCGTTCGGGCTGCGGGCGGTGATCACCGAGGCGACGGACATCCAGCCGCGCCAGGAGGTGGTCCTCGAGCTGGGCGCGGCGGACCGGGAGGAGCTGCTGGTCGCCTGGCTGGGCGAACTGCTCTACCTGTTCGAATCCCGCCACCTGCTGCCCGCCGCCTTCGCCATCGAGCAGGCCGAGGCGACCCGGTTGCGGGCCAGGGTCCGGGGCGAACCCCTCGACCCGCGGCGCCACCCGGTTGAGCGGGAGGTCAAAGCGGTTACCTATCACCGGATTCTGGTGGAAGAGGCGCAGGGGAGCTGGCGGGCGCGGGTCTACCTGGATCTGTGAACACCCGCCGGAGCTGGAGCAGACCATGAGCGTGAAAGTGGAACAGATCGACGCCTGCCGCTGGCGCCTTCCCCGCGAAGGGGCCATGCGCACCGACGGGCTGGTCTTCGCCAGCCGCCAGATGATGGCCTTCCTGCAGCAGGAGCAGGCCCTCGAGCAGGTGCGCAACGTCGCTACCCTGCCGGGCATCGTCGGCCCGTCCATCGGCATGCCCGACATCCACTGGGGCTACGGTTTTCCCATCGGCGGGGTGGCCGCCTTCGACGCCGACGAGGGGGTGGTTTCCCCCGGCGGGGTCGGCTACGACATCAACTGCGGCGTGCGCCTGCTGCGCACCGATCTCGAGGTCAGCGAAGTCCGCCCTCATCTCAAGCAGCTGGCAGACGCTCTGTACCGCAACGTCCCCTCGGGGGTCGGCTCGCACCGCAAGGACCTCAAGCTCAGCGTCGAGCAGGAGCGCAAGGTGCTGGTCCGCGGCGCCCGCTGGGCGGTGGAGCAGGGCTTCGGCCGCCCCGAGGACCTGGAGCACATCGAGGAGCAGGGGACCATCGCCGGCGCCGACCCCGAGCTCGTCTCCGACCGGGCCCTGGAGCGGGGCCGCAACCAACTCGGCACCCTGGGCTCAGGCAACCATTTTCTCGAGGTCGACCTGGTGGAGGAGATCGGCGATGAGCAGGCGGCCGCCGCCCTCGGCCTGTTTTCCGGCCAGGTGGTGGTCACCATCCACACCGGCAGCCGCGGCTTCGGCTACCAGGTCTGCGACGACTACCTGCGCACCATGCTGCACGCGGCGCGCAAGTACGGCATCGAGCTGCCCGACCGGCAGCTGTGCTGCGCCCCGCTGAGCAGCCCCGAGGGCAAGCAGTACCTGGCCGCCATGGCCTGCGCCGCCAACTTCGCCTTCACCAACCGCCAGCTGATCACCGCCTGGGTGCGCGAGAGCTTCGAGCAGGTGCTCGGCAAGGGCCCGGCCGAGCTGCGCATGTCGCTGATCTACGATGTCTGCCACAATATCGCCAAGTGGGAGACCCACCAGTTCGAGGGGAAAAAACGGCGGCTCTGCGTTCACCGCAAGGGGGCCACCCGCGCCTTCCCGCCCGGCCACCCCGACACCCCGGCCGCCTACCGGCACGTCGGCCAGCCGGTGCTGATCCCCGGCGACATGGGGCGCTATTCCTACGTGCTGGTCGGCACCCAGGGCGCCTTCGAGGAGACCTTCGGCTCGACCTGCCACGGCGCCGGGCGGGTGCTCAGCCGCCACGCCGCCAAGAAGCAGGCCCGCGGCCACAACGTCGAGGCCGAACTGGCCGCCCAGGGGATCCATATCCGCGCCGCCTCGCGGGCCACCGTGGCCGAGGAGATCCCCGAGGCCTACAAGGACGTCATGGAGGTGGTCGGGGTGGTGCAGCAGGCCGGCATCGGCAAGATCGTCGCCCGCCTCAAGCCGCTGGCGGTGATCAAGGGGTAGGGGCGTGATTCATCACGATCGCCCTCTGCGAACCGGAGAAGAATGATTGTAATGAGGGCGCAAAGTTTTGCGCCCCTACCAGGCCAGGAGGTTCACCATGAAGGTTTTCGTTACCGGCGCGACCGGCTTTGTCGGCGGGGAGGTATTGCGGCAGCTGCTCGCCGCGGGGCACCAGGCCCGCTGCCTGGTGCGCAAGGGCTCCGAGGGGAAGCTGCCCGCGACCGCAGGGATCGAGGTCCGCCACGGCGACGCCACCGAGGCGGCCTCGCTGCAGGGGCTGCTCGAGGGGTGCGACGCGGTCATCCACCTGGTGGGGATCATCCGCGAGTTTCCCAACCGGAGGATCACCTTCGAGCGGCTGCACGTGGCGGCCACCCGCAACCTGGTCGAGGCGGCCCGGGCCCAGGGGGTGAGGCGCTACCTGCAGATGAGCGCCAACGGCGCCGCCGCCGACGGGTCCACCGAATATCACCGGACCAAGTGGCGGGCCGAGGAACTGGTGCGCGGCTCGCAGCTCGACTGGACCATCTTCCGCCCCTCGCTGATCTTCGGCCGCGGCAGCGAGTTCGTCACCATGCTCGCCGATCTCATCCGCAAGCTGCCGGCGCTGCCGGTGTTCGGCGACGGCCGCTACCGCATGTCGCCGGTGGCGGTGGCGGATGTCGCAAAAACCTTCGCGGCCGCCTTGAACAAGCCGGAAACCATCGGCCGCAGCTTCCACTGCTGCGGGACAGAGAGCTACAGCTACAACGAGATCCTCGACCTGACCGGCCAGGCGCTGGGCAAAAGCCGCGTCTGCAAGATCCACCAGCCCCTGTTCCTCATCAAGCCGGTAGTCTCCCTGCTCCAAGGGGTTCCCCTTTTCCCCATCACCAGCACCCAGCTCACCATGCTGCTCGAGGGCAACGTCTGCGACCCCGCCGACTGGGCGCAGGCCTTCGGCATCCAGCCCACCTCCTACGCCGAAGGGATCAAGGCCGCCCTTAGCTAGGGCCGGCCGGCCCGCCGGGGCCGGCGAGGGCTCAGGCAGGGCGGCGAGCCCCGCCCCCCCCTGGACGACAGTCTGCCATCTTTTCTTTTTCCTTCCCCTCCCCTATAATTGCCCCTTCACCGGGAGCATGCCTTTGATCGAAGAAAATTTTTACCCCGAGGCCCTGCAGATGATGCGCCACGCCATCGCCGAGGCCGGGGGCAACGAAGTCTTTTTTCTCGGCCGCACCGACGCCGAGCTGCGCATCTGCGAACTCGAGGTGCTGGCCCGCGGCAACCGCCAAGCGGTGCCGGCCATCCTGCAGGCCTGCAGCTTCGGCGACGTGGTGGTGCACAACCACCCCTCGGGGGGCCTGCAGCCCTCGGGGGCCGATATCGAGATCGCCTCGCACCTCGGCTCGCTGGGGGTCGGCTTCTACATTGTGGATAACCCTGTGGAAAATGTGTACAGGGTGGTGGAGGCCTTCGCCCGCAAGGAGGAAAAGCAGCTCGAACCCCAGCGCATCGGCGACATTTTGGGGCCCGAGGGGGTGGTGGCCCGGGCTCTGCCCGGCTTCGAGGAGCGCCCCGAGCAGCTGCGCATGGCCTTCGCCGTCGGTGAGGCTTTCAACAAGGGGAAGCTGGCGGTCATCGAGGCCGGCACCGGCACCGGCAAGAGCCTGGCCTACCTGGCCCCGGCCATCCTCTGGGCGCTGCAGAACGAGGAGCGGGTGGTGGTTTCGACCAACACCATCAACCTGCAGGAGCAGCTGATCCGCAAGGACCTGCCGTTTCTGCGGCGCGCCACCGGCCTGGAGTTCCAGGCGGTGCTGGTCAAGGGGCGCGGCAACTACCTCTGCCGGCGCCGTCTTGAGGCGGCCCGCCTGGAGCCGGGGCTGTTCGAGGACGAGCTCACCGGCGAGCTCAACGCCCTCTTCGAGTGGGCGGAGAAGAGCGCCGACGGCTCTCGCGAAGAGCTGACTTTCATCCCCCGCGAGCAGGTCTGGGAGGAGGTGCGCTGCGAGATCGACCAGTGCTCGCGGGCCCGCTGCGCCAGCTACGCCGGCTGCTTTTTCCACAAGGCGCGGCGCCGCGCCGCCCAGGCCGATCTGCTGGTGGTCAACCACGCCCTGTTGCTCTCGGACCTCTCGCTGCGTCACCAGACCGACAACTACTCGGCGGCCGCGGTGCTCCCCCCCTTCGAGCGGATCATCCTCGACGAGGCCCACCACCTGGAGGACGTGGCCACCAATTATTTCTCCTCCCAGGTGACCCGCTTCGCCTTCGCCCGGGTGCTCAACCGCCTGCGCCACCCGCGCAAGCCCGACAAGGGGCTGCTGCCGCGGCTGCTGGCGGCGCTCTCCCGCGAACTGCCCGACAGCGAGGACCAGCTCTACCGCGACCTGCACGGGCGCATCGAGAACCTGATGGTGGCCCGCCAGGGGCTCTCCGACCGCTCGGTGGTGCTGCTCGAGGGGATCGGCGAGGATCTGGCCGCGGCCCTCGGTCAGCCGATCAGCGAGCGCGAGGAGCTCCGCCAGCGGGTCACCCCGGCGTTGGCCGCCGGCGAAGCCTGGGCCTCGGTCTGCGACCGGGTACGCGAGCTCATGCAGGAGACCGGGCTGCTCGCCAAGGAGCTGCGCGCCCTGCTCAAGGAGTGCGGGCGGATCCCCGACGAGGTCTACGACAAGCTCGGCTCGCCGGTCACCGACCTGCGCGGCATCGCCGGGCGGCTCGAGGGGATCGCCGCCGATCTCGGGCAGTTCGTCGCCGGCGACGAGCGCAGCTGCGTCTGGTTCGAGGTGGGGCGCGGGCGCATCGGCCGCGGCAGCGGCATCGTCACCCGGCTGTGCAGCGCCTACCTGGAGGTGGCCGGGCTGCTCAAGGAGGCGATCTACGAGCGCTTCAAGACCGTGGTCATGACCAGCGCGACCCTTGCGGTGGGCGACTCCTTCGCTTATTTCAAGCGCCGCACCGGCCTCGACCTGGCCGAACCGGCGCGGCTCAGCGAACTGCTGCTGCACAGCCCCTTCGACTTCGCCAGCCAGGCGCTGGTGGCGGTGCCCACCGACATCCCCGAGCCGGGGCGCGCGGGCTACCCCGAGATGGTCCGCGATCTCGCCGAGCGCGCCATCCTCGCCGCCGACGGGCGCAGCTTCGTGCTGTTCACCGCCTACTCGCTGCTGCGCCGGGTCTACGGCGAACTCTCCCTGGTGCTCGGCGCCCGCGGCTATCACTGCCTGCGCCAGGGCGAGGAGAACCGCCACCGGCTGCTGAAGAAGTTTGCCGCCGACCCGACCAGCGTGCTGTTCGCCACCGACTCCTTCTGGGAGGGGGTCGACGTGCCGGGGCGCGCCCTGGAGCAGGTGATCATCGCCCGGCTCCCCTTCAAGGTCCCCACCGAGCCGGTACTCGAGGCCCGCGCCGAGGCCATCGAGGCCGCCGGCGGCGACCCCTTCATGGAGTACACGGTCCCCCAGGCGGTGATCAAGTTCAAGCAGGGCTTCGGCCGGCTGATCCGCCACCGCGAGGACCGCGGGGTGGTGCTGATCCTCGATGCCCGGGTGGTGAAGAAGGGCTACGGGCGCATCTTTTTGCGCTCGCTCCCCCAGGCCCGGGTGGTGGCCGCCCCCGCCCGGGAAGTCTTTGCCGAAATCGAGGCTTTTTTCGCCCCCCCCGCGGCGGGCGCCAACACCCATTGACCCTGGAGGGTTGCCATGGTTATCGATTCGCTGGACAACGCCGCCCGCTATGCCGGGCTCGGCCAGGGCATCGCCCGGGCCCTGGAGTACCTGGCCGCCACCGACCTGGCGGCGGCAGCCGACGGCCGCTACGAGATCGACGGCGAGCGGATCTTCGCCATGATCCAGAGCTACCCGACCAAACCCCCGGAGCAGGGGTTCTGGGAGGCCCACCGCCGCTACGTCGACGTGCAGTATGTGGTATCGGGGACGGAGCGCTTCGGCTACGCCAACCTGGCCGGACTGCAGGCCAAACCCTACGATGAGCAGCGCGACCTGGTGGTGCTCGAGGGGACGGGGGACTTCTTCGAGGTCGGCGCCGGCAGCTTCGTCATCCTCTTCCCCCAGGACGCGCACATGCCGGGGCTGCAGGCCGGCGCCGCGCAGCAGGTGAAAAAGGTCGTCGTCAAGGTGGCGGTTTAATGCCCGACCAGAAAAAGGCCTACCTCTACGGCCTGGCCACGGTGCTGCTCTGGTCCACCGTCGCCTCGGCCTTCAAGATCTCGCTGCAGTACCAGGACCACGCCCAGCTGCTGCTGTTCGCCAGCAGCGCTTCGCTGCTGACCCTGGGCGCCATCCTGCTGGCCCAGGGGCGGCTCGCCGAGATCTTTCGCTGCAGCGCCGTTCAATACCGCCGCTCGCTGCTGCTGGGGCTGCTCAATCCCTTCGCCTACTACCTGATCCTGTTCAAGGCCTACGCCCTGCTCCCCGCCCAGGAGGCGCAGCCGCTCAACTACACCTGGGCGCTGACCCTGGTGCTGCTCTCGATCCCCCTGCTCAAGCAGAGAATCGGCTGGCAGGAGGTGGCGGCGATGCTGGTCAGCTACTCGGGGGTCTGGGTCATCTCCACCCGCGGAGCGATCTTCAGCCTGCACTTCTCCAACCCCCTGGGGGTCGCCCTGGCGCTGCTCAGCACCCTGATCTGGGCCCTCTACTGGATATTCAGCATCCGCGACGATCGCGACCCGGTGGTGGGGCTGCTGCTCAATTTCGCCTGCGGGCTCCCCTTCGTCCTGGTCTACTGCCTGCTCTTCTCCGAGCTGCGCCTGCCCGCCTGGCCCGGGCTGCTCGGGGCGGGCTACGTCGGCCTGTTCGAGATGGGGATCACCTTCGTGCTCTGGCTGCGCGCACTGAAACTCTCGGAGAACACCGCCCGGGTCGGCAACCTGATCTTCCTCTCGCCGTTTCTCTCCCTGGTTTTCATCCATTTTCTGGTCGGCGAAGAGATCCTCGCCTCGACCTACGCCGGGCTGGTGCTGATCGTCGGCGGCCTGCTGATCCGCCAGCTGCGCCCCGCCGCGGCACAGAAAAACCTCAAGCCGGGCTAAATGGTCGACTTGCCCCGGTCGGCTCTGCTATAGTTGCGCCAAATCAACCCACTGGAAAGGAACCATCCACATGGCACAGGCCAAAGCGGGCGACCGCGTCAAAATCAGCTTCACCGGCAGACTGGCCGACGGCGAAATCTTCGACTCCACCGAGGAGTGCCACAGCGACGACTGCGGCTGCGGCGCCGGTCCCCTTGAATTCGTGGTCGGCGACGAAGAGATCATCGCCGGGCTCAACGATGCGGTCATCGGCATGCAGCCGGGCGAGAAGAAGACCGTTCAGGTCCCCGCCGCGCAGGGCTACGGCCCCTTCGACGAGGAACTGGTCATGGTCATCGAGCGCAGCGATCTGCCCGCGGACCTGCAGCCCGAGGTAGGCGACACCCTGGGGATCACCGACGATGACGACGAGGAGTACCCGGTCACCGTCGTCGAGGTCACCGACACCACCGTCACCCTCGACGCCAACCATCCCCTGGCCGGCGAGGATCTCTCCATCGAACTGGAACTGCTGGAAATCCTCTGATCCACCCACCCCTGCAGGAGCGGGCCTTCCGCTTCTGCAGGGGACGGCTGCCGGCTACCACCAGTAGGGGTTGCGGAAATGCCGCGGGCCATACCGGTAGGGGTAGTGGTGCCAGTAGGGGTAGTAGGGGGGATGATAGTAGGGGTGGTAGGGCGGGCCGTAATAGGGATAGTCGTCAAAGTAGGAGCGTTCCCGGTACTCGGGCCAGAGATAGATCTCGCCGATGGCGAAGACCGGGTAGTGATAGGTGGAATCCTGCAGAGGACGGCTCTGGCTGCCCGCAACCCGGCCGGAGAGGGTGACCAGGCGCCCCGGCTTGTAAAGGGCCGGATCGAGTAATTTTTCACTGCGCGCCAGAAACCTCCCCCCTGCTTCATCCGCATCCCCGGGCCAGCCCCACCGATCGAGGCTGTAGCGCAGCACTTCGAGCTCCGTCCCCTCCGGGGAGACATTGTTGTCGAGGATCAGTCCCCCCACCACCAGGGTCCGCTCCCGATACCGCTCGGGGTTGCTCTTGACCTGCTCGAACTCAAGCAGCGGGTCGACCTCGACGAGCGCTTCCTTTGACAGTACGTGGGAACATCCCGTTAGCGCCAACGCCAACAGAGCCGCCAGGCAAATTCTTCTCATCGTCGCTCCTTTCCCCGCCTTTACCCCTGGATTCATTTTAACCAGCCGGCCGGCAGCGCACAAGCGCACCCCCTTTGCGCAGGCCGCGCCGCGCGCACCCGGTGCCTGGATGGAAAAACCGCGCTAAAACCCTTGGCGCGAAGTCGCCCGGGGCGGTATACTATGAAATCGATCTGCTCGGACCGGGAGAGTCTCCCGGCGCCGTGGCCCGAACCCCAATCGCCCGCCGAAGCGTCTGCTGCTGCGCAGCAGGCTGCCCTTCCCCGGGCCAGACCAGGAACCGCCATGCCCAAAGCCTTTTTTAAACGATGCCTGATGCTCCTGCTCGTCGCCTGCCTCCTCTCACCCGCGGCCAGCGCCGTTTACGGCCAGGGGTCTGGGGACTACGACGCCAACCGCGCCAAGCTGCTCAGCTACATGGTCCGCCAGCAGCTGGAGCGCTATCATTACAGCCACAAGGCCCTGAACGACCAGCTGTCCAAGGACGCCTTCGCTCTCTTTCTCAAGCAGCTGGACTTCCAGAAGCGATTCCTGCTGAAAAGCGATGTCGCCAAGCTGCAGGCCTACATGAACCAGATCGACGACGAGATGCAATCGGGCGACATCCAGCTCCCGGTGGTGGCCGCGAACCTCATGGCCGAAAGGATCCCCCAGGCCCAGGCCCTGGTGGAGGAGCTGCTCGCCAACCCCTTCGACTTCACCGTCCAGGAGAGCTTCGAGACCGATCCGGAAAAACTCGATTTCTGCGAGAATCTCGACCAGCTGCGGGAGCGCTGGCGCCAGGCCCTGAAGTTCCAGGCCTTGACCCGCTACCTCAACCTGATCGAGGACGAAGGGCTCAAGGAGGCAGGGGACCAGGATCCGCGCCTGGAGGCGCTGCGCGGAAAAGCCCGCGAGAAGGTGCTGAACAGCAACCGGCATTTTTTCACCCGCCTGCTCCAGGACACCCGCCAGGACCACTACGACCGCTTCCTCAACGCCGTCACCCGGGCTTTCGACCCCCACACCAACTACCTGCCGCCGACCCAGAAGGAGGATTTCGACATCAGCATGCGCGGCTCCCTGGAAGGGATCGGCGCCACCCTGCGCGAGGAGGACGGCTACATCAAGGTGGTGCGGGTCATCCCCGGCAGCGCCGCCTACCGCCAGGGACAGCTGCAGGCAGAGGACGTGATCCTCGAAGTCGCCCAGGGGAGCGAGGAGCCGGTGGACGTCACCGACACCCGCCTGCGCGACGCGGTGTCCCTGATCCGCGGCCCCAAGGGTTCCGAAGTGCGCCTGACCGTCAAGAAAGCCGACGGTTCCCGCCTGGTCATCCCCATCATCCGCGACGTGGTGGAGATCGAGGAGACCTTCGTCAAGGGGGCCACCTTCCCCGACCCGGCCAGCGGCAAAACCTTCGGCTACATCAAGATCCCCAGCTTCTACCGCGACTTCCAGGGCTCGCGGCTGGGCGGCGAGGGGCGCAACTCCACCGACGACGTGCGCGAACAGCTCCGGCTGATGAACGAGCAGAACATCGCCGGCCTGATCCTCGACCTGCGCAACAACGGCGGCGGCGCCCTCACCGACGCGGTGGGCATCGCCGGGCTGTTCATCGAGACCGGCCCGATCGTCCAGGTGCGCAGCAGCAACGGCCAGATCAACGTGCTCGAGGACCGCGACCCCAAGATCGACTATGCCGGGCCCATGGTAGTGCTGGTCAACCAGTTCAGCGCCTCGGCCTCGGAAATTCTCGCCGGGGCGATGCAGGACTACGGCCGGGCCATCGTCATGGGCGGGGCCCACACCCACGGCAAGGGGACGGTGCAGACCATCCTCGACCTCGACCGCACCATTCCGCTGCCGAACATGGGCAAGTATCGCCCTCTGGGCGCCATCAAGGTGACCACCCAGAAATTCTACCGGATCAGCGGCGGCTCCACCCAGTTCAAAGGGGTGGTCCCCGACATCGTTCTGCCGGATCGCCTGGGGCACCTGAAAAGCGGCGAACAGTACTCGGACTATGCCCTGCCCTGGGACACCGTCGCCGCGACGGAATTTCAGCCCTGGGCTCCGGCTCTCGGCAACCTGGCGGGGCTGAAGCAGCAGAGCAGCGCCCGGGTTGCCGCCAGCGAGTCCTTCAACGAAATCTCCCAAGACGCCGACAGCGCCCGGCAAAAGAGCGAACAGACCAGCCAGTCGCTGTTTATCGACCAGGTGCGTCGAGAGCGGGAGGAGGCCCGCCAGCACAAGGCCGCCCCCGCCTTCCACGAAGGGGGCGAGCCCGGCGAGGAAGAGCCCGGGGACAACGCCCGGCTCAGCGACGAGGAGCGCCGCAACCTCTGGATCAAGGAAACCGGCGAAGACCCCTATGTGCGCGAAGCCATGGCCCTGATCGGCCAAATCCTTGCCCTGGGGAGCCAGCCGGCCACCCCGGCCGGGGAGTCCAAGGCGGTGCAGACCACCCCCTACTCCCGCCCCAAAGTCCAGTAACCACCGCATTACATTCACTCTCTCCACGCCGCCCGCCCTGCGGGCGGCGTTTTTTTTCGAACGGGCCAGCGCGGGGCAGAATGAAACATTTGACTTTCGCTCGGCGCCATGATAAAGACTTCCCTTAATAAATTCTCGGCAAGCTCCGGAAGGGCTGGAAGATGGCGAACAAGGCAGCAAACCTGATGATGGCGGCAGCAGCAGCACGAGCTGCCATCGCGGCGTGCGCGCGCCGTTGGCCTGCCTGATGTCCTGCTGAGTGATTCCGACTGATATCGAAGACACGAAGAGGCCATGGGCAGGCAAGTCCATGGCCTTTTTCATATTCCAGGATCCGATCGTCCCCAGGGACGAATTTCTTGTTTGGGAGAGGCGGCTATGCGCAACAACATCGTTCATATCGGTGCCGGCGAACTGACCTATGAAATCCGGGCCATCGTCGAAATCGCCGAGAAGCTGCAGAAGCTGGGCATCAAGACCAACATGGAAAACATCGGCGACCCCGTCGCCAAGGGGGAGAAGATCCCCCTGTGGATGAAGGAGATCGTCGCGGATCTGGCCATGAAGGACTGCAGCTACGGCTACTGTGCCACCAAGGGCCTGCTGGAAACCCGTCAGTTTCTGGCCGAGATGACCAATCGCCGCGGCAAGGCCCAGATCACCCCGGATGACATCATCTTCTTCAACGGTCTCGGCGACGCCATCCAGAAGGTCTACGGCCTGCTGCGCCGCGAGGCCAGGGTCATCGGCCCCTCTCCGACCTACTCCACCCATTCTTCGGGCGAGGCCGCCCACGCCGGCCAGAAGCCGGTCTGCTACCGGCTCGACCCGGACAACAACTGGTACCCCGACCTGGACGACCTGCGCCTGTCGGTCAAGTACAACCCGGCCATCTCGGGGATCCTGATCATCAACCCCGACAACCCCACCGGAGCGGTCTACCCCGAGCGGATTCTCAAGGAGATCGTCGCCATCGCCAGGGAGTACGACCTGTTTCTCATCTGCGACGAGATCTACCAGAATCTGGTCTTCAACGGCCAGGCGACCAAGCCGATCTCCGACCTGATCGGCGACGTGCCGGCCATTTCCATGAAGGGGATCAGCAAGGAGCTGCCCTGGCCCGGTGCCCGCTGCGGCTGGATCGAGGTCTACAATGCCGACAAGGATCCGGTCTTCAAGCGCTACATCCAGAGCATCGTCGACTCGAAGATGGTCGAGGTCTGCTCCACCACGCTGCCGCAGAAGGCCATCCCGCGCATCATGAGCCACCCCGAGTACCCGGTCTACCTCGAGGAGCGCAAGAGCCGCTATGAGCGCTGCTCAAACATCGCCTACCGGATCCTCAAGGAAGTTCCGGGGGTGATGGTCAACCGGACCAACGGCGCCTTCTACATGAGCGTCGCCTTCAAGGAAGACACCCTGACCCACGACCAGACCCTGCCCATCGATAACCGCGAGGTTCGCGCCTTGGTGGAGGGCCTGGTCTCCCAGCCGGGGGTCTCGCTGGACAAGCGCTTCGTCTACTACCTGCTGGCCTCCACCGGCATCTGCGTGGTGCCCCTCTCCTCGTTCTTCACTCCGCAGCGCGGCTTCCGCATCACCCTGCTGGAACCGGACGAGGCCGAATTTACCCGGATATTCGAGACCATCGCCGCAAACATCACGGCCTACCTCAACTCCTGAGGCCGCGGCCCTGGCTTCGCCCTACCCGACGGGGCCGGCCTCTTGCCGGCCCCGTCGATTTTTTAATTCCCCGGGCGACTCCCCGAGCGCCGCCGCTGGTGATAATCTTAAGCCATGACCACTTTGCTCAAACAGAACCTGGAAAAGCCCGTCGCCTCACGCCAGGACCTCCTCGATTACCTGACCCTGGGGGCACGGCCGCCCGAGCGCTGGGGCATCGGCACCGAGATGGAAAAGCTGGTACTCGACGCCGAAACCGGCGAAGCTGCCCCTTATGAGCGCATCGAGCAGCTGCTGGCCCTGCTCGAGGCGACCGGCCGCTGGCGGGGGGTGCGCGAAAACGGCCACCTGATCGCCTTGCTGGGCCCGGTCTCCTCGGTGACCCTGGAGCCGGGGGGCCAGCTCGAGCTCTCCGGGGAACTCTGCCCCGATCTCCACTGCAGCTACGGAGGGTTTGCCAGCCACATCCGCGAAGTGGTCGAGGCGGCCCGTCCGTTGGGGCTGGCGTTTCTCGGCCTGGGGGTCCAGCCCTTTACCCCATTGGGGCGCATCGGCTGGCTGCCCAAGTCCCGCTATAACATCATGGCCCCGTACATGGCGCGCACCGGCGACATGGGCCAGCGAATGATGAAACAAAGCGCCGGACTGCAGGTCAATCTCGACTACTCCGACGAGGCGGATTGCATTGAAAAACTACGCCTCTGCCAAGCCATCGCCCCCCTGGTTTACGCCCTGTTCGCCAATTCCCCGGTCATGGATGGCCGGCCGAGCGGCTGCCTTTCCACCCGCGGCGAAATCTGGAGTCGGACCGATCCCGACCGCACCGGGCTGATCCATGCCCTGTTCGAGGAAGGTGCGGGGTTCGCCACCTACGTCGAGTACGCTCTCGATGTTCCGATGTATTTCATCAACCGCGGCGGCCGCTACCTCGACCTGACCCGCGAACGCTTCACCTTCCGCCGCTACATGGCCGAAGGCTTTGCCGACCAGCGGGCCACCCTGGGCGACTGGGACCTGCATCTCTCGACACTGTTCCCCGAGGCCCGACTGCGGCCGCAGATCGAAGTGCGCAGCGCCGACAGCCTGCCGCCGCATTTGACCATGGCGGTTGCCGCGCTGACCAAAGGGGTGCTTTACGACGAAACCGCCCGCCGCGAAACCTGGAAGCTGTTCGCCGGCCTGGACCGGGAGGAGTTGGAGAAGCTCTACCGGTCGAGCTGGAGGCTCGGCCTCAAAACGCCCCTGCGCCGCGCCACCCTGCGGGAGACGGCCCTGGAGGTGCTGGCCATCGCCCGCGAGAGCCTGGTGAGGCAGAGGCGGATGACCGGTCAGGGATGCGATGAATCGATCTATCTGGAAGACATCCAGGAGGTTGCGGAGAGCGGGACCACCCTGGCCGAGCGCTTGCTGGGCCAATGGCGGGGCTCGCGCAGCGAGTTGGTGGGAAAATTGATCAAGCACTGCGGATTCGATTGAGCCGACTGTGCATTTGCGCAGTCGACTTCTGCGCGACCGTCCTCAAAGGTTTACGCGGTCCCACGTGGAATGCCTCGCGCTGATCGGATAGAGTTGAAACCATCGAAAGCCTGTTGTGGCAGGCGGGCTGGAGATACCTCCTAAGCAGTACCTTCTTCATTTCCTTGCTCCCTAAGCAGCACTCAGGGCCGGTCGAAAGGGGTTGCCTCCTCCCGAGACCGGCCCTAGTGCGTTATGCCTCCTACTTTCGCTTCCCCCGGCGGCACCCTGTGCTCTTGCACAGTCGCCACCTGCCGCTCCGGCCTGATTTTTTTACCAGCATCCACGTATAAACCAACCGCTGCCCCTGCTAGTATTCAAATCATCGAGGGCCTGTTGTGGCAGGCGGGTCTGAGATACTCTCTTCATTTGAACCTCCCTTTGTTCAAACACTTCAGGGCCGGTACGGGGGAATGCCTCCCCCCCGTACCGGCCCTGATGCGTTTGCAGTCCCCCTCCGGTACTTTCGGCAAGGTCAGACGATCCCCGCCCAGGGGCCGGAGCCCTGGAAAACCATCGGCCCCTAATCCCCCGCGGGCATGGTATTGAACGATTTCAGGAATACAAGATACTCGGAGGATAGTTTGTGCTCTTCGGCGCCGCGGATAATGGCCTGCAGGTATTCCGGCGCGGGTTTGAGCCCGGTGCGAAACTTGGCAGCCCGGTAGACCACACACTCCAATTCCCCCTTGGAGGTCTGAACCACCAGGGCGTGCCGCCGATAATGGCCCCGATCCACCCCCTGATACACATCCAGGTTCGCCAAGCTCGCCTCGGGGACGTCATAAACCACCCCCTCCGCCACGCTTCCCTTGTGGTCCTGCAGGTTGGCCATACCCGAACCATCCTCGCCGGGTTTGTCGAAAACCAGCCGAAGGTTGCGTACCTTTCCCCGGCAGACCTTTTCAAAACTGACGCGCCGCTCCTTGAGAATCTCCGTGTTCATGTTGGCCCCGTAGGCAAAGTAGAGCATCGATGCCTCCTGTTCTGCGCTGGGTGGTTGACCGATCGGCCTCAAAGGATTTCACATCCTCCGGCATCCCAACTTAAGCTTACCCGAAAATTCCTCCCTGTCGTGCGCTTAGCCGACTGCAACCGCCCTGGCCGAGGTCGCTTTCACGAAACCTATCAGATTATTTTTTTCAAACCTTCGATTTTCACCCTTTACTCCAGCAACAGCAGTGTGCCACCATTGACACATTGCAGTTATCATTAAACGGCTCCCTACCCATTGTGGGACCTGCAGCCCCCCCCAAAAGATCGACCTGAAACCACCGGCCCCACTCGGCCATCTCGAACCATCAAATGAACAACAAAGGAGAATGCCAAATGAAGAAACCGCTTGGACTTGTCTTGGCTGTGCTGCTCTTGAGCGCCTCCGGCGCCTTCGGCTTCGGCAGCATCGGCAACCAGGTCAACGCCAACTGCCCCTCCCAGCCCTACACCGGTGACTGCGCTCTCTGCCACACCTCCAACCGCGGCGCCAGCACTCCCGCCAAGGACGCTGCCGCCATCGGCAACTGGAGCTTTTTCTGCCCGCCGGTCGATCCCAACACCATCGACAGCGACATGGACGGCTTCACTCCCAACCAAGGGGACTGCAACGACGCCAATGCCGCGGTCAACCCCGGGGCCGTGGAAAACTGTACCGACGGCGTGGACAACAACTGCGACGGCCTGACCGACACCCAGGATACCCAGGCCTGCCCCGCCGCTCCGACCTGCAGCGACGTCGATGGTGACGGCTTCGCCGTCGAAGGGGGCAACTGCGGCCCGATGGACTGCAACGATTTCGACGCAACGGTTCATCCCGGGGCCGACGAGATCTGCGGCGACGGCGTGGACCAGGACTGCAACGGCTCCGACCTGGCCTGCCCTCCCCCCGCCTGCACCGACGCTGACCAGGACGGTTTCGCCGCCGAGGGTGGCAATTGCGGACCGATGGACTGCAACGACAACGACCCGGCGGTCAACCCCGGCGCAGCCGAACGCTGCACGGACGGCGTGGACAACAACTGCGACGGCAAGATCGACGGTCAGGATGCCCAGGCCTGCGCGCCGCAGCCCACCTGCACCGACGGTGACAACGACGGCTTTTTCGCCCAGGCCGGCTGCAACACCGCCCAGGACTGCGCCGACAGCAACGCCCTGATCTTCCCCGGGGCCACCGAAGTGTGCGGCGACGGGCTCGACAACGACTGCGACGGCAAGATCGACGAAGGCTGCGCCAGCGGCACCAACCCCGACGGCGCCACCCTCTACCAAGATCGCTGCGCGGCCTGCCACGGCTCCCTGCCGCTTTCCAACGTCTGCGGCGAAGACACCGAGGACATCATGGAGGCGATCGCCGAGAACGAAGGCGGAATGGGCTTCCTCAGCTCGCTGAGCGATGCCCAGGTCAGGGCCATCGCCGAACAGCTGGCCAACTGCCGCCAGGGCCAGGATGGCCAGAGCGACGACCGGGATGAGTCCAGGGACTGGCGCAAGAGAAACCGGGACCGGGACCACGATCGTGACCGGGATCGCTATCGCCAGCGCAGCCGTGATCGCCACGACGACTAGGCCTCTTCGGAACTGAAGAGTCGGATGCCAGCGACAAGAGCCGCCCCCAAAAGGGCGGCTCCTGTTTTTTTATCGTGCGGACTGTCAATCAACGTGAGATCAAGCTGCTATTGCTTACTGATTCAACCGCTCCAGGACATCTTACAAATTTTCTAACATAGAAACCTTTTGTCTTCTATTAGTTTCCTTAACGTCCTATCCTGGAATTCGATGTCAATACTATGGCACTACAATTTTTTTATTTGGGAGCTAGCATTTTTTTCTATTTGTAGAAATCGTTTTTCGCTTTTTAAAATTTTTCTGCATAAACCAAAGGCAATTTCACCAGACATTGACTAGATCACAAAAAGAAACTTCCTAAAAAGCAGATAAATATATTGAGAAACACTTTCACGTCACTTGAGTTAAAATTCACTGTCATCCCTTGACATTTTTTGGTAATTATTCTACCCTTGTTTTTTTTGGCTCCTGGCAAGCAAACAAACAAGCCATTCCCCCCTGCAGGAAAAGGTTTTTATCACGAATCTAAACTGAAAAACTCCGCCTCGTTCAACGAAAACACTCCGGGTCTATCGGCTTGATTCAGCCATCGACGGACCGGGGCCTGATCCGGTGATCCGCCAGAGATTTTAAATCCGGATCGGCACCGAACTCCGCAGCGAAAACCCCTCAAAGGGGATTGAGACCGCACCCAAGGCCCTCGGGCCTTACCCTCTTCCCAGCCTGCCCCTCGAGGGGCAGACTGTCTCGACCCGAGCCGCATTCAAATCCAGGCAATGTGTTTTCTACTCCGGGGATCTGCAGTCCGCAGAAGGGGAATATTTTTTTCAGCAGGGTGGGCAGGAGATATCCGCCCGGGCCCTGCCGAAAGGATTCATCATGTCCGTGAAAATTAAAATTGAAAACCTCTACAAGGTGTTCGGGCCGCAACCGAAAACCGCACTGAAAATGCTCAAAGAAGGTCTGGACAAGGAGGAGATCCACCAACGCACCGGCATGACCATAGGCGTGCAGGACGCCAGCTTCGAAGTCAACACCGGTGAAATTTTCGTCGTCATGGGCCTCTCCGGCTCGGGCAAATCGACGCTGGTGCGCATGCTCAACCGCCTCATCGAACCAACCTCCGGCCACGTCTACGTGGATGGCCAGGACGTGGCGACCATGAACGATGAAGACCTGGTCAAACTGCGCCGCAAGACTATCAGCATGGTGTTTCAGTCCTTCGCCCTGATGCCGCACATGAGCGTTCTGGAAAACGCGGCCTTCGGCCTCGAGATGGCCGGGGTCGACAAGCAGAGCCGCAATGAACGGGCCATGCAGGCCCTCGAACAGGTCGGTCTCGAGGGGTATCACAACAGCCGCCCCGACGAACTCTCCGGGGGCATGCAGCAGCGCGTCGGCCTGGCCCGGGGGCTGGCCGTCGACCCCGACGTGCTGCTGATGGACGAGGCCTTCTCGGCCCTCGATCCGCTGATCCGCACCGAAATGCAGGACGAGTTGCTCAAGCTGCAGGCCAAGCACAAGCGCACCATCGTTTTTATCTCCCACGATCTCGACGAGGCGATGCGCATCGGCGACCGCATCGCCATCATGGAAGGGGGCCGGGTGGTTCAGGTCGGCACCCCCGAAGAGATTCTGCAGAACCCTGCCGACGATTACGTGCGCGCCTTCTTCCGCGGGGTCGACCCGACCAACATCCTCACCGTCGGCGATATCGCCCGCCAGACCCAGGTGACGGTCATCCGCCATACCGGCGAAGGCCCCCGGGCCGCCCTGCAGCGGCTGATCAGCCACGACCGGGAGTACGGCTACGTGCTCGACACCGACCGCCGGTTCATGGGCATCGTCTCCACCGATACCCTGAAAAATCTCATCGACAGCGGCGGCGGCAAGGATATTTCCCCGGCCTTTATCGGCGAGGCCCGGGCCGCCCAGGCCGGTGATTCGATGCAGGACATCCTGCCCGAAGTCACCGCCCGCCCCTGGCCGATCCCGGTGCTCGGGGAGGAGGGCAAATACCTCGGCGTGATCTCCAAAAACCAGTTCCTGCGCACCCTGCAGCGCAATCATCTCGAAGAGCAGCAGGCCTGACCGAAGCTGCCGTTTCAGAATTTTGAGGAATATCCAGAATGCGTATATTTGACTTTGACGAAAGAACCATCCCCCTCGACGACTGGATTCAGAACGGGGTCGACTGGCTGGTCGCCAACTACCGGGACCTGTTCCAGGTCATCAAGGTCCCCGTCGAGAAAACCCTCGAGGGGCTCGAGTGGTTTTTCACCTTTCTGCCGCCGAGCCTAGTGATGCTGGTTTTCGCCTTCCTCGCCTGGCGCTACGCCGGCAAACGGGTCACCGTCTTTACCCTGCTGACCCTGCTGCTGGTCGGCTTCCTCGGGCTGTGGGAAGACACCATGATCACCCTTTCGATGGTGATCTGCTCGGTGCTGTTCTGCGCCATCTTCGGCATCCCCCTCGGCATCTGCGCCGGGCGCAGCGACCGCTTCGAAATGATCCTGAGGCCGTTTCTCGACGCCATGCAGACCACCCCGGCCTTCGTCTACCTGGTGCCGGTGGTCATGTTGTTCAGCATCGGCACCGTCTCCGGGGTGCTGGCGACCATCGTTTTCGCCCTGCCGCCGCTGATCCGCCTGACCAGCCTCGGCATCCGCCAGGTACATCCCGAACTGGTCGAAGCGGCGCTGGCCTTCGGCGCCACCCGCTGGCAGGTGCTGCGCAAGGTGCAGTTTCCCCTGGCCCTGCCTTCGGTGATGGCGGGGCTGAACCAGACCATCATGATGTCCCTGTCGATGGTGGTCATTGCCGCGCTGATCGGCGCCGGCGGCCTCGGGGGGCCGGTGGTCCAGGGCCTCAACACCCTGGAGATCGGCCTGGCCACCATCGGCGGCCTGAGCATCGTGCTGCTGGCCATGGTGCTCGACCGCATCACCCAGGGATTCGGCAAATAAATCCCTGAATCCACCTGCACCCATCACTCACCCGATAAGGAGAATCGACATGAAAAAAACGTTACTGAGCTTTTTGGCCCTCGGCCTGGTAGCCGCCCTGGCCATCCCCGCCGTGGCTGCCGAAGACCGCCCCGGCAAGGGTGTTACCGTGAAACCCGGCCGTGCCACCTGGAACACCGGCTTCTTCCAGGAAGCCCTGGTGCGTAAAGGCCTCGAAGAGCTCGGCTACAAGGTCAAACGCCCCAAGGACCTGGCCAACCCGATCTTCTACCAGTCCCTGGCCCTGGGCGATCTCGATTACTGGACCAACGGCTGGTTTCCGACTCACAACAACCAGTTGCCGAAAAATTTCTACGACAAGGCCGACAGCTACGGCTACGTGGTCAAGGCCGGCGGCCTGCAGGGTTATCTGGTCTCGAAAAAGGACGCGGAAAAATTCAACATCCAGTCCCTCGACGACTTCAAGCGCCCCGAGGTCAAGCAGGCCTTCGACCAGAACGGCGACGGTAAGGCCGACCTGGTCGCCTGCCCTGCCGGTTGGGGCTGCGAGAAGGTCATCGGCCACCACATGGAAGCCTATGAACTGGGCGATCACATCAACCCGATCAAGGCCGCCTATTCGGCCAGCATGGCCCAGGCCCTGGCGAGCTATCAGAACGACAAGCCGGTGTTTTTCTACACCTGGGCTCCCAACTGGACGGTCTTCAAGTTCAAGCCCGCCGAAGACGTGGTCTGGATCAACGTCCCCGAGATCAAGCCCATGGAGGCTCAGGCCGACTCCGTCGAGCGCATGACCGTCGCCGACGTCGAGGGTGCGGTCAGCAACCCGGTCAAGCTCGGCTTCGTAGTCAGCGACATCCGCATCGTCGCCAACAAGAAATTCGCCGAAGCCAACCCCGCCGCCAAACGCTTTTTCGAGGTCTTCACCCTGCCGCTGGCGGACATCAACGAGCAGAACACCAAGATGCAGCAGGGCGAAGATTCCAAAAAGGACATCGAGCGCCACGTCGAGGCGTGGATCGCCAAGAACCAGGAAAAATGGAACGGCTGGCTGGAGGAAGCCCGTAAGGCGGCTAAATAAGTCTGCCCGTTTCTAAAAGTAAAGGCTCCATGCCCCAGGGGAAACCTGTAGGCATGGAGCCTTTTTTTTCTGTACAACCGGGATGCAGCGCTCGAAGAACTCCCCTAACCCGCCTCCACCAGCGCCCGCAGTTCCTTAAGCAACCCTTCCACGAAATCATACCCCTTCTGCCAGAAGTCGGGATCGGCCAGGTCGATGCCGAAGGGTTTGAGCAGTTCGGCGGGGGGCTGGCTCCCCCCCTTGGCGAGCAGCTCGAGGTAGCGGGGGACGAAGGGCGCGCCCTCCTCCAGGTATTTCTGATAAAGGGCCAGCACCAGCAGCTCGCCGAAGACGTAGGAGTAGCAGTAGAAACGGCTGTGGATGAAGTGGCTGATGTAGCTCCACCCCCAGCGGTAGGGTTCGATCATCTCCACGGCATCGCCGAACAGCCTGGCGTTCTCGCTCCACCACAGCTCGCAGTACTCCTCGGGCGAGAGCAGACCCGCCGCACGCTTTTTGTGGGCGGCCAGCTCGAAGCGGGTCAACACGTTCTGACGGAAGGTGGTGGCAATGATGTCCTCGAGCTTGGCGCAGAGCAGCTCGATCTTGACCCGCGGGTCGCTCTCGCGGTCGAGCAGGTGCCGGGTGAGGAGCATTTCCCCGAAAACGCTGGCGGTTTCGGCGAAGGGGAGCGGCGCGTGATACTGGAACAGGTTCTGCCCCTGGGACAGGGCGTAATGGACCCCGTGGCCAAGCTCGTGGGCCAGAGTCGCCACGTCGCGCAGGTTGCCGGTGTAGTTGAGCAGCACGTAGGGGGCCTGGCCGGGGAGCATCCCCATGCAGAAGGCCCCGCCCCCCTTGCCCGGTTTGGGCAGGGCGTCGATACGCCGCTCGGTGAAAAAGGCCCCGGCCTCCTCGGCCAGGCGGGGGGAGAAGCCCCCGAAGGCCTCGAGCACCAGGGCTTTCGCCTCGGCATAGGGAATCTGTCGGCTCTGCCCCCCCAGCGGGGCGTAGAGGTCGGTGTTTTTCATCCGCTCCCGCCCGAGCAACTGGCGCTTGAGGGCGAAGTATTCCTGGGCCAGGGAGTAGTTGGCCTCGGTAACCTGCATCATCCGCTCGACCATCGCCGGCTCGGTTTCGCTGGAGAGGTGGGTCGGGGTCATGATGTCGGGGTAACGGCGCAACTCGACCTCCTTGGCGTGGTCGAGCAGGATGTTGTTGAAGCAGGAGCTGAGCACCAGCGCGTTTTCGGCGTGCCGCCCGAGGAAGGTGGCGAAGGCCCCCTCGCGCACCTCGCCCTCGGGGTGGTGCAGCAGCGCCAGCAGCTCCTCGCCGGTGACCTCGCGGGGTTCCTCCTCGCCGGGCATGGCGAAGCGGAAACGGAGCGAGGCGGTCAACTCCTCGAAAAGCTGGACGAAGGCTTCGCGGCCGGTCAACTCCTTGCGCTTGAGGACCTGCTCGACCTCTTCGCTGAGGGTGTAGGGGGCGTGGGCGCGCATCTGGTTGAGATAATGCGCGTAGCGGGCGACCTCGGGGTCCTTGAGCAGACAGAGGTAACGTTCGTTGTCGAGCTGCAGCAGCTCCAGCTCGAAGAACAGCAGCTGTTCGCTGGCGGCGCTCCAGGCCTCGCGGGCGCGGGCCAGCAGCGCCTTGTGGGCCGGCGGGGAGCTGTCGGCGGCAAACAGCAGCTGGGCGTACAGGTAGGGTTTTAGCCCCTGCTTCTGCAGAGCCTCGTAGCGCTGCAAAACGGCTACCAGCAGCTCGGGGGAGAGCTGGTCCGAGGCGATGCGGCCGCGAAAATCGTGGCGGAAACGCCCGGCCTGGGCCTGGCCCTGCTTCAGGTCGGCCTCCCAGCGGGGGTCATCGGGTCCGCTGTAGAGGGCAGAGAGCTCCCAGCGAAGCTCCCGATCGGTTTGTTCTGTCATGAGTACTCCTTGGGTCGGCAGATGGCAGAAGGGAAAAGTAGCGAGCCGGGGCAGCCCTGTCAATCCCAAAGGATTCCCGGGCATGGCGCGGGAGGCCCCGGGTTGCGAACCCGAGCCCTACGAAGGGAAAAATCACCCTGAGCGGTTTGACCGCTCGCCCGTTGGGGTAGAATAGGAATTACGCCAATTGCCAACCCCTCGGGAGTCTGCCATGTCCGAAATTCCCCCAGCCGGCCCCCCGCCCCGGGTGCTCATCGTCGGCGGCGGCTTCGCCGGCCTCAACGCCGCCAAGGGGCTGGCCGACGCGCCGGTCTCGGTGTTCCTGGTCGATCGCCACAACTACCACCTGTTTCAGCCGCTGCTCTACCAGGTCGCCACGGCGGTGCTCAGCCCGGCGGAGATCGCCACCCCCATCCGCCACGTGCTTCGCGACCAGCAGAACGTGCGCATCGGCCTGGCCGAGCTGAACGGGATCGACCTGGCGCGAAAGACCGTCAGCCTGCCCCGCGGGGAAATCGGCTACGACTACCTGATCCTGGCCACCGGCGCCACCCACTCCTATTTTGGCCAGGACCAGTGGGAAAAACTGGCCCCCGGGCTCAAGACCATCGACGACGCCCTGGAGATCCGCCGCCGCGTGCTGCTTGCCTACGAGGAGGCCGAGTGGGAGGAAGATGTCGAATCGCGGCAGGCCAAGCTGACCTTCGTGGTGATCGGCGGGGGGCCGACCGGGGTCGAGATGGCCGGCGCCCTCAAGGAGATCGCGGCCAGGTCGGTGCCGCGGGACTTTCGCTTCATCGATACGACCACCGCCCGCGTCATCCTGATCGAAGCCGGCAGGCGCCTGCTCGGCGGGATGCCCGAGGCGTTGGGGCGGCAGGCTCTGCGGGATCTGCAGGACATGGGGGTGCAGGTGCGACTGGGTTGCCGGGTCACCGGCATCCGCCCCGGGGAGGTCCTGGTGGCTGAGGAGCGGCTGCCGGCCGAAAACGTCATCTGGGCCGCGGGGGTCCGCGGCTCACCGGTGGCGCGCACCCTGGGGGTTCCCCTGGACGACAAGGGGCGTGTCCTGGTGGAAGCCGACCTGTCGGTCCCGGGGCACCCGGAGGTGTTCGTGATCGGCGACCTGGCAAGCCTCATCGATCCGCCCAGTGGCCAACCAATCCCTGGGGTCGCCCCGGCCGCCATCCAGATGGGTCAGTACGTCGCGCGCATCATCGCAGGAGAAGCCACCGCCGGCAAAGGCCCGCGGCCGCCGTTCCGGTACCGCGACAAGGGCGCCATGGCGACTATCGGCCGCAACCGGGCCGTCGCTTCTGTAGGGGGGCGCAACTTTTCAGGGGCCTTCGCCTGGCTGCTGTGGTGCGCCGTGCATATCTGGTCGCTGATCGGCTTCCGGCGGCGGGTCTTTGTGATGTTTTCCTGGCTCTGGTCCTACCTGAGCTTTACCAAGACCGCGCGGCTGATCACCGGCAATCCCCAGCCCCGGGTCAAGCGCCCCCGCGGGGTCATCCCCACCAGCAGGGACAATGACGCCGAGCAGGACGACTCCCCTCCCTGACGGCTCCGTCGCCACCGCGGTGGCTAATCCTGGGACCCTGTGTTTTCCACCCGCAGCGGCTGTCCGGGCGACAGGTTCAGATCCCGGCCCTGATGCTCCAGCGTCAGCTCTTTGCCCTCAACCAGGGTGTAGACCGCCTGCTCGCGCGTCATCTCCACATCCAGGCGTTGGCCCCGCACCGTGAGCTGGAACCGCAACCTCTTGAGCTGAGGCGGAAGCCGGGGGTCGAAACTCAGGCTTCCCCGGTGATCGCGCATTCCCGCGAAACCGTAGGTGACCACCATCCAGGTGCCGCCCATCGAGGCGATATGGCAGCCGTCCTTGACGTTGCCGCCGATATCCGCCAGATCCATCAGCACCGCATAGCGGGCGTACTTCATGGCCTTCTGCACGTCGCCGATTTCGTTGGCCACAATGCTCTGGATGCAGGCCGACAGGGAGGAGTCTCCCGTGGTCAACGGATCGTAGTAATCGAAATTGCGTTTTTTCTGCTCCGGGGTGAACTCGTTGCCGAGCAGGAACATGGCCAGGACCACATCGGCCTGCTTGATCACCTGGTGCCGGTAGATCACCAGCGGGTGATGGTAAAGCAGCAAGGGGAAACGCTCGCGCGGGGTCGCCTTGAGGTCCCACACCTCGCGGTCGAGGAAATTGTCGTCCTGGGGGTGAATTCCCGTGGCTTCGTCAAAGGGGATGTACATGGCCGCAGCGGCCTCGCGCCACTGGTCGGGCTCGGCGGAATCGAGACCGGTCCTGTGCACCAGGCTGGCGTAATGCTCCGGATGCCGCTCACTCATGTGGGCGACCGTTTCGGCGGCGTAGCGCAGGTTCTCCCTGGCCATGAGGTTGGTGTAGGCGTTGTTGTTGACTACCGTGGTGTACTCGTCCGGCCCGGTCACCCCGTGGATGCAGAAGCGGCCGTTGTTCCGCCCCGAGAAAAACCCCAGGTCATACCAGAGCCGGGCGGTTTCCACCAGAATCTCGGCCCCTTCGTTGTACAGCAAGGCCTTGTCATCGGTAATTTCCACGTACTTGCGCAGGGCATAGACGATGTCGGCGTTGATGTGGTACTGGGCCGTTCCGGCAGCGTAGTAGGCGCTCGCCTCCTCGCCGTTGATGGTCCGCCAGGGGAACAGGGCCCCTTTCTGGTTGAGCTCCCGGGCCCGTTGCCGGGCCTTTTCCAGCATGCTGTGGCGAAACCGCAGCAGATTGCGGGCGATGTGCGGGGCGCTATAGGTCAGAAACGGCAGGACGTAGATTTCCGTGTCCCAGAAGTAATGCCCCTCGTAGGTCTGCCCGGTCAGCCCCTTGGCGGCTATCCCGGTCCCTTCGGCCCGAGCCGAGGCCTGCAGAATCTGGAACAGGTTCCAGCGCAGCGCCTGCTGGATTTCCCCCATGGGGCGGTTACTCCCCCCCGGGTCGCCCTCCACCTCCAGGTCGCTGCGCTTCCAGAATTCATCCAGGAAGCGGCGCTGACCATCCAGCAGGGCCCTGAAGCCCTGCTGCAGGGCGCGGTCCAGGGTCCACTCGGCGCGGGTACACAACTTTTCTGCCGGGATGCTGTCGGAGCTGTGATAGGCGATGAATTTGACCAACTGGATCGGGATGCCCGGCTTGGCGTCGACAAAATATGCCACCTTGCCGAAATCCTCCGCGCACTCGGTGCGCCAGGAGTGGGGGCAGTCGGTCTCAAACTGGTGATCGATGGCGCAGGCCAGGGTCATCCCGCTGTTGCGGGCCTGATGACTCATGACCAGGCGTCTGTCGCGGTGGTAGTGGCGCTGGGGCAAAAGCACCCGCTGCGCAAAACCCTTGGCCTGGCGCGGGTCCTCAATGCCGGCCTGGTTTGGTTGATCGCCGATCAGTTCGGAGGAGATGACCACCGGCGCTTCGGCGTTGAGCAGGGTGACCTGGATGGAGACCGCTGCGAGATGCCGGTGTTCGAAGGAAACCAACCGACGCGTTTCGATCAGCACCCGTTTCCCCGAAGGGGTCTCCCAGAGAAGCTCCCGGTCCAGGGTGCCCGCCTGCATATCCAGGGTCCGCTGATAAAGCTGCAGGCTCGCCTCGGGGAGGTAAAACGGCTCGTCATCCACGTAGAGGACCACGGTTTTGGCGTCGGTGACGTTGAGCATGGTCTGCCCGGTGCGGGCAAAGCCAAAAGCCCCCTCACTGTAAACCAGGGGCCAGGTTTCATGAAAACCGTTGAGAAAGGTGCCGCGCTGCGAATAGGGGCGCCCCTCCTCGTAATTGCCCCGCATGCCGAGATAGCCGTTGCCCAGCGAAAAAATCGTCTCGGTCTGGGCCAGAAATCGCGGATAGAAACTGGTTTCGATAATTTTCCAGGGATTAATCGGATAAACATGGAGCGGCGGATTGAGGGTTTCATGACGTATCATGTCCGGCCGGCCTTTCCGGGCAGAAGTTCCGCCAGATCCCTGACTACCAGGTCCGCACCGTTTTCCTTCAGAGCCTGGGCATCTCCGTGCCGGTCGATGCCGATCACCAGCGCGAACCCCCCTCTGCTGGCCGCCTGAACCCCGGAGATCGCATCTTCCACCACCACCGCCCGCAGGGGCTCCACGCCGAGCAGTTCGGCCGCCTTGAGAAAGGTGGCCGGATCGGGTTTCCCCGGCAGCCCGAGGGACTCGGCCACCTTCCCGTCGACCCAGAGTTCGAACAGGTCGGCGATCCCGGCGGCACGCAGGACGGCTTCACAGTTTTTGCTCGCCGACACCACCGCGGTCCGGATCCCCTGGCCGCGAAGATGGTGCACCAGGGACACCGACCCTTCGAAGACACCGACGTTGCCTGCGGCCAGCAGTTCATTGACCAGTTTATCCTTGCGGTTGCCAAGCCCGCAGATGGTCTCGACCTGCGGAGAGTCCCCGGGATCCCCTGGCGGCAGCTCGATTCCCCGGGACTCCAGGAAGCTCCGCACCCCCTCGTAGCGCAGCTTTCCGTCCACATAGAGACGATAATCGAGGTCGCTGTCGAAGGGCTGAAAGGCCTCGCCCCTCTCCCTTGACTTCTGCTGAAGGTATTCATCGAACATTTGCTTCCAGCAGACTGCATGCAGTTTGGCCGTGGCGGTCAGCACCCCGTCCAGGTCAAACAGCACGGCGTCGTAATTTTCCCAGGTCAGCGCTGCGGTCAACGACTCCATGAATCCCGACTCCTTTTCAACTCCCCACTGCGAGGGATATCCTGCGGCTGCCGGTAGCGACATCAGCTGCCGAGCGCATCCCGCTGAATGTTTACCGTTAAAGGGTACTACAAGCAAAGGATATTACCAACCCGCATCGTGGTAACCCTGCCTGCCTCGGACCGGGGGTGCGCAGGCCAAGCTGTTCAGGACGAATAAAAACAAAGGCCCGGACCTTTGCAGGTCCGGGCCTTTGCCTTAAGTTGCTTTGATTCCGGGTCAGAAGATCGCCAGCTTGGCCATCTCCATGACCTTGGCGGGGATCAGCCCAAGGTACAGGACCCCAACGATGGCCACCACGATAGAGACCACTGCCGCGGTGTTCAGCTTGACCCACTCGTAGTTCTCGGTCGGATCCTTGAAGTACATGGCCACCATGACCCGCAGGTAGTAGTAGAGGGACACGGCCGAATTGAGCACCCCGATCACCGCCAGCCAGATATAGCCAGCCTTGACAGCGCCGGCGAAGATATAGAACTTACCGGCGAAACCTGCTGTAGGCGGAATCCCCATCAGCGAGAACAGGAAGATGGTCATCGCCACCCCGAGGAAGGGGCGCTTGTAGCCAAAGCCTGCAAATCCATCGAGAGTCAGGTTCTCCTCCCCCTGCTTCCCGGCAAGAACCAGCACCGCGAAGGCACCGATGTTCATGAAGGTATAGCCGAGCATGTAGAAGAGAATCCCGGAAAGGCCAATCTCGTTGGCAGCCACCATGCCGACCAGGGCATACCCGGCGTGGGCGATGGAGGAGTAGGCCAGCATTCGCTTGATGTTGGTCTGCTGGATGGCGATCACGTTGCCGACGATCATGGTCAGGATGGCCAGCAGCCACAGAAGACTGGTCCAGTCACCCTGCATGGGGCCCAGTCCAAGCGTGAAGACCCGCAGGAAAGCGGCAAATGCCGCGGCCTTGGGGCCTGCGCTCATGAAAGCGGTGATCGGCGTGGGAGCGCCCTGGTAGACGTCCGGGGTCCACATGTGGAAGGGAGCGGCGGCAATCTTGAACAGGAAACCGACGGCCATCAGCAGCATGCCGGCAACGGCCATGGGGCTGGAGATCAGCGATTCGTGGGCCGCCAGGAACATCCCGATATCGGCCAGGTTGGTCGTCCCCGACACCCCGTAGATGAGGGCGATCCCGTAAAGCAGGAAACCGGTGGAGAAGGCGCCGAGCAGGAAATACTTCAGCCCGGCTTCGTTGGAGCGCACCTGGCCGCGGAACAGGCCGGCAAGCACGTAGAGCGAGATGGAAAGAACTTCCAGGCCCAGGAAAATGGTCATCAGGTCGGTGCCCGAGGCCATCCACATGGCGCCGGCCGTGGTGAACAGGATCAGGGCATAGTACTCGCCAATCGGATACCCCTCCCGCTTGAGATATTCATCCGAGATCAGGATGGTAAGCCCAGCGGCAAACAGGAAGGTGATGTTGAAGAAGGTGGCGAAGTTATCGAGTGCCACGTGCCCGGCGAAACCGAATTCGGGTTTGTTCCAGGCTGCCAGGGAAACGATGCCCGTGACGATCAGCGCGATGACGCTGATCCAGGCGACATGGGTGGTTTTGCCCCGAGGGGAAAAGACGCTGATCATCAGCAGAGCCATGCCGAAACAGGTCAGCACCAGCGATGGCATGATCGCCGCGAAGTTCACGTTCTGCATGGCGAGTTGCACCAGATTTTCCATGGAAATGCTCCTCCGGAAGCAGTGTTTAAACAGTACTTAAGGCTAGGGCCTTTTATTTGATTTCCAGGTGCCCGGTCTGAACCGGTTCCACCATGGCGACCTGCTGCTTGCTCTTCACCTGGATGATCAACTGTTCGAGGGAAGGGGACATCTTCTCGAAGAAGGTGTTGGGATAGACACCGATCCAGAAGACGAACACCAGAAGCGGCAGCATCAGGACGATTTCCCGGGCGGAGAGATCCTTGAGGTCCTGGTTCTTGGGGTTGGTAAGTTCCCCGAACATGACCCTCTGGAACATCCAGAGCATGTAGACCGCGGCGAAGATTACCCCGGCGGTGGAGATCACTGCGTACCAGCGCAATTCGCTCTCAAAAGCGCCGACCAGGGCCAGGAACTCGCCGACAAAGCCGTTGGTCCCGGGCAGGCCGATAGAGGAGAAGGTCACGATCATGAAGATGGTGGCGAAGATCGGCATCTGCTTGGCCAGGCCGCCGAACTCACTGATCAGGCGGGTGTGGCGCCGTTCGTAGATAAAGCCGACGATAAGGAACAGCGCGCCAGTGGAGATACCGTGGTTGATCATCTGGATCATGCCACCGGTGAGCCCCTGCAGGTTGAGGGCGAACACCCCCAGCATGACGAAGCCAAGGTGCGAAACCGAGGAATAGGCGACCAGTTTCTTGACGTCGTCCTGCATCATGGCGACCAGGGCTCCGTAGATGATGCCGATCACGCAGAGGGTGGCCAGCAGGGGCATGAAAGTCTGCAGAGCGTCGGGGAACAGGGGCATGGCGAAGCGCACGTAGCCGTAGGTACCCATTTTCAGCAGGATGGCGGCCAGGATAACCGAACCTGCGGTGGGCGCCTCGGTATGAGCGTCGGGCAACCAGGTGTGCAGGGGGAACATCGGAACCTTGATGGCGAAGCTGAAGGCGAAGGCCAGGAACAGCCAGGGCTGCAGCTCGGGGGCGATGGTCATCTTGTAGAAGTCGGTGATGCTGAACCCGCTGAGGTCCATGCCCGACTGGACGGCGTGGTAATAGACGTAGATGATCGCCACCAGCATCAGCAGGGAGCCTACCGCGGTATAGATGAAGAACTTGACCGCGGCGTAAATCCGGCGGCCGCCGCCCCAGATGCCGATCAGGAAGTACATGGGAATCAGCATCAGCTCCCAGAAGATGTAGAACAGGAACAGGTCAAGGGAGATGAACGCCCCGAGCATGGCGGTTTCCAGCAGCAGCAACAGCGCCATGAAGCCCTTGATGTTCTTCTCGACCGCCTGCCAGGTGGAGAGCACCGCGATGGGCATAATGAAGGTGGTCAGCAGGATCAGCCACAGGCTGATGCCATCGACACCGACATTGTAGTTCATCTGGAAGAAATCCCCAACGCTGATCCAGGAGGCGAACTCGGTATATTGCATGGCCGCGCTGGTTTTGAACTCGTCGTGGAACGCCAGCGGCAAACTGAAGACAAAGGTGACCAGGGTCACCACCAGGGTGAAGCCTTTGAGTACTCCGCCGTTGTCCTTGGGGATGAACAGCAACAGCAGCATCCCCAGCAGCGGGAAGAAGGTCATCAGGCTAAGCAGATGGTCGGTCATGGGAAATCGCTCCTTTTTTCTCTCTCGCTATGGTGAAAGCGCTCTTACCTGAAGACGTAGAAACCAACAATCAGGATCACCCCAACGACCATGGACAGGGCGTAATTGTGAACCAAGCCGCTCTGCACATGGCGCAACCCCTTGGACCAGAGGTTGACAAGACCGGCAACACCGTTGACCGCCCCATCCACGACCATGACATCGAAGCCCTTCCAGAGGAAGGTCCCGAGACGCTTGCAGGGATTGACGAACAGGGCGTCGTAAAGCTCGTCAATGTACCACTTGTTGAAAACGATACGGTGCAGCCCGGAAAATTTGCTGACGAATTTGGCAGGCAGTTCCGGTTTTTTCATGTACATCACGGTGGCGAGGCCGATGCCGACCAGGCCGATGACCACCGAAAGCACCATCAGCCACCGCTCCACCGCAGCCGTGCCGTGAGCGGAAATTTCATATACCTGCTGGGTCTGGTGGAAGACCGGGGCGAGGAAGCCCTCGAGCCGGTTCCCCACATGGAGGACGTCGATGGCGTGCGGTATGCCCACCAGACCGCCGACGGTCGCCAGAGCGGCCAGTACCACCAGCGGCAGGGTGATCACCCAGGGCGACTCGTGAACATGATCCTTGGCTTTGGCGTGGGTCTTCTGCTCGCCGTGGAAGGTCATGTAGAGGCAGCGGAACATGTAAAAGGCGGTCATACACGCCGCAATCGAGCCGATGATCCAGACCAGCATGCTGCCGCGGGTGGAGGCAAACGTCCACCAGAGGATCTCATCCTTGGAGAAGAAGCCGGAGAAGAACGGCATGCCGGCGATGGCCAGACAGGAGATCCCGAAGGTCGCCCAGGTAACCGGCATCTTCTTGCGCAGCCCGCCCATGTTGCGCATGTCCTGCGGGTCATCGTGAAGGTGGGCATGGTGCAAGGCGTGGTGCATGGCGTGGATTACCGAACCGGAGCCGAGGAACAGGCAGGCCTTGAAGAAGGCGTGGGTCATCAGGTGGAAAATGCCGGCGGTGAAGGCCCCCACCCCCATGGCCATGAACATGAAACCGAGCTGGGAGACGGTGGAATAGGCCAGCACCCGCTTGATGTCATTCTGCGCGAAACCGATGGTGGCGGCGAAGATGGCGGTAGCGGCACCGACCAAGGCAACCACCATCATGGTGTCGGGAGCCTGGGCGAAAAGCCCGTTCATGCGGCCGATCATGTAGACGCCGGCGGTAACCATGGTGGCGGCATGGATCAGGGCCGAAACCGGGGTCGGGCCTTCCATGGCGTCGGGCAGCCAGGTGTAGAGGGGGATCTGTGCCGACTTGCCGGTGGCGCCGAGGAAGAAACAGAGGGTCACCACCGTCACCACGGTGCTGCCGACTCCGAGCAGGTGGCCATGCTCGGCGATCTCGACGAAGTTGACGGTCCAGATCCCGTGCTCGCTGCCGAGGGTCCAGAACAGGGTGAAGAGGCCGAGCAGGAACCCGAAGTCGCCGACGCGGTTGACGACGAAGGCCTTTTTGGCGGCGTCCCCGGCGCTCTTCTTATGGAAGTAGTAGCCGATGAGCAGGTAGGAGCAGAGGCCGACCCCCTCCCAACCGATGAACATGACCAGGGCGTTGTTGCCCAGGACCAGCATCAGCATGGAGAAGCAGAACAGGTTCAGGTAGGCGAAATAGCGGTAAAAGCCCTCTTCGCCGTGCATATACCCGATGGAGTAGAGATGGATGAGGGAGCCGACACCGGTGACCACCATAATCATCAGGGCGGAAAGCGGATCGAGCAGGAAGCCCCAGTCAATCTGCAGGGTCCCGAGGGACATCCAAGGGGCGATGACCTGCTGGTGAACCTTGACCGAATCTCCCAGCAGCTGGAAAAAATACTTGCAGGAGACCACGAACGAAGAGGCGATGGCGAGCGTTCCGATAGCGCCGATTACCTTCTCATTCTTGATTTTCTTGCCGAAAAGTCCGTTGATTACGAACCCCAGCAGCGGAAAGAATGGGATAAGCCATAGTTTGTCGTACATCTATCTCTCTCCTCTAGGCGGAATGAACTCTTTATCCGGGCAGGCGCTCACCATTTAAGCATGTTGATTTCGTCGACGTCGATGGACTCTTTGTTCCTGAAGAAGGTGATCATCAGGGCGAGCCCTACCGCAGCTTCTGCGGCCGCGACGGTCATGACGAAGAATACGAAAATCTGACCGTCGATGTTCCCCATGAAGTGGGAAAGAGCGATGAAGGAGAGGTTGACGCCGTTGAGCATCAGTTCGATGCACATAAAGATGACGATTGCATTTTTCCGGGTCAGAACCCCAAAGGTGCCCAGAGCGAAAAGAATCGCGCTGACAGTCATGTAATGGTGAACGGTAATCATGGCAGGTCTCCTGTCCTTATCTATGGCTAGACTTCCCTCTTGGCCAGCACCACGGCACCGATGATGGCAACCAGGAGCAGGATAGAGGTGATTTCAAAGGGAAGAAGAAAATCGGTGAACAGGGCCTTGCCGATGGCTTCGGTATGCCCCCCGGTGGCAGCGATGTCTTCCGCGAGCGAACCCTGTGCCCCCGTGGCCCCGCCCTTGTTCAGGAAGTAGAGTGCCTGGATCAGCACCAGCACCGCCGCCCCGATGCCCCAGACCACGCTGTGACTGCTGACCTGCCGCGTGGCGGTTCCCAGGTTGAGCAGCATGATGACAAAAACGATCAGAACGATGATGGCACCGGCGTAGACCATAATCTGAATGGCGGCCATGAAGGGTGCGTGAAGCATGACGTAAAAGACCGCCAGGCAGACGAAGGTCATGACCAGTGAGATGGCACTGTTGACCGGGCTTTTGCACTTGACCACCAAAAATCCGGAAAGGACGGCAACCAAGGCGACCAGATAGAAAAACAGAAGTTCCATGGTATCAACGCTCCTATTTGGTTACTTGAGAAGTCGCTCTTTGGTGAATTCGAAGTCTTCCCGCTTGTAGTTGGCCAGCTCGTAAGTGCCGGTCATCTCGATCGCCTCCACCGGGCAGGCCTCAACGCAGTAGCCGCAGAAGATGCAACGGAGCAGATCGATCTTGTAGACCCTGGGGTATTTCTCCCCCTTCTCGTTCTCGGCCGATTCGACGGTGATGCACTTGGCGGGGCATACCGTCGGGCAGAGGTAGCAGGCCACGCACTTCTCCCGGTCCTGGGTCGGAACCAGGCGGTGCAGGCCCCGGAAACGGTCGGAGGGCTTCAGCTTTTCAGTAGGATACTGGACCGTGGTCGAATGCCCCGGGAGCAGGTGTTTGAAGGTAATGCTCAGACCTTTGGCAAACTCTCTAAACATGGGCCTATCCTCTTGTATGGATATTGATCACTGAAGGATGACGACAACGATGCCGGTCAGCACAATGTTAGCCAGTGACAGGGGGATGAACACCTTCCACCCCATGGTCATCAACTGGTCGTAGCGCACGCGGGGGAAGGTGGCGCGCAGCCAGATGAAGAAGAACATGAAGGCGAAGACCTTCAGCAGAAGGTTGATAGCACCGGGAAAGGGCCCATGCCAGCCGCCGAGGAACAGGGTGGCGGCGATGGCGGAGATCACCACCATATTGGCGTATTCGGCCATGAAAAACAGGGCGTACTTCATGGACGAGTATTCGGTACAGAAACCGGACACCAGTTCGGTTTCCGCTTCGGGCAGGTCGAAGGGAGTCCGGTTGATTTCCGCCAGGCCGCAGATGACGAACAGGCCGAAGGCGAGCGGCTGGGAAAAGATATACCAGTTGGGCAGAAAGGAGATGCTGCCCCACAGCGGCCCCATCTGGGCTGATACGATGCCGCGCAGGCTCAGGGTTTCGGAGAGCATGAACACCGCGATAATCGACAGGCCGGCGGCGAGTTCATAGGAGACCATCTGGGCCGAGGAGCGTATGCCGCCCAGCAGAGAATATTTGCTGTTGGAGGCCCAGCCGGCCAAGACAATGCCGTAGACCCCAAGGCCGGCCATGGCCAGGATGTAGAGAATACCGACGTTCAGGTCGGTGATCTGTTGGGAGATGATGTAATCACCAATCACCAGATCGGGACCGAAGGGGACGACCGCCACTGTGATGAAGGCCGGCACCAGGATCATCATGGGAGCAAGCAGGAAGGGGACCTTGCTGGCCTCGGAAGGGATGATGTCTTCCTTGAAGAACAGCTTGAGGCCGTCGGCAATCGGCTGCAGCAGGCCATGCCACCCGGTGCGCATGGGCCCGAGGCGGGTCTGCATGTGGCCGATGACCTTACGCTCGACCCAGGTGGCGTAGGCGACAATCAGGATCACCACCACGAAGACGGCCAGAATCTTGACCAGCATGGATGCCAGAAACAGGGGGACATTGTTTGAGAGGCTCAACACTTCAGGCGTCATGACAATCCTCTTCCTTGAACGTTTTGGGTATCGTTAGGCTTAAAGGCTTAGAAACCGGGTTTGTGTGGCGTTTTAAGTTCGCCGAGGTGCTTTTCCAGGTACCGGGCGTCACGGTTGTTGGGATTAAAAGATAGAGCCTTGGCAACGGCATCCCGGGCGCCGTCCAACAAGTCGAGTTGCATGTAGCACTCGGCGATTCGCACAAAGGTATCCGAGTCCTTGGGATTGAGCTTGAGCACCTCGTTGTAGGAGCTGATCGCCTCGCTGAATTCTCCCGTCTTCCGGTAGGCCTCGCCCAGCATGTAATAGCCCGGAGCGAACCTGCTGCTGTTTTCCACCGAACCGCGGAACTGCTCGATGGCGTCGGAGAGATCCCCCGTTTTCATGAGGGCCATTCCCAGTTCAAAACGAGCCGCGGTGTAGGAGGGGCTGATCTCCACGACCAGCCGGAACTGCTCGATCGCTTCCTCGACCTGCCCCTGCTGGGAGAGCACCATGCCGAGGATGTACAGGGCACGGGTATACTGAGGGTTGATCTTGATCGCCGCGGCCAACTCCTCCCGGGCCCGGTCCAGGTCGGAATTGCGCAGATAGGAAAGCCCCAGCCGGTAATGGGTTTCGGCGCTGCCGGGATTCAGGCTCAGGGCCTTACTGAAGCTTTCGATGCTGCCGGCAAGGTCCCCCAGTCCGTACTGGGCCATGCCCAGTTTGAAGTACACCCGGAACGGTTCCTTTTCCCCGGCCAGGGCCTTGTTGAAGACATCGATCGCCTGCTGCAGGTCCCCTCTGTCGTAGAGGGCCAGCCCCTTGTAGTAGTACCCCTTGCTGAAACCGGGGGTGAGGGTCACCGCTTCGTCCCAGAGCTTGATGGCCTCGTCGATCAATCCACGATGGTAATGGTCGAGAGCGCGCTGGTGAATAAACTCGACGTTATTCCCCAGGTTCACACCGCATTGGTCGCAGAATTTCGCCCTTGCGGATACGGCCGCCTTGCACTTGGGACAGTCCATAACCTCTCCTGCCTGGAGACTACTTGCTCAGTTCAACAGCAACTGCGGTTTCGCCCTGATAGAGGCGGTTCAGCCCGGCACTGGCAAAATGGTAGGGAGCGAACACGACCCCTTTGGGCAGCCGGGTGCCAATTTTTGCCTTGAGTTTGAGCTCTACGCCATTGCCCTTGACATTCAGCGTGTCGCCCTCCTGAACCTTGAGAGCTGCCGCATCCTCGCGGCCCAGTTCGAGGTAGGGCTCGGCCACCACGGCATTGGGCCCCTGAGCCCTGGTGCTGACGGTACCACTGTGGTAAAGCGCACTGCCGGTCACCAACTGGTAGGCGGCGGCCAGCCCCTGGGCAGCAGCTACAGGCACGACCCGCTTGTGCGCCGGGGCGAACTCCTCGCCGCCCCAAACCACGCCCTGGGGGCCGATCTGGGAAAACTCGATTCCCTTGTAATTGGGGGAGTTATTCACAATATCACTGAATACGGCAGCCGGCCCGGTGTAGCTGACCTGATTGCCGAGGCGCGCGGCAAGCATTTCGAAGATGGCGAAATCGGTTTTCGCTTCCCCCGGGGGGGCAATCCCCGGGCGCACCCGCTGAATTCGCCGCTCGGCGTTGGTAAAGGTGCCATCCTTTTCGGCAAAGGATGCGGCCGGCAGGACCACGTCGGCCTGCTGCGCAGTCGGGGACAGGAACAGGTCCTGAACCACCAAAAACGAAACCTTGCTCAGCGCAGCTTCCACCATGCTCCGGTTCGGATAGGAGGTCAGCGGATCTTCACCTACCACATAGAGCGCGGAAAGGTTTTCGCCAGCTGCCTGCTTGAGCATTTCCTGGACGCCCAGCCCGCCCTTCTGCGGCAGGATCCCCAAGTCGACGGCGCCCTGGCTGTTGGCCTTCTCCCCGCAGAGGTAAAGACCGCTACCGGATCTTCCGGCAACTCCGGTAAGCAGCGCCAGGTTGGCGGCAGCTACTGCCAGCTCTTTGCTTTGCGCGGTATAGGGAAGCCCGTAGGCCAGCAGGATCGCAGCTTTTTTGGCGGCCCCCAGTTGGCGGGCGGCGGCCTTGATGGACTCAGCGCCAACGCCGGTGATCGCTTCAGCTTTTTCCGGAGTACAGGTAGCCAGGGAAGTTTTCAGTGCCTCCACGCCCTCGATGCCTTCGGTAACCGCCAGGCCCTCGGCGAGCAGCACCTGGGCCATGGCGTTGAGAACCGTGACCTCGGTGCCGGGCTTGGCCAACAGGGTCTTGGCGTGGGGCAGTTTAGTGAATTTCCCCTTTTTGTCCGAAAGGACAGTCAGATGGGCGTCGTTGCGCTTGACCGCCTGGTTGACCACCATCCCGAAAACCGGATGGGTTTCGTAGAAATCCGAACGGATCGAGAGAATGGCATCACACTGCTCTACCTGGGGGAAGGTGCCCAGCGATGCGCTCACCCCGAGGGTCTCCATGAATCCTTCGGTCAGGCCCTTGTAGCACTCACCCCCCGAGTGGTCCAGGTTGGCGGTACCGAACCCCTTGGCCAGATTCTTCAGGAGAAAGAACTCCTCGTTGGTCAGGCGGGCGCCGGAAATAATCCCCAGGCCCTTTTCGGCCTTGGCTTTCTTGAATCCCTCGACCACCGCCTCGGCCGCTTCCTGCCAGCTGACCTCGACAAGTTGTCCGTCCTTGCGCACCAGGGGTTTTTTCAGCCGCTCGTCACTGTTGACGTAAGAGTAACCGAAGCGGCCCCGAACGCAGAGGTTGCCGTCGTTGACCCCGGTCTTGTCATTGAAGCGGATGGTCTGAACCTTGTTGTCCATGACCCCCAGGGTCACGGTGCAGCCGTTGCCGCAGTATCCGCAGACCGAGTCGACCTCCTTGAGTTGCCAAGGGCGGGCCTTGAACTTGAAGGGACGGGGCAGGATCGCCCCCACCGGGCACATGGAAACGCACTGGCCGCAGAATTCGCAGTTGAGGCCGCGGTCAAAAGCGGTGGCAATCTTGGTTTCAAACCCGCGATTGATGAAGGAATAGGAACCGTAGCCGACGATTTCGTCGCAGACCCTGGCGCACTTGCCGCACAAAACACAGCGGTTCATGTTGCGCTCGATCAGCGGGTTGACCTCGTCGGTAGGCAGGTCGAACTTAACCCCCTCGAAGCGGTTGCTGACCACCTCGTACTCATAGGTCAGATCCTGCAGGTCGCATTCACCCCCCTTGTCGCAGACCGGGCATTCCACCACGTGGTTGACCAGCAGGAACTCGAGAACGGTTTTACGCACCTTGCGGATTTCGTCGGAGGTGGTCTTGACCACCATCCCTTCGGTGACCGGCGTGGTACAGGAAGGAATCAGCCGCCCCTTCATCTGCTCGACCTCGACCAGGCAGACCCGGCAGGCACCGTAGGGGAGAAGTTTCTTGGCGTAACACAGAACCGGGATATCGACCCCCGCCTGCTTGGCGGCCTCGTAGATCGTAGCCGTCTTGCTTACCGTTACCTGCTTGCCGTCAATCGTAAGATTTACCATCTTGACCTCGTATCGAATCAGCTAAGAAACCGGCTACTCAATCGCCATGAAACGGCAGGCATCATAACAGGAGGTGCATTTGGTACATTTCTCCTTATCAATGATCGCCAATTGCCCTTTCTCCCACCGTACAGCATCCACCGGACAGACCTTGAAGCAGAGACCGCACTTCTTGCAGGCGTTGTCGATGACCTCGAACTTGAGCAGCGGCTTGCAGCTGTGCGAAGGGCACTGTTTTTCCTTGATGTGCGCCTCGTATTCGTGGCGGAAATAGCGGATGGTGGAAAGAACCGGGTTGGGTGCCGTCTGTCCCAGGCCGCACAGCGAGCTCTTCTTGATGTCGTAGGCCATGTCCTGGAGCAGTTCGATGTCTCCCTCGCTACCCTCGCCGGAACAGATCCGCTCGAGGATCTCGAGCATGATCTTCAGGCCGATGCGGCAGGGAATACACTTGCCGCAGGATTCGACGCGGGTGAAGTTGAGGAAGAAGCGGGCGATATCGACCATGCAGGTGGTCTCGTCCATGACCACCAGGCCGCCCGAGCCCATCATGGCGCCGGCTTTGATCAGCGAGTCGTAGTCGACCTGGGCATCCAGAGCCTCGGCGGGCAGGCACCCGCCGGAGGGGCCACCGGCCTGCACGGCCTTGAACTTGCGATTGTTGAGGATGCCGCCGCAGACGTCGTAGATGACTTCCTTCATGGTCGTGCCGGCAGGGACCTCGACCAGACCGGTGTGCTTGACCTTGCCGGTGAGGGCGAAAATCTTGGTCCCCTTGGTCCCCTCGGTGCCGATAGAGGAGTACCAGTCCGCGCCGTTATAGAAGATGTAGGAGACGTTGGCGAAGGTCTCGACGTTGTTGATGTTGGTCGGCTTGCCCCAGAGGCCGCGCACCGCCGGGAACGGCGGACGGGGCCGGGACATGCCGCGCTGGCCTTCGATGGAGGCCATCAACGCGGTTTCCTCGCCGCAGACGAAGGCGCCGGCGCCGGCCTTGATGCGCATGTCGAAATCGAACCCGAGCCCCATGGCATTTTTGCCGAGGAAACCTTTTTCGTAGCAGGTGTCGATGGCTTTCTGCAGGCGTTTGATGGCCAGCGGGTATTCGGCGCGACAATAGACGTAACCGAAGGTGCAGCCGATGGCGTAGGCGCCGATCATCATCCCTTCGATAAGCCCGTAGGGGTCACCTTCGAGGATGGAGCGGTCCATGAACGCCCCTGGGTCGCCTTCGTCGGCGTTGCAGATCAGGTATTTTTCCTTGCCGGGCGAAGCCTTGCAGAACGACCACTTGACGCCGGTAGGGAAGCCGCCGCCCCCTCGACCCCTCAGTCCCGAGCGCTTGACCTCCTCAATAACCTCCTCGGGCTTCATGGTGACCGCCTTCTTGATCCCTTCAAAACCCCGGTGGGCGAGAAAGTCATCGAGGCTTTCGGCATTGACCGTACCACAACGGGAGAAAATGATGCGCTGCTGCTTTTCGAGGAACTTGGCGTAGTAGGGGCCAGCTTTTTTCTTTTCGACCACCTGGTTGTTGAGGACATGTTCCTCGACGATCTGCGTGACAAGCTCCGGGGTGACGAAGTCGTAAGTCACCGCCTCCTGACCGGGCAGTTGAACGTCAACCAGAACGTCGTTGGCGCAAAGACCGCGGCAACCTGTACCGATCACCTCGCAGCGCTTGCCGACTTTGGCCTCGACGCCGTGTTTTTTGAACTCGGCTTCGAAGGCGTCTGCCACCGCCTTGGCACCCGAGGCGAGCCCCCCGGTACCCTGACAGATGAGAACCTTGATATTTTCAGCATTCTCGGCCATTTGCAAAATCCCCGATTCGCGATTGGGTTGGAATTGGTTGGACCGTCTCAGTCCATCTTCATGTATTTTTGAATGACGTCGTCCATCTTCTGAACCGACAGGCTGCCATAGGTAGCATCGTTGACCATGATGACCGGAGCCATGCCGCAGGCCCCAATACAGGCAACGTACTCGGCGGTGAACTTGAGGTCCTCGGTGGTTTCGGCATGCCCGATCCCCAACCGCTCCTTGAGGGTGTCGGCGATTCGCCCGGCGCCCTTGACGTGGCAGGCGGTGCCCATGCAGACCCGGACAATATATTTGCCCCGTGGTTCCAGGTGAAACTGGGCGTAAAAGGTCAGCACCCCGTAGATCTGGCTGGTGTAGACGTTCAGACGCTCCGCCACCAGGTGCACGGTGGGCTCGGGAATGTATCCATAGACCTCCTGGATTTCCTGCAGCACCGGCATCAACGCCCCGTGCATGTCCAGATATTTGTCGATAACCTGGTTGGCGCCGGTCAGATCGACTTCCTGCTCCTGCACCTTTTCCGCTACTTCGCTCATGAGATTACCTCTCCTTATCCAGACCCGTTACCGGTCGATCTCGCCAAGGACGATGTCCAGAGTGCCAATGACCGCAACCACGTCGGCCAGCAGGGACCCTTCGACCATCTGCGGAAGCGCCTGCAGGTTGACAAAGGAAGGCGGACGGATCTTCATGCGGTAAGGCTTGGGCGAACCGTCGGAGACCAGGTAATAGCCGAGTACCCCCTTGGGTGCCTCGACCTCCTGGTAAATATCCCCGGCGGCGGGCTTGAATCCCTCGGTGACGATCTTGAAATGATGGATAAGACCCTCGATGGTATTGACCACTTTCTGCTTTGGCGGCAGGCATACCTTTGGCGCATCAGCGAGAATCGGGCCTGGTTGAAGCCGGTCAAGCGCCTGAGTGATAATTTTGCAGGATTCGCGCATCTCCACCAAGCGAACCTGATAACGTGCCCAAGTGTCACAATCCTCGTGGGTGGGGACGACGAAATCATAGTTTTCGTAACCGCTGTAGGGATTGTCGCGACGCAGGTCCCAGTCAACACCGGAGGCACGCAGAGCGGGACCGGTCAAGCCGATATCAATGGCATCCTCGGCACTGATCACCCCGACCTTCTGGGTTCGCTTCTGCCAGATCTTGTTGCCGGTCAACAATCCCTCATAGGTGTCGATGTGCCCGGGCATAGCTTCGACAAAGGCACGGATTTCCTTATCCAGCCCCTCGGGGAGGTCAGCGGAGAGCCCACCCACCCGGAAATAGTTGGAGGTCATGCGGGCGCCTGAGATCTTTTCGTAAAATCCCATAATGTTTTCACGCTCGCGGAAGCAGTAGATGAAAACGGTCATGGCACCGATATCAAGGCCGTGACAGGCCAGCCAGACCAGGTGACTCTTGAGCCTGGTCAGTTCTGCCATGATCACTCGAATGGTCTTTGCCCGCTCGGGGATGGCGTCGGTGAGGCCGAGCAGTTTCTCCACCGCCAGCACATAGCCGAGGTTGTTGCTCATCGGGGCCAGATAGTCGAGCCGGTCGGTCAGCGGGATCACCTGGTGGTAATTGCGGTGCTCGGAGAGCTTCTCGACCCCGCGATGCAGAAAGCCGATATGGGGGGTCGCCTTCACCACCCGCTCGCCGTCGAGCTCGAGAAGCAGACGCAGAACGCCGTGGGTGGAGGGGTGCTGGGGCCCCATGTTGACGGTCATTATTTCAGTCGTAGCCATAATAAACCTCTTCTATCCTGGAAAAGGTGATCGTCCTGGTGAAGTACCTACGAAACCCGCCCCTGGTAAGGCTGCCGGTCGGGCCCCTGTACCGGGTAATCCTTGCGCAGGGGATGCCCCTCGTAATCGTCGGTCATCAGGATCCGCCGCAGGTCGGGGTGGTTGCGGAAAGAGATCCCCATCAGGTCCCAGCACTCGCGCTCATGCCAGTTGGCGGTCGCCCAGACCCCGGAGACGGTCTCCACCACCGGGTCGCTCTCTTCCACGGGCACTTTGATGCGCAGATACTGCTTGGTCGATACATTGAAGAGGTTGTAGACCACCATGAAGCGGGGCGCCTTGCCCAGGTAGTCGACCCCACAGAGATCGCAGAGCAGATTGAACCCCAGCTCCTTCTTCAAAAAGGAGCCGATGGCCACGATATCCTCTTTCTTGACGGTAACGCTGGTATCGCCACGAAACTCGACGACGTCCAGGACCGAACCGGAGAACTTCTCCTTCAACTTGCCAACGGCAACATGCTCGCTCATATTTTCGTCCCTATTCCGTTTAAGTCCGGCACCTGGATCGATCAGGCCACGGTAATGCGCTCGCCAACACCGATGGCCGCGCCGAAGGAGTTGCGCTCCTGCATGATCTTGTCCTGCAACTTCATGATGCCGTAGAGCAGACCCTCGGGACGCGGAGGACACCCCGGGATGTAGACATCCACAGGCAGAGCCTCGTCAATGCCCTGCACCGTGCTGTAGGTATCGAAAATGCCGCCAGAACAGGCGCAGGCCCCCATGGCAATGACATAGCGGGGCTCGGGCATCTGCTCGTAAACGGTCTGAATGACCGGGAGCATCTTCTTGGTGACGGTTCCGGCAATGATAATTACATCGGCCTGGCGGGGCGAGGCGCGGAACAGGACCCCGAAGCGGTCCAGGTCGAAGCGGGCGGCACCGGTCGCCATCATCTCGATGGCGCAACAGGCAAGACCAAAGGTCATCGGCCAGAGCGACCGGGACCGGGACCAGTTGACCAGCTTGTCCAGACTGGTAGTAATGAAATTATTTCCCAGCGTTTGATCTACTCCCATTCCAGCGCTCCTTTTTTCCAGACGTAGATATAACCGATGAGAAGGATCAGGATAAAGACACCCATCTCAACGAAACCGAACAGTCCAAGACGCTTGAACATCACCGCCCAGGGATACAGGAAAACCGCCTCGATGTCGAAGAGAATAAACAACATGGCAATGATGTAGAACTTGACGGAGAATCGCTCGCGGGCGGAGCCGACGGGGGGCATGCCGCATTCGTATGGCGCCAACTTGACCGCGCTGGGCTTTTTCTGCCCAACCAGCCCTGAGAAGACGACGGAGCCTATGGCGAACGCGAAGGCGAGACCGACGAGAACGAGTATCGGCAGATAACTCTCTAGCATGGACAGCTCCTCCCAAGAAATGTTAATTTTTAGCGGATATAGCGTATTGTTTACGTTATTTGGCGGACTGCAAGTTAAGATAAATTAAACCCTTTGTCAAGGAAAAAATACAGTATACTGTATGCACTTAAAGATATCGGAACATCCCGAAATCAGGGGACATTAAGGAGAGAACACGGGCAGGAAACGGTCCGCAGGGGAGGGAGACGGGCGGACCACCGCGGACCTGCCGCTGGCGCAGTTGGGTGGGCAATTGAAGAACGCCCGCAGAAGACAGCTAAAACAGCTATCACTACGGGCGTTTCGGGTCAAGTAATTTTTCTGGAAAACCGGCCCGGCCCCGCACTAACGACCGCGTGCAGCGTCGATGCGGTTCATCCCGGCCAAAAGGAGCCCGAGGGCAATGAAGGCGCCGGGCGGCAGGATCATCAGCAAAAAGGGCTGATAGTGGGCGCCGAAAAGGGAGACCCCGAGAATTGACCCCGAACCGAACAGTTCGCGGACCGCCCCGAGGATAAACAGGGCCAGGGTGAACCCGAGCCCCATGCCCGCGCCGTCAACCACCGAGGGGAGCACGGAGTTTTTCGAAGCATAGGCCTCGGCGCGACCAAGAATGAGGCAGTTGACCACGATCAGAGGGATGAAAATGCCCAGCGCCTTGTACAGATCATAGACGTAAGCCTCCATGGAGAGTTGGACCACGGTCACGAACGAGGCGATGATCACTATGTAGGCGGGGATACGCACCTGGGCCGGGATCAGCTTGCGCAGCAGCGATACCACGATGTTGGAACACAGCAGCACAAAGGTGGTGGCCAGGCCCATCCCCAGGCCGTTTTCGGCGCTGGTGGTCACCGCGAGGGTGGGACACAATCCCAGAAGCAGCCGAAATACCGCATTCTCCCGCCAGATCCCCTTGCTGAATTCGCCGATCAGATTCATCCCCCAACTCCTTGCGCAACCACCTGTTCCCGGTGTTCCTGATAGAATTGCAGACCGGCGGCAACCGCCTTGACCACCGCACGCGGCGAAATCGTCGCGCCGGTGATCTGGTCGAACTGGCCACCGTCTTTTTTGACGCGCCAGTCGGCGTTTTCCAGGTTTTTCCCGGCAAACTGCTGCTTGAACCAGCCCTGGGCTATCTTGTCTCCCAGGCCGGGGGTTTCCGCGTGGGTCAGGATCTCGATCCCGACCACGCTGCCGTCGGGAAGAATCCCCACCATGATTTCGATGTTGCCGCTGTAGCCCTCCGGGGCGACCACCTTGAAGGCGATCCCGGCAAGCTCTTCGCCCTTGCGGCCACGGTAGAAGACCCGGGAGAGATCGCGCCCCTTCTTGTCTTTGCCGACCACCAGGCTGACGCTATCCTGGTCTGGACTGTTGTCGATTTCGGGCAGGACGGCCTGCAGCGCCTTGAGCGTTTCCTGGCGGCGCTGCTCGGCTATCGGCTCGCGGGTAACGGCTTCGACCAGCGAAAGGATCAACCCGGCACCGGCGGCAATCAGGGTCAGAGCAAGGGCCAGGCGTGCTATGTCTTTCATGCGCAGTCCTTATGCCTTTTCAGCAACATAGCCGAATTTCTTCGGCCGGGTGTAACGATCGATAAGCGGCGTTGCGGCGTTCATCAGCAGGATCGCGAAAGAAACACCCTCGGGATAGCCGCCGAACAGACGAATGAGCACCGTGATCACCCCGCAGCCGACTCCGAACACCACCATTCCGCGGGTGGTCACCGGGGATGAAACCATGTCCGTGGCCATATAGAAAGCACCAAGGACCAGACCTCCCGTCACCAGGTGAAAGAGCGGGCTGGGGTATTTGGCCGGATCGACCAGCCAGAAAACGCCGGAAAGCAGCACCACGGAGCCGACAAAGCTCAAAGGGATGTGCCAGGTAAGAATCTTTTTCCAGAACAGATAGGCCGCCCCCAGCAGCAGGGCCAGGGCCGAGACCTCGCCGAGGCACCCCGCCATGTTGCCGACAAAATAGTTGCCCAACCCCTGCTGCAGCGTTTCGGGCATCTTGCCGGTCAGCATGACCGCGGTTTTCCAATCTCCCAGAGGGGTGGCGCTGGTCACCGAGTCGAGCCCGGAACCCAGGGGGGCCGGTGCGGTCCAACTGGTCATCTGCACGGGAAAGGAGACCAGCAGCACCACCCTGGCCACCAGGGCCGGGTTGAAGGGGTTGTAGCCCAGCCCTCCGTAGACCTGCTTGCCGATGACGATGGCCACGGCGCTGCCCAGCAGGGCCAGCCACCAGGAACTGGCGGGAGGCAGATTGAGGGCGAGCAGGATCCCGGTAAGGGCGGCACTTCCATCACCGACGGTGACCGGGCGGCGCATCAGCTTCTGGGCAAGGGCCTCGAACCCGACACAGCCGGCAGTACACAGGACCAGCACCCACAGAGCCGGCAAACCGAAAAAGTAGACGGACACCGCACAGGCGGGAAGCAGGGCGTAGATCACCGCGCGCATCACCCGGTCGGTGGTTTCCCGGGCGCTTAGATGGGGCGAGGACGAGAGATAGAGCTGCCTTTCCACGGTTAGACCTTCCTCCTCTTGGCCAGAATAGCCCCCTTGGCGTAACGGATGGCCTGGACCAGCGGCAGGGTGGCGGGGCAGATGTAGGTGCAGCAGCCGCACTCGATGCAGTCCATGGCGCCGTATTCTTCGGCCTCGGAAATGAAATCCAGCCGGGCGTAGGCGGCGATGGTGGTGGGCATGATGCGCGCCGGGCAGGCCTGCACGCAGCGGCCGCAGCGGATGCAGGGCCCTTCGGAGCGCAGCGGCACGTCCCCGGCGCCGAACAGCAGCAGACCCGAGGTGCCGCGGGTGGCGGGAACCTCGAGGGACAACTGGGCGGACCCCATCATCGGGCCACCCATGATGATCTTGGCCGGCTCGCCTTTGACCCCACCACAGAACTGGACCAGGTGGGCCAGGGGGGTGCCGATGCGGATACGCAGGTTTTTCGGCTCGGCAACCAAGGGCCCACTGACGGTGCAGATGCGCTCGACCAGCGGCCGGCCATGCAGCACCGCGTCCGCCACGGCGGCGGCGGTTCCGACATTCTGCACCACCACGCCAACATCCATCGGCAGCCCCCCGGAGGGGACCTCGCGACCGGTGATGGCGAGAATCAGCTGTTTTTCCGCCCCCTGCGGGTACTTGACCTCGAGCGGCACGACCTCGATGCCGCGCCCGGTGCAGGCCTGGCTCATCAGGTCGATGGCATCGGGTTTGTTGGCCTCGATGCCGATATACACGCGGCTGACCCCGAGCACCTTGCGCAGGATGTCAACACCAGCCAGGACATCGTCCGGCTGCTCCAGCATCAGCCGGTGGTCGGCGGTCAGAAACGGCTCGCATTCCACCCCGTTGAGAATCAGGGTGTCGATCTTTTTGCCCTCGGGAGGGGAGAGCTTGACATGGGCCGGGAAAGTGGCACCGCCCATGCCGACGATCCCCGCCGCGCGGATTTTCTCGCGCAGCTGATCGGCGGAGAGCGCTTCGGGATCCCCGGGCTCGAGCCCTTCGACCCAGCGGTCTTCCCCGTCGGGGCGAATCACCACCGCCGGCAGGGCCTTACCCGATGGGTGAAGCCGCGGCTCGACCGCCACCACCTCGCCGGAACTCGGAGCGTGGACCGGCACCGACACAAACCCCTTGGCCTGGCCGATCACCTGGCCTTTTTTCACCAGATCCCCCTTCTGCACGCAGACCTCGGCGGGAGCGCCGATGTGCTGCGCCATGGGGACCACCAGTTCCTCGGGCAGGGGGCAGGTTTCGATCGGCTTGTGCTCCGACCACCGCTTGTTGTCCGGCGGATGAAGGCCGCCGGGAAATGTCTTTAGCTTCATCACTGAACTCTTGGTTTGGGCTTCAGGCAGCCGCCCCGGGGGCAACCCCGCAGGTTGGCGGAGCGAAACTGCTCCCCTCGGGATAGCCGTCCACGAAATCGCGGATGCATTTGGTCGGGCACTTCTCCACCGCCGGAGCGGCCAACTGGTGATGCTCGTAGGTGACCCGGGCCAGGAAATTTTCTATGACATAGGCCTCGGGGGCGGTCTTTTTGCAGATCTGGCAGGCGATGCAGCCGACCTGGCAGTACTTGCGCACCAGCGCCCCCTTGTCGGTGCTGTTGCACAGCACGTGCACGGTCGCATCGAGCGGGGTCATGCGGATGACCGAACGCGGGCAGGCCGCCACGCACTTGCGGCAACCGGTGCACTTCTCGCGGCTGATCACCGCTAGGCCCTCGGCGGTCATTTCGATGGCGCCAAAGGGGCAGACCCGGGCACAGGTCCCCAGTCCCAGACACCCCCCGGGGCAGGCCTTGGGCCCGTCGGCGATCTTCTGGGCGGCGTTGCAGTCATGCAGGCCGAGGTAACGGTACTTGGCCTGAGCCTTGGCGTTGTCACCCTGGCAGAGCACCACCGCCACCTGGGGGTCGGCGCTCACCGGAGCGATGCCCAGGATGTTGGCGATCTTTTCCGCTGCACCGGCGCCGCCCGGCGGACAGTCTGCCGGCCCGGCCTGGCCGGCAACCACCGCCTTGGCATAACCGCCACAGCCCGGATAGCCGCAGGCACCGCAGTTGGCGCCCGGCAGCACTTCGAGGACCGCCAACTCGCGCGGATCGATTTCGACGGCGAATTTCTTGGCGGCAAATCCGAGAGCGACCGCCGCCGACAGGCCGATGCCGCCCAGACTCATGATGGCTTCAAGCATAGAAAAACCTCATAGAATTCAGAATTCCGAAGGCCGAAGACGTACCGCTCTCCTGACTCCCGGATTCTGCCCTTACCCCTTGACCAACCCGGCGAACCCCATGAAGGCCAGAGACAACAGGCCGGCGGTCACCAGGGCGATGGCGGTCCCCCGAAAACTTTTCGGCACCGGGCACAGATCGACCCGCTCGCGCAGCCCGGCGAACAGCACCAGCGCCAGAGTGAAACCGAGCGCCGCCCCGAGGGCGAACACGACCCCCTCGAGGAAGGAGTAGTCCTTCTGAATATTGAGCACCGCCAACCCCAGCACCGCACAGTTGGTGGTAATCAGCGGCAGAAAGATCCCCAGCGACTGGTAAAGGACCGGACTGACCTTCTGCACCACCATCTCCACCAACTGCACCAGTGAGGCGATCACCAGGATAAAGGCGATGGTCTGCAGATATTCGATGCCCAGCGGAATCAGGACGAAATATTGGATAAACCAAGTGACCACGGTAGCCACGGTCATGACGAAGGTCACTGCCATCCCCATGCCGACGGAAGTCTCCACCTTCTTGGACACCCCCATGAAGGGGCAGATCCCAAGAAACCGGGCCAGCACGAAATTGTTTACGAATACGGCACTTACCAGTATCAGCAGAAGTTCCACCATGGTCCTGGACACCTTCTCGTTGAAATGCGAATCCAAGTTGCAAATGGTCAGACCAGTGTTTATAAAATACCCGGGTCCGGCATGTCAAACTTTTTATTTATCAGCACATTCCGCAAATGCAAGCGGCTCGCCCGAGCCCCGGCGAGCCGCTTCCGATTTGCGCCCCGCCCTCCCGCGCGCAAGCCACCCTCGGTTCTGTGCGGGCCCGCCGCCAAGCCTCGCCAAGGCATCCTGCAATCCCGGCGGACCCATTCTTGACAAGGACTGGGCCCTGTGTTAAGCACTCAGCTTATTCCCATTGCCGCCGCCGAACAGGCCTCGACCTGGAACCGGGGCATCCACCAGCCAACCCAGCCTATTTAATAGAAAGGGGCCCCATGAACCACCAGCAATCCTCACAGCTGTTCGCCAAGGCCAAGACGGTAATTCCCGGCGGCGTCAACAGCCCGGTACGAGCCTTCCAATCTGTGGGCTGCGACCCCATCTTCATCAGTCGCGCCGAAGGCTCCCGCATCTACGACGTGGATGGCAACGGCTACATTGATTACGTCGGCTCCTGGGGCCCGATGATCCTGGGCCACTGCCATCCCAAGGTGGTCGAGGCGATCCGCCAGACCGCCAGCGACGGAGCCTCCTTCGGCGCCCCCACCGCCCGCGAGATCGAGTTGGCCGAACTGGTCTGCGCCGCCTACCCCAACATCGAAAAGGTGCGCATGGTCTCCTCGGGGACCGAGGCGACCATGAGCGCCATCCGCCTGGCCCGCGGCTATACCGGCCGGGACAAGATCCTCAAGTTCGACGGCTGCTACCACGGTCATGCCGACTCGCTGCTGGTCAAGGCCGGCAGTGGCGCCGCCACCTTCGGGGTCCCCACCTCGCCGGGCGTTCCCGCCGATTTCGCCAAACACACCCTGACCGCCACCTACAACGACCTGGAGGATGTCAAGGCGATCGCCGCGGCCAACCAGGGGCAGATCGCCTGCATCATCATCGAGCCCATCGCCGGCAACATGGGTTGCGTTCCTCCCCGGCCAGGGTTCCTCGAAGGGCTGCGCCAGCTTTGTGACCAGGAAGGCATCGTGCTGATCATCGACGAGGTGATGACCGGCTTCCGGGTCGCCTACGGCGGCGCCCAGGAGCGCTTCGGGGTGCGCGGCGACCTGGTCTGCCTGGGCAAGATCATCGGCGGCGGGCTCCCCGTCGGCGCCTTCGGGGGCAAAAAGGAGATCATGGAGAAACTCTCCCCCGAGGGGGGCGTCTACCAGGCCGGCACCCTCTCCGGCAACCCCCTGGCGATGAGCGCCGGGATCGCCACCCTGAAGCTGCTCCAGCAGGAGGGCTTCTACCAGAGCATCGAGGAGAAAAGCGCCTACCTCGAAAAAGGGCTGCTCGAGGCCGCCAAGCTGAGCCCGGTCCCCACCTGTCTGCAGCGGGTCGGGGGCATGTTCTGCACCTTCTTCCACCCGGGCCCGGTTTATTCCTTCGCCGATGCGGTCAAAAGCGACACCCAGGCCTTCGGCAAATTCTTCCGCAGCATGCTTGAATCAGGCATCAACCTCGCCCCCTCCCAGTTCGAGGCGGGATTCATGAGCGCCGCCCACAGCACCGAAGACCTGGACCGCACCATCGAGGCCGCCGCCAGGGCCTTCCAGAGCCTCTAGCCGGCCCCCGCCAGTAGCCGCCAAGGCCCGGCGCCCACTACAGGACGCCGGGCCTTTTTCCATCCCGCCTACCCTGCCTGATCAGCCGGCAGGATTTCGCCGTCGGCGCGAACGTAGCGCACCTCGCAGCGCAGCTCATAGCCGATCCTGGCCCGGACCGCCTGGCGAACCTGGCCGATGAGCGCCAGAACGTCCCGGGCGCTGGCCTCCCCCAGGTTCACGATGAAGTTGGCATGTCGGGACGATACCTCGGCGCCGCCGATGCGAACCCCCTTGAGACCGGCCTCCTCGATGACCCGGCCCGGCGGTCCGACCGTTGCGTGCATCTCGGCGTTGCTCAGAAAAACCGACCCACAGTTAGGCTGCTTGAGAGGGAACTTGCCGCGCCGCTCGCGCAGATCGAGCAGCATCTGGCGTCGGATGGCGCCGCGGTCTCCGGGCGGACACTCCAGTTCTACCTCCACAACCACCGCCCCCGTCCCCTGCAGGGCGCTCTGCCGGTAGCCGAACCGGCAGGCCTGCCGATCCAGGACCGCAAAGACCCCCTCTCGATCCACCACCCGGACCTTCCTGACCAGCTCGCCGATGCCCCGGCGGTGGCTGCCGCCATTCATCACCACCAGCCCCCCCAGAGTTCCGGGGATGCCGATGGCGTGCTCCAGGCCGGCCAGCCCGGCCTGCATCGTCCGGCGGGCCAGCTGCGGCACCCAGACGCCGGCCTCGGCGAAGATCCGCGGGCCGCTGACCTCGATGCGCGCCAGCTTGGCCCCAAGCCTCAGGACCACCCCGCGCAGGCCGGCATCGGCGAAGAGCAGATTGCTCCCCTGGCCGATGACCACCAGGGGGATCCCGGCCTGCCGCACCGCAGCGACCAGGGCGGCCACCTGCACCGGGGTGCGCGGTTCCACCAGCAGATCGGCCGGGCCGCCAATCCGCCAGGTGCTGCACCGGGCCAGGGGAAAATCAAAGAAGCAATCCCCAAGCTCCAGCCCCGCCAGACGTTCCAGTTTTCGCCGATATCCATTTTTCCGTTCTTGCGATCCAGTCACAGCCATAATGCTCCCGCCTCCGTGAACCGGCCGCCGCGCCGGCAGCCCCAAGTTTAACCGATTTTTGCCCCAGTGCGGGAGCCTGAAATGGGCGCACGATGCCGCTGGCCATTTTCCCCAACTTCCATTATGCTGGCGCCCATGAGTGCATCGAACGACACAGCGGCCAGCCCAAGCAGCATCTCGCTCATCCTGGTCGAACCCCAATCCCCGGGCAATATCGGCATGGTCTGCCGCGCTATGGCCAATTTTGGGGTCAGTGACCTGCGCCTGGTCAACCCCTGCCAGCACCTGCACCCCGAAGCCCGCAAGTTTGCCGTGAGCGCCGCGCCCCTGCTGGGAACTGCACGGTTGTTCCCCTCCCTGGAGGAGGCCATCGGCGATCTGCACACCGCGGTAGCCGCCACCCGCCGCGGCGGGCAGCGGCGCGGAGCCCCCCTGGTGGCCCGCCAGCTGCCCGAACTGCTCGCCGGCGTCCCTGCGCTGGGGTTCGGGCTGGTGCTGGGCCGGGAGGATTCCGGCCTCACCAGCGCCGAAGTCGCCCTGTGCACGCATACGGTAACCATCCCCTCGGAACCCGAACGCGGCTCATTGAACCTCGCCCAGGCCACCCTGCTGCTGCTCTATGAAATCTATGTCGGCACCCATGGTTGCCCCCCTTTGAATGTCGACCCCCCTGCTCCTCTCGCCGAGGTGGAGCCGATGCTCGGACAGATGGAACTGGTGCTGAATCGGATTGCCTTCCTGAACCCCGAGCAGCCCGACACGGTGCTGAATTCGCTGCGGAGGATATTCCAGCGCGCCGCGCTCTCCGGGCGCGACGTCGCCGTGCTGCGGGGCATGTGGAGCCAGCTCGCCTGGAGTATTCGCGACTGGCGGGGGCGCAAACGCGGCGAGGGCTGATTACCGCCAAAAAGCGGTTGACATTCGCCAGATTCCTGTGCTATTCAAAGCGGGTTTTAACCTACAACACTGTATTCTGTATACAATTTCCATGGCCGAAGACAAACGCCAACTCTTCAGATCGCTGGGCTTTCTCTCCAGTGTCGGGATCTCCATGGTGGCGGCTACCTTCATTGGTCTGGCCATGGGCTACTATCTCGACAAATGGCTGGGAACCCACCCCTGGATGACCCTGATCTTCCTCGGGTTCGGGATTGTTTCCGGCTTTCGCAACATTTACATCCTTACCGAGCGCGAGCTGAAGCGCCAACAGAAGGAAAACCAGAAAGACAGTGAAGGAAAAGAATGAAGACCTGCTGGGCGAACTGGCCCGGCGCAACTGGCTCATTCTCGCTGTCCTGGTGCTCGGCAGCCTGGCGTGGCGGTCCATGCCGGTCACCCTCGGGGTTCTCAGCGGTGGCCTGGTTGCGATCGTCGGCTACCAGTGGCTGTTCCGCTCCCTGCGCAGGATGCTGGCCCACCCTTCCCGGGGGGCCGCCAAGAGTTTTCAATTCGGTTATTTCATCCGACTGGGCGCCCTCGGCGCGGCGCTGTTCGTGCTCATCGCCCTGGTCAGGGTCAACCCCATCGGCCTGGCAGTCGGACTCTCGGTGGTTGTCATCAACATCGGCTGGACCACCATAAAGCGATCGATCTGAACGAGGAGGCAGTTTTCCCATGACCCACCCTTTTTTGATCCTTAAGTGGCTCGAAGAACAGCTGCACATGCATATCGGCGAGCACGTGACCTACACCTGGTTCGTCATGCTGGTGCTGATCGCCCTGGCTTTTGCCGCATCACGGGCCGTCAAGGAAGTCCCCAGCGGGCTGCAGAACTTCATGGAAGTGGTGGTCACCGGCGTCGAGAACCTGATCGAGGAGACCATGGGGCCCAAGGGCAAGACCTACTTCCCCCTGATCGCCACCTTTGCCCTGTTCATCCTGGTCTCCAACCTGATCGCCCTGGTGCCCGGCTTCTACCCGCCCACTGCCAACCTGAACACCAACGGCGCCCTGGCCCTGACTGTGTTCATCATGACCCATGTGGTCGGCATCAAAGAACACGGGATCGGCTACATCAAGCACTTCATGGGCCCTATCCTGGTGCTGGCCCCGCTGATGATCATCATCGAGTTCATCGGCCACCTGGCCCGGCCCCTCTCGCTCAGCCTGCGACTTTTCGGCAACATGTACGGCCACGAAATCGTCCTGATGATCTTTTTCGCGCTGGTTCCCTTCCTGCTGCCGGTGCCGATGATGCTGATGGGTGTCCTGGTCGCCTGCATCCAGACCTTCGTCTTCACCCTGCTGGCCATGATCTACATTGCCGGCGCCATAGAGGAAGCGCATTGATATCATTTCGTTTCGCCCCGGCGAAACTCAAGGTCCTATAGCGTATAGGAACAATCAACCACCTGAAACAGAAGGAGTAGGAACATGGAATTTTTCGCTTGGTGTATGATCGCAGCAGGTTTCGGCATGGCAATCGGCTCGTTCGGTACCGGCCTCGGCCAGGGTCTGGCCATCAAGAGCGCCGTTGAAGGCGTTGCTCGCAATCCCGGCGCTTCGGGCAAGATCCTGACCACCATGATGATCGGTCTGGCCATGATCGAGTCCCTGGCCATCTACGTCTTCGTCGTGGCGATGATCATCCTCTTCGCCAACCCCTTCACCGAGCAGGTCCTGCAGCTTGCCGCCAAGTAAGGGCGAAGATCACCGGATAGAAAAAAAGGATGCTGCCCCGCGGGCAGCATCCTTTTTTCTTTTCCTGGCAGGGCACCGCGCAGAAACCGGGCCCGTTTAAACTAGCGCAGGTCGCGGTTGCGAAAGATTCGCATGCATAGCACTCCCAGGATCGACAGACACAGCCCCACACAGACCAGCAGGTAACCAATGCTGCGACCATCACCCCAGCCCCAGAGGTCGCTGCCGGCCATAAACGCGATCAGACCCATTCCGGCAAAAGTCCCCAAGCCACCGATGATAAAGAGGGCAAAGGCGACGATTGCCAGCCCCAGCCCCAGATCCTTGGCCATGTTCTCCTTCCCCTTTCCCGCGCTCCGGGATGGTTCGCGGTGTATTGATCCAGTCAGTGTAGGGCGAGCCCAGGCCCGAAGCAACCCCTTTTTAAGCACTGGCCCCGGCGGCGAGTCGCAAGCAATTTTTTTAAAAAATCAAAACCATGTTTTTTATTTTACATTTTTTTTCCTGCATTCAAGCGACACACCTTCAAACCCCGCAAGCAAGGCGCTGCCTTTCACAGACTTAATGCATTTTGCTTATTGATATATTGTTTTATTTTATTATTCCGCGGGCATGCCACTTCGCACTTAATCACAGATGTTTCTTTTCCGAATTGACAATCATTAATAGCCGTGTTATCCAAGGGTTCCATCTGTATATTAATTGTATACAGTATACGGAAGAGGCCGGGATTCCGTCGTATTGCGAACGTCCACGCCACAGTGATTTTGGCAATGGACAGGCCTGCCACCCAAGATCCTGCGACGGAAATTCCCGCTAACGGGAGTACCTTTCTAGGAGGTGTTAAATGTCGCAGAAGCTTCACCGATTCATCCCCATGCTATTGCTGCTGCTGGCCATTGCGGTTCCGGCTGCAGCAGAAAACGGCGTCGCCATTGACCCGGCGGCCTGTATCGAATGCCACGAGGATTCGATATCCCTGCTCGAGTTCGGCCAATCGGTCCATGGCAAGAACGCCTGCACCAGCTGCCATGTCGAGGTAACCTCTCTGGAGGCCCACGCAGACGGCGAGATCATGCCCGGCCCGGTCAAATGCTCCCGCTGCCACAAGAAAGAGACGGCCGAGCACTATGCCAGCGTGCACATGCTCAACGACGTCAAATGCGCCGACTGCCACTACGACGTCCACACCCACAACTACTGGAAGGGCGACAAGAACAAGATCATCGAAAAGTGCACCACCTGCCACGATGACCACGCCGACTACCTTGACTCGATCCATGGCCAGGCGGTATCTGCCGGCAACATGGACTCGGCCGCCTGCAGCGACTGCCACAACCTGCACGAAATCAAGCCCCTGGGCGACGCCGCTTCCCACGAAAATCGCGATTTCCACACCAAGGTCTGCCTCAATTGCCACGACAACCAGGAGATGATGACACGCAACGGCGTGTTCAACGTCGCGGTCAAGACCTACATGGAGAGCTATCACGGCAAGAACTACCGCCTGGGCTATCCTGAGCTGGTCGCCGGCTGCGCCGACTGCCACACCTCGCACAACGTACGCCCCCACACCGACCCGAAATCGAGCGTCAACCCGGCCAACCTGGTGGAAACCTGCGCCCAGTGCCATGAAAACGCTTCGCCGCTGTTCACCAAGTTCTACAGCCACGGGGAGCACTCGGACCGGGACAAATACCCCATCCTCTACTGGACCTTCATCTGCATGACCGGCCTACTGGTGGGCACCTTCGGGGTCTTCTGGATCCACACCCTGCTCTGGATGTTCCGCGGCTTCGTCGAAAACCGCGAGAAGAAGCTCGCCCTGATGCACGGCGAACACCACGTCATCCCCGAAGCCTACAAAATCTACCGCCGCTTCAACCGCCGCCATGTGGCCCTGCACTTCCTGGTCATCATCAGCTTCCTGCTCCTTTCGCTGACCGGCCTGCCGCTCAAGTTCGCCGACCAGCCCTGGGCCAAGCTGATGATGGACTTCTACGGCGGTGCCCACACCGCAGCCCTGCTCCACCGCGTCGGCGCAGGCATCACCTTCATCTACTTCGCCGGCGCCATCGTGCTGAGCATCCACTTCCTGTTCATCCGCAAGGACCTCCCCGGCAACTGGCTGCTGCGACTGTTCGGACCGGATTCGCTTTGCCCCAACTTCCGCGACATCCGCGATGTCACCGGCATGGTCCGCTGGTTCCTGTTCCGGGGTCCCAAGCCCACCTTCGAGCGCTGGACCTACTGGGAAAAATTCGACTTCATCGCGGTCTTCTGGGGTATGTTTGCCATCGGCGGTTCGGGCCTGATGCTTTGGTTCCCCGAGTTCTTCGGCCTGTTCCTGCCCGGCTGGATGTTCAACGTGGCCACCATCGTCCATTCGGACGAGGCGCTGCTGGCCACCGGCTTCATCTTCACCGTCCACTTCTTCAACACCCACGGACGGCCGGAGAAGTTCCCCATGGACTTCGTCATCTTCAACGGCGAAATCAACAAAGAAGAGTTCATCGAGGAGCGCGGCGACCAGTGGAAGCGCTACCAGGAACTCGGCATCACCGAGGATTTCGTCAAGGAGAAGCCCAGCGGCGTGGTCTACGACTTCTTCTTCAAAACCTTCGGCTTCATCGCTGTGATCATCGGCCTGGCCCTGGTGGTGCTGATGGTCTACGGCTTCATGCACGGCAGTCACTGATTCCTGGCTGCATCGCGTAACAAGAAAGGGCTGCCCCACCGGGCAGCCCTTTCTTGTTTCCCTCTCCCTTATGGCGCCTATCTGCTGGACGCCTCCTCGGCCTGCCGGTTTGCGGCTACCGCCCTGGCCACAGCATCCCCCTTCTGCCAGCGGGAGAGCGCCAGGGAGATCAGCATGGCGGCGACCCCGAAGGAGAAGACGCTCAGAACCAGGGGCACTCCCTGGGCCGCGATCAGATCGAGGAAAAACACCTTCATGGCGCCGACCAGGGTCACCAGGATCGCCACGTTGCGCAGTTCGATGCTGCGCCGGAAATAGGCCAGACTCATCAGCACGATGGCCGCCAGGTTGACGGCCACCGACTGCCCGCAGGTAAAGGCATGGGGGCCGAGACCGCCGGCGGCCTCGAGTCCGTGGTGCAGCCCGATGCGAACCAGGCAATAGCCGTCGACCAGGGCCGCCAACAGCAGCAATACCGCCGAGCGATCCTCAGCATCCAACCGCCGGAAGACCGTTGCTTCTGCTGGCGGATTGCGGCGACACCACGCATGGTGATACAGCGTCACCAGCGCCAACGCCAGCGCGGTCACTCCTCCCGAGACCGAAGGCACTGCCTCGAGGCTGGTAAATACGGCCACCAGCAATGCCAGGCAGCAATATACCTGCAACAGGTAGGAGGTTACCCGCACCCCGCCACTGCCCCAGCGCTGCGCCAGCCGGGCCATGATCATGGCCAAGGGGCTGAGCAGCAGCAGGGAGCCTAGCACATCGCCGGTCACCGCGGGTGAAGCCAACCCGAGCAGCACCGCCCCGGCCCAGAGATAGGCGTTGGTTCCCGGTTTCCCCGGCACCTCGCGAGCTCCCAGCCAGAGGGCCGCCCCCAGGTGTACCAGTGCCAGAAACACACCGAGCAGGCCGACGGCGGTCATGCTCCCGGTACGCAAATTGACCAGGTAGGCGGCTGCGCAAAAGGTCCAGGCCACATTGACCGCCGGGGTCACCAGGTCAAATTTTGAAACCCTGCCCTTGCCGGCCCGCAGAATGCCGAACAGGGAACTGCCAAGGAAAAACAGTCCAAAGAGCATGACCGCCGGCAGGAACCAGCCTGCGGCCAGGTCCGGCGGGGCGCTGGCGCGCTTGCTGATGATCACCCCCAGCTTCAGCCCCCAGGCGACCAGCATGACGATGGTGACCACCAGCAATGTCCAGCGAAGCCAGGAACACCTCTTAAGAAAGGAAGCCCATAGGCCCAGAAGGTTGGCCGCAAGCAGGGTCGCCGTCAAGGCGACGAAGGAGGGATTGGGATAATCCAGGGCCACCCCCGCAAAGCACAGCCCGAAGGTCCCGACCAGAATCGGCAGGGCCAGTCTATGAAGATAGCTGATCAGGGCCATCCCCGCCCCGGTCGCCAGCACCATGACGTAGGCGGGAACCGAGGGCAGGGATTCGAAACGCTCGTGGGTTTCCACCACGATGATATACATGAGGATTCCGCCACAGAGGGTGAACACCGGCGCCAACGGGCTCTTGCGGCCGTACTGGTACCAGCCTGTGAACATCAGGGCACCGGCATACACCATACCGAGCAACGACCCGACCTGTTTGTCGATGAGATCACTGTCGGTCACCGTGCGCAGGGCCAGGGCGACTACGAGCAGGAAACAAAGGGTGGAAAGCCGGGGCAGAAGCGCGGAACGCCCTACCCAGGACAGGATTTCTTCCGAAGCATCCTCCTCGGGACGGCCGGCGGCCGCATTGCCCGCACGCCCCGCCGGAGCGGTCCCCAATTGCCTTCCGGCAGCCAAATCTTCGACCTTTGCGGTCAGGGTCCGCAGCTGCGCCTCGAGAGCCTCGATTCTCTCCTCAAGCTTTCGTGTCCGCTCCTCCATGCAACCTCCCGACCAGCAACGGACGCCTTCCCGGCATACCCCTCACGAGGGTCTTCATGCCCTGACAGGTCCGTCAAACATTTATTCAGTTGGGCATCTTACCCCCCGGGGGGGTGTGGGATGTGGTCTTGAAAATGTCCCCCCTTCAAAATATAACTGCTTTTTATTTTTTTCCAAAAGATTTTTTTCCCCTTTCCCTGGGAGAACCAGAACCGTCGGTCAGATCCACGGCGGGCCGCGGCCCCTGACACTGCGGATCGAGGCCATGCAGGCGTTGAAAGATCGTTCCAGGGGTAGCATTCAGCAAGAATCTTGCTATAGTTTCCCCTCATAAGGGCAATACCGCAATTCCGGCCCCGGGCCGAAGCTCCCAACTGGTCGAGAACTATAGAATTTCTGGCCTAACAGCCTGAAAGTCACGGTGGCGGGCCGCGCCTCTGCATGCCAACCTCAGATTGACAACGCCAAAATAAACTGTTAAAACCAAAAAACGTTGTTCTATTATTTTTCTTTCAAGGGAGCGTAATGTGAAAAATCATGTCTGGCGGCCGCTGTTCGTGGTCATTGGGCTGGTGGTGATCATCCTGCTCATCAGGATGGCGTACGTCCCGGCCGATTTCGGCGTTGGGGAACGCGGGTACATGTACGGGTTCCACCGCCAGGGCAACGAGCAGGAGTGGAAGGAGTTCCAGGTCAAATACCGGGGGGCGGCTTACTGCGCAGAGTGCCACGAGGAAAACTCGTCGGAGATTTCCGCCTCCGGCCACGGGCGCATCCAATGTGAAAACTGCCATGGCGCGGCCTTCGGCCATCCAGAGGACCCTGAGTCGCTGGCCATTGACCGCAGCCGCGAGCTCTGCCTGCGCTGCCACGCGGCCCTGGTCACCCCTTCCAGCGGCCGCGCCCAGTTGCCGGGCATCGACGCTACTCAACACAACCCCGGGATGGAATGCAGTGAATGCCACAACCCCCACAATCCCAGCCTGGAGGAGATGTAACGATGAAGAGGCGCGATTTCCTGAAAAATTCGCTGGTATTCGTCTCCGGAGCCTCGGTTTGCGCTTCCGCGCTGGAGTTTCTAGATCCCCGCGAAGTCCTTGCCGCCAACCCCGAGGTGCGCTGGGCCTTTCTGGTAAACACCCACAAATGCGTCGGCTGCGGATTCTGCGTCAAGGCGTGCAAAATCGAAAACGAGGTCCCCTTCGAGGCCAACGTGACCCGGACCTGGGTCGAGCGCTATGTGATCAAAAGGGATGGCGAGGTGGTGATGGACTCCCCCAAGGGGGCGCGGGACGGATTCACCTCCAAGGAGCTGGACCAGGGGGCGTCGGGCATGCGGCGCATCCCCGACGAGGAGATTTCCCAGGCCTTTTTCGTGCCCAAACTCTGCAATCAATGCCAGAACCCGCCATGCGTCCAGGTCTGCCCGGTCGGGGCCACCTACCAGACCGGCGATGGGGTCGTGCTCGTCGATCGCAGCTGGTGCATCGGTTGCGGCTACTGCATCATGGGCTGCCCCTACGGCGTGCGTTTCTTCCACCCCGTGGAGAAGGTGGCCGAGAAATGCAACTTCTGCTACCACCGCATCACCAAGGGTATGAATACCGCCTGCGTTGACGCCTGCCCCTTCGGCGCCCGCCTGATCGGAAACCTCCGGGATCCCGACGACCCCGTGGCCAAGGCCGTCATGACCCAGCGAGTCGGCGTCCTGCGCGACGAATACGGAACCAAGCCCCATGTCTTCTACATCGGGCTGAACAAGGAGGTGAGGTAGCCATGGTACACGGTGAATTCTGGACCATTAAGGACCTGTTTGTCCTGCCCAACGAATACGTCTACTGGTCGATCCAGATCGTGCTGTATCCCTACATGACAGGCCTGGTTGCGGGGGCCTTCGTGCTCTCCTCCCTCTACCACGTGTTCGGCGTGGAGAAGCTCAAGCAGATCGCCCGCTTTGCGCTGGTATTCTCCTTCGCCCTGCTGCCGGTGGCGATGATGCCGCTGATGATGCACCTGCAGCAGCCGCTGCGCGGCACCAATGTGCTCATGACGCCCCATTTCACCTCGGCGATCTCGGCCTTCGGCATCGTGTTCATGACCTACGCATGCATCGTCGGCGCCGAAATCTGGTTCGTCTACCGCAAGTTCATCGTCGACTCGATTCACCGCCTGCAAGCAAAGAGCAGCCGCGGACCCGGCGAAAGCCTGCTGCTGCTGATCTACAAGGTGATTTCGCTGGGAGCCATGGACCTCAGCAAAGAGGCCCTGGAGGCCGACCACAAGGCGGTCAAGTTCCTGGCCGGCCTCGGCATTCCCGTCGCCTGCTTCCTGCACGGCTACGCAGGGTTCATCTTCGGCTCGGTCAAGGCCAACGCCCTGTGGATGACGCCGCTGATGCCGGTCATTTTCATCTGCTCCGCGGTGGTCTCGGGGATCGCCCTGTGCATCATCAGCTATGCGGTCTTCATGGAACTGCGCAAATGGGCGGCGCGCAGGAACAAGCACTATTTCCTCCCCGACGCCCTCGCCCACGGAAGCTCGGCGGTGGACCCCGAGCACCTGCGCAGCGTTCAGGGCCACGAGGTCAAGATGACCTCCAAATACCTGCTGATTTTCATGACCCTGGCGATCACCCTGGAGCTGCTCGACATCATTTTCCGCGGCTATACGGCGGTCAAATCCTGGGACATCCTGCGCGACGTGATCTACGAGCATGATTTCGTAAAAATCTTTGTCCTTCAGTACGGCATCGGCAACGTGCTGCCGTTTCTGATGCTGCTGGCGCCACGCCTGACGACCCGCCGGGCGGCCCTGGCCTGCCTGCTGGTGCTGTTCGGCGTGCTGATGATGCGCTGGAACGTGGTCATCGGGGGGCAGGCCTTCTCGCTCACCTTTGCCGGGTTCATGCATTACCACCTGCCGATCATCCCCCACGACATGGAGACCTTCAAGGAAGGGCTCGGCGGGGCCCTGCTGGTGGTCAGCACCCCGTTTATCATCTTCTATTTCCTGAACATGATTTTTCCGGCCTTTCTCGAGGAAAAAGAAGCCCACTGACCTCCCTGCCGCCCCCCCGGGGCCTCCTCCAAAGTGAGGAGGCCCCTTTTCTTGGGCTCCGCCGCCAGCCCCAGCCACCAACGGCCCGCTGATGCCCCAGGCCTCCCGCGTCCGACCATGGTCCGTGGGAGAAATTAGCCCGATTTTATCTTTTTGGATTTGACAAAACAGCGTTATCGGTGATAATAAGCGTGCTTTACTGACTGGCTGCTGGATTAAGCAACAGAATTTGCGCTTCACGGAACACCTGTTCCGCCTTCCCTCACTGGTTTCTTCAGCAAATGCTGCCCCGGTCCCGCCGCCGGCAGTCCGCTTGCCGTCATCCACTGCACCTGAAGCCGCACCATTCCAAAAAAGAACAGAAAAGGGACAAGTCAAATGAAAAGCTTAACGGACATTCTCGGCGCGTTTACCCGGGGCATCGCGCGAAGCAGGGTTTCCTTGATCGGTGCCATGATGGTCACCGTCATCACCCCGTTCCTGCTCGGGGCCATTTTCTACGACCTGATCTGGCACATCGGCAACACCTATGTCGCCGCGATCATTTACATGGTCCTGGGTCCGGCGTTCATCGGCGGCCTGGTGCTGGTGTTCCTCGGGCTGTTTTTCTTCAAAGGCAGGGAGGAGGTACGCCTCTTCACCCTGGAGTACCTGCGCGACTACTTCAACGACCCCTCGAAGTTCAGCAAGATGCGCAAGCTGGTCTTTTTCGCAGTCTTCCTGTCCTGCATCAACCTGTTCGTCATGGGGCTTCTCGCTTACCGCGGCTACCACTACATGGAATCGGTCGGCTTCTGTGGCCAGTTTTGTCATACCGTGATGAACCCCGAACACACTGCCTACAGCAACTCGCCCCACTCCCGCGTGGCCTGCGTTGAGTGCCACATCGGTGCCGGCGCGACCTGGTTCGTGAAATCGAAAATCTCCGGCGCCCGCCAGTTGTTCGCGGTGGCCCTGGACACCTATCCGCGTCCCATCCAGGTCCCGGTGCACGGCCTGCGCCCGGCGCGGGAAACCTGCGAGGAATGCCACCGGCCCGAGAAGTTCCACGGCGAAAAGCTGGTGGTCAGGGACAAGTTCCGCGAAGACGAGGCCAACACCCACGTGCAGACCGTGCTGCTGATGAAGATCGGCTCCGCCGGCGACCGCGCCAAGAGTTCCCACGGCATCCACTGGCACGTGGCACCGGAAAACCGGATCACCTACAAGGCCTCGGATCACAGCCGCATGGTCATCCCCGAGGTCACCCTGCACAAGCAGGACGGCACCCAGGTGGTCTTCAGATCCGATGATGCCGATGATCTGTTGGCCGAGGCCGGCGAACATGGCGAGGTGCGGGAAATGGACTGCATCGACTGCCACAACCGCCCCACCCACATCTATCTGCCCGCGGACGTGGCGGTCGACAACAAGATCCTCTCCGGCGAGATCGCCCAGGAGCTCCCCTTCATCAAGAAGATGGCCATGGAAGTGGTGACCCGGGAATACGCCTCCCAGGAAGAGGCCAAATCGGCTATCGCCACTGATCTGAACAACTATTACCAGAAGAACTATCCCGACTTGGTGCAGCAGAAGCAGGCGGTTCTGGAAAGGTCCATCGCCGCGGTACAGGCGGCGTATGCCGAAAACGTCTTCCCCGAGATGAACATCAAATGGGGAACCTACACCAACCACATCGGCCACATGGAAGACGGGGGCTGCTTCCGCTGCCACGATGAAAGCCACGAGTCCCCCGGCGGCGAAGTGGTCTCCCAGGATTGCGACACCTGCCACACCATCCTCGCCGAGGAAGAGGAGAATCCCGAAGTTCTCGACCTCCTGCGGGGCCAGTAATTCCAAAGCAAAAGCCCACCGGCGCGAGCCGGTGGGCTTTTTTCTTGCCAACGAAAAAGACCCTTCGCCAGTTTCGCGAGGGGTCTTTTCAGGTCAGCCGGAAGCTTATCGAGCCCGGCTTCTCCACCCTGCGGAGCAGGGCGACGATTGCCCCCGTTTCGGGGGCCAGGCAACCTATGTCTTTATGTATGCGGCTATGACTTAGGTTCCTCCTTTCTCTTTGCTTTACATTGTAACCCCGCCGAGCCGAAAGGCAAGCCCTGGGGATAGTTTTCCCGGTTCAGCAGCGCATCAGCCCGGCTGCCCAGGTAAAGCCACCGCCGAAGGTGACCATCGCCACCAGGTTGCCTGGCTGAAGCACCCCGCTTCGCCGCGCTTCGTCGAAGGCAATGGGAATGGAGGCCGCGGAAGTGTTGCCATAACGTTCGACGTTGACGTAGACCCGTTCCTGGGGCATGTCGAAACGCTTGGACACCGCTTCAATGATGCGCAGGTTGGCTTGATGGGGGATCAGCAGGTCGATATCCCCGGCGGCAATCCCTGCTTCTTCAAGCACTCGGGTCAGCGCCTCGGTCATGGAGGTTACGGCATGGCGGAAAACCTCGCGCCCGTTCATGACGATGGAATTGAGCCGTTCCCGGACATTTTCCGGAGTCGGCGGATTGAGGCTGCCGCAACCGGGATTGTACAGCAGGCCGGAGTAGGCGCCGTCGCTGCGCAGGTAGCAGTGGAGCAGCCCCCGTTCGCCGTCGGAAGGCCCGAGAACGACAGCCCCGGCCCCGTCGCCGAACAGCACGCAGGTGTCCCGGTCCTCCCAGTTGACCATGGAGGTCAGTACATCGCCACCGATCACCAGGGCGCGTCGGTAACCGGCCGTAGTCATCAGGCCCTGGGCTACCTGCAGGCTGTAGAGGAACCCCGAACAGGCCGCCGAAAGGTCGAAGGCGGTGGCCCTGCGCGCCCCCAGCCGGTCCTGCACCAGGCAGGCGGTGGCGGGAAATTTCATGTCTCCGGTGACCGTCCCGACAATGATCAGGTCGATCTCCTCGGCCGCCACCCCGGCATCGGCCAGGGCTCTCTGGGCGGCCGCGGTGGCCAGTTCCGAAAGGCCGACGCCCGGCTCGACGATGCGGCGCTCCCGGATGCCGGTCCGGGAGAGAATCCACTGATCGGTAGTGTCAACCATTTTTTCCAGGTCAGCGTTGGTCAGGACCTTCTCTGGAACCGCCCGCCCTGAGCCCAGAACCATGACCTGAGGCTTTTTTGTCATCCGTATCCTCCCCGCTTCGATTGGCTTCGCATCGGGGCAGGATAACACTTTCCGCACCACGGCTCAAGCAGAGGCGCATCGATCCGGCTTCGCCGGGGAATCAGTCTTCCCTAGCCTCGGGCTCCTCGCCGCCGTCGGTCTCGGTGAACCTTGGCACCACCTCTTTCTCCTCCTCCGCGGCGACACCGGTCCGGGGAGTCTTGCCTCCCGCCCCCCAGGAGCGGGCCAGCAGCGCCTCGTCCACCGAGCGCAGATGCAGGTCGCGCTGGGGAAAGGGGATTTCCACCTGGCCATCGCGGAACCCCTGGTCGATAGCCTGGTTGAGCTCGCTGATGATGCGCAGGCGCCTGTTGATGTCGGTGACCCATACCCGCAGCTCGAAATCCAGGGAACTGTCCCCGAAACCCTTGAAAATCGGCGAAGGGGCAGGCTCCGAGAGCACGTCGGGATGCTGCACCGCCACTTCTTTGAGGATACTCAACACCAGCTTGACGTTGCTCCCGTAGGCCACCCCGACGGGAAGAACCAGGCGGGCAACTTGGGTCGAAAGGGTCCAGTTGGTGACTTTCTCGGAAATCAGTTGAGAATTGGGGACGATGATTTCCGACTGATCCAGGGTTTCCACGATGGTGGAACGCAGCCCGATTTTGCGCACCCTGCCCCACTCGCTGTCGAGAACGATCATGTCTCCCACCTTGATGGGCCGCTCGAAGAGCAGGATGATGCCGCTGATGAAATTATTGACGATGTTTTGCAGGCCAAAGCCGATACCGATCCCGAAGGCCCCGGCGAGGACCGCGAAGTTTCTCAGCTCGAAACCGGCCAGGCTCATCGCCAGCAGAAAGCCGATAAAGACCAGCGAATAGTGGAGCAGTTTCTTGATCGCGTCGCGAACCCCCCGGTCAAATTCCCGCCGCGGGAAAATCTGCGTGTCCAGCACCGCCCTGATGAACCAGGAAAACACGATGGAGAAATACAGTACCACCCCAACCCAGAAGAGCATCTCCAGCGAAATGTTGATTTCGCCAACGGCAAAACCCAGTCCCAGCAGCACTTTCCAGGCCTGGGCCGCCGAATCGAAAAGCCCCCAGACCACCAGCAGGTAGAGCAGCGCCAGGCCGATGAGGACCGCCTCGAGAACCCCCTGCAGACGCCTGGTGAGCTCCGCCCCGAAGCGGCGAAAAAACGGCCTTTCCGCGACCCGGGGATGGGTCAGCAGGAACTCGATCCCCCCTCTGCCGAGACGAATCGCCATGTAGGTGAAAAGAGCCAGGAACACCGTCCCTACGGAAGCCTCGATCAGTCGGGATGCCAGCAAGTTGAAGCCGGCGCACTGGGCGACCAGGGACAAACCGAGGATCAGGGCTCCGGCCTGCAGGACCTGGGCAAACCACCCACCCCGGCCCTGGTGAGCCCGCCTCTGGCGCATCGCCAACCAGAGCAGCAGGGGAATACCCAACAGCGAGAGCAGGGCGAGGTAGATCCGGTAAAGAGGCTGGGGAAAGGAGATGATCTGCAGGCCGAGGGAGAGCACCACCAGGAATGCCAACAGATAGACCATGAAGATCTTGCGGGGATTGCGCAGCAGTCCGGCCACCAGCACCGACGCGGCCAGCGCCCCCAGGACGCCGGAGAACAGCCGCCAGAGCGCCGGCGGGCTCGAGTAGAGGGGGTTCAGGGCCGCCTGGGCGACAAAGATCCCCGTCGCCCAGGGATGGCGGGTGATAAACTGCCACTCGGGGGTAACATCCGGCCGGCGCCGATGGCGGATGATCAGCGGCGAGAGGGTCAGCACAATCAGCACCTGCATCGCCAGAAGCCATCCGTTTTCCTGCCAGAACAGCCGGTCCACCGGGCGCACCCGCAGAACCCCGGCTTTCACCGCCGCCCAGAGTTCGGCAGTGAACTGGCGGTAGAAATCGCGGTCGGCGAAGGAGGGCGAGGTTTTCTTAAAGGTCTGACCGCGCAGTGCATTGAGGTGACCGCTGATGATGTTGAGGCGGTCGAGGGCTCGTGCCTGCACGTCGATGATTTCTTTCTGCAGTCCCACCAGCGGGGCGTTGCTCTCGGCGAGCCCCTTCTGGGCCTGGGCTATGAGCTTGCCGGCTTCGCTGAAGGCCTCGAGCGAAAACTCCTGCTCTAAAGCCTGCAGCTGAGCCTTCCATTCCTGCCAGAACTTCTCCTTGCCGAGCCAATCCTTGCGCAGCTGCTCCATTTCGGCAAGGCGCCGGGAGAGATCGTCGAGGACCTTGCCGATGGCATCCCGCTGCTCCACCAAATCGCCGCGCACTTCCTGCAGGCGGTCGAAGCTCCACCCGGCCGGATCACCGGTGTCGGTCATCCGCTTGCCGATCTCCTGCTGGCGCTGCTCAAGGGCCTGGAGCTGTCTCCGAAACTCGGCGGAGTCGCGGATCTGCGCCAGGCGCAACTCGAGATTCAGCCCCTGCTCCCGCAGTTGGGCCAGCCGGGGGATGACCTCGACCACCCCCGGAAGGGCTGCCGCCTCAGGCCCTTGGGCGACGGGCTCCTGGGCAAAGGCGGCGGCGCCAATCACCACCAGGCTCCACAGGGTCAACAACAGCTGAGCCATGGCCCCTCCTTGGAGAAAAAAACCTTTCAATGTAATTCTGAAACATCACGGCAGGTTGTCAATGCGGCCCGCTGAGACCGGCTCGGCAAACCCGTGGGGATCGCGCAAAGGATCGGCCTTTCCCGTTCGTGGAAGAAACCTCGAGCGGGCTGCCTCGCTGGGCCTGCGCACCCAACTGCTCAGCGACAAGGAAGGACTCTGGGAAGCATTGGCTGAATTGCTGCAAAGGAGGCAACGTGCCCGGCAAGTCGCCGGGCACGCTGCGGACGAAGAGGTCAGGAACCCAGCTCGGGGCGGGGGGTTGCGATGCGCTGAGCGGGAAGAACCGGATGCAGCACCTGGGGCTGCTCGCCGGTAAGGGCGTCCAGGAATTCCGCCAGATGGTCGATTTGACCCTGGTCCAACTTGATCCCCAGCTGGGCCGATCCCATGATCGTCACCGCGTCACGCAGGCTCCATACTTTTCCCGAGTGGAAGTAGGGTGGGCTGAGGGCCACGTTGCGCAGGGAGGGTGAACGAAAGACATACTGGTCGCTGGCGGTATTGGTGACCTTGAAGCGGCCGGGATCGTCCTTGGGCAGGATTTCGCCGCCGGGGTTTTCCACGACACCAAACGGAAAATACCCGTTGCCGCCGACGTTCACTCCATTGTGGCAGCTGCCGCAGCCCTTGTTCATGAACAGCCCCAGCCCCTCCAGCTGTGAGGCGGACAGGGCCTTGGCATCCCCCCGCAGATAGCGATCGAAGGGGGCGTTGGGGGTGATCAGGGTCGCCTCGAAGGCCTCGATGGCCATGGCCATATTGTCAAAGGTTACCGGCTCGGCCTCCTTGGCGAAGACCTTTTTGAACACGGCGACGTACTCCGGCAGGCTCTTGAGAGTGGCGACCACCTGCTCCGGGGTGTTGTTCATCTCCACCGAGGCCTGAACCGGCCCCTTGGCCTGCTCGGCCAGGTCCTTGGCCCTGCCGTCCCAGAACTGGGCGGTGTTGAATACCGCGTTGAAGGTCGTCGGCGCGTTGCGCGGCCCCTTTTGCCAGCCATGCCCCACCGAAGTTTCCTGCAGGTCGACCCCGGCCAACCCTACGTTGTGGCAGGTCTGGCAGCTGATCAGCCCGGAGGCCGAAAGGCGGGGTTCGAAGTACAGCATCCTGCCGAGCTCCACCTTCTCTGGGGAGGCCGGGTTGTCCTTGAGCGCCGGAGGAGAGGTCGGCAAGGGTTTGAACATCCCCTGCGCCCGGGTCAGCAGATCCGTTTCGCTCCAGGCGCTCGCCGCAATCAGCACCACTCCGGTCATCACCGCAAGAATCCGTCCTCGCATTACCTGCCTCCCTGGGTTGAGTTGATGGACGTGAGCCCCCTGGCCGCTTGCCGGGGGCTCGGCAGGTTAAAAATATCTCACGGCGACTGATTGTCAAGACACTCTGCGCTTCCTCACCTCCAGCACCCCGACGAGGGTGTGCAGCAGCCCCTCCTGGAGCTGTTCCCAAAGTGGGCCGTCGAGTACCGGGATGCGCTGGTTGACCTCCAGCTCGATCCCCAGGTAGCGATCCGGGGGCAGGTTCCGCCGCAGATGGGTGACCAGGGCGTCGGAAGCCCCCCGGTAGGGGTAGTTGCGCCGCACCCGCCAGCCGCCGGCCAGTTCGGCCAACTGCTGCTGCCAGGCCAGGCAGAATTCGCGCTCCAGGGGGCGGCGCGGATCGTAGAGCAGGCCGAGATCGGCGTTGCGCAGCCTGCCGTGCAATTCGGGGGTGAAGGAATGGATCGAGAGGTGCAGACAGCCCCCCGCCCCGGCAAGTTCGCCGGCGAGCCGCTCCACCCGCCGCCGGTAGGGATGGTAGTAGCGCTCGAGCAGCTTTTCACGCTCGGTCTCCGCCAGAGGCTTGGTGATGAAGCTGAAAAGCGTGGGGCTGTGCCGGGAGCGGTTCAAATCGACCAGCAGTCGGGTCACCTCGGCGGCCGCCAGCGGGGCGCCCAGCCCCTCGGCCAGCCTCCGGGCCAGGGGCAGGATGCCGATGTCGTAACCACGGTGGGTCTGCAGCAGCGCCTGGTGGCCGGCAAACAGCTGGCGGTACTCGCCCGGGACCTGGTTGCCGCCGTGTTCACAGCTGATCAACAGCGAGAAGGGTTCAGGGGACAAAGGGCCTCCCATTGGCCAGGTTGTCGCAGAGCCGGCGGTAGATATCATTGATGCGCTGCGCCTTAGGCTCGGGGCCGAGCGCGGACAGGATCCGCCGGCTCAGGGTGCCGTGCTCGAAGATGACCGAGAGGGCGGCCAGCTCCTCGCGGGTCTGTTCGCCGCCGAGCAGGGTTTCGGCCAGGTGCCGCCACAGCTCGCCGGCGCGGCAGCGCTCCCGCTCGAGACCGAAGCAGGCCAGGTAGCGGCCGTCCTCGATGATCGCCCCCTCCCCGTCGCGGATGGCACCGAGCAGGATCGGCTCCAGGGCCTCTACCGGCCAGCCCTGCTGGTCGGCCAGGCTGCACCAGCGCTCGGCGGCCAGCGCCTTGAGCACCTCGATGATCAGGGTGATGATCGCCAGGTCGAGCTGGGGGCACTCCTGCACGTCGAGCACCCGAATCTCGATGGTGTTGCGCTCGAAGCGGGCGATGGCGCCCCGCGAATTGAGCCACTCGTCCTGCAGCACCCCCTGGGGGTCGTGGCTGGCGATGTCGCGGTACATGGTCTCGAGGATGACGCGCTGGTAGTCGGCCTGGTTGAAGACCGGCTCGGGGATCACCCGCCCGGTCACCGAGGGGATCAGCGCCTGGTTCAGCCGGTAGACCTCCAGCCGGTTGTCGATCAGCCCGGTGGGGCGGCCGTCCATGACCGGAGAGGAGGCAGCCAGCGCCGGCAGGATCGGCAGCACCAGGCGCACCGCCGCATGCAGCACCGCGAACTCCCGGTCATCGGCGAAGGGGAGGTTGAGATGGGCGCTCTGCAGGTTGGCCCAGCCGTGCCCCCGGCAGCCGAAGATGCGGTTGTAGGCCTCGTAGATGGGGCCGTTTTCGTGGGGCCACAGACGCATCTCCTGGAACGGGTCCATCCAGGGGTGCATGGCCGAGGGCATCAGCCGTCCGCCGTGGGGTTCGAGCAGAGAGTTGATGCGCCGGGCGTGCTCGGCGAAGATCTCCCCCAACCCTGCCAGACTGGCGGCGGGCCCGTTGGTCTTGAGCTCGATGACGTGCAGCACCAGTTCGTTGGACCAGCGCAGAGGGCCGACCTCGATCTCGTTGAGCACCTCGCCGGCGCCGTCGCGCAGCACCCGGTCCGCTACCGGCAGCACCCGCAGCCCATCGCGCTCGACGATCATGTACTCGAGTTCCACCCCAAAGCCTTGGAACAGGTGAAGGATCTCCCCCTCTTTCATGCCTGGGCCCTTTCCTTGCGTTCGCTGATGCGCCGCAGAATCGTCTCCATGATCCCCAGGTAGAGCCGCTCCTTGAGCACCTGGTCCTCGATCCCGGCGTCGATATTGGGGTTGTCGTTGACCTCGATGACGTAGACCTTGTCCCCCACCTGCTTGAGATCGACCCCGTAGAGACCGTCGCCGATGAGATTGGCCGCCTTGAGCGCGGTGCGCAACACCGCCTCGGGCACCTGCTCCAGCGCCAGGGTGTCGGCACGCCCCTCGTCGCTCTTGACCCCGCGGCTGTCGCGCTTGAGGATCTGCCAGTGCTTCTTCGCCATGTGGTAGCGGCAGGCGAACAGCGGCATCCGGTCGAAGACCCCGATCCGCCAGTCGAAGGGGGTGGGCAGAAATTCCTGGGCGATGACCAGTTCGGATTTTTCCAGCAGCCTGGCCACCGCCTCCTTCAACTCGGCTTCGGTCTCGACCTTGACCACCCCCTGGGAGAAGGAGCTGTCGGGCTGCTTGAGGATGCAGGGGAGCCCCAGACTGCCCACCACCTGCCTGCGGTTCTCGCGGTGGACGATGAGGGTCCTGGGGGTGGCCAGCCGGTTGCGCTCCAGCAGTTCGGCGAGAAACACCTTGTTGGTGCACCTGAGGATCGACTCGGGATCGTCGACCACCACCAGCCCCTCGGCCGCGGCGCGCCGGGCGAAGCGGTAGGTGTGATGGTTGACGTTGGTGGTCTCGCGGATGAACAGGGCGTCGAACTCGGCAAGCCGGCCGATGTCCTCCTTCTCGATCAGCTCGGAGCTCATCCCCAGGGACTCGGCGGCGCGCACGAAGCGCTGCAGGGCCTTTTCGTTGGAGGGTGGCTCGGCCTCCCCGGGGGCCACCAGGATGGCCAGGTCGTAGCGGGCGGCGGCCTTTCTGGCGGCGCTGCCGCGTTTGCCGGCGAAGAAGGCCTGGGCGGTCCCGCTGACGAAGTCGCGATGCTCCTCGGGGATTTCGCTGGCGGCCACCGGGCCGAGGGTGGCCAGCTGCCACTTTCCCGATTTGGCGTTGCGGCTGAACTGGGCGCGCAGGAAGGGGGCGGCGAACAGGCTGAACAGGCGACCGGCCAGCCGGTCGTAGCGCTTGGCCAGGTTGCGGCCGAAATAGATGCTGAGCACGAAATCCTTCGACAACAGCGGCGCCAGGCTTTTCTGGATCAGCTCGTCGAGGTCCTCGGAGACGATGCGGATCACCGACTGGCTCTTGAAATCCTGCAGCACCGTGACGCTCGGCATCGGCTTGTGGCCGCGGGCGGTGGCCAGCAGCGAGACATAGTAGCCGACGCTCTGGTAGCGGTAGGAGCGGCAGAGGTTGAAAACCCGGGCGCGGCGCATCTCGGTGTAGCGCGGATCGGTGAGGTAGGTGCGGGCCGGCACCACCTCCACCCCCGGGATCTGCATCAGCCAGGCGTCGGCGGCATCGGCCACCAGCAGCGGCACGGGCATCAGGCTATTCCTTTCCGCCCCCGGCGGGGGGCTGGATGATCAGCAGGTTGGCGTCGTAGGTCAGCACGCCGAGCAGGATGGAGCAGATGACGCGCTCGATGTTGACGGCGTACTTCTGGGTTTCGGCCACGGGGTTGGGGATCAGCGGGTCGGCGACCAGCACCCTGCGCTCGGCCCGGTCGTAGCCGCGCAGCACCACGAAATGCCCCGAGGGGACCCCGCGGATGTCGTCGTAGTCGCAGTTGGGGCCGTACTCACGGGCGCTGCGGTACAGGTAGGTGGCGCTCAGCCCGGTGATGATGGGAACCGCCCGGTTGAGATAGCGGCGGATCAAAGCCGGATTCAGATCCTCGAAGCGCAGCTTGCCGCCGCGGCCGAGAAATTCGATATAAGCCTTCGAGGCCAGGTGCAGCTTGGCGTCCTCCTTGAAGCGCATCTGTGCTTCAAGGCGCTCCTGCAGCGCCTGCGGGTCCAGGTGCATCCAGGTGGGATCGAACAGCTGCAGCTTGTAGCTGTAGATGGTGGCGCGGTAACCGCGGCGCAGGGCGTGGCAGCCGAGCAACACCGCCAGAGTGCCCCCCTCCTGGAGCATCGGCACCTCGGCGATGACCCGGTCGAGGGGCATCTCGTCGTTGAAATAGCGGTAGACGGCGTGCAGGCAGGTCGGACCGCAGGTCGTTTCATCGGGTTGGGGGAGGATCTGCAGCGGCAGGCGGGTCAGCATGGGGACTACTCTCCGGGGGTGCAAGCCAAGGGTCCGCAGGACAGTGCGTCGCGATTGCCAAGTCCTTTAGATTATAGCTTTTTCGGCAGCGATTGCAGAGAGGCCGCGGAAAGGGTCCTACAGGGCGGGCCGGGTCAAACCGTCCCAGAAAAGCCCCAGGGGATCGGCGTCAAGATGCTGGAGCAACTTCCCGAGATGGAGCGAGGGCGGAGCATTCTGGTAAAAAACCCAGCGCTGCTCCCCGCTGGGATAATGCAGGGTCCACTGTCCCAGCAGGGCGATGTAGCGAAGCTGGGCCACCGGAACCCGCTGGGGGAGCCCGGCCTGAACGGGCCCGAAGCGCAGGGCCACCAGGGTTATGGCATCGCCCTCGATCTCGTAGATGACTTTCAGCCGGTGTCCGAAGTCCTCGGGCACTTTTTGGGCGCAGTACCGGTCCAGGAGTTTTTCGGCCGATTTGCGGACCAACTCAGGGAGGGCCATGGGCATTCTCTTTTCTCCGCATCAGGGAGGACAGTCGGCACAGGCAGAGCGGAACAGGGAGGTGCTCAGATAACGGTCTCCCCGGTCGGGGAGCAACACCACCAGGGTTCCGGCGGCCCCCTCGGCGGCCCATCCATGATATCAGTGCCTCCCCCGGAGTGACAATGAGGGATTTTCCCTCGCCACCCCTTTTGCGTCCGCCTTCGGGAACAGCGCGAAAACATTGGAGCCTGCCAATACTGGCTTGACAGGGAGTGGGAGTGTGATTGATTATATCGCGCTGGTCACCGCATGAACCAAGGAGAAGGAACCCATGAATGTGACGGAAATCCGCGACCGCGCCAAAAACGCCGGGGTGAAACAGGCCGCCAAGCTGCGCAAGGCCGACCTGATTCGCGCCATCCAGGTCATCGAGGGCAACCAGGGCTGCTATGGGGTGGAGTGGCGATTCAGCTGCGGGCAGGCGGACTGCTGCTGGCGGCAGGATTGCCTGACCCCGAATCCCGGTTGAGCGAAAGTCATCAGATCAGCCCCGGTCGACGCTGTGGCGGCCGGGGCCGATGAAGACCAGGCTGAGAAACAGGATGCCGACCTCGATGGCGTGGGAGGCGCCCTGCAGCCCATCGCCGCGGCCCAGGTGCATGTTGGCCGCTACCGCCATGGTGAAGGCCAGCACCAGGCAGGCCGGGCGGAAAAACAAGCCGAGAATCAGGCAGAGCCCACCGAAGAACTCGCTTGCTCCAGCCAGAGCCCCCCAGACCACCGGGAACTTATAGACCCCCAGGTAGTTCATGGCGGCGCCGAGCTTTTCCCAGCGTTCCGGCCCCCCGAGCAGTTTGGGTCCACCGTGCAGCAGAAACATGGCCCCGACCCCGACCCGCAGCAGCAGAAGGCCGAAATCCCGATATTTCCCCAACGACTTCCACATCAGTCCGTCCCCTTTCGTTAACCTAACATCAGATGATGCCGTGCAGCGGCTGCCCTGGCGCGCCCAAGGCGTCGACCCGCCTCTCGACCGCCGGATCGTCCACCAGCGGCGGCGCATGGTGGGACTTGTGACGGGCATCGATGACCAACGGGCCGCTGCAGCCCCAGTGTTTGCTGCGGGTGAATTCACCAATTCCATACACATCGCTCGCGGGGTTGGAGCGGGTGAAGGTGACCCAGAGGAAATTGTTCAGGGTGCGGGCGGTGAATTCGCTGTCGTCGACCACCACCAGCAGGGGGAAGCGGTGGATCGGATCCTGCTGCCCGAACGCGGCGCAGAAGGCCGTCAGCGCGGGGTCCTGCTCACCCCGGCCCTGCCCGGCCGGAGGCCCCTGCACGGCCAGCACCCCGGGCAGGGCCAACCGCGGCGCGGAAAAGCCCGGGGGCAGAGACAGCTCGGCGGGGATTTCCGTCGGCAGCTCCCGGCGCCGCTCCCCGGCGGCGGCGATGACCACCTTGGAGCCTTCATTGAGGCCGGTGCCGGAATAGTCGAGGGTGTCGATGGTGGTGGCGGTCTGGAAATGCAGATCGCGCCGCCAGTCGACCCGCTCCAGCAGGTGGCGAAAAAACGCGGGGATGTCGTGGACATCCAGCTGCGGGGCATCCTCCCGGGCGGTCAGCAGCAGGTACTTGGCGAGGGAGAGCTGGCCCTGGCCGAGAATGGCGTTGCCCAGGGTCAGCAGCTCCTGGGGGGTGCGCTCGGCGGCGTAGGGAAGGTAGCGCTCGCTGCCGATGGCCAGCAGCAGCGGATGCACCCCGGCGGCGTCCACCGCGTGCACCGCGTGGACCCCCGGCAGCACCGTGGGGATCAATGAGCCGGTCAGCTCATGAATGAAGGCGCCGAAGCTGGTGTCCTCCTGGGGCGGGCGGCCGACGGTGGTGAAGGGCCAGATTGCGCCGGGGCGATGATAAACCGCCTCGACCCGCAGCACCGGAAAATCGTGGGCCAGGCTGTAGTAGCCCAGGTGATCGCCGAAGGGCCCCTCGGGCAGGATTTTGGCCGGATCGATGGTGCCGGTGATGCAAAAATCGGCCTCGGCCGGAATCGGCAGTCCCCCGCCCGGACGGACCAGGGGGATGCGGTGGCCGCCGAGCAGACCGGCAAAGGCCAGCTCGGGCATCCCTTCGGGAAGCGGCATGACCGCAGCCACGGTGAGGCTCGGCGGACCGCCGACGAAGATGTTCACGCGCAGCGGCTCGCCGCGCTCCAGCGCCTCGGCATGGTGCACGCCGATCCCGCGGTGGATCTGGTAATGCAGGCCCAGCTCGCGCCCCGGCTGGTATTTGCCGCCGGAGATCTGTACCCGGTACATCCCCAGGTTGGAATGGCGAACCCCCGGATCGCCGGGGCTTTCGGAGTAGACCTGGGGCAGGGTGATGAAGGCACCGCCGTCCGCGGGCCAGCTCTTGAGCTGGGGCAGAGCCTCGATGCTGGTGCGGTGGGCAAGGATGGGGCCGCTCTGCACCCTTTTCGGCAGCAGGTGCCAGGCGCCGCGCGGCGCGTCCAGAAATGCCCAGGGGTTCCGCAGGGCCCGGGCCGGGTTGACCTTGAGGTCGACCAGCCGGGCAATGGTTTCGCGGGTGTCGCGGAAGATGTACCGGGTCCGCTCGAGAGTGCCGAACAGGTTGCCCAGCATCGGGAAGTCGCACCCCTTGACCCGGGTGAACAGCAGGGCCGGCCCGTTGGCCTGATAGACCCGCCGCTGAATGGCGCCGACCTCCAACTCGGGGTCGACTTCGCAGCTGACCCGGATCAGCTGTCCGCTGGCCTCCAGATCACGTACACACTCGGTGAGATTGCGGTAGCCCATGACGGTACCTCTCTCAAATAGTCACTGCCTGGACGGGCGCCATTCCCGCGCGGGGGAGGAATTCCGTGAAATTTCGATGCGATTCCGCGCTATCACGGTTTCAGGCGAACCTCGCCCGTGGAAAACGCCCCGCCGGAGGACAAAAGCCCCGTTCCGGAACCCTGCCGGCAGCAAAAATTTAAATTCAGGTCAAATTACTTTGTTTCAGGCCGGGTTTTTGGCCCACATCTGGCAAGCACGGGAAGGTAACAGCCAGCCGGCAGAATGAACAACGCGGCACCGCATAACCCATTGCACGGAAGAGGCCCAGCGTGGCGCCGCCTCCAGCAGAAGCGGCGTACCAAATTCGGAACATTCTGGATGCTGAGTGACCGTCGGGGAGGGGGCGAGGGTCGCCCGACAATTCCGTGCAATGGGTTATGCGGTGCCGCGTTGGCCGATGGCTTAACTGGCGCGGGAATGCAGCCGCCGCCCTAGAGCATAGCCCCGTAAACAGCCGAGTTCAACAAAAATTTTCCGGATTCCGGCATGCTCTGGTCCTCCCCCCGCGGGGAAGGACGATCCGCCATTACCTTCCATCTGCCAGGCACGCCCCCCTTCTTCAGTCAGCCTTGACCGCCCGGAAAAGCGCCGAAAAATCCTCCTCTCCCAAGCCCAGGCTGCGCGCTTTCTTGAACGCCTCGTTGGCGGTGGCGGCGGCGAACAGAGGCTGCGCCACCTCGTCGCCCAGCCTCAGCGCCAGACGCAGATCCTTCTGCATATGCTTCAGAGGGAAGTTGACGGTGAAGTCCCCCGCCAGCATGGCGCTCCCCTTCCCCTTGAACATGGGGTTGGCCAAAGCGCCACCGGCCAGCACCTCGAGCAGCTGCCGGGGATCGAGCCCCCCCTTTTCGGCCAAGGCCAGGGCTTCGGCGAAGATCGCCATCATCCCGCCCATGACCATGTTGACCACCAGTTTCATCTGCGCGCCGTTGCCGAGCTCCCCGAGATAGAAAGACTGCTTGCCCATCTTGTCCAGGGCGGGGCGCGCCTCCTCGAAGAGCCCGGCGTCGCCGGCCGCCAGAATCAGCAAGGTCCCCTCCTCCGCCGGTTTCTTGCTCCCCGAAACCGGAGCCTCGAGAAACCGCCCTCCCCGGGCGAGGACCGCCGCGCCTATTTTCTGCGAGGTTTCGGCATCGACCGTGGACATGTCGACATACCCGTGGCCGGGCGGCAATCCCTCGAGCACCCCCCCGCCGGCGAAACAGACCGCTTCGGCGGCAGCCGGATCGGCGAGCATGGCGAAGGTCACCCCGCACTGCTCCACCACCTGCCGCGGCGAATCCGCCTGCCTGGCGCCCAGCGCGACCAGCGGCGCGCACTTTTCCGGGTTGCGGTTCCAGACGACGACCTCGAAGCCGGCCCGAACCAGGTTGGCCGCCATGGCGCTGCCCATGATCCCCAGGCCGAGAAATCCGAATTTAGTCATGCTCTGCTCCTTTTGAAAGGTAAATAGCTCAGGGGTGCCATCTTACCCGCCAGTCCCCCTGCGTTCAATCCCCTTTCTGGCCGACAAAGTAATCTTCCTTGTGCTTGAACAGGACGTTGAAAGTGGTCAATGACCCGTAGATGCGGGTGACATACTGCTGAAGATTCACCTTGTCCTCGTCCGTCAACCCCTTGTGGGCATTGATCTGCTGCTCCATGACCCGCAGGCGGTCGCGGACCATGACGATTTTGTGGAAGAAGACCTCGATGGGCACGCTTTTGCTCTGCAGCTCCGCCTTGGCGGGCTTGAGCAGCAGCTCGCCCCCCTCCCAGCGCTCGCCAAGCTCGATGGCGGGGAGCTCCTCCTCGCGCAGCTCGCGAACCGCCAGCCTGACCATCTCGTAGGCTGCCGAGTCGGCCTCCGACAGTACCGCAAGGTGAGCACGACCGACGAACGCCTGCTTGTCGTTGCGCGGGAAATAGACCGCGCACTTCTGGTTATCTCCGTAGCCCGAAGTATCCTCCACCCGGCCGATGCCATACTTTTCGTGGCGGACCAGGTCGCCTTTGAGCAGATCTCCACCCATGGATTTCTCCTTGAAAGAAAAAATGGAAAGGCAGCCGCCGTTGGGGCTGCCTGTTCAGGATAAATATTTCCGCCGATTCCGCAACTGCCTTGCCGGCGGCAGCGGCCCGCCGGCGGGTTTCAGGGGGCGGTTTGCCGGCGGACATTGTCCAGCGCGGCCAGGCGCAGCCCATCGCTGATGGTCGGATAGACGTGGACGGTTTCGGCCAGGTCGAAGACCGTCAGACCGAAGCGCACCGCCAGGGTCGCCTGGTGGATGATGTCGGCGGCCCGCGGCGCCAGCAGCTGAACCCCGAGCACCCGGCCCGAACCCTGTTCGGCGCAAAGCAGGATGCCCCCCCGGCGTCCGCCCATGACATGGGCCTTGGCCACCTGCTGCAGGTCGAGCCAGGTCTCCACCACATCCTTGCCGGCCAGCCGGGCCTGGTCGGGGGAAAGCCCCACGGTGGCGAACTCGGGATCGACGAAGACCGCCATCGGGGTGTTGCGGTGATCGATGCGCCGGTGGCGAGCGGGATCGAGCATGTTTTCTATCGCGACCTCCCCTTCGCGTGCCCCGGCGGGAGCGATCAGAGGGGGGCCCGTGACATCGCCGGCGGCCCAGATCCCCGGTGCCGTGGTCCGGCATTCCTCGTCGGTGGTGATGAAGCCGGCATCGTTGATTTGCACGCCGGCCTCGGCCAGGCCGATCCCCTCGGTGGCCGGCGCGGTGCCCACAGCCAGCATGATCTGCTCGGCCCGGTAGATGCGCTGCTCGCCCTCGACCTCCACCTCCAGACAGCTCTCCCCGGCCTCCCGAAAGGCCCGCCGGCTCTGCACCCCGAACACCAGTTCGACGCCCTCCTGGCGCAGCACGTCCTCGAAGATCCCGGTAAGTCGCGGATCAAACTCCTTGAGGGTGCGATCGCCCCGCTCGAGAATCGTCACCCGGGTCCCGAAGCGGGCGAACATCTGCCCCATCTCCAGGGCGATCACCCCGCCGCCGATGATCAGCAGCGAGGGGGGAAAGCAGGGCAGGTGCAGGGCCGAATAGCTGTTGAGATACCCCACCTCGCTCAGTCCCGGGATCTGCAGCGTTCGCGGGATGCCGCCGCAGGCGATCAGGAACCGGTCGCTGACCAGGATTTCCGCCCCCACCTGCATCTCCCGGGGGGAGAGAAAACGGCCGTGACCACGCAGCACGTGAATATCCTTGTTCTGGTCGAGCACCTTCTGGTAATGCTCCCGGCGCAGGGTCTTGACCGCGGCGTTCTTGGCGGCCATCAGCTGACCGCAGTCGACCGGAGCGGCGTTCAGGTTCAGCCCGTAGGGCTCGCCGCGGCGGGCCTCGAAATAGGCTTCGGCCTTGTGGATGAGGGTCTTGCTGGGGATGCACCCCCAGTTGACGCAGGTTCCGCCCAAGTGGCTCTGTTCCACCATCAGCACCTGCGCGCCCAGCTGCGAGGCCTTCAGGGCCGCCGCAAAGGCCGTGGTGCCCGAGCCGAGGATGACGATGTCCTGCCCGGAATTCATGAACGGTCCGCCTCGCCCTTCCAGGTGCTGAGGATGTTCTCCTCCAGTATGGGGAAGCGGCCTTCCAATACCTGCCTGGCACAGCGGTAGGCGAAGCGGTCGTCGTTCAGATAGACCGCCCGGTGCAGGTGCGCCAGGCGACGCCTTGCCTGGCGGCAGAACAGTTCGGCCAGCTCCAGCTCGCCGGCCTGCGCACCGGGGGCGGCCGCCCGGGAGAGGACCGCGGCCATGGCGAACAGTTCGGCCCCGCTGTCTACCAGGCGACCCAGGACTTTCTGCTTGCGCTGCAGCCCCTGCCGGTGCAGGGCGATCATATGGAACAGATCGCGCGCCAGGCGCCGGGTCGCCCGCTCGAGGAACCGCAGGTGCCGGCCCAGGCCCCCCGGAAGCTGCAGCGCGCCGGGGGTCTGGAACCGCGGAAGCCACAGGGGCGGATACCAGCGGGCGTAGAATTTGCCGGCGCCCAGAACGTCGACCTTCTTCGAGGTGGCCGAGGCGCCGGCCACCTTGAGATGGGGATCGAGGGCCTCCCGGGCGATGAACAGGTGCATGATCTCGCTGGTCCCCTCGATGATCAGGTTGATGCGGGCGTCGCGCAGCAGCCGCTCCATGGGCATCGGCGCCTCGCCCCGGGCCTTCAGCGAGTCGGCGGTTTCGTAGCCGCGGCCGCCGCGGATCTGCAGCGCCTCGTCCAGCCCCCGCCACATCGCCTCGGTGCAGAACAGCTTGGCCATCGCCGCCTCCAGGCGGATGTCGGTTTCGCTCCGGTCGGCCATGGCCGAGGTCAGCCAGGTAAGACTCTCCACGGCGTAGATCTCGGCCGCCAACCGGGCGATCTTGGCCGCCACCGCTTCGTGGTGGCCCACCGGCGCGCCCCACTGGCTGCGCTCGTTGGCCCATTGCACTGCCATCGCCAGGGCCTGTTTCATGGTGCCGCCGCAGGCCGCGGGGAGGGTCAGCCGGCCGGTGTTCAGGGTACGCAGGGCCAGGCGCAGCCCCTCGCCCAGCCCCACCACGATATCCTCGCGGCCCACCCGCACGTTGTTGAACTTCAGCAGCCCGTTCTGAATCCCCTTGAGCCCCATGAAGTCGCAGCGGTGCTCCACCGAGAACCCTTCGGCTTTGCCATCGACGATAAAAGCGGTGATCTCGGGGCGCTCGGCCTTGGGATCGTTGGTGCGGGCCATGACGATCAGCAGGTCGGCGATCGGACCGTTGGTGATCCAGAGTTTCTCGCCGTTGATCAGGTAGGCGGCGCCATCCTCGGTGGGCGTGGCGGTGGTGGTCATGCTCGAGGGATCGGAGCCGACATCCGGTTCGGTCAGGGCAAAGGCGCTGATCTCCCCAGCCGCCAGCCGCGGCAGATATTTCTTCTTCTGCTCCTCGGTGCCGAAGATCTTGAGCGGCTGCGGCACGCCGATGCTCTGGTGGGCCGAAAGCATGACCGCGGTGGAGGCGCAGTGGCTCGCCACCAGCTGGATGATCCGGTTGTAGTTGATCTGGGACAGCCCCAGTCCGCCGTAGTCCTTGGGGATCTTGATGCCGAACAGCCCCAGCTCCCGCAAGCCGGCGAAGACCTCGGCGGGAATCTCCTTCTCCCGATCGATGCGATCGGCGTCGACCTTTTCGGCGAGAAACCGGCGCAGCTTCTCGAGCAGCTCATCCGCCTGGCGACGGTCCTCCGGGTCCTGCTCGGGAAATGGAAACAGCAGGTCCGTATGCAGCCGACCCATGAACATTTCGCCGACAAAACTCGGCTTCTGCCACTCGGTCTCCCGCGATGCCTCGGCGACCTCCAGGGAGCGTTTCTCTTCAGCGCCTTGCCTGCTCATAATGATTTCAACCTTTCAGCAATCGGAAAATGGTTTTTTGCAATAAGGATAACAGGTATTTGCGGACCCGCATCCGGCACGCCGGCGGACGGTCCACAGATTCTTGCCGCCCGCCCGGCTGCCAGAGCGGCAGACGACCGACCCAGGAGGAGTTCCCGTACAAAAAATAATGGCTGAATAATTGCAGTAATGCCATGAAACTTTTCCATCCGTCCAACAATTTGACTTTTTTTGACGCCAAATCCTTAACAAGTTGCCATAAATCGGCACTTATGGTAGAGATTTGGGTCGACATTTAATCCTATTTGAAAGAAGGAGCGGTTCTATGAAGAGGGTTCTGGTTCTTGCATTGGTTGCATTGTTTTTCGGCGGAAGCGTCGCCCTGGCCGGTCCCTTCGGCCCGGCCAAGCCGGTGATGAAGGGCGGGCAGTTCTCCCTCGGCCCCGGCATTCACGTCTACAGCGCCGAATGGGAAAACGAAGGGATCGACGTTGAACAGGTCAACGGGTTCGCCCAGGCCGGCTTCGGCATCACGGACAATGTAGAGATCTACGGTCAGCTCGGCGCCGCCGACCTGAACATCGAGGGGATTTTCGACGACGAGGATTTCGAGGACGGCTACCTCCCCTTCGGTACCCTGGGCTTCCGGGCCCTGCTCACCGACCGCCGGCCCATCGCCATGGGGATCTTCGCCCAGGGAAGCTACTTTTTTGACACCTACGAGGACAGCGGCCTGATCGATGGCACCCCCGCTAAGCTCGAGTTCAACAGCATGTACGAACTGAACGGCGGCATCGCCCTGCACACCGAAATCGAGGGCGCCCTGCTCTACTTCGGCCCGTTCTTCTTCGTCCGTGAGGTCGACCTGGATGTCAGCAGCGCAACCTCCGACTCGGGCACCGTCGAGGAGGACAGCAACTTCGGCGGCTTCGTCGGCATCCGCTGGCCGCTGAAGAACGGCATGAACATCGAGCTGGAAGGCCAATACCGCACCAAGGCTTCGGTCGGCGGCTCCATCCAGTACGTATTCTGATTTTCCCCCAAGAATTGGTGGGCTGAACACCCATCAGGGAGGTAATCCGAGATGAGCAGGAAGTATCTTTTGGCAATCTGTATGATGGCGGCCCTGGCCCTCGGCGGCTGCGGCAGCGGCGGCGGTGGCAGCGACTCGCCGGTTCTGGGCGGCACCACCGGCGGAGGAACGACCGACGGTGGGACGGATGGCGGTACTGCAGACAACACCGGTGGAGGAACGGTTACAGGTGTCGGCACGCTCGGTGCTTTGACCGACATTGGTGACCTTCTCGGTGCAGGTGGCGACGCATGGTATGACACCGAGACGATTGACATAAACATTTTGGGCCAGATTATCGGCTCTTCCATGAGCGTGCCCATTTTTTGGGACCCTGCCTCACCAGATAGCATGACCATAATTCCCGGGCACCCAAGTGCCTATGACGACTACTTCGGACTGAAAACCACTCCATCAAACAACACCTTTGAGGTCACTAACCCTCTTCAAATTACTGACAGCGGGCTGGTTATCGGGAACTCCTTCACAAAAACGGGAGAAAGTGAATCCCGGGCCTATATCTGGGATTCGACATCCGATACCTTCATCGATCTTACTCCTCCAAACTATACAGACAACGACAACAAGCGGATAATCAAAGAATACTCCAACGTTGTTGACATCAATACCCACGGCGAGGTACTGCTCACCGCTGATAATGAAGATGGGAGATGGGCCTACTATTGGGATGGGGTTACCTTCGAAACCATCAGCGACTTGCAAGATGAAAGCGGTGCCACCCTGCCAGCGTTTGATGTCCCGAGACTATTAAGAGTCCCGTCCATTTTGGGGGCCACCAGTTCCACCGCCGTAGCTCTCAATGACAACGGCCAGGGAGTTGTCAATTCCGGCGATACGGCGGCATTTTTCGACCTCAACAATGGGGGGCGAGCCTCTCTTAACTCCTTGGGTGGAGCCTCGACCCAAGCCGTGGACATCAACAACTCTGGACATGTAATCGGCAACTCGGGTAACGAAGGCTTCTTTTGGCGGGGCGGTGTCATGTACCCCATCAGCAACCCCACCGGTGACACGGTTGTCGTGGTTGATATCAACAACAACGATCAGGTAGTGGGGAACTCTGGAGGCAAGGCATTTATCTGGCATTTGGACCTAAACAAGAATGGGGTGTTTCAGGAGATTGGTACCCTCGGTGGCTCAACCAGCACAGTAGCAGCCATCAACGATCAGGGCCTTGTCATCGGCACTTCCGAGACAAGCAATACCTACAGCGAGGGGAACATCAGCAGAGTTGTGGAGCATGGGTTCCTTTGGCGTAACGGTGCCATTTACGATCTTGGCGCACATTCTCCTCCAAATTACAGCTACCCTTTTCACCCAGACTTGTTCTTCAGCAGAGGCACTGCTATCAATGAAAACGGTGTTGTCGCAGGAGACTCTTTCAGTATCAATGCTCATGCGCGTGGCTTTACCTTGACACCTGTATTCCCCTGATTGCACCTCTTAGACAAAAATGCGGGGCCGTTTGGTCCCGCTTTTTTGTAGCCCCAACATATCAATATAATCTCCTGTATCTGGCAGAATTTTATCTGCTTAAATAGAAAATCAATTTTTTAACCTCAATCATGCAGAATGGGCCACAGGATTTGGTGACGAAATTGGACTGAACGAATTTTGCTAAGCTCCCATTATACCTTTTTTGAGTCTGCTCACTCGTGCGCCGTTTTCTGCTGACCAGCTGCATCGTCATTCTCCTGCTCGGCGCCTTTGGCCTGACGTTCTTCACCGTTTCGCCCTACCGGGTTTCCGGGCAGCCCTACCTGCGCTCCCTGAACGACTTCGTCTTACTCCTGGGCAGCGACCGCCCCGGGCCCTTCAGCGCCGACGGCTACCGGAAGCTGTTAGGCAGAGCCGGGCCGAAGACCCACCGCCATGTCGAAGACAAGATCCGCCGGAAACTGCTGCGCTGGGGCGAGCCGATCATCCCCCTGCTGATCACCGATCTTGAGACCACCTTCGACCCGGCAAAGCTGCGGTTTATCGCCGGCACCCTGGGTGAGCTCCAAGCGGAACCCGGGGCGCTGGCCATGGCCGAACTGCTGCTGCGCCTGGAGGGCGATCCGCGCGATGTCCCCGGGGTGCGCCGGGCGCTGCTGACAGCGCTGGAGAAAAGCCGGGCGGCGGCCGCCGCCCCGCAGCTGATCGCCTACCTTGGGCAGAACCCCCGGCACCGCAGCGAAGTCTACGCCGCCCTCGGTGCCCTGGGGCGGGCGGATTTTCTGCTGGATGAATTTCACCGGGAAACGGACTGGGAGCGCCGGGACGACCTGATCTGGCCGCTGGCGCAAACCCAGGCCCCCGAGGCGATGCGCACCCTGGCGCCGCTGCTGCTGCACCCGGACAATCACCTGCGGATGCGGACCATCAGCGCGCTGAGTCAGTCAGCGCGGGAAGCGGCCATCGATGCCTGCCTGGAGGTACTCGGCCGGACCCGGGATGAATATGTCTACAGCGCGGTGATGCAAGCGCTGCTGGCCAACCGCTTCGCCGCCGACAACCCGCGGGTAGTGCCGTTTTTGCGGCAGTTCCTGAACCACCCGGGACTGGCCTGGGAGGCGAACTACGCGCTGGCGCGGATCGGCTCGGCGGAGGCCATCGACGCCCTGGCCTCGCTGGTCGGCACCCAGGACCCGCACGCGGTGATGAACCACTTCGAATATCTGGGCTCCGCCGCCTTTCCCCTGATCGGAAAATTTCTCGCCTCGCCTGACCCCTACGCGCGGCGCCAGGCGATCTACAAGCTGGAGGAGATGCTTGAGCCGCAAGCCATCCCGCTGCTGCGCCCCCTGCTCCAGGACCCCGATTACTGGGTGAAAAAGGCCGCGGGCGAGGCCATCCTGGGGCTGGAGAAGCTGCAGCTGTTCAAGAGCTTCACCGAATACCTGCCGGAAAGGGCGGGCCGGAGCGCCTGGCGGGGATTCCGCTTCGAAATGAGCTGGGGTTTCAGGGACGGTTTTGCCCACGGGATCAGCATCTTCAAGTGGCTGCACCGGCTTGGCCTCGTGGTTTCCCTGGGCCTCGGGCTGCTGCTGATCTTCAACCTCTGGCGGGTCTTCGAGCCCTACCGCTTCAACCTGTTCGTGCAGTTTCTGCTGGTCAGCGGCTTCCTCGGCGATTTTTTGCTGTACGATGAAGCGCTCGGCGATTTCGGCCAGCACTACCTGCTCGCCACCGGCTGCCATCTGCTGCTGTTGATCGGGTTTTTCTGCAAGGAGAACAAACCCCTGCCGGGACAGCTGGGCAACCGCTTCGCCCGCCTGGGTGGGGCCAACCTGGCCCTGCTGGCCCCACTGCTGCTCTGGTTCGGCACCCCGGCCCTGACGCAGGCGCTGCGCCGGAACCTGGTGGATTTCGCCAACGTCTGGCCTGGCCTGGTGCTGCTTCTGCTGGGCTGCCTGCTGGTCATCGAACAGTGGGCGCTCCCCTGGAACCTGCTGCGCCCTTCGGCCAGGCGGCAGCGACGGCTGAGCGCCTTGTTCTCCACGGCGATCCTGGGCTGGATCGCCTGGCCCCTCTGGCTGCAGGTCTGGATAGCCGTCTCAGCCGGCAACCAGGACCAAGCGACCTTCCACCTGCTGCTCCTGCTCCCCTTCGCCTGGTTGCTGCTCAGACACTGGTTGACCCTCAATCCCTTCGGGCGGCAGCGCAGCTTCGAACTGCCCCGCCCGCCCCTGCCCGACTGGCAGCTGGCCAGCGACGGCGAGCGGATCAGCCTGCGCTGGCAACCTGCGGCCAGGGGCCTGCTCCAGCCCCTTCTGCAGCTGTTGCCGGTTCTGGGAGCAGGCTTCGCCGCCGCGGCCCTGGCCGGGTTCTACCGCGGCGGGGGCCCCGGTTTGATCCTCTCGCTGCTGGTCGGGCTGGCCGGCGCGGCGCTCGGCGGGCTGGTCAGTGAATTTTTCCGCCCCCGGGTGATGCTGCAGATCGAGGATGGCTACCTGCGCTGCGGCCTTCCGCGCCTGGGAGGCACCCTCGGCGCCAGCCGCTGGTCGCGCCACCTGTACCTTCCGGACGCGGTACGCGCCCGCCTGGAGCGCCGAGCCGCTCCTGCCGGCGGGGGGCTGAGCGAGGCGGAAAAGGGCTGGATCGAGCGCTTGCGCCTCATCAGCGGCCAAGGAGAACCCGGCAAGCTCCCTCGGCAGGCAAAACTGGCCGCCAGGGCGCGGCTGCTTTGGTCCAGCCAATCAGCAGACCTTCTGCTGATGGATCTGCAGGTGAAAAACCTCTCCCCTGGGCCCTTCAGCCTGGCCATGCTGGACCGGCAGAGCGGCAAGCTCAGCTGGAAGGCGGAGCTGGACGGAACCCCGGTGGAGCTGATGTTCCACCGCCGCCAGCGCGAGCAGCTGATTCCGGCCGGCGCCGTCAAGTCCCTGCAGTTGCGGCTTTTTCCGCGGGGCGACCTGGCGGTCGGGCCGGGACCGGAGAAACTGACCCTGACCGGGCCGGCCGGAATCGCCCTCGAGCTGCCGCTGCCGGCCCGCGCCGGGGAGGTGGCCCGATGATTCGCCTGCTGCTGGTCTGCCTGTTGCTGCTGCCGAGCCTGGGATTTGCCAAGGGCCAGAGCGATTACGCGCGGGTTCTCGAGCAGGGCGACCCGGCCCGCTGGCACGAGGCGGTGGAGGGGTCTTTTGCCAAGCAGGGGCGGCTGGACTGGAAATCGCTGGGGGTCATTCTGCCGCGGGTGGAACGGATGGAGGCCCGCACCCGCCAGCTGGTGGCGGCCGGGTTGGCCTATCGCACCGAAGATCCGCGGGTGATCGAGGCGCTGGGGCGGCTGGCCTATGACGGGGATCCGCGGGTGCGCGAGGCGGCCCTCGAGTCCCTGCTGACTGGGAAGAGCGAAGCGGTGGCGCTGCTGCTGGAGGGGCTGCTGCAGCAGCCCGGGGACAAGGCCTGGAGGCTGGAGCGGAAAATCCGCGAGATCCGCGCCCGGCTGGCCGAACCCCAGCAGATCCCGCCGCCGCAGCCCGGGCCCCCCACATCGGCCTGGCGCACCGTCGGGCTGGCCGGCGCGGTGGGACTCTGCGGCCTGCTCGGGCTGCTGCTGTTCGTCTGGGGCTGGCGCCTGTTCCGGCTGCGCCGGGCGCTCGCCGATCTGTCGGTGGCCAACATCCGCTCGGCGGCCCTGGGCATCAACAACCTGCGCGGCGAAGTCCAGCCCTGCCTGAACCAGCTGCTGGTCCACCCGGCCAGCGGCGAACTCTGCGTCTACTATGCCGGGGCCGACCGCGACCATCCCGGGCACCGCTTCTGGCTGCTCGACGACAGCGGCCGGCTGCTGGTCGAGCCGGCCGGGGCGATCCTGCTCTCGGAAGACGGGGTGTTGATGCCGGGGGAGATGATCCAGCTGGTCGGGGATGTCCAGCCGCTTGCCCGCCGCGGCAGCGAACTGATCGTCGCCAAGCGCCGCGAACCGCGCCACCACCTGGAGAGGCTGGCCCACTTTCTGGTGAACGGCCTGCTCGGCCGGCTGTTTCGCGACAGCAGCGGCCGGGCCCTGTTCGCCGATCCGGCCCGGCTGTTCTGGATCTGGGACGATCTGGACAGCGCCCCCCTGACCTCGCGGCGCCAGGCCTGGTCGCTGTTCGCCACGGTGGCCGCCGCCGGCGCCTGGCTGGTGCTGCTGAGCGTCGCCCTGGTTTATCTGCTCGACGGGGCGGCCTGAACGCGGCTACCCCCCGAGCGCCAGCTCCCGCTTCTCCAGGGCCAGCAGCCTGTCGCGCAGCTCGGCCGCCTTCTCGAACTCCAGCTCGGCCGCGGCGGCGAGCATCTCCTTTTTGAGCCTTTCGATCTCCCTGCGGATCTCCCCGGCGGAATGGTACTGCTCCAGCTCCTCGGCGGCGACCGGCAGTTCCACGTAGTCCTTCTCGGCGATGTCCTCGAGGATGCTGCGCAGGCTCTTCTTGACCGTCGCCGGGGTGATGCCGTGCTCTTCGTTGTAGGCCAGCTGGGCGATGCGGCGCCGCTCGGTCTCGTCGAGGCAAGCCTGCATGGAGCGGGTCACCTTGTCCGCGTACATGATCACCCGGCCGTCGACGTTGCGCGCGGCCCGCCCGCAGGTCTGGATCAGCGAGCGCTCGCTGCGCAAAAACCCTTCCTTGTCCGCGTCGAGGATCGCCACCAGCGCCACCTCGGGGATGTCGAGCCCCTCGCGCAGCAGGTTGATGCCGACCAGCACGTCGAACTTGCCCTGACGCAGGTCGCGGATGATCTCCATGCGCTGCACCGTGTCGATATCCGAGTGCAGGTAGCGCACCTGGATGCCGAGCTCCTCGAGGTAGCCGGTCAGGTCCTCGGCCATGCGCTTGGTCAGGGTGGTGACCAGCACCCGCTGCCCTTGCTTGACCGCGGCGCGGAGCTCGTGGAGCAGGTCGTCGACCTGCTCTCTGGCCGGGCGCACCTCGATGGGCGGATCGACCAGTCCGGTCGGGCGCACGATCTGCTCCACCACCACGCCTTGCGCTTTCTCCAGCTCGTAGTTCGCGGGGGTGGCCGAGACGTAGACGGTCTGGATTCCCTTGGCCTCGAACTCCTCGAAGGTCAGCGGCCGGTTGTCGAGCGCCGAGGGGAGGCGGAAGCCGTAGTTGACCAGGGTCTCCTTGCGCGAGCGGTCGCCGCGGTACATGGCGCCGATCTGCGAGACGGTGACGTGGCTCTCGTCGATGAACAGCAGGGCGTCCTCGGGAAAATAGTCGAACAGGGTGGCCGGCGGCTGGCCCACCGCCCGGCCGTCGAGAAACCGCGAGTAGTTCTCGATCCCCTGGCAGTAACCCATCTCCTCCATCATCTCGATGTCGAACAGGGTGCGCTGCTCCAGGCGCTGGGCCTCAAGCAGCATGTTCTGGCCGCGGAATTGCTGCAGGCGCGCCAGCAGCTCGTCCTGGATTTCCTTGACCGCCCGCTCGAGGGTCGGCCGAGTGGCGACGTAGTGGCTGGCGGGGAAGATGGCGGTGCGGCCGATGCGGTCGATGACCCGTCCGCGCAGCGGGTCGATCTCGCTGACCGACTCGATCTCGTCGCCGAAGAACTCGACGCGGATCGCCCGGTCCTCCTCGTAGGCGGGGAAGATCTCGACGGTATCGCCGCGCACCCGGAAAGTGCCGCGGTGAAAATCGACGTCATGGCGCTCGTACTGGATCTCCACCAGGCGCTTCAGCAGCTGGTCGCGCTCCAGTTCCATCCCTTCCTCGAGCTGCACCAGCATGCCGTAGTAGGCCTCGGGCGAGCCGAGGCCGTAGATGCAGGAGACGCTGGCGACGATCAGCACGTCGCGCCGCGAGAGCAGGCTACGGGTGGCGCTGTGGCGCAGCTTGTCGATCTCCTCGTTGATCGAGGAGTCTTTTTCGATGTAGGTGTCGGTGACCGGGACGTAGGCCTCGGGCTGGTAGTAGTCGTAGTAGGAGACGAAGTACTCGACGGCGTTGTCGGGGAAAAGCTCCTTGAACTCGCCGTAGAGCTGGGCGGCCAGGGTCTTGTTGTGGGCCAGCACCAGGGTCGGCCGCTGCACCTCGGCGACCACGTTGGCCATGGTGAAGGTCTTGCCGCTGCCGGTGACGCCGAGCAGCACCTGGGCCGGGTCGCCGCGGCGCACCCCTTCGGTCAGCTCGCGGATCGCCTGGGGCTGGTCGCCGCGGGGCTGGTAGTCGGATTTGAGGACGAATTTGGCCATAACCTTAGCTTAAACCACGAAGGACACGAAGACCACGAAGGAGGACAAAAACCCAGACAGAAAAAAGCGCAGAAGTCACCGCCTCTGCGCTTTTAAAGGTTTGTCTTTGCTATCTTCGAGTCCTTCGTGTTCCTCGTGGTGATAAAATCACTTCACCTTCCAGGTGGTCCCGGCAGGACCGTCGAGCAGCTCGATCCCCTTGCCCGCCAGTTCGTCGCGGATCTGGTCGGCGCGGGCGAAGTCCTTGTCCTTGCGCGCCTGCAGGCGCTCGGCGATGGCGGCCTCGATCTGCTCGGCGCTGATCTCGAGGGTCGCCAGGGCGGCGAGCTTCTGCTTTTCCAGCCAGGCGGCCGGCTCGGAGCCGAACAGCCCGAGCACCCCGCCCAGGCGCAGCAGGCCCTGGTGCAGGTCGCGCACCGCGGCGACCTTCTCGGCGTTCTTGCGGAACTTCTTCTCGCCGATCAGCCGGTTCATGGTCCGCGCCCCCTCGAAGAGGTGGCCGATGGCCAGGGCGGTATTGAAGTCGTCGTCCATCGCCTCGCGGAAGCGGACCTCGAGCTGCGCCCCTTCTGCCGATTTGGTCTCGCTCTCGGGACAGCCGGCCACGGCCTCGGCGGCCGCCTGCAGCGCCTCGTAGAAACGGGTCAGGCCGTGCTTGGCGTCCTCCAGGTTCTGGTCGGAGAAGTCGATGGGCGAGCGGTAGTGGGCGCTGAGGATGAAGAAGCGCACCACTTCGGCGTCGTACGTCTTGAGGATGTCGCGGATGGTGAAGAAGTTGCCCAGCGACTTGCTCATCTTCTCCTTGTTGACGTTGACGAAGCCGTTGTGCAGCCAGTACTTGACGAAGGGCTTGCCGCTCGCCCCCTCGCTCTGGGCGATCTCGTTCTCGTGGTGGGGGAAGATCAGGTCGCGGCCGCCGCCGTGGATGTCGAAGGTGTCGCCGAGCAGGCTCGAGCTCATCGCCGAGCACTCGATATGCCAGCCGGGGCGCCCGGGGCCCCAGGGGGAGTCCCAGGAAGGCTCGCCCGGTTTGGCCCCTTTCCACAGGGCGAAGTCCATGGGGTTGCGCTTCTGCTCGCCGGGGGCGATGCGGGCGCCGGCCTGCATCTCCTCCATGTTGCGCTTGGAGAGCTTGAGGTAGCCGGGGAACTTCTCCACCGCGAAGTAGACGTCGCCGGCCGAGGCGTAGGCCAGCCCCCGCTCGATCAGCCGCTCGACGATGGCGACGATCCCGCCGATGTGTTCGGTGGCCTTGGGCTGGTGGGTGGGCAACTCCAGGCCGAGGGCGGCCATGTCTTCGTCGAAGGCGCGGATGAACTCCTCGGCCAGCGCCTTGCTGTCGATCCCCCGCTCATTGGCGCGGTTGATGATCTTGTCGTCGACGTCGGTGTAGTTGCGCACGTAGGTGACATCATAGTCGCTGAACTTCAGGTAGCGGTAGATGATGTCGAAGACGATGTTGGCCCGGGCGTGGCCGATGTGGCAGTAGTCGTAGACGGTCACGCCGCAGACGTACATCCCCACCTTGCCCGGCTGCAGCGGCTGGAACTCTTCCTTGCCGCCGCTGAGCGTATTGTAGACCCGCAAGGTCATGCTGAAATCTCCTGTTCGTTCTCCGGCCGCAAACTGGATGGACCGGGATCTTGAAACCTAACACAGAGCCCGCTCAATTGAAAGGCTCCCGCGTACCGACCAGCGCGGCCACCGCGGCCGGAATCCTCTCCAGGGACAGGGTCCGGTGGGCCGCCCCGCGGGCGATAGCCGCCCCGGGCATGCCGAAGACGGCGCTGGTCGCCTCGTCCTGGACGATGTTGTAGGCGCCGGCCTCCTTGAGCGCCAGCATCCCCGCCGCGCCGTCCTGCCCCATGCCGGTCAGCAGCACCCCCACCACCCCGGCGGCCCCTTCTTCGGCCAGCGAGCGAAACAGCACATCCACCGAGGGGCGGCAGCTGTTGACCGGCGGGGCTCCGCTGAGCAGCACCCGGCCGCCGCGCAGCTCCATGTGCTGGTCGGCGGGAGCGACCAGCACCAGGCCGGGCTCGGGCTGATCGCCGTTGTGGGCCAGCCGGACCCGGAAGGGGGATTCCTGGTCGAGCCAGCGGGCAAAACCGGGCGCGAACCCCTTGGCGATATGCTGCACCACCAGGATTCTCGCGCCGCACTCCACCGGCAGCTTCTGCAACAGGGTGAGCAGGGCCCGGGGGCCGCCGGTGGAAGCCCCGATCGCCACCAGGCTCCGCGGGCCGCCAGGCAGCCGCGGCACCGCGCTCGGCTCTCTCCTGCGGCGTCCGCCGAAATGGTGCATGACCCGCACCCCCGCCAGCAGGCGCACCTTCTCCAGGAGCGGCCCGATGAAATCCTCGCTGGCCTGCAGGCCCCCCTCGGGTTTGGCCATCACGTCAAGGGCTCCCATGCGGATCGCTTGGAAGGCGGTCTTGCCGTCGCCGGGGCTGCAGGTGGCCGAGAGCACCAGGATCGGCGTCGGGCAGGTGGCCATGATTTCGCGCACCGCCGCCAGCCCGTCCATGACCGGCATGACCACGTCCATGATCACCAGGTCGGGGGCCAGCTTGCGGGTCAGCTCGACGGCCTCGCGGCCGTTGGCCGCCTCGCCCACCACGACGATCTGCGGGTCCCGGGCGAGCATCTCGCGCAGCAGCAGCCGCACCAGGCGGGCATCATCAGCCAGCAAAACCTTGATCATCGCGGCCGGACCTTCGAAAGTGTCTGCAACGGATCAGCCAATCAGGGCCTCCACGGCATCGAGCAGTTTCCCCTCCTCGAAACGGCTCTTGACGATATACGCCTGGGCCCCCACCTCGATCCCCCTGCGGCGATCCTCGTCCGAGGCCCGGGAGGTGACGATGACCACCGGAATCTCGGCGGTCCGCGGCTGGCTGCGCAGGGCGCGGGTCAGCTCGAAGCCGTCCATCCCCGGCATCTCGATGTCGGTGACCACCAGGTCGAAATCGCGCTCAGCCGTCTTGCCCAGGGCCTCCTGGCCGTTGATGGCGACCTCCACCTGGTAGCGGTGGGACTCCAGGATGTTCTTTTCCATGGTCCGGGTGGTGATCGAGTCATCCACCACCAGCACCCGTCCGCGCACCGAGGGCTCCTGTCTGGCCTTCAGCTCCCGGCGCAGGCTGCCGCCGGGGGCCTCCTGGCGGGCCGCGTAGAGCCCGGGGATCGACAGCAGCAGGGCGGGACTGCCGTCGCCCAGCAGGGTCGCCCCGGAGACCAGACGCAGGTTCTTCAGCTGGGGCCCCAGGGGCTTGACCAGCAGTTCGGCGGTCCCCAGGGTGCCGGAGACGGCACAGGCCAGGGCCTGTCCGCCGAAATTGAGGATGATCGCCGTCATCCGCCCGGCCAGCGAGGCGTGGCGGCGGGGGGGGATCTTGAGCACCTCGTGCAACGCCAGCAGCGGCACGAAGCGCCCCTGGTGGCGGATCACCTCTCGCCCCCCCTCGCTGAGCAGGTCCCCTTCGCCAAGCCGCACCACCTGGCTGACGAAGTGCAGCGGAAAAACAAACGCCTCCCCCTCGCAGTCGGCCACCAGCCCGGCGACCACCGCCAGAGTCAGCGGGAGCTTGAGGACGATTTCGGTCCCCTGCCCGGGGGTAGAATGGAGTTCCAGGTTCCCCTTGACCTGGTCGAGACTGGTTTTCACCACGTCCAGCCCGACCCCCCTTCCGGAGACGTCGGTGATCAGCTCGCGGGTGGAAAAGCCCGGCCGCAGCACCAGGTAGAGCGCTTCCCGGTCGGTGAGCGCCGCGGCCTCCTCGGCCGAAACCAGGCGGCGGCGCACCGCGGCCTGGCGAACCGCCTGGGGGTCGATGCCGCGGCCGTCGTCGCGCAGGAAAACCATCACCATGCCCGCCTGGTAACGGGCGGTAAGGTCGATCCGCCCCCCCGGGTTCTTCCCCGCCCGCTGCCGGTCCGCGGGCGACTCGATGCCGTGATCGACCGCGTTGCGCAGCATGTGAACCAGCATCGGCCTGAGCGCCTCCAGCAGAGCCCGGTCGAGTTCCACCTCCTCGCCCCGGATCACCAGCTCGAGCTGCTTGCCCTGTTCCCTGGCCAGGTCGCGCACCAGCATCGGGAACTCGCCGCAGATCGAGGAGAAGGGGCGCATGCGCAGGGCCAGGGCCTGGCCGCGCAGCTCCCTGGCCAGTTGGGCGAAACCTGCCGTTTCCCCCTCGATCTGCTGGCACAGCCGCTGCAACTCCCCCAGCACCCCTTTGCCCGCCTCGTGATGGGGGGTGCGGCGCAGCGGCCCGAGAAACGCCTCCAGGTCCTCACTCACTTCTGCCAGCTGGCGGCTCAGACTCTCAAAGCGCCCCTTTACCCCGAGCAGTTCCCCCAGCTGGTTGGCCAGCCGGTCGAGGCGGACGGTGCTGGTGCGCACCGTGGCCGTGGCCGGTTCCGACCCTCCGGTTTCCATTTCCCCCCCCGACGGGGGGTGCCCGTTGATGGTGGTCAGGATCGAGGTCAGGTTGTCGAGGATTTCGCCGCGCTCCTGGGCCAGAGAGATGCGCCGCTCCAGCTCGTCGACGGCCGCGAGCAGTTGATCGATCAACGCCTGGGCAGGCCTCTCGCCCCCTTTTTCCAGCGGAGCCAGCAGGTCCTCCAGGGCGTGGGCCGCCTGGCCGACCTCCTCGAGCCCGAACACCCGGGCCGACCCCTTCAGGTTGTGGGCCCGGCGCTGGATTTCGCGCACCGTTTCGGGCTGCGAACCGTTTTTTTCCAGGGCGAGGAGGTCGCCGCGCATAGCGCGGATGTGTTCCTCGGCATCCTGGAGAAAGGTCGCGACGAACTCCTCGGCGTTCACCCTAGCCCCGCTCCTCCACCAGGCTGCGCAGCCGCTCGGCGAGATCGTTCAGCTCGGCGATGGCCTGGGCGGTCTCGCCGGCAGAATCGGCTACCTGGGCAGCCACGTCGCGCACCTCGGCGATGGTCTCGGCCATCTGCTCGCTGGCGGAGGTCTGCTGCTGGGTGGAGACTTTGATCTCGCGGGCGGCGCGGGTGGTTTCGCCCACCATCCTGGCAATGTGCTCCAGCCCCTCGGAGATTTTCGCCACCAGCGAGCTGGCCAGGTCGACCCCCTTGGTTCCCTCCTCGGTGAGCATGATGGTGGAGTTGGTCGCCTTCTGGATCTCCTCGATGAGCTGCTTGATCTGCTTGGTGGCGACCACGGTCCGCTCGGCCAGGCGCTGCACCTCGGTGGCCACCACCGAGAAGCGCTTGCCCGCCTCGCCGGCGCCGGCCGCCTCGATGGCCGCGTTGAGCGCCAGCAGGTTGGTCTGGTCGGAGATCTCGTCGATGATCTCGACGATGCCGCCGATCTCCCGGGAGTTCTCCCCCAGTTCGAGCATGGCGCTGGAGATCGACTCGACCCGCTGGCGCAGCTGGCCCATGCCGCCGACCGCATCCTGTACCGACCGCAGCCCCCCGGAGGTGGCCTCGCTGGCCTTCTCGGCGAGGGCCTCGACGCTGCGGGCGTTCTCCGCCACCTGCTTGGCGGTCACCGCGATCTCCTCGGAGGTAGTGGTCGCCTCCTGGACGGCCGAGGCCTGCTGGTTGGCCCCCGAGGACTGCTGGGCGGAGATGGCCATGATCTCGTTGCTGCTGCTGGAGAGCTGCTGGATGGCCTCCTTGACGCTCGCCAGCAGGTGGCCGCTGCGCTCGATCTCCCCCTTGAGGCTGCGCACGATACCCTGGGTCATGCGGTTGAAGGATTCGGCCAGCTGGCCGATCTCGTCGGGATCGCCGACCTCGATGGTCTCCTCCAGCTTGCCCCCGGCGATCCGCTCGGCGACCTCCGTCACCTCCTTAAGCGGCCGGGTCACCCGGCGCACGATCAGGTAGATGGTCAGCGAGGCGGCCAGCAGCACCAGCAGCATGGCGATCAGCACCGTGTCACGCAGCTCGGCGATGGCCCGCTCGGTCTGCTCGATGGAGAAACCGATACGGAAGCCTCCCCAGTGATCTCCCCTGACGTAAACCGGGGCGACCAGGTCCCAGAGCTCCTCCCCGGTATCGCGCCGGTAGACCTGGCGCAGCACCCGGTTGCCGTCGCTGCCGTCGTAGCGGGCCGCGGCCAGTCCGACAGGATCGTCGAAGATCCGCTTGGTGCGGTTGTTGACCAGGTCGCGGGCCTGGTCGCCGGTCAGCGGCTGTGAATAGCGGGTGTTGTGGGTCGGCAGGTAGCCCTTGCGATCGACCAGCACGGCGAATTCCACCATGGGATCGGCGTCGAGAAAGACATCGAGTACCGCCTGGATTCTCTCATCGAGCAGCCGGTCATAGGCCGTATGGTACTTGGGGGCGCTCGCCCCGGCCAGCGGCCCTTCGGTGATGCGCTGGTAGTCGGTATCGAACAGTTCCGCCCGGCTCAAGGCGCCGCTGTCGAGGGTGTCTTCAAGGGCCCTCTCCATGCTGCTGGCCCCCACCAGCGCCATGGCACGCGCTTTGGAAAGCAGCGTTTCGCGCAGGGCCGCTCCCCGTTTCTGGACCAGCACAGTGGCAAAGGTCCCCAGAATCACGACCAAAACCAGGATCAACGGCACCACGATTTTTGCAGAAAGCCGGCTCCGGTACCAGTTCACGATAATCTCCCCCTGTCGGCCGGCGGGTGGCTCGGCCCGAAAATTGACGCATTGAACGCTGCGCCCCCGGCCGTGGTCAGCCCTTTTGCTGATCGACCACGAACTCCGGGCGACAAAGAATCTGCTTAAGATCGAGCAGCACCAGCAACTCGCCCTCGAGGCTGACCTGGCCCTCGACGGCTTCGCGCGGCAGTCCGGCCAGACCGTGGCTGAGAGGCTCCACGGCATCGGCGGCAACCCGCCGGATGCCTTCGACCCGGGCGACCAGCAGGGCCGTGGTTATCCCCGCGGCCCGGACTACCACCAGGCGCCCGGCGGGGTCCAATTCCTGGGCCGCCTGGCCGAGCAGACGGGCCAGATCGGTGACCGCGACGATCTCCCCGCGCAGGTTGATGATGCCGCGGATCGCCTCCTGCACCATCGGCACTCGGACCACCTGGGGCAGGCGCAGTACCTCGCGGGCCAAAACAGAGGGGACGGCGAAGCGTTCGCCGCCGATGCGAAAGACCAGGATTTCCCGCTGCTGCCGGTCTTCCGCGGCGGGTGGCTGGTCGATCCCCTGCCAGTACTCCTCGCGCATCTGCCGCAGGGTTTCCCGAAGCTCTTCGGCATTGGGCCTGTGGCGCCTTTTCTGCTCACTCATCGGCTGCTGCCCCTATTCTTCGCAGGGTTAACCGGGGGCGAGGCCCGCTCCGGCCCGGGGGCGGCAGCCAACTCTCGCCGGCAGATCTCCAGAAACACCTCCCGGGACACCCCCCCGGAGCAGGGGACCAGGGCCCCTGCCGGACTTTTCTCGAGCAGCCGGATGACATTGCGCAACTCGCGCCGCGCCTCGGCGGGCCTGCCGAGCCGGGCATGGATCCGGCTGAGGTTGTAATGGGGCAGGATGAACTTCATCTCCAGCCACAGAGCCCGCCGATAATCACCGGCGGCCGCCTCGGGGTCGTCGCGCCCTTCGGCCAGCAGGCCCCGCAGAAAGTACGCTTCAGGGCAGAGATCGTCCTCGGCCAGGGCCTGCTCGCAGAAGAGCTGCGCCTGCTCGTAGCGCCCCTGGTTGGCATGCACGAAACCCATCCCCAGCAGGGCGCCGACGTGGCCGGGCTCGGCCTCGAGGACCCGCGCGAATAGTCCCTGGGCGACCGCGAAGTCCTCTTTGTCGAAGGCCTCGCGAGCCTGCAGGTAATCCCTCTGCGGCTCTCCAGCTGCCGGCAGGGGGGTGGCAGGGGCGGCAGGCAGAGCCGGCGCGGGCCGGGAACCGGGTTCCGGCTGCCACCCCGGCAGCTCCTCCCGAACCGCCGCAGGCGGCCGGCTGAGTTGGGCTTCGGGTTGCAGGTGACGGCCCTCTTTCTCGCTGTCCAACTGGTAGAGAAAACCTCCTGCGGCGCTCACCCGGGAAAATCGCTCGGAAATGTTCATAAGGGTTTCCGAGTGGCCGAGAAACAGGTATCCCCGGGGCCGCAGGCAGGAGGCGAAACGCTCGACGATCTTGCGGGTGGTTTCGGGGCGGAAATAGATCATCACGTTGCGGCAGAAGATCATGTCGAGATCCGCCGTGCCGTTCTCCGCCGCGGGGTAACTGCCGGTCTGCAGGTTCAACGGTTCGAAGCGCACCCGCTCGCGAATCCCGGCTTCGAGCCGGAAATGACGTCCCTCGCGGCGAAAGTACTTCTCCAGCCAGCCAGGCTCGACCAAGCGCACCGAGCGGGGGCCGAAGAGCCCTTCTCGGGCGCCCTTCAGCGCCTGCTTGTTGACGTCGGTGGCAAGAATCTCCACCTGCCAGCCGGCCAACTGGGGAAAGTGTTCGGCCAGCACCAGGGCGATGCTGTAGGGCTCCTCGCCGGTGGAACAGCCCGCCGACCAGATACGCAGCCTGCGCGAGGCGTGGTTGCGCCTGAGGACCTCGGGCAGAACCGTCAGGACCAGCGCCTCGAAATGGGGCAAGTAGCGGAAAAAGTAGGTTTCGCCGACGGTCAGCAGACCGAGCAGCTTGCCCAGTTCGCGGCGGCTCTCGGCGTGGTTCTCCAGGTAGTCGAAATAGCGCCGGTAGCTTGCCAGGCCCAGCGCCCGCATGCGCCGCGCCAGCCCCCGCTCGAGCAGTTTGGCGTTGCGCCGGTCGAAGTGCAGCCCGCTGTGGCGGTGCAGGTAATCCTGGAACAGCTCGAGCTCCTGCCCCGGCAACTCTTCGGGGAGGACGTCCCGCTCCCCGCGATGCCCGGCAAGCAGGGCCAGGTCCTCCAGCAGGCGTCGCTCATCGACCGGGTGGACGAGGAAATCGAAGGCGTCGAGCAGCTCGTACTCCAGGGCCGCCTGGGCGGCGGTGACGATCACCGGGATATGGCGGGTGCTGCGATTGGTAAGGATGCGCCGCAGGGTGACCAGCCCTTCGCTCCCGCCTGCGCCCAGGTCGAGCACCACGACGTCGGGCTCTGCATGCCGCACCGCCGCCAGGGCGCTCTCATCGGCCGCGCAGCGCTCCACGGGGCACCCGAATCCGCTCAGAATCCGCGCCAGCCGCGGCTCCTCCCTCCCCTCGTCAACCAGCAGGATGCGAAAATCCTTCATCCCTCAAGCTTTCTGCCAGGGGCCCCTGGGCGGGGCGCGACGGATCAGCCCTGCTCCTGCTTGGCCCAGGAGTCGCGCAGGGTCACCGTCCGGTTGAAAACCAGGGCCTCCGGCGCCGAATCCCGGTCGGCGCAGAAGTAGCCGAGCCGCTCGAACTGCCGGGGCTCGCCGACTGCCGCCTCGGCAAGGCCAGGCTCCACCCGACAGCCGCTGAGTTTGACCAGCGACTCGGGGTTGAGCTGCTCGCGGTAGTCGCTCTGCTTGCTGCCCGGGTTGGGCACGGTGAACAGCCGGTCGTAGAGGCGCACCTCGGCGGGCAGGGCATGGGCGGCGGAGACCCAGTGGATGGTCCCCTTGACCTTGCGCCCGTCGGGGGCAGAGCCGCCGCGGGTCTCGGGGTCGTAGCTGCAGCGCAGTTCGACCACCTCGCCGTTGGCGTCCTTCACCACCTCGTCGCAGCGGACGAAGTAGGCGAAGCGCAGGCGCACCTCGCGCCCCGGCGCCAGGCGGAAGAACTTTTTCGGCGGATCCTCCATGAAGTCGTCGCGCTCGATGTAGATCTCGCGGGAGAAGGGGACCTGGCGGCTGCCCATCTCGGGTTTCTGCGGGTGGTTGGCCGCCTCGAAATACTCGACCTGGCCTTCGGGATAGTTCTCGATGACCACCTTGAGCGGCTGCAGCACCGCCAGGGCGCGGGGCGCCACCTCGTTGAGGTCCTCGCGCACGCAGTCCTCGAGCACGCTCATGTCGATCAGGCTGTCGCTCTTGCCGACCCCGATGCGCTCGCAGAAATTGCGGATCGCCGCGGGGGAGTAGCCGCGCCGACGCATCCCGGTGAGGGTCGGCATGCGCGGGTCGTCCCAACCCGAGACATGTTTTTCCCCCACCAGTTCGAGCAGCTTGCGCTTGCTCATCACCGTGTAGGTCAGGTTGAGGCGGGCGAATTCGATCTGCTGGGGGGCGTAGATGCCGAGTTCGCGGATGAACCAGTCGTAGAGCGGCCGGTGGTCTTCGAACTCCAGGGTGCAGATCGAGTGGGTGATCCGCTCGATGGAGTCGGACTGGCCGTGGGCGAAGTCGTACATGGGGTAGATGCACCACTTGTCCCCGGTACGGTGGTGGTGGGCCGTCAGGATGCGGTACATGACCGGGTCGCGCAGGTTCAGGTTGGGCGAGGCCATGTCGATCTTGGCCCGCAGCACGTGGGCGCCGTCGGCGAACTCGCCCCGGCGCATCTTTTCGAACAGCGCCAGGTTCTCCTCCACGCTGCGGTTGCGGTAGGGGCTGTCCTTGCCGGGCTCGGTGAGGGTGCCGCGGTGCTCGCGGATCTCTTCGGCGCTCAGGCTGCAGACATAGGCCTTGCCCTTGTTGATCAGCGCCACGGCGTACTGGTAGAGCTTTTCGAAGTAATCCGAGGCGTAGAACAGGTTGGCCCCCCAGTCGAAGCCGAGCCAGCGCACGTCGGCCTTGATGGCCTCGACGTACTCGTCCTCTTCCTTGATCGGGTTGGTATCGTCGAAGCGCAGGTGGCAGGCCCCGCCGTAGGCGGCGGCCAGGCCGAAATTGAGGCAGATGCTCTTGGCATGGCCGATGTGCAGATAGCCGTTGGGTTCGGGCGGAAACCGGGTGACCACCCGGCCCTCGTACTTGGCGGTCTCCAGGTCCTGATCGATGATGTGGCGGATGAAATTGACAGCGGGCGATACCTCGGGCGTCGACATGTTCAGAAAACCCTTATTCCCTTTCAGTGGATATTTGGTGGGTTGATTGGCCTGCGCGTCGGATCGTTCACACGTCCAGTTCGCGGCTGATCTCGATAGGGGCAAGCAGCACCACGGCGTGGGCCGAGATCCCCTCGGCCCGCCCCTCGAAGCCGAGCTCCTCGGTGGTGGTGGCCTTGACGTTGACCTGGCGGATGTCGGCGTGGCAGGCCTCGGCGATGTTGGCCACCATCTTGCGGATGTAGGGGGCCAGCTTGGGGCGCTGGGCGATGACCGTGGCGTCGAGGTTGCCGATGGCGTAGCCCTTGGCCTCGGCCAGGGCGATGACCTCGCGCAGCAGCTTGAGGCTGGAGATCCCCCGGTAGGCGGGATCGGTGTCGGGGAAGTGCCGGCCGATATCCCCCTCGGCGATGGCGCCGAGGATCGCGTCGCAGATGGCGTGCAGCAGCACGTCGGCATCGGAATGGCCGAGCAGCCCCAGGGCGTGGGGGACTTCCACCCCGCCGAGAATCAGCTTGCGCTCCGCCACCAGGCGGTGCACATCATAGCCGTGACCTATGCGCATCATGATTGGCCCTCTGCCGAATCGGCGTAAAAAGCCCGCGCCAGGACCAGGTCCTCTGGCGTGGTGATCTTGATGTTGCGATAACTCCCCTCGAGCATCGCCACCGGCAGCCCGAGCCGCTCGAACAGCGAGGCGTCATCGGTGCCGGAGAACCCCTCGGCGAGGGCCCGGCGATGGGCCTGGAGAATCAGCCCGAAGCGAAAGGCCTGCGGGGTCTGCGCCTGCCAGAGGCCACGCCGGTCGGGTGTCCCCTCGATGCGTCCGGCGGCCACCTGCTTGATGGTGTCCTTGACCGGCACGCCGACCACGCACCCCCCCACCGAAGCGGCGCTGGCCACCACCGGCTCGAGCAGCGCCGGCGGGAAGAACGGGCGCACCCCGTCATGGATCAGCACCACGTCGGTCTCCGCCGCGCCGCAGGCCTCCAGCCCGTTGCGCACCGAGTCCTGGCGCTCGGCGCCGCCGGCCACGACCTGGCGCACCTTGGCGAAGCCGTAGCGTGCTACGATCTCGCTGCGGCAGTAATCGATCTCGGCGGTCGGTGAAATGATGTAGATATGGTCGACGCGGGGATGGCGCTCGAACAGGGCCAGGGTGTGGGCCAGAATCGGTCGGCCGGCCAGGGCAAGATACTGCTTGTTGACAGCGGCGCCCATCCGGTTGCCCATGCCGGCGGCGGGGATCAGTACAGTGACGTTCATGTGCCTCCGGCGGACGGGAAGGGGCCTCGAAGTGCCGGTCTATCGAAAGGGGCATCACCCCTCTCCAGGCCAGCCGGCAACACGCTTAATGGAGAAAAATGCTCTCGACCCGCTCGACGACCTTCTCCTCGGCAGCTCCCTGGGCCAGGGCAATCTCCTTGACCAGCAGCTTGCGGGCCAGCTCAAGAACCTTCTTTTCCCCGTAGGAGAGTTCCTTGCCCTCCTTGATCTGGTAGAGTTCCCTGAGCACCTCGGCCACTTCGAAGAGGTCGCCGGATTTGATTTTTTCGTTGTACTCGCGCTGCCGCCTGCTCCAGGAGGCCACCACCAGGCCGTTATCAGGCTTCTCCTCGAGGATATCGAACACCGAGGAGATGCGCTCCTTGGTAATCAGGGCCCGCAGTCCGACCTGCTCGGCATTGCTGACCGGAACCATGATGGTCATGTCGCTATCGACGATCCGCAGGATATAGAAATTGTGCGTTTCTCCGGAGAACTCCTTCGATTCGATCGCTTCAATCACCCCCACCCCCTGGGTGGGATATACTGCCATATCGCCAACTTTATACATGGTCATTCCTCCCATCGCATTTTGTCAGGTTATCATATTGAACCCCAACCGTCAAGGCCAAGTCCCCATTTAACAAGTACTTAGCCAGCTCGTCCCTTTTTTGACCTGGTGCCGGGAGGCGCCCCGTGCTAGGATTCCGCCGGAAAGGTTTTCTCATCATGCCCATCGCCGGAATCCTCCTTTTGGCCCTGCTGTTCGCCCCCCTGCCCGTCGCTCATGCCGGGGAGGCGGCTCTCGAAAGCGGCCACTCCTTCGCCGACGCCCTGTTTGCCGAGGGGGACTACTACCGGGCCATCACCGAGTACAAGCGCTTTCTGCACCATCACCCGGCCTCGCCCCTGGCGCCCGGCGCGGCTTTGCGCATCGGCGAATGCTTTGTTGCCGGAGAGCGCTGGGAGCAGGCCGAGGCGGCCCTGCGCCAGGCGGCCCGGAAATACCCGGACACCCCCGAGGCCGGCAGCGCACTGGAGCTGCTTGCCGAGATCCCCTACCGCCGCGGCCAGTTCGAACTGGCCAGGCAGCGCTTCGCCGAGCTGGCCGAAGCCGCCCCCAACCCGGCGCGCCGGCAGGCCGCCCGCTACCGCGGGGCCTGGAGCCTGATCGAGCAGGACCGCTTCGCCCAGGCCCGCACCGAACTGCTCGGGACCGACCGCCCCGAGGCCACGGCCCTGGCCGGGGAACTGGCGCGGGCCGAGAGCCTGCCGCGCAAGTCCCCGCGCCTGGCCGGAGGGCTTTCGGCGTTGCTGCCGGGATCCGGCCAGCTCTACGTCGGCCGTCCACGCGACGCCGGCCTGGCCTTCGCCCTCAACGCCGCGTTTCTGCTGGGCGCCCTGGAAGCCTTCGACAACGGCAACGAAGTGGTGGGCGGCATCCTGCTGTTTTTCGAGGCCGGCTGGTACACGGGCAACATCTTCAACGCCGCCAACCATGCCCACCGCTTTAACCGCGACCGGCGCGAAGAGCTGAAGCAGGAGCTGCGCGGCGCCTACGGGGTATCCCTGGGCCGGATCGGCGAGGTCCCCGCCCTTGGCATCAGCCTGAAATTCTGACCCCGAAACCGTGGAACAAGCGAGCTATGGAGTGCATCCCAGGATGAAGATTGGAGTGATCGGTTCCGGGGCCCTCGGCCTCTACTATGGCGCCATGCTGCAGCGCGGCGGCCAGGACGTGCGTTTTTTGCTGCGCAGGGATTTCGCTGCCGTCAGGGCGCACGGCCTGAGGGTGCAATCGGTGGACGGGGATTTCCACCTGGAGTCGGTGGCGGGGGCCCGCGAGGCGAGCGAACTGGGTGAAGTGGACCTGGTGCTGGTCGGCCTGAAGACCTTTGCCAACCATCGGCTGGTGGAGCTGGTGCGGCCCCTGGTGGGGGAAAACACCGCCATCCTCACCCTGCAGAACGGCCTCGGCAACGAGCAATTGCTGGCCGGCGCCTTCGGAGCGCAGCGGGTGTTGGGCGGCATCGCCTTTCTCTGCGCCAACCGCGGTAAGCCGGGGACCGTGCTGCACCTGGGCCAGGGCAACATCCGCCTCGGCGAATTCGCCGGCGGGCTCTCGCCCCGCGCCGAGGCCATTGCCGAGATGTTCCGCGCCTGCGGCGTGGGCTGCGAGGCGGTGGCCGATCTGCTGCGGGCCCGGTGGGAGAAGCTGGTCTGGAACGTCCCCTTCAACGGCCTGTGCGCCCTGACCGGCAAGGACGTCACCGAGTTGCTGGAGCATCCGCCGACCCGCCAACAGGTCTGCGCCCTGATGCTGGAGGTGGTGGCCGGGGCCAACGCCCAGGGGCTGAGCAGCCCGGTGCCGGCGGAGTTCGTCGAGCGGATGCTCAGTTTCACCGACGGCATGGACCACTACCGGCCGAGCATGATGATCGACCGGCTGGAGGGACGCCCCCTGGAGCTCGAGGCGATCTACGGCATCCCCCTGCAGCAGGCCGCCGCCCGGGGCGTGGAAATGGTCCGGGTGCGGATGCTGCACGCCCTGCTGGCGCTGGGGGAACCGGGCCGCTGAGGCTTCGGTTACCGGCTCAGCGCCGGTAGGGGCGCACCACGATGGTGCCGACCTCGAGCAGCTCCCCCTCCCCTACGCGCCGGCAGCCCGCCTCCCCCTCGCCGAGCGTGCCGTAGAGTTCGCCGGCCATCGGCTGCCCCCGGGTGCGGGTGCGCACCGCCAGGCAGTAACGGCCCGGCTCGGGGACATAGAGGACGAAGCGGCCGTCCTCGCCCACCGCCGGGGAGGTGAAATCGGGCATGCGCCGGAAATCCGCATCCCGGTAGGCCATGGCGAAGGCGCCCGTCGCCGGTTTGCCCGAATCGTCCACCACGCGCCCGGCAAACCCCGTGGTCCCCGAGGTGAGGGTCCCCTCGCGCATCAGCATCGGCTGGCTGATCCCCTGCAGCACGAAATCGGCCCGGCTGGTCCGCCCCGGGCGGACCTCCACGGGGTTGTGCGCAAACAGCGCCCAGGCATCGCCGGGCCTCGGCGGGCCGACGATGGCCGCCCCGTGCCGCGAACGCGCCACCAGGTAGTAACGCCCCTCGACCAGGTCGAGAAAGTAGCGGCCGTCCTCATCCACGCTGGCCTCGAAATCGGCCGGCCCGCGCAAGCCCCCCCTGGCGCTTCGATAGGCGTAGACAAAGGCCCCGACGGCTGGCGCACCCTCGCGGTCGCTGACCGTTCCGGCGATGCCTGTGGCGCTACTCGCCTCCGGCAGGACCAGCTCGGGCGCCGAAATCCGGGCGCAGCCCCCAACCCACCAGAACCCCAGCACCAGCAGCAGTCCGCCCAGCCAATTTTTCCCAACCAGATTCCCCATAGTCGCCCCCGGAGCACGAAACCCCTGATGATAAAAAGCCCTGCCAGTTTCCCAAGGCAGGGCTTTATGTGTTTTACCAATCGCCAGTCACGATTCACCAATCACGGAACTATCAATTGATCTGCCGGAATTCCCCGTTCTGCACCTGGAGCAGAAACAGCCCCTTCTCGCATTCTCCCTGGCCATTGAAACCGGTGGTCCCGGTCACCCCGGGGTAATCCCGCAGCTGGGTCAGGGCCTGGAGCAGATCTTCGCGGCTGCGCACTTCGGGGCGATCGAGCACACTCAGCAGAATACCGGCCGCATCGAAGCCCTGGGCTTCGAGAATCGAGGGTTCTTCGCCGTACTTGGCGGTGTAGAGCGCGACGAACTCCCGCACCACGGGGTTGCTGCTGGCGAGGAAGAAACCGTCGGCGAAGACCGCCCCTTCCACATAGCGCCCAGCCACCCGCAGCAGGTCGGGCGAGTTCCAGCCGTTGATGCCCAGCAGGGGAAGCTTGTCGAGACCGTAAAAGGCCAATTGCGGTGCGACCAGGCCCACCTGGTCGGCGTAGTCGGGAATGAACAGGGCATCAAAGGGGGCTTCCGGCCTGGCGGGAGCCTGCCCCGGTTTGGCCTCCTTTTCCGGCGCGTCGGGGTTTTCCCCCTTGAGCAGCCTGACCTGGCGGCGAAAATCCGTGGCTTTCTCCGCATAACCCTCCCGGGCCACCACCCGGCCCCCGAAGGCCTCGACCTCCCGGCTGAACAGCTCGGCGAACTCGTAGCCCAGCTTGTTTTCGGGAAACAGGATGGCGAAGCGACGCAGCCCCTTTTCGCCCACCGCGTAGCGGACCAGGGTCTGGACCTGCTGGAGGTTGGTGAGAGAGTTGCGGAACACGTAGGGGCCAGTCTCGGGCAGCCCGTCGCGCTGGGAGAGGGTCAGCAGGGGCACCCGCTCCTGCTGAGCCCGCGTGGCGGCGGCCGCGGCGGCCCCGCCGGTCAGGGGCCCGGCGATGGCCATGACCCGTTGGCCGTTGGCCAGCTCGGCGACCTCCCGGGCACTGTCTTCGGGCTCGGCGCCGCTGTCCCGGAACAGCAGCTGCACGGCCGGGGCGCTCTGGTTGTGGATCTCCAGCGCCAGTTCCATGCCGCGGCGGACCAGCTGGCCGAAGGTGGCGTAACGCCCCGAGAGCGGCAGCAGCACGCCCACCGCACGCTGCAGGTAGGAACTGCCGCTGCTGCGGTCAAGCAGGCTGGCCGCCTCGGCCCGGTAGGGGAAGGCGGCGTTGCTGCGCACCGCCTCGTCGGCCAGCTGCTGGGCCCGCTGCCGGTCGCCGCCGGCCAGGGCCTGCTCGGCGAGTTTGAGGTTGACGTCGGCGCCGATCGGGGTCCCGCGGAACATGAAGGCGGCCTCCGCCAGCTCCGCGTCGCTCAGCTGGCCCTGCACCAGGCCATGGGCCTGGGCGAGCAGTTTTTCCGCTTCCGGGGCGGCGGTCGACAACAACCCCTGGTGAAGCAGGGCCAGGGATTCGAGGGGCCGTCCCTGGCGGCCTTTGGCCTCGGCCATGGCGCCGTAGAACAGGGCGCGGTCGCGGGAGGGCAGGCCATCGGGAGCAACCTGCTGCAGCAGGGACAAGCCGCGCTCGGCCTCCCCGGTGTGCACCAGGGCCGCCCCCTCCAGCAGGGTGAGCTCCTGGGTCCGCTGGGCCGCGGGAATGCGCTCCAGATAGAGCAGCGCCTCGTCGGGGCGCCCCTGATCGAAGAAAATCCGCCCCAGGTAGAGGTAGGCGGTGGGCAGCTGGGGCGAATTGTAGTTGCGCACCACGAAGCCGCGCAACAGGCCGAGGGCCTCTTCGCTGCGCCCGGCCTGGTACAGCTCGATCCCCTGCTGCAGGGAAGACTCGGTAGTGACCGGGCGCCGCTCCCCGAACAGGTCGACCCCGGCCGCCGTTGCACTGGCGGCAACTGCCCAGAAAGCGGCGGCCAGCACCAGCAGGCGAACCCCTCTGAACCCCGTCATGGCCCCTCCCTAAGAAAAAGCGGCGAGGCGGCAGCGATCCGGGCTGAAAATCCCCTTACGCCTTACGCCTTACCCCTTACGAAAATTAGCCGAAAAGCTCCTTGACCTTGTCGAAGAACCCCTTGCCCATGGGATGGACATCCTCGCCTCCCTCGCGGGCAAACTCCTCGAGAAGCTCGCGTTGACGCCCGGTGAGCTTGGTGGGGGTCTCGACCCGGATCACCACCAGTTGGTCGCCGCGCCCATACCCCTGGAGAACCGGAATGCCTTTGCCCGACAGGGTCAGCACCTTGCCCGACTGGGTTCCGGCGGGGATTTTAATCCGCACTTTCCCGTCCAGGGACGGCACGTCCAGTTCGCAGCCGAGGGCGGCCTGGGTGAAGGAGATGGGAACCTCGCAGATGACCGCCTGCCCCTCGCGCTTGAAGATCGGGTGCTCGCGCACCGAAATGACAACATACAGGTCACCCGGCGGGCCGCCGTGGCTGCCGAGATCACCCTCGCCGCTAAGCTTGAGCCGGCTGCCGGTTTCCACCCCGGCGGGGATTTTCAGCGAGATGGTGCGCTTGCCCTTGACCTTGCCGGCGCCGCGGCAGACCGGGCAGGGATTCTCGATGATCTTGCCCTCGCCCCCGCAGTCGGGGCAGGGCCGGGTCAGGGAAAAGAAGCCCTGCTGGTAGCGCACCTGGCCGGCGCCCTGGCAGGTGCCGCAGGTTTTCGGGCCGCTGCCCTGGCGGGCGCCGCTGCCGCCGCACTCCTCGCAGCTCTGGTGGCGGGGGATCTGGATTTTGGTGTCCAGACCGAAGGCCGCCTCCTCGAAGCTGATGGTGAGGTTGTAGCGCAGATCGTCGCCCCGGCGGCCGCGACCGCGACGCGCTCCACCGCCGAAGATGTCACCGAAGATGTCGCCGAAGATATCCTCGAAGGGGCTGCCGCCGAAGCCGAAGCCCTCGGAGGAGAAACCGCCGCCCCCGCCCAGGCCGGCATGGCCGAACTGGTCGTAGGTGGCGCGCTTCTGCCCGTCGGAAAGTACGGCATAGGCCTCGGAGAGTTCCTTGAACTGCTCCTCGGCCGCCTTGTCGCCGGGGTTCTTGTCCGGGTGGTATTGCAGGGCCAGACGCCGGTAAGCCTTTTTAATCTCGGTCTCGCTGGCGTTCCGATTGACCCCGAGCACCTCGTAATAGTCTCGCTTGGCCAAGCTTGTCCTTCCCTTGCAGGCGGCCGTCCAGGATGGCGCCTTGCAATGCTGCGAACGGCAACAGGAGCCGGATCGGGTCCGACTCCTGTTGCCGCAGGGTTATACACTATTCAACCGGGGGGGGGGGAAACTACTTCTTGCTGTCGTCGACTTCCTCGAACTCGGCGTCGACCACCCCTTCGTCCTTGGCGCCACCGGCCGGGCCGGCCTCCGGGGCCTCCTGGCCGCCCGCGGCCTGGGCTTTGGCGTACATCGCCTCGGCCAGCTTGTGCGAGGCCTGGGCCAGCGCCTCGGTCTTCTGCTGGATCTCTTCGGCGCTGTCGCCCTCCATGGCTTTCTTCAGCTCCTCGAGGGCGGACTTGATCTTGCCCTTGGTCTCCTCGTCCACCTGGTCGCCGTGCTCGGCGAGGGATTTCTCGGTGGTGTAGACCAGGCCATCGGCCTGATTGCGGGCCTCGATCAGCTCGCGCTTTTTCTTGTCCTCGGCGGAATGGGACTCGGCGTCCTTGACCATCTTTTCGATCTCGGCATCCGAGAGCCCCGAGGAGGCGGTGATGCGGATCGACTGCTCCTTGCCGGTGCCGAGATCCTTGGCCGAGACGTGCAGGATGCCGTTGGCGTCGATGTCGAAGGTCACCTCGATCTGGGGCACGCCGCGGGGCGCGGCGGGAATCCCCACCAGCTCGAAGCGGCCGATAGTCTTGTTGTCGGCGGCCATCTCGCGCTCGCCCTGCAGCACGTGCACCGATACGGCCGGCTGGTTGTCGGCGGCGGTGGAGAAGATCTGGCTCTTCTTGCAGGGGATGGTGGTGTTCTTCTCAATCAGCTTGGTCATCACGCCACCGAGGGTCTCGATGCCCAGCGACAGGGGGGTGACGTCGAGCAGCAGCACGTCCTTGACCTCGCCCTTGAGCACGCCGCCCTGGATGGCGGCGCCGATGGCCACCACCTCGTCGGGGTTGACCCCCTTGTTGGGGGTCTTGCCGAAGATTTCCTGGACCCGTTTCTGCACCGCGGGCATGCGGGTCATGCCGCCGACCAGGATCACCTCGTCGATCTCCGAGGCCGAGAGGCCGGCATCCTTGATGGCGATCTTGCAGGGCTCGACCAGCTTGTTGAGCAGGTCGCCGCAGATGCTCTCGAGCTTGGCGCGGGTCAGCTTGATGTTGAGGTGCTTGGGCCCGGAGGCGTCGGCGGTGATGAAGGGCAGGTTGATGTCGGTCTCCATGGAGCTGGAGAGCTCGCACTTGGCCTTCTCGGACGCCTCTTTCAGGCGCTGCAGGGCCATCTTGTCCTTGCGCAGGTCGATCCCCTGCTCCTTCTTGAACTCGTCGGCCACGTAGTCGATGATGCGCTGGTCGAAGTCCTCGCCGCCGAGGAAGGTGTCGCCGTTGGTCGACTTGACCTCGAAGACCCCGTCACCCAGCTCGAGGATGGAGATGTCGAAGGTGCCGCCGCCCAGGTCGAAGACCGCGATCTTCTCTTCCTTCTTCTTGTCCAGGCCGTAGGCCAGCGAGGCGGCGGTCGGCTCGTTGATGATGCGCAGCACGTTGAGGCCGGCGATCTTGCCGGCGTCCTTGGTGGCCTGGCGCTGGGAATCGTTGAAGTAGGCCGGCACGGTGATGACCGCGTCGGTCACCTCTTCGCCCAGATAATCCTCGGCGGTCTGCTTCATCTTCTGCAGCACCATGGCCGAGATCTCCGGCGGGCTGTAGTTCTTCCCGCGGGCCTCGACCCAGGCGTCGCCGTTGTCGGCCTTGAGAATCTTGAAGGGGCTGATCTCGATGTCCTTGCGCACCGCGTCGGAATCGAACTTGCGGCCGATCAGGCGCTTGATGGCGTACAGGGTATTTTCCGGGTTGGTGACCGCCTGGCGCTTGGCCTGCTGCCCCACCAGCCGCTCGCCGCTTTCGGCAAAGGCCACCATCGAGGGGGTGGTGCGGGAACCTTCCGAGTTGGCGATGACGACGGGCTCTCCCCCTTCCATGACGGCAACGCACGAATTGGTGGTGCCGAGGTCGATACCGATGACTTTACCCATGATCTATATCCTCCTTGTGATGTTCCTTGGCTGAATTGGTTGATTGGTCGGCGCCGCGCGTCAATCGTTGCCGGCGGCCTCTTCCTGGCCGGCCGCAGGGGCCTTGGCCAGCATGACCATGGCCGGGCGCAGCAGGCGGTCGTTGAGCAGGTAGCCCTTCTGCAGCTCCTGCACCACCGTGTTGGCCGGCTGGTCGGCGCTTTCGATCTGGCCAATGGCCTCGTGAACCGCCGGGTCGAAGGGCTGACCGAGGGCCTGTACCGGCTTGACGCCGAATTTTTCCAGGGCCTTCTGGAACTGGCTGACGGTCATCTCCACGCCCTGCAGCAGGCCGTTGCCGCTCGCCTCCTCCTGGCGGGCATGCTCCACGGCCCGCTCCAGGTTGTCGAGGACGGGGAGCATCTCCCGCAGGATCCCTTCGTTGGCGAAGCGTGCCGTATCTTCCTTGTCCCGCTGGGCGCGCTTGCGGAAATTTTCCAGGTCCGCCCGCTGGCGCAGGTAGAGATCCCAGTTTTTCTGCGCCTCCTCGCGGGCGGCGGCGAGCTGCTCTTCCAGGGCGGGCTCGGCGGGTGCCCCGGCTTCGGCGGCGGCCTCCGGCGCTGCCTGGGGGGCAGCCTCCTCGGCGGCCGGCGTCTCGGCGTGTTCCTTTTTGTGCTTTTTGCTCACGTTCGATTTCTCCTACTCTGACTCCAGCTCCAGAACCTGGCTGACCAGGCGGGCCGTGTAATCGACGATGGGGATCACCATGGAATATGGCATCCGGGTGGGGCCGATGACCCCGAGGGCACCGATGGCGCCCCGACTGCTTGAATAGGTGGCGGTGATCAGGCTGCAGCCTTCGATGATGCTGTTTTCCGTCTCGCTGCCGATGAAGATCTGCACCCCCTTGGCCCGCTGGGACCTGTCGAGCAGATCCATCAGCACTCCCTTCTGCTCGAAGGTGCGGAACAGCCGCTTCATCCGCTCGACGTCGGCGAATTCGGGCTGTTCGAGGATGTTGGTGGCCCCCTCGATGAACAGCTGCCCGCCCATCTCCTCGTTGAGCGCCTCCTGGGAGAGCTGCAGCGCCCGCTTGAGCAGCTTGTCGTAGAGGGCCTTCTCCTCGGCCATCTCCTTGAAGATGCGCGCCTTGACCTCCTGAATGCTCAGGCCGGTGAGGGTCCGGTTGAGATAATTGGTGATCTGCTCGAGTTCGGCCTGGGAGATCTCTTCGTGGTATTCGATGATCTTGTTCTGCACCAGGCCCGACTGGGAGACGAACACCACCAGGATCCGCCCCTGGGAGAGCTTGAGAAACTCGATATGCCGAAACACCGTGGAGGTGAAGCGCGGGGCCATGACCAGCCCGGTGTAGTGGGAGATGGCCGAGAGCACCTTGCCCGCCTCGCGCAGCCGCTCCTCCACCCGCAAGCCCTCGAGCCGGTAATACTTTTCGATCCGCTGCCGCTCCAGTTCGCTGAGCGGGCCGACCTGCAGCAGGGAATCGACATAGAACCGGTATCCCTTGTCGGTAGGCACCCGCCCCGCCGAGGTGTGCGGGGAGACCAGGTAGCCCATCTCCTCAAGGTCGGCCATGACGTTGCGCACCGTGGCCGGGGAAAGGCCGAAGGGGTGGCGCCGGGTCACCGCCCGCGAACCGACCGGTTCGGCGGAGATGATGTGGTCCTCGATGATCGCCTCCAGAATCCGGCGACCCCGCTCGTTGAGCTCCTCGCTCATCCCGTGCCCCGCTCCAAAAAACTCAAGCCGGAAAATCCGGCCTTCAGGTCAGACTTAGCACTCGGCAAGCGGGAGTGCTAACGAAACACAAAATAACAACGCCCCCCCCCCTTTGTCAAGGGCTAATGCGGCTGGAAAATTGCGGGTTTTTTCACAGAAAAGCGCTGATCAGGTGGTCGTAGACCAGCCACCCGGAAAGCCCCATTTGCCAGCGTCCCTGCTCCAGCCGCAGCTGTCCGGCCGTCCGGGCCAGAGCCTCGGGAAAGGCATCGGCGACCCCGCAGCCGAACCGCTCGCGGAAGCGCTTCTCGTCCACCCCCTGCGCGGTGCGCAGTCCCAGGTAGAGGGTTTCGGCCATGGCCCCGCGCTGGTCGAACTCCTCGAGCAGCCGCGCCGGATCACGCCCAGCGGCCAGCTGCCGGGCATAGCCCTGGAGATCGCCGGGCACCTCGCTGCGCCGGCCGAACCCCGCCGGGCAAAAGGAATGGGCGCCGGCGCCCACCCCCAGGTAGCCGCGCCGCTGCCAGTAGCGCAGGTTGTGGCGGCACTGGAATCCGGGCCGCGCGTAGTTGGAGATTTCGTAGTGCTCGAAGCCGGCGGCCTCAAGGCTCCGGTGCAGGGCCAGGAACAGCTCCGCGTAGGTCTCCTCGTCGGGCAGCTCGAGGCCTCCCTCGCGATGCAGGTGGTAAAAGGGGGTCTGCTCTTCGACGCTCAGACCGTAGCAGGAAAGATGCTCGGGGGAGAGTTCCAGCAGGGCCTCGAGCTGCCGGGCCAAACTGCCTGCCGTCTGCCCGGGAAGAGCGAACATGAGGTCAACAGAGAGGTTGGCAAAGCCGGCCTGCCGGGCCCAGGCCACGGCCTGGCGGGCCTGGGCCGCGCTGTGAATACGCCCCAGCCGGCGCAGCTCGCCATCCTCCAGGGACTGCACGCCCAGGGAGAGACGATTCACCCCGGCCTGGCGGTAACCCTCCAGCGACTCCAAGGAGAGGGTTCCCGGATTGGCCTCCATGGAAATTTCCGCCTGGGGAGCCAGGCCGAACAGCTCCCGCGCGGCGCCGAGCACCTCGGCGACTGCGGCGGGCGGCAGCAGCGAGGGGGTGCCGCCGCCGAAAAAAACCGTGTCAAGGGGCCCCCGCCAACCCGTGGCGGCGGCGATACGCAGATGGCGGATCAGCAGTTCGGGGTAGCCGGCGAGGGCCGCGGTAGCGACCGGCAGGGAATAGAAGTCGCAATAGGGGCACTTGCGACGGCAGAAAGGGACATGCAGATAGAGGGCGGGCATCAGAGGTTGCCGGAAGCTTACTCCACTACCCAGACGCTGAGTCCGGCGGCCTTGGTCACCACCTCGGCGGAGACGCTGCCGAGCAACAGCGCACGCAGCCGCGATTGCCCGCGGCGCCCCAGGATGATGGTGTCGCACCCCTGGGCCCGGGCCTCGTCGACGATATCCTGGGCCTTGCTGATGCGCAGGCCGAGGACCTTGGAGCTGATACGCTCCGGCCGCACTCCGGCGCTGACCAGCAGACCGGCGGAAGCCTCCAGCGCGGTGCTCAGCCGTTCGAACTCCCCGCGGTGATCCTCGTCGCCGTGAAGTTCGGGTTCGGCCACGGCCGGGTCGAGCTCGTCGCTCTGCTCGGCGATGGAGGGCGCCAGAGCGAGCAGGTAGGCCTCGCATTCTTCCAGCCGAGGCAAAATCTGCGCCGCATATTCAACGGCACGTTGCGCATTGGGGGATCCGTCGACGGCGATCAGGGCCTTTTTCACTGCACACCTCCCAGGCGGGTCGGGCCGGGGGCCCGGCTCAGGGAATCACCAAAACGGCAAGGGCGGTAAGAAACACCACCGCCAGCAGCACCCAGGTCCCCACCGGGTAGGCGCCCTGCCGGCTGCGGTGCTCGATTCGTTCCTCCTGCTGGCGCAGTTCCGATTCGTCGCCGGCGGCCTCGGCCAGCAACCGCAGGCCGTGCTTCTGCACGTTGCTCCCGGGCTCCTCGAAGAAGCGCGCCAGCAGGCCGGGAATCCGCTTGATGAACAGCTGGTCGCCCCAGCTGTTGAGACCGTTGAGCGCCTTGTCGGCGAGCCCGTAGAACAACCGGCCGCCCCGGCGGTAAAACCAGTCCGAATCGATGGAAATGGTCTCGGTGCGTTTGAGCAGCGGCAGCAGCAGAAAAAAGGCCAGGGCCGAGAACATCAGCAACTGAAACTGGTTGAGGGTGTGCTCGAAGGTGTAGGCGTGAAAATCCACCTCGAAGGGGAGGACCGCGTAGAGTGGCTGAGGGTAAACGCCGAGAAACAGGCAGAAAAAGGCCAGCAGGGCCATGGCGGCGAGCATGTGCCGGGGCGGCTCGCCCGGGCGCAGGCCGTTGTCCTTGGCGAAGAAAACGAAATAGGGGAACTTGATCCCGGCGTGCAGGAACACCCCCGCCGAAGCGATCTCCAGCACCAGCCAGACCCAGTAGAGCCCCTCGTGCACCCCGGCTTCGATGATCATCGGCTTGCTGGTGTAGCCTGAGAGCCCCGGGAAAGAGGAGATAGCCAGCGCGCCGATAGTGCCGAAGATCATGGTCAGCGGCATGGTCTTGTAGAGCCCGCCCAGGTCGGTGCATTTGCTCTTGCCGGTCATGTAAAGCACCGAGCCGGCGCTCATCCACAGCAGGGCCTTGTAGATGATGTGGCAGAAGGCATGGGCCACTACCCCGCTGATCGCCATGGCGGTGCCGATGCCGATGCCGCAGACCATGAAGCCGACCTGGTTGATGATCGAGTAGGCCAGAATGCGCCGCATGTCGTTTTCAAGGATGGCGTAGATGATGCCGTAGATGGCCATGACGCAGCCGACCACCATCAGGATCTCCCAGCCGGCGAAGCCGCGGATCAGGGTATAGACCGCCGTCTTGGTGGTGTAGGCGGTCATGATCACGCCGCCGGTGACCGTCGCCTCGGGATAGGCGTCGGAGAGCCAGGCCGAGAAAGGCGGTGCCGCGGCGTTGACCAGGAAGCCGAGCAGGATCAGGTAGGTCGGCAGGCTGCGCAGGTCGAAGCCGTCGAAGGCCACCGAGCCGCTGGCCTGCACCTGCAGCAGAATGCCGGCGAGCAGGCAGAGCCCGCCGAAGATATGCACCATCACGTAGCGAAAGGCCGCGCCGTTGGCCCGCTCGGTGTTGCGCGCCAGCACCAGGAAGGTCGAGGTCACCGCCATCACTTCCCAGAACAGGTAGAGGGAGATCAGGTCCCCGGCGAAGACCGCGCCGAGGCTGGCGCCGATGTAGGCCAGCGCCGCCGAGTGCTCGTGGCGGGTCTTCAGGTGCAGGGCGAACAGGAAGCAGGCGAAGGCGTTGATGGTAAAGACATAGCCGAAGGCCTTGCTGAGCTTGTCGACCCGCAGCAGGGCCAGGTCGAAGCCGAACATCCGGTAATGCCAGGCGCTGCCCGGTTCGAGCTGGGTGATCACCACAAAGGCCGCCGCCGGCACCAGCAGGATCAGGGCCCGGCGCCCGGCCAGGGGAAGCAGCCAGAGCAGCCCCGCCCCCAGGATGAACAGCAGCGCAGGGTGGAGGGTGTCAATCATAATAATCCTCTTTGCGCTTGAGCAGGTAACCGAGCAGCTTGGAAATCACGATGATGGCGACGCAGGAGACGAAGCCGAACAGGGCGTAGAAACCCGGCCAGCTCTCCACCCGGTAAAACAGGGTGTGTTTGTGCATGAAGAAATCCGGCACCACCAGCAGCCCCAGCACGATGTAAAAGCCGAGGCGCAGACGGCGCAGGTTCCGCGGATGGTCAAACCAGTCGGTGACGATTTTCGCTTCTTGCTTCTTTTCGTTCATGGCGAATCGAATCCCCTTACGGGAAAAGGGCCTGGCGGATCAGCTGCAGCAGCACGTCGGGGAAGAAGAACAGGGCCAGCGAACCCAGGGCGGTCACCGACAGCGGAATCAGGCACAGCAGCGGCGCCTCCTGGATTCCGGCCCCGCCCTCCTGCTTCGGCTTGGCGAAAAAGCCCCGGTAGACGATGGGCAGAAAGTAGGCGGCGTTGAGCAGCGAGCTGACCAGCAGCACCACGACCAGCACCAGCTGGTCAGCCTGCAGGGCGCCGACCAGCAGGTTCCACTTGCTCAGAAACCCGCCCAGGGGGGGCATGCCGATGATCGAGAGCGAGCCGAGGAAAAAGGCGCCGTAGGTGACCGGCATGCGCCGGCCGAGCCCGTCCATCTCGCTGATGTATTTCTTGTGGCTGGCCACGTAGATCGCCCCGGCGCAGAAGAACAGGGTGATCTTGCCGAAGGCGTGCATGGCGATGTGCAGCACCCCGCCGGTCATCCCCGCCGCCGAGAGCATGCCGGCGCCGAGCACCATGTAGGAGAGCTGGCCGATGGTGGAATAGGCGAGGCGCCGCTTGAGGTTGTCCTGGGTCAGGGCGACCAGCGAGGCGACCAGGATGGTCACCGAAACGAAATAGGTCAGCGCCACGCCCAGATCGAGGTTCTGCAGCAGCCCGGGGCCGAAAATGTCGAAGACCACCCGCAGGATGGAGAAGACCCCCACCTTGACCACGGCCACGCCGTGCAGAAAGCTGCTGACCGGGGTCGGCGCCACCATGGCCGCCGGCAGCCAACCGTGAAAGGGCATGATCCCCGCCTTGGCGAAGCCGAGCACGAACAGCACCAGCAGCAGGCTCAGAACCGCCGGCGAGCCGGTGCCGGCGAGGATTCCTCCCTGGGTGAAGTCGAGGGTGCCGGCCAGCTGATAGGTGATGAGCATGGCCGGCAACGCCAGGCCGATGGAGGTGCCGAGGATGTAGGTGAGGTACTTGCGCCCCGAGGCCCGCGCCTCGGCGTTCTGCTCGTGGGTCACCAGCGGGTAGGTGGAGAGCGAGAGCACCTCGTAGAACAGGTAGAGGGTCAGCAGGTTGCCGGCGAAAGCCACCCCGATGGTGGCGGAGATGGCCATGGCGAAAGAGGCGAAATAGCGGGTCTGGTCGTGTTCCCCCAGGGCGCGCATGTAGCCGATGGAATACAGGGAGGTGAAGATCCACAAGAAGGAGGCGACCAGGGCGAAGAACATCCCCATGGCGTCGACCCGCAGCTCGATGGGGACCCCCGGAACCACCTGGCACAGGGTGAAGACGAACTGCTCGCCGCGCAGCACCGCCGGCAGCATCGTGGCGACCAGGCAAAGTTTGCCCACCGCCACCAGCAGGGTCCAGGATTCGCGCAGGTTGGGGCTGCGCCCCGAGAGCATGATCGGGACGGTGCCGAGCAGGGAGATCAGCACGGCCGCCAGGGGCAGAATGGAGGATTGCATAGACATCGGTCAGTACCGCAAGAAAAAGGAGGCCGGAGACAGGCCCGGTTCAAGAACCACCGGCATCTCAGAAACCGCCGGGAATGCTCAGGCGGATGATGCCGGACACCAGCGGGCCGGTGCCTAGGCCGACCGCGATCAGGGCGATGGCGGTGAGCACCAGCGGCTTGAGGATCATCAGCGGCGCCTCGGCCAGCTGCGGCGCCTCTTGGCCGTGCCCGGTCCGGAAATAGGCGATCTCGATGATGCGGAAAAACAGCACCGCGTTGACCAGACTGCTGAACACCAACGCCGCCACGTAGCCCCACTGCCCCGCCTCGACCCCGCCGAGAATCAGGTACCACTTGCTGAAAAAGCCGCAGGTCGGCGGCACCCCGATCATCGAGAAGGCGCCGACGGTGAAGGCCGCCATGGTCACCGGCATCCGCCGATAGAGCCCCTGCAGGCTGTCGAAGCTCAGGCTGCCGGTGCGGTAGACGATCGCCGCGGCCACCAGGAACAGGCACAGGGTCATCAGCGCATCGTTGACGATATGCAGCATGGTGCCGGTCATCCCCTGCAGGTTGGCCAGCCAGAAGCCGCCCACCATGTAGCCGACCTCGGCGATCAGGATGTAGGTCAGCATCCGCCGCAGATCCCGCTGGGCCAGGGCCAGCGCCGAGGCGCAGACGATGGCCACGGCCGCCGCCCAGACCAGCAGCGAGCGGATCTCGAGCCGGGTGAAGAACTCGTATTCGGGCGGAAACATGAGAAAGCGCAGGCGGATCAGCAGAAACACCGTCACCTTGGTCATCAGCGGCGCCATCATCACCCCGGCACCGGTGGGCGCGTGGGAGTAGGCGTTGGGCAGCCAGCCGTGCAGCGGGAAGAAGGCCATCTTCACCAGCAGCCCCACCATCAGAAAGGCGAAGGCGGTGGAGAGCGCCGCGCCGGCCTGCAGCCCGGGAATGATCGAGGCGATGTCCGCCATGTTCAGCGAACCGGTCAGGATGTAGAAGTAGCCCACCCCGAGCAGGTAGAAGCAGGCGCCGATGGAGCCCATGATCACGTAATTGAAGCTGGAGAGCACCGCCCGGCCCCGGCCCATGGCGATTAGCCCGTAACTGGTGATGGAGGTGATCTCGAGCAGCACGTAGAGGTTGAAGGCGTCGGCGCTCATCGACAGCCCCATCAACCCGGCGATCAGGATCAGGTAGAGGGTGAAGAACAGGTGCTGGCGGCCGGGCAGTTCCTGGGCGGTGCTCTTGAGCGCCGCGCTGGCCGCGGCCAGGGCCACCAGGTTGATCAGCAGCAGCATCAGCGCGCACATGGGATCGATGTACAGCTCGATGCCGTAGGGGGGCTTCCAGTTGCCCACCGTGTAGCTGAAGGCGCCGCTCTGCAGCACCCGGACCAGCAGCGCCAGCGAGGTCAGGGCCGCCAACGACAGCGCCCCCAGCACCAGCGTCGTCACCACGCGGGCGGAGCGCCGGCCGAAGATGTTGACAAAAAAGGCCGTCAGCAGCGGCGCCGCCAGGGCATACATATGCAGGTTGGTGGTGCTCATCGGCCGATCTTCTCCAGAATCTCGTCTTCCTCGAGGGTTCCGTACTCGCGGTGAATGCGCTGCAGGATCGCCAGGGCGACTCCGGTGACGCTGACCGAAACGACGATGGCGGTAAGCATCAGCACATGGGGCAGGGGGTTGTCGACGGAGGCCACGCGCACCCCGTGCTCGAGCACCTCGTACTTGTCGAGGATGGGAATACCGCCGCCGCGCTTCACCCCGGTGGAGACAAAAAACAGGATGATTGCGGTCTGGAAGATGTTCATGCCGATCAGCTTCTTGACCAGGTTGCGTTTGCCGATCATGGCGTAGAACCCGATCATCATCAGCACCACGTAGACCCAGTAGTTGTACTTGGCCACGATCACGCTCAGCACCGATTCCATCTCAAAGCCCCTCGTCCAGTTCGCCGCCGCTGCCCAGGTCCCAGTACAGTGAGGCCATGATGCTCATGACCGCCAGTCCAACCCCGACCTCGACTATGAAGATCCCCATGGAGCGCCACTCGATGGGCCCCAGGGGGATGATGCGGTCGAGGGCGCTGTAATCGAGAAACAGCCCCCCCAGCAGGGCGCAGATAACCGCGGTGCCGGTAAAGATCAGCGCCCCGAGGTTGCCGAGGATGGCGTTGGCCCTCTCCGACATGTGCCGCAGCGAGGTCTTCAGGTCGAAGGCGAGGGCCAGCAGCACGAAGGAGGCGCCGAGCACCACCCCCCCCTGGAAGCCGCCGCCGGGGCTGTAATGGCCGTGAACGATGATGTAGAGGCCGAACAGCTGGATGAAGGGGACCAGCAGACGCACCGAAACCTGGATAATCGGGCTCTCGCCCAGCTGCCGGGTTTTCGCCAGCTCCTGGATGCGCTTCATGACTTGGACCTCCGCAGCACGCTGACCACGGCCGCGCCGGCGCAGAAGATGACCACGGTTTCGAACATGGTGTCGTAGCCGCGGTAATCACCCAGCACCGCGGTGACCAGGTTGGGGACGTGGGTCTCGGCCACGGCATTCTGGATATAATGCGGCGAGAGGTGAACGCTGGCCGGAGACTGAGGGTCGCCCCAGGCGGGAAAGTCCTTGGTGCCGTAGAGCAGCACTGCCCCGACGGCCAGCGAGGCCAGAAGCGCGAGCGTTTTCAATCCTTACTCCTGCGGCTGGTGCGCAAAATCGCGGCGATGAACAAAACAGTGCTGATCCCCGCGCCCACCGTGGCCTCGGTGAAGGCCACGTCCACCGCCCCCATCTCGGCCCACAGCAGACACATCAGGAAACTGTAGGCCCCGAACACCACCGTGGCCGAAAGCAGGTCCTTGAGGGTGATGGCGGCCAGGGCGCAGACCACCACCAGGGCGAGGATCAGCAGGTCCAGTTGCCAGATCATTTCGACCCCCTTTTCTTTTCCCAGGGTTCCACGCCGACGATCAGGGCCGATTCGGTCAGGGCGTGGGTGGCGGTGGGGCTGGCCACGAACACAAACCCGGCGATGGCCAGGATCTTGAGACTCACCAGCAGGTTGCCCGGGGTAAAATCCACCAGGTTGTACAGGGCGATGCCGAGGATCACCAGCTCGGCGGCCAGCGAATCGCATTTGCCCGCGGCATGCAGCCGGGTATAGAAATCGGGAAAGCGCAGGATGCCGAGGGTGCCCACGGCAAAGAAGAACAGACCGGCGATGATCAGAACGGCGGCGACCACGGTCATGGGTTATCCCTCCCCCTGTTTTTCGCTCTCCAGGTGCACGCCGCCCCGGCGCAGGAAATACTTGGCAGCCGCCAGGGTGGCGATGAAGTTGAGCAGGGCGTAGGCGATGGCGATATCGACAAACATGCCGACATCGTCATAGAGCACCCCGATGATCAGCAGCAGAACGGTGGTCTTGGTGCCGATGACGTTGCCGCCGAGAATCCGGTCGAGCACCGAGGGGCCGCCCACCACCCGTACCAGGGTGAACGCCATGAGCACCACCAGGGCGATGCCGGCATATAGAAAGACGTTTTCGATCACGATTGGCCCTCCAGGGCAACGGCAATCCGGCGCTCCATCTCGCCCGGCAGGGATTCGGCGGCGCTGCGGGTCAGCGCATAGACGGCGAACTCGTCGTCATGGACGCTGACCGTGATGGTCCCGGGGGTGAGGGTGATGGACTGGGCGAAGGTAACCTTGGAGAAAGGGCTCTTAAGGGTGGTCTTGAAACGAAACACGGTGGGATCGATCAAGTCCAGCATCCTGGGGTGCAGGACGATGTAGGTCACCTGCAGGTTGGCCACCAGAATCTGCCAGAACAGCCAGGGGACATACAGCAGCAGGCCCAGCACCTGGCGCAGGAACCCCGGGCCGGGCGGCCGGGGGAAGAGCAACTCATGGCTGAAGTGGGCCACGAGCAAACAGCAGACCACGCCGAGGCTCAGGTGAAAGCCGTCGAACATGCCGGACATGATCACCCAAAAGGCAAGCATGACCAGAAAAGTGGCAATCTTTGCCTTCATTGCATACCCTCGCTGATAAAACCGAATCTCAACGAACCCCCGGAAATCGCCTATCCCAGCAGCAGGGGGATCCGTCGCCGGGATGAATGGCCGGGGATACTGCAAGAAAAAGACCGTCTGGCCCACTTTCTAATAAAACATCGCATTTGTTTATCACGCTTTAAAGAGGGGGGTCAAGAAAATCCGGTGCCGTCACGGGGCCCTTGCGTACCTCCGGCACACTCTTTTATAATCGGAATCTGGCCAATATCGAAGCCGCCACCAGGGATCCGATAACGCTGTTCTACAATTTTCATGAAGGGGATTGAAATGGAGCGAAAAGTCTGCGCCGCCGCCGTGCAGTTCAACATCGAGCTGGGTGAAGTGGAGGCCAACCTGCAGAAGGCACTGGCGGGAATCCGCCGGGTTAGAGAAAAAGACGCCCGACTCGTGGTGCTGCCGGAGATGTGGAGCAGCGGCTATGCCTACAAACGCCTGGCGGCCCTGGCCGAGGAAACCCCCCGGGTCCTGGAGATCCTCAAAGGACTCACCGCGGAAAAAAACATGGTCACCGTCGGCAGTCTGCCGGAAAAGGTCGACGGGCGCATCTACAATACCGCCTTTGTCGTCGACAACGGGCGCATCGCCGGCAGATATCGCAAGCTGCACCTGTTCTCCACCATGGGCGAGGACCGCTTCCTGGCCGCCGGCGACGCCGCCCTGGTGGTATCGACCTCGGTGGGACGGCTCGGGGTGGCGATCTGCTACGACCTGCGTTTTCCCGAGCTGTTCCGCAAGCTGGCCCTGGAAGGGGCGGAAATCCTCTGCGTTCCGGCCGAATGGCCCAAGCCCCGGCAGGAGCACTGGCGAACCCTGCTGCGCGCCCGCGCCATCGAAAACCAGCTGTTCGTCGCCGCCGCCAATTGCTGCGGGATTCAAGGGAAGCTCGATTTCTTCGGCATGAGCCTGCTGATCTCGCCGCGCGGCGAGATCCTCGCCGAGGGGGGGGAAACCGAAACCGAGCTCAGCGCCCTGTTCAACTTCGAGGAGATGACCAGCTACCGCTCGCAGATCCGCTGCTACCAGGACCGGCGTCCGGAAATCTACGGCACCCTGCCCTGATTCGCCTGCCCCGGGGACGGCCGGACAGACCGCCGGCGGATGCTATACTGGTAGAAAACCGCAGATCATGGGGAGTAGCGACATGAAACGCAGCGATTTCAACAGGCTCTGCAGCGCGGTTCTGGCAGGGGAGGAGAAATTCGTGGAGAACCTGGAGACCCACGAGACCGGCAAGGTGCTCGCCTGCCGGGACGAGCGGCTCGAGGTGCTGTGCGAGGGCGCAAGGCGCAGCTGGGCCATGGCCAACAGCGAGGAGACCATGGGCAGCCGCTACGGGCACAAGGAACAGACCCTCGACACCCACCCCTGGGACACGGACCGCTTCAATCCCTACCGCTGAACCGGGGCGAAGCCCGCACCCGGTTCAACAAAAAAGCAGGCCCGCAAGGCCTGCTTTTTTCATCCCCCCCCCTTACTTCTGCAGGGGCTGGGCGTCCTTGCGAAACGCCGCCGGCACCTCCTCGAGCGAGTCGGCGAACTGCAAGTCGCCCTGGCCGTCGACATAGAGATAGCGCGGCCCGGTTACGGGGGCCTGAGGCGGCTGGCTGGAGCTGGGGGGGGCCGGCTGCGCCGCCGCTCGGGAGGCAGGCGGTTTGGCCTGCGCTGAGGAGCGGGGACGCTCCGGCTTCGGCGGCCGGGCGGGCGAAGATTCGGCCCGTTCGATGAGCGCCTCGATGGAGCGGTCCCCGCCCCCGTCCACCAGGCCAACCAGGCGCCGCCGGAAGTCCTGGTAAAAATCCCGTACCGCGGCCAGCGCCGGCGGCTCGGCCGGCAGTCGGATCAGCGCCTGGTCGGCGGCCAGCAGCAGGGCCAGAAACACCAGGGTCCAGAGTAGAAATCGCTTCATAGGGCTGAGATGACGATCCCGTCAGTGATGATGGCCGTGGTCGTGCCCGCCGTGGCCGTGGGAACAGAGACTGGAGCGCCGGGGTCGATGGCGGAGCTGCTGCACCACCGGTCCCGTGAGGCACTTGGAGCACTCCCCCTGCAGGGTGGAATGGGTGATGTGGTAGTCGTGGTCGAGCATTTCCTCGATCTCGCCGATGATCTCCCCCTGGCGCAGCCGGTAATCGGGCTCGATGTCGATGTGCGCCGACAGCGAGGTGATGTGCGAGCAGATCGACCAGCAGTGCAGGTGATGCACGTCGTTGACCCCCTCGACCGCCTTCATCTTGGCCACCACCTCGTCGACATCCACGTGGGCCGGCACCCCCTCGAGCAGGATATGCCCCGCCTCGCGGATGATGCGGACCGCCCCCCAGCCGATGATCGCGACGATCCCCACCGAGATCAGCGCATCGAGCACGTACCACTGGGTGTAGATCATGATCAGGCCGCCGATGATCACCCCCACCGAGGCGATGGCGTCGCCGATCACGTGCAGAAAGGCGCTGCGCACGTTGAGATCGTCGTGGGAGTGCTGGTGCAGGCGGCTGGCGGCGGCCAGGTTCATCACCAGGCCGATGGTGGCGATGATGAACATCTCCTTGCTCTTGACCGCCTCGGGGTGCAGCAGCCGCCCCCAGGCCTCGTGGAGGATGCCGAAGGCGATCAGGATCAGGGTCGAGCCGTTGATCAGCGAGGCGAAGATTTCGGCGCGGTGGAACCCGTAGGTACGCCGGTTGCTGGCGGGAAGGTTGGCCAGCTTGATGGCCGCCAGGGAGAGGACCAGGGCGAACAGGTCCATGAAGACGTGGGCGGCGTCGGAGAGCAGCGCCAGGGAGTTGGTCCACCAGCCGCCGAGGGCCTCGGCCACCAGGGTGACCGAAGTCAGGGCGATGGCAAAGCCGAAGCCGCGGGTGATGCTGCGATCGAGGTGTCCTCCGTCGCTCATGGGTGCCGTCCTTCCCGATGCTGAAGTCTCTGTCATTCTAGACAGAGGCTCCAATGAAAATCAAGGCGCTTGTCCCCCGGGCCGGCGCCGCTAAGCGGTTCACATTTGCCGCGCCCTGTGCTAAGGTTTCGGCATCCTAAATCTCAGGAGCGCCCCATGTCCGAACAACTCTACGACGTCGTCATCATCGGCGGCGGCCCCGCCGGGCTGACCGCCGGTCTCTATACCTCGCGCGCCAAACTCAAGACCCTGCTGGTGGAACGCATGATCATGGGCGGCCAGGTCATGACCACCACCAAGGTCGAGAACTACCCCGGCTTCCCCGGCGGCATCGACGGCCCGGACCTGATGGTCCGCTTCCAGGAGCACTGCCAGGAGTTCGGCCTGCAGATCGAATACGGCGAGGTGGAGAGCCTGGTCGATGAGGGCGAAGAGAAATCCGTGGTGGTGGACGGCAAACCGATCCGCACCCGGACCGTCATCATCACCACCGGCGCCGAGCCGCGCAAACTCGACATTCCCGGCGAGCAGGAGTTCACCGGCCGCGGCGTCAGCTACTGCGCCACCTGCGACGGCGCCTTTTTCCGCAACGTGCCGGTGGCCATCGTCGGCGGCGGCGACACCGCGGCCGAGGAGGCGCTGTTTCTGACCCGCTTCGCCAGCAAGGTCTACATCGTCCACCGCCGCGACGAGTTGCGCGCCACCAAAATTCTCCAGGAACGGCTCAAGGCCAACGAGAAGATCGAGATCCTCTGGAACAGCGCGGTGGAACGGGTCGAGGGGGACGCCTCGGGGATGCACGCCGTGGAACTCAAGGACCTCTCCAGCGGAGAAAAACGCTCCCTCGAGCTGCAGGGGCTGTTCGTCGCCATCGGCGTCACCCCCAAGGCGCATTTTCTCGCCGAGGTGCTGCAGCTCGACCCCGACGGGCACATCCTGACCGACGCCGAGTGCCGCACCTCGATGCCCGGGGTGTTCGCCGCCGGCGACGTGCGCAAGAAGATCCTCAAGCAGATCGCCACCGCCGTGGGCGACGGGGCGGTAGCCGCCATCATGGCCGAAAAGTACCTGATGGACCGGGAATAAAAGCCCCCTTCCCCTCTATAATCCCGCCAAAGCCCCGGCCGGCACCCGATAAAGGGTTGCCGTGCCGGGGCTTTTCTGTTAAAAATGAGCCCTCGTTGATTTAATCCGACTCATCGTCAGGAGGGAGCATGCTCGCCAAGGTATTGTCCGGGGCGCTGATCGGCATCGACGCCTACCCCGTCGAGGTCGAGGTCGACATCGCCCAGGGGCTGCCCCAGTTCGCCACCGTCGGCCTGCCCGAGGGAGCGGTCAAAGAGAGCAAGGACCGGGTCAAGTCGGCGATCAAGAACTCGGGCTACGAGTTTCCCGCCCGCCGCATCACCATCAACCTGGCGCCGGCCGATATCAAGAAGGACGGCGCCGCCTTCGACCTGCCCATGGCCCTCGGCCTGCTCACGGCCACCGGCGTGGTTCCTGCCGAGCGCGCCAGGCGTTTCGTGCTGATGGGTGAGCTCTCGCTGGACGGGCGCATCAAGCCGGTGCGCGGCTCCCTGCCGGTGGCGGTGGCCGCCCGCGGCTGGGACGTGGACGGGCTGATCCTCCCCGAGGAGAATGCCCGCGAGGGGGCGATCGTCGACTCGGTGCCGACCTACGGGGTGCGCGACCTGGGCGAGGTGGTCGATTTTCTCAACGGCGCGCGGCAACTCGAACCCTGCGCCGTGGACATCGATGACATGTTCCGCCGCGCCGCCCGCCACGCCGAAGACTTCGCCGAGGTGCGCGGCCAGGAGCACGTCAAGCGCGCCCTCGAGGTCGCCGCGGCGGGCTCGCACAATTTACTGATGGTCGGTCCACCCGGCAGCGGCAAGACCATGCTTGCCCGGCGCATCGCCACCATCCTGCCGGCGCAGAGCTTCGCCGAGGCCCTGGAGACCACCAAGATCCACTCCATCACCGGCCTGCTCCCCCAGCAGGACGCGGTGGTCGCGGTGCGCCCTTTTCGCAGCCCCCACCACACCATCTCCGATGCCGGGCTGATCGGCGGCGGCCCCCACCCCAAGCCGGGCGAGGTCAGCCTGGCCCACAACGGGGTGCTGTTTCTCGACGAGCTGCCCGAGTTCAAGAAGAACGTGCTGGAGATGCTGCGCCAGCCCCTCGAGGACGGCCAGGTCACCATCAGCCGCGCCGCGCAGACCCTCACCTACCCGGCCAGCTTCATGCTGGTCGCCGCCATGAACCCCTGCCCCTGCGGCTACCAGGGCGACCCCCAGCACGACTGCACCTGCACCCCGCTGATGGTGCAGCGCTACCGCACCCGCATCTCGGGCCCGCTGCTCGACCGCATCGACCTGCACGTCGAGGTGCCGCGGGTCCCGCACAAGGATCTCGCCGACCCCGTCGACGCCGAGCCGAGCGAACAGGTCCGTGGGCGGGTCGACGCGGCCCGCGAGGTGCAGCTCGGGCGCCTGAAGCAGTACGGCCTGCACGCCAACGCCCAGATGCAGGCCCGGCACATCCGCAAGTTCTGCGCGGTGGACCAGGCCGGCCAGCAGCTGCTGGAGATGGTCACCGACCGGCTGGGCCTCTCGGCGCGCACCTACACCCGCGTCCTCAAGGTCGCGCGCACCATCGCCGATCTGGCCGGCAGCGAACAGATCCAGCAGCCCCATCTGGCCGAGGCGATCCAGTACCGCTCGCTGGATCGGCGGACCAACTAGGAGCAGAAGAAAGGGCTTTTAACATCAAGGCTTTGGGGTAAGTTGAAAAAATCGGACACCAATGTTAATTACCCCATTTAACGGAGGTGTCGAAATGACGAGAGGTCCTAACGGCCGCTACTCGAAGGAGTTTCGGAGAGAGGCCGTGAAATTGGTTGTTGAAGGCGGCATGTCTGCCTACGAGGCATCCCGCCAGCTTTCCCTGCCGAAATCCACCCTCGAAAACTGGGTGAGAGCCTTCAAGGCCGGGAAGCTCGGTGGCATTGGAGGGCAGCAGCGCCCGTTGACAGAGGTCGAGCAGGAGCTCGACCGGGTCAAGCGAGAGTTGGCCCAAGTCAAGCAGGAGCGCGATATCCTAAAAAACCATCCTGGAGCAGAGCTCTCATTTGTAAGAGCAGAAACTTTTATTGGCGCCATGCTACCATGCACTGCCGAGAGGAGAGGCCGTCCGCTTTTTGGTGTTGTATTTCCCCGTTAAAAAACATGGCCCATGGGGTATTGCGTACTTGATAGTGGCGACGCTTAGACAGGAACTACGGGGTCAAATCTTTATTGTTGACAAGGCGTCTTCCAACCTGCATACCAGGTCTTCAAGCTTACGGTCATGGGTAACCCGTTCCCGCAACCGCTTCCGTTCCTGACTCACCGCGCTGTAGTCGACGTCAAACAGCGCGCCTATCTCTGGCCCCTTGAGCCCCCCGTGGCGATACAACAGATCCATCGTCAATCGCCGAAGGTTGCCCTTCTCGGATTTCAATGTTTCAAGGTTTTTTCCCGTTTCCTCCTCGATCAGCACGAGTATCGCTTCTTTTTGTCGATAGTGTTTGATTTTGCCTGCGGAAGGCTGCTCGCGCGATTCGCCGCTCTCAAGAAATGACTCTTTCACCCAGTTTATGAAGTCTCCGCCGCCGATAATGCTCTGGCCGAAAACATCGCTCTTTATATCGAGTTTTTCATCAATATCGGCAACGAGCTGCTTCCCGTACGCGGCTCTTCCCTTTGGCGTATCGCCCCCATAATCGGCCAAGACAAACGTGTAGTCCACCATCACTTCCCGCTTACCCGTGTCGAGATATCCGGGAAGACTGCTCCATGGATAGTGGTAGAGGTGCTCTACTTTTTTTATAGGATCTCCCTTTTCAAACTGATGAACTCTGATCGGATTCAAATGAATGTAACGGGAAAGGGTGGACAGGTAGGATTCTTTTTCTACCAGAATGCTTTTGTATCTTCCTTGGTAAAGGTGCCCCACGCGTCGGTGGCGACGATTGAAGAAACTGGTGTAACTGATGTTGAAGTGCCGCATGAATTCGGCCAGATTGCCAAGGGGCGTCTCCACCAGCAGATGAAAATGGTTGTCCATGAGGACATAGGCATGGAGTTTGACGGCGTAGATGTTCAGGGATTGGGAAAGGATGCGCAGGAAGCCTTTGCGGTCGTCATCCCCCTGGAAGATGTTTCTTCGCTCATTTCCGCGGCATGTCACATTATATACCGCGCCTGGATACTGGATGCGTAACGGTCTGGCCATACCTTCTTCTACAGGCCGTCTCCGGAATTGTCAACAATAAAGATTTGACCCCTTCCGTAATCCCCACTGGATAAGCGAAAGCCAGAAACCGGGTTTGGTCATATCGATTCCCAATTGCATAGTTTCTCTCCCCTTGGCCATCGGTTGTTAGCCTGCGGTCAATTTCAGAAGGGCTGAAACCTCCTTTTGCATTTCAACCAGATCGATCTTCGCTCCATCGAGGAGTTCTCCCCAAGTCGTGTTCCCGACCTTCACCTCCTGGTAGATCCGTTCAACCGCTTGTCCTGTCCTGGTGGAAATCAGGGTGGCAATGATCAACTCCGGGTTCGAGGCGCCGCTTTGGCGGACAGCTTCCAGTTCAGCCGGCTCCAGCAACTGGTATCTGGCGAACAGCTCGTCGACCACCGCCCGGTCAAGGAAGGGATCGGAATTTGCGGAGGCCAAGATCCTGAAGAAGGGAGCCCCCAAGGATTCCGCGCTGAGGCCGGAGGTGTCGAGGACTTCCCGCCAGTTGTTTTTTTCCTGCCGGGCTTGAAGCAGAACTTCCGGTGATAAGCCTGACTTGTCGGCGACCCAATAGGCGACCCAGAGGTCTTCCATGGCGGTCCCCTTTTGCTTTTTCTTCACGATCGATTTCTTGTCGATATCAAAGACGGCGGCAAAGAAGGTGTTTTGGATCGAGGCCAGAAAATACGGGTCAGCGGCCGCAGGGCGCGAGGGGTCGTATGATCGATCGGTGAAGCAATGACAGGTGATTGTCGGCAACGCCATGGCCGGGAGGGGGAAAAGCAAAACGAGGGTGAGGCCGAGCAACGTTTTTTTAAGCATGGTCATCCGTTCCTTGCGAGGTGTTAATACGCGACGAAGTCCTTCCGGGATATCTCAGGGTACAACGAGGGGATTTTCTCTCCCTTGATGTAGGTCATACTTTTCCTTCCCTGGTCGACGTATTGTCATCAAGCTCAAGCCAGTGGGTGGGGTATCTGCGATGATAAACCACATTGTTGGTAAAAAGTGCTGTCGCCAGCAGGATCAAGGCCCCGCCAAGCACCGGGACGAGGATGTATTCCGGGCCGGCGGCCCCCTGCACGCCGATCAGGGCAGTGGCTCCGCCTGGAGGATGGGTGGTGTGGGTCAGGTTCATCGCGAAAATGGCCAGCCCCACCCCGACGGTTATGCTCAGTTGATTGGAGCCGAACAGGGCGACCACGAGCACCGCAACCAGGGCGGAGACGAGATGACCGGCGACCAGATTGCGGGGTTGGGCCAGGGGGGAGTCGGTGGCGCCGAAAAGCAGGACGGCCGAGGCCCCAAAAGAGCCGATCAGCAGGGGATGTCCGACGAGGCTGGTTATCCAGTGAATGGCCAGGAGCCCGAGAGTTCCGCTGAGAAAACTCCAGCAAGCGTACCGCACCGACATCGGCGGACGAGAGCCCAGGAGCGGGGCCTTGCAGCGCTTTGGAAGGCGCCGCAAGCGCCGCCGGACCGGAAGATTTCGTCGCATCAGGATGGATAGGCGTCTTCTTGTCAAATCTTGGGCTCCCATTTTCAGGGGGTAGAGCAAAAAACCGCAAGGGCATCGCACCACCCAGCACGGTGCGGGATTTCCCGGGTACTGGCAAGAGCTATACCCGGTTAGGCATTGACGCATTGATTACAGGGTCCTGCGGCGGCGGCAAAAGACGACTTCTTCCTTTAAAACAGAGGGTTGCCTTGAGCTCCGGCCCGACGGAAAAATTCGGGGGGTAGAAACCTTAGGCAGGTTGGGGCAATAGCCGGGAGGGGTGAACCCAGGGCAATGACGTTACGCCTTTGTAACGCGGGCAGGAGGCTCCATTGAATTCAGAGGATCTGATGGATCACACCGTTTTTCGAACCATCCTCGCCAGCATGGGCGAAGGGATCGTCTTTGCCGATCACAAGGACCGGATCAGGTTCGTCAACGCCGCCGCCGAGGCGATCCGCAACATCCGCGCCTGCAACTATGTGGGACGACACCTGTTGAAGACCCACTCCCCGCGGGCGGCAAATCGGATAGAAAAGCTTCTCGAGGGGCTCAAAAGCCGCGAGATCCCCTTTGCGACCCGCACCATACAGGTCAAGGGCAAGTCTTTTGAGAACAGCTACTACCCGATCCGCACCGGCCATGGCCATTACGTCGGTACCCTGATGGTCAGCCGCGACATAACCGAGAAGAACCGGCTCAGGGAAGAAAACCTGCGGCTGCGCGAACAGGTGCAGGCCGGGCAGGAGTTCGCCGGCATGGTCGGCAAAAGTGCGGCCATGCAGCCGGTTTTCCAGACCATCATGGCCGCCGCCGGGCTCGATTCAACGGTACTGATCACCGGCGAGAACGGCACCGGCAAGGAACTGGTGGCGCGTGCTCTGCATCGGCAAAGCGGGCGCAAGAAAGCCCCCCTGGTAAACATCAACTGCGCGGCCCTGCCGGAAAATCTGCTCGAAGCCGAACTCTTCGGCCACGAAAAGGGGGCCTTCACCGGAGCCTCCCAGGCGCGCCCGGGCAAGTTCGAGCAGGCCAGCGGCGGCACGCTCTTTCTCGATGAAATCGGCGAGATGTCCCTGCCGGCCCAGACCAAGCTGCTGCGGGTGCTGCAGGAAAAGAAGGTCGAGCGCATCGGCGGGGCCCGGGAAATCCCGGTCGATGTCAGGATCGTGGCCGCTACCAACAGGGATCTGCGCCGGGAAATGGAGGCGGGGCGGTTTCGCCAGGACCTCTTCTACCGGCTGAACGTCATCCCCGTTCACCTGCCCCCCTTGCGGGAAAGGCGCGAGGATATCCTGGCGCTCGCCGAACTGTTTCTCGCCCAATTTTCGGCGGCGATGAACAAGCCGCTCAAGCGGATGACCAAGGAGGCGACCCAGACCCTGTTGCGCTACCCCTATCCCGGCAATGTCAGGGAGTTAAAGAACGCCCTGGAGCGCTCCGTCGCCCTGGGGCAAGGGGATGAACTCACCACGGCAGACCTGCCGGAAGAGATGACCGGCTCCGCCCTGAGCTCTCAGGCGGCTTGGCCCCCTCTGTCGCAAAACGCCGAAGGGCTGGCCGAGCGGATGCAAGCGGTGGAAAAACAGCTGGTTGCTGAGGCGCTGAGCCTTAGCGGCGGCAAAAAGGCCGAGGCCGCCAAAATTCTTGGGATTTCCAGAAAAACCCTGTGGGAAAAACTGAGAAAGTGGGAGATGCCGTAACCCTTTCCTCCCGGCGCGTTACGACCCCGTAACCTGGTCGAGTTCGCGCGTCGCCCTCCTTCCTGGATGCTTTTCTCCAAAAAACTCGTTCAAATCAGCAGGCTAAGGCTTTTCTCCGCCCTTGGCACGGGCTGTGCTGAAAGGCAGGAGCGCCGGCCGGTGCCTGTGGGAGGTTCCGTTGCGTGGCATGCAGGTTCCACCAACGCTCCAGAGAGGTTAGAAGCCAATGAGAAAAACGTGGTATTTCAAGTCAGCTCCAATCTTTATTTTGGCCCTGTTCATCCTGGTCGGGACCCGGGCAGTGGGAGGCCATGCCGCAGCCGGGGTCGAGAGCGAAAACGGTCCCGCAAAGATCGCCGAAGGGACCATCGACCCCGAGGTTTGGGGTGCCGCCTATCCGGCCCAGTACGAGTCGTGGAAGAGTACCGCCGAGCCGACCCCGGTGGGCAAGAGCCGGTACAAGAGAGGGTTTGATACCGACGGCATCATCTACAACAAAATCGACGAATACCCCTACCTCGCACTGCTGCTCAAGGGGTGGGGTTACGGGGTCGAGTTCACCGAACCGCGCGGCCACGTCTACATGGTCCGCGACCAGCTCGAGGTCGAGCCGGCGCGGCTTAAGGCGGGCGGTTCCTGCCTGAGCTGTAAGACCCCCTACGCGCCGGCGCTGTACGGTAAAATGGGGAGCGATTATTTCAGCAAGCCGTTTGAGGAGGTGCGCTCCAAAATCCCCGCCAAGGACCAGTTGCTCGGCGTCGCCTGTGCCGACTGCCACCAAAGCGGCGACCTGTCGCTGAAGATCTCCCGCGGTTTCACCCTGGGCAAGGCCCTGCAGGCACTCGGCAAGGACCAGGCCGCTTTCTCCGAGCAGGACAAGCGCTCCCTGGTCTGCGCCCAGTGTCATGTGACCTACAGCATCCCCAAGGACCAGGCGATGAAATCGACGGATGTGGTCTTCCCCTGGAGCGGCGGCAAATGGGGAGATGTCAGCATCGAGAACATCATCGAGAATATCCGCAGCAACCCTGCTTACGGCGAGTGGACCCAGAGCGTGACCGGCTTCAAGCTCGGTTTTGTGCGCCATCCCGAATTCGAGCTCTTCTCCCGAAACAGCCCGCACTGGCAGCAGGGGCTCTCCTGCGCCGACTGTCACATGCCCGCGTCCGAAAGCAACGGGGAGACGATCTCCGACCATCGGATCATGAGCCCGCTGAAAAACGACCTCAAGGCTTGCGCCCAGTGCCACGAGGAGGATGCGGAAACGCTGCGGGAGAAGGTATTCGCCATCCAGGACGAGGTCGCCTCCCTGCTGATCCGCAATGGTTATGCGACCGCCCGGGTGGCGAAGCTCTTCGAGCTGACCCATGGTGCCCAGGCTGAAGGAATTATCATAGACAACGCCCTTTACGACCAGGCCAAAGACGCCTACGAAGAGGCGTTTTACCGGATCATGTTCATCCAGAACGAGAACTCGACCGGATTCCACAACCCTCCGGAAACCCTCAGGGTTCTGGGGGATGCAAAACGCTATGCAGCCCAAGCCGACAGTTTCCTGCGCCAGGCACTTGCCGCAGCCAAGGTGGAGGTGCCTGAAACCGTCGACCTGGAGCTGGAAAAGTACCTGAACAACCGGGGGGAGAAAAAACTGCAGTTCGCTCCGGAAATGGAAATCAAAGCCCCCAAGGGTTCTCGTTAAGCTCAGCAAAACAGCATCGGTGCGGATCGCAGCTGTTCATTCTACTTGACCAGAAAGCCTTCCAACAAGACGCATCCATTGCCAAAAACAGGGCCACCCGATCACCAGATCGGGTGGCCCGCCAAAGGGGACCGGCTCCGAAGGTGCCTGTCCCCGCCCATGCACGTTATACCTTTGACCTTTGGGGTCGGGTCTTGTCAAAAATTATTTCCTGCGTCCCCAGTTGCTTCTTAATACTATCCAAAGCCTGACTCAGAGCCCGGTCCTTCCCCATGCGCTCCTTCAGCCGCCGTACGCCCACCGGGATGCTGGCATAGTGCCCTAAGCCAAAGGCCTCCGCGATGGTCTGGTGGGAATGGCCGCCCACGATCCGGCTCACCGCGATGGCCACCGCACGTGGGACGCGGCTCCTCCCGCGCCCGTTCACGACCCGGTAACGGCTATCGGGGCAGCCGTCGAACCGTGATGCGGCCACCTGCACGATCCGCTCTATCGGCGGAGCGCAACAATGCGGCCGGTATCGGGCACCTCTTTCAGACAAGCCCGGGGCCGCTCATCTCATCGGTATTATGGCGAAATTCTTCACCGCCCAAAACCGGTTCAAGCCGCCCCTTTCGATAAAAAACGTCGATCTCCTCGTCGAGCCCCCATTCGGCAAAGGCCTGGTATCTTCGCTGCTGACCTTCTTTCGCAACCAGGTGAAGTGTCGGGTGCAGGCGAACCCAACTCGGCACTTTCTCTCTTCCCAGGTAGCTGCGATAGCTCGACCACGGGTAGCCCACAGGGTCGCGAACCATGCCTGCCGTTACGGGATTCAAGTGGATATAGCGGCTCGTTTGGGCAAGGTAATTGTCCCCATCGACCGATCTGGCCCTGCAACGGCCACGGAACAGCGGGTCGCCAGATCCCTCGAGCAGGTTGAAACGCTGAGTGTACAGCCCGTTTAGAGCCGCATGGCACGGCTGAGATGGCCGCAGGGGGTATGGACTATCAGGGGGTAATGATGGCCCAGGAGACAGTAGCCATGGGTTTCGTGGAGAGCGTCGAGAAGTGCGAGCAAGAGCCGATCATGCTCCCCGCATTCGCCCACCTGCCTTCTCCCGGCGCCGCGATTCATCACAGGACACCAGGCGCCGTCATATTCAATGCGTAGGGGCCGAGCCATGGCGCAAACCTGCCGCCCAAATCTTTTTTGTCAAAACCCGACCCCTTCGCTGGGGACTGAGGTCGAAGCCAGAGGGGAGGCGGCCAAATTGTTAAGCGAGAACTACTGCCCCTTTTCCACCAGCATGTTTTCACATTTCCTCCTTATTCGAGCGCTACTCTGCAGACCTATGGGAAACCTTCAACACAGAGATTCACAATGAAGAAGCAGCTACTCAGGGCAACGCCCATCTTGCAGCAGGAAAGAGGTGGCCCCGGAATTGGGAGCGGGACCGGCGGAAAGTAGCGCAGTGAAACAAGGCTCCATTCCCCTTCGGCCGAGATTGATGACCTTTTTTGTTATGGCATTTCAGGTGCTTACTGGGCTGCGAGGGTTGAAGGGGGCGACGCAGCGGATTAAGGGAAAGGGGCGTCATGGGAGCATTCGGATCAAGGGCGAGCCAGCGGGGGTTCACCCTCCTCGAGATGCTGGTTGCACTGGGGCTGATCGCCATCTGTCTGGCCTTCGCCACACCGTATTTCAGGGGGATGATGGAGAATTCCCGGGTGCGCACCACGGCCCAGTCGATCTTCTCGGCTTTCCAGAAAGCCCGGTCGGAGGCGGTGCGTCTCAACAGCGATGTGGTCATCAGCTTCGTCAAGACCGCAGAGGGGACCACCGGCGGCTACGAGGTGTTCCTCGATGACGGCGCAGGTACGGGAACCGCGGGTAATTTAAGCCGGGACGGGTCCGAGGGGAGTTTTACCGGCGTCGTGACTGTCGAGCAGGGCGTCGATCTGTACGAAGCGGATTTCGACGGCAACACCGCCACGGGGTTCACTTCCAGGGGACTTCCCCTCGACGGTCGCAGCGGACAGGTTGCGGTGAAAAACGACCGCGGACGTAACCTGACCATCGTTTTGAGCCCGGCAGGCGCCGTCAGGATACGGTAGGGAGGGTGTTGATGGAAAAAGTCTCTGCAGCATCTCCCCGTGGGTTCACGCTGATCGAGATCCTGGTCAGCCTTGCCCTGGCAGGCATCGTGGTTTCGGCGATGCTCGGCGTCTATATCACCAGCAGCCGGCAGAGCGTCGTTCAGGACCAGGCCATTGTCATGGAGCAGAACCTGCGGGCCGGCATGCGCTTTCTCACCAGCGAACTGAAGATGGCGGGGTACAATCCCGCCGCCATAGAGGCGGGTCTCTCCGCCCCGAATGAACAGCCCGCCATCATGGCTGCCGATGCCACGGGAATTTACTACATCAAAGATGATAACGGCAACGGAGCCACCGACGACCTGGGCGACCACGTTGTTTTCCGTTTCTACGATGGGAGCAGCCTCGGTTACCAGGAGGGAACCGACTCCGCCGACGGTGACGGCGACGGGTTTCCCGATTTCGCCGACACCCTGGATGCCGTGGCCGAGCAGCTCGAGGGGGTGGAGTTCTTCTATCAGCTCGATGACGGGACCCAGGTGCTCAATCCCGCGGCGGCTCAAAGGGCGGAGATTGTGGCGGTGCAGGTCACGCTGGTCGCCCGAACCGCCTGGGAGGATCCCCGTTTCGTCAACGAGACGACATTCACCGGGCCGGGGGGGACGGTCTTTTACGATCCGACCACGGCGACGGACGGGTTTCGCAGGCGGATGTTGAGCACTCTGGTCAAACTGAGGAACCTGGCAATATGAAGAGACAGGATTGCGACAACGGCGGTTTCACCCTGGTCGAACTTCTCATTTCCCTGGTGATCTTCTCCATCGGGATCCTCGCGGTGGGGTCCATGCAGCTCACCTCCATGAAGGGGAACACCCAGGCCGTCATGATGACCGAAGGACTGGCCGTGGCGGAAGACAAGATGGAGGAGCTGCTCACCCTCGCCTACGACGGTCCGGAGCTCGACGTGGGGGATCATGAAGAGACCGTCGACAACAACACCATCAACTGGTCGGTCACGGAGGATACTTCGAGGACCTATTCACTCAAGGATATCCTTCTGTCGGTGACCTGGAGTGAAAAGGGGCAGCAGAAATCCGTTGAGCTGCGCAGCCTCAGGGCCGAGTAGCCGTCACGATAACCGGGCATCGCGGGAAAGGGGGCAGCAGGCCATGGGCGCGAAGATGACAGTCACGGGGAACCAGAGGGGGGCGGCGATGCTCACCGCGCTGCTGATGATGGCGATGCTCACCGCCAGCGGGGTCGCCGCAACCCGCACGACCCTCACGGAACTGCAGATTGCCGGAAACGAAAAGGTCAATTCCACAGCCTTCTACCAGGCGGAGGCGGGGATCGAGTACGGCCGCTGGATGGTTCAGAACGGTCTCGACAAGGAAGCGCTGACAGCACCGGACGAAACGCTGATCGATCTGGAGTCGATCGATGCCGATGACGAGGAGACCTACGTGCGCCTGAGCTTCGATCCACCGGACGAGTACAATTTCCGTGTCAATCTGGTCATCAGCGGCGACTATCCCGATAACGTCTTCGCGTTCAGCAGCACCGGTGAAGGCGCCCACGCTGCCAGCAGTACGGTATCCGCCTCGTTCGGGCGGGATGTGGCCAATGTTCTGACCTACGCCGCTTTCGGAAACAGCGGGGTCGATCTCAAGTCGAACGCGGCGGTCTACAGTTACACCTCCAGCTGCGGGGACACCCCCGTCTCCGATCCGAGCCCCACCGACTCCACCGGAGCCGGGGATATCGGGTCGAACGCTGAGGTCAGCATCAAGAACAACACCTTTATCGACGGCGATGTCGTCCTCGGGGCCTCGGATGACGGAACGACCGCCACCCTGAGTTCGACGGGGACCCCGACGGTCACCGGGGAAACCGGCGTGACCGTCGACCAGGTCGATCCCGACCCTCTCGGCGCCGCGGAGGGGGATCTGGCCGATACCTTTACAGCCGTGGCCGCCGACAATGACAACGCCGCGGCGGGGATTACCGGGACGGAACTCAGCCTCGCTTCGGCTTCCAGTTCCGCCAGTAAAAACAAATACTCCGACAGCTCGACCGCGTCCACCACCACATCCACCCTCACCCTCACTGCCGGCGATTACTATTTCACCGATATCACCCTGAACAACGGAGCGGAGCTGATTATCGACACCTCGGCGGGGGCGGTGAACATTTATCTGTCGGGGGGGCTCGAGGCCAAGAACGGCTCAGAGATCAACATCCAGGGGGATCCCTCCGATTTCACCATCTTCTCTGACAGTACCGATGCCCTCGTCTTCAAGCACGGCAGCGATTTCAAGGGGGTAATCTACGCTCCCTACGCCAAGGTCGAGATGAAGAACTCCGCCGATTTCTACGGGGCGATTTTCGCCGATGAGGTTCAGCTGCACTCCTCGGGCGAGATCTGGTACGACGAGTGCCTCGCAGCCGTGTACCAGAAGGTGAATTCGGAAATCACTCCGCTATCCTGGCGGCAGGACCAGTAATCGACATTACCTGCACCGGTTTTAACCAGAGTGGCAATTCAGGCGACCCCAAAATCGGGACCGAAGGGAAAGGCTGTTACGTATGATGTCCCGGTATTCTCCGCATCACATGACACCAGGCACCGTCATATTCAATGCGCAGTGGCCGAGCCATGGCTCAAACATACCGGACAAATCTTTCATGTCAAAACCCGACCTCTTCGCTGCCCTAAAGTAGACCCTTAACAGGTCGCTGAAGTACTCTTCCACTCCTCTGGGTTTCCTTCCAGGATGAGGTTTCAGGACGCTTTCAGCGGGTCAATTTAGGTATTTGGGCAATCTCGTTCTTTGGTTCTTGGTTTCTCGACCTCCGATTTCGGAGTTTTGCCCATTTTTTCGGGTTCCTGGGCAAACCCGTCCCCTTCTCATGCCGGGGAGGCCCTCAGAATGTTTCGCATTCGGACCAAGTTGTAGGCGGCGGCGACCAGGGTGAAGTGCCATCCTTCCCGGTCAGCCCCTCGGTACTTGGGTGAGCGGTAGTTGCCCACCGTTTTCATCCATCCGAAGATCTCTTCCACTCGCTTGCGGATGCGCTGGCTTACTTTGGATCCCTCATGCCGGGTGGTGCGGCCATCCATGGCGGAGGAGGCGCGGCTGGTATTATTCTGGGCAACATGGGGTGTCACCTTGCGCCCCTGCAGCGCTCCGAGGAACTCTTGGGTGTCGTAATTTTTATCGGCCCCCAAGGTGATGCGCTGCCTCTTGCCCTTTCCCCGGGCCACCTTCTTGACCATGGCCAGGGCGGCCTCGCGTTCGGCAGTCCCGTTGGCCGGGGTTACTGTCGCTTCGATAACCAAGGCTTTGCAATTCTCCATCAGCGCGGGGCCGATGTAATAAAGATCGGCTCCCTGGTGGCTACTTTTGCGGTAGAGCTTGGCCTCCGGATCGGTCACCGAGGCATGGGTTGCATTGGAGAGTTTCTCACCCTTGAAATCGCGCTCTTCGTTGCGACCGACCGGACCATCGGGCGGGCCGCATCATGAATATCGCCGATCAGTACGATGCCCTGCGGAGCAAAAGGCCCTACAAGCCCGCATTCGATCACCACAAAGCGCTGTCAATCATTACCCAGGGTGATGGTCGAACTTTGCCGCAACCTTTTTACCCAGAGGTTTTAACTGCCTTTGCCAGGGCGGAGGCGGCCTTTGCCGATATTTACGAGAGCCAAAAAGATTAGCCGGAGGGAGAAAGAGATTGGGGGCAAACAGCGAATACTCATCGGCGATGACCGCCAGGGAAACATCCAGATACTCGAAAATCGGGGGACACAATAGAATGGCGCTAGTTTAAGGGGTATTGACATGGGTGGCAGGGTGTCGCAGGATGCCCACGACACCGGCGCAGGGGCCGGTCGTATTCCCAAGGGGGCCGGTCATGAGCAAGAAAAGGGGCACGTACGTCTATTCGATGTTCTGGAACTGCGGGCTGATCGCCATCGGCTCGCTGATTCAGGCTATCGCCCTGAAATCGCTGGGCATCCCGTACAATTTCGTCCCCGGCGGCCTGTTCGGCGTCGGCTCGCTGATCTACTACAAGACCGGCTGGCTCGACCCGGGCTTGCTTTACCTGCTGCTGAACATTCCAATGTTCATCCTCGGCTACATCTTCATCTCCCGCCGTTTCCTGGGGTTCAGCGCCCTGGCCATGGGGTTGATCACCCTGTTCTACCAGCTGATCGATTTTCGTATAGCGATCGGCACCCAGCTCTACGCAGCACTGGTCTTCGGGGCGCTGCTCGGCACCGGGGCCGGGATGGTGCTACGCTCGCTGGGGTCCAATGGCGGGCTGGATGTGGCGGCGGTAATCCTCAACCAAAAGTTCAACATCGGCGTCGGCAAGGTCTACTTCGTCTTCAACCTGCTGCTGTTCTCCCTGAGCTTCGCCAGCCTCGACAACGACCTGGTTATCGCTTCGATGATTGCGGTCTTCGTCTGCTCGGTGGCGGTGGACTATGTCCTCAGCCTGTTCAACCAGCGCAAGATGGCCTTCATCATCTCGGAGAAGCCGGAGGAAATCGCCGGACAGGTGATGAACCACCTGAAGATCGGCACCACCATGCTGCCGGCCGTAGGGGCCTTTCGCAGGGAGCAGAAGACCGTGCTGATGGTGGTCATCAACAACATTCAGCTCAAAAGGCTCGAGGAGATCGTCTTCACCGCCGACAACTACGCTCTGTTCATCGTGGGAAATACCTTCAGCGTGCTCGGCTCGACCTTCTCACGGCGCAAGATCTACTGAGCGCCCCCTCCACCCCCCAGTCTTCCATTGCAAAACAGGGGGACATAAAACCAATTTCACCGCGAAAATAAGAATTATATCCCCCTATTCGGGGCGTTCTGGTTCAAGGGCCTTTCAGGTTCACTTCCATTACCGGGATTGCTCCCCCCAGCCTATTCCCCCGCCAGGTTCAGCCAGACCTGCGCCACGTCGAGCATGCGATTGGCGTAGCTCCACTCGTTGTCGAACCAGGCCATGAGCTTGAGCAGCCTGCCGACACTCACCCGGGTCTGGGTGCCGTCGACGATCGCCGAGCGCGGGTCGGTGTTGAAATCGACCGAGGCGTGGGGCTCTTCGGTGTAGCCCAGCAGCCCCTGCAGGGGCCCGGCCGCAGCTTCGCGGAACAGGGTGTTGACCGAGGCGGCATCGGTGGGCCGGCGCAGGTTGATGGCCAGATCCATCAGCGAGACATTGATGGTCGGCACACGCAGGTGCAGGCATTCGAAGCGCCCGCTCAGGGCCGGCATCATCTTGCCGATGCCCTGGTGCAGGCCGGTGTCGACGGGGACCATGGAGTGCATGGCGCTGCGGGTCAGACGCAGGTCCGTGTGGTGATAGCTGTCGATCACCGGCTGGTCGTTCATCGCCGAATGGATGGTGGTGGTGACGCCATTCTCGATGCCGTAATGCCGCTCGAGCAGGTCGAGGATGGGCACGATGCAGTTGGTGGTGCAGGAGGCGCTGGAGACGATCCGGTGCCCGGGCTGCAGGTCCCCGCTGTTGAACCCGTGGACGATGGTCGCGTCCACCTCGGCATCGGCAGGCTGGGAAAACAGCAGGCGGCGCGCGCCGCTGGCCAGGTGGCGTTCGGCGGTGGCGCGATCGGTGAAGGTGCCGGTGCATTCCAGAACCAGGTCGACGTCCAGCTCTTTCCAGGGCAGATTCTCGGGGTCCTGCTCGTTCAGGGCCCGGATGCGGTCGCCGTTGATCAGCAGGTGACTGCCGTCGTTGGCCACGGCCACCGGGAAGCGGCCATGAGTGGTGTCGTAACGGGTCAGGTAGGTCAGGGTGTCGAGGTCGGAGAGTTCGTTGATCGCCACCACCTGCAGCTCGCTGTGGCGGGGGTCGACATAGAGTGCCCGCAGGACGCTTTGCCCGATGCGGCCATAGCCGTTGATGGCGATCCGGTGTTTCTTCGGGAGTCTGGACATGGCAGTTCCGGAGGATGGGGGATAAACATTCTGCACCGAGGCAGGCGAATCACCTGAGCGCTCGATTGTCTCCCTCTCCGGCAGGATTGTCAACCGGGGCGGTGTGCCTGCAGGCGAGGAAAATCCACCGCGCCTGCAGGTGGGTGGTGAGGTGTGCCGGCCAGGCCCTATCGATCCGGCAACCGGGGGTGAACTCTTCAGCGAACGACGAAACCGTACTTGGTAAGAATTTTGGCAGCCTCGTCGGCGGCGAGATATTCCAGGAAGGCGACCGCTTCGGGGTTCTTCGCCCCCGCCTGGGTGAGACCGACGGGATAAGTGACCTCGTCGTAAAGCCCCTGGGGAACCTCCAGCAGGATCACCGCCTCCTTGGCCAGCAGCGCATCGGTCCGGTAGACGAACGCCCCGTCGGTCTCCCCGCGGTCGGCGTAGACCAGCGCCTGGCGAACATCCTGGGCCATCACCAGTCTGTCCCCCAGCCGATCATAAAGGCCGGCCGCCTTGAGTGCCTGCTCGGCATACTGCCCCGCCGGCACGCTCCTGGGGCTGCCGATGGCGATACGCCCGAGCCTGGCGAGATCCTCAAGGCTGGCGACGGCGAGCCCCTTTCTGCCGACAAAGACCAGGGAATTAAAGGCCAGATTCCTGACCTGCCCCGGGGCAATGCTCCCCTGCTCCACCAGGTAGCTCATCCACTTGGGATTGGCGGATATGAAGATGTCCGCCGGCGCCCCCTGGGCGATCTGTTTGGCGAGCGCCCCCGATGAGCCGAAATTGGGGAGAAAAGAGGCCCCGGCGGCCTTAATCCGATAGCTGGCGATGAGTTCATTGACCGCGTCGGTCATGCTCGCCGCCACCGAAAGGCGGACCTCGGCGGCGCAGACGGGGGTCGTCAGGACCAGGCAGAGCAGCAGCGCAGGAAGGAGAGAACGCATGACCCGTTTCCTTTCTCTGAAGGATGGAGAGACCGTGGCACGGCTGCCGTAGCCTGAAACGGGGTGTTGCCGGCGTCTTTGGCGGAAAGCATCCCTTGGCAACAGCACCATGCTGCCATGGGTTCGCCAACTTTTCCAAGGAAATTATCGCGGATCGGCCCTGCCCGGCAATCTCCGGGAAGGGCCCGAGGGGCTGCGCATCCCGGCCTGTGGCCGGTCAGTTCACCCCTTCGGCAGCGACCTCGTCCCTGGCCAGCTGGAGATATTCGATCAGCTCGGGAGCCCGCAGCGGGCCGCCGTCGTAGACCACCTGGAAGTCGCGATCGAGGATCAGAATTCGGGGGATCATGAACACGTTGTAGCTCTTGCGTACCTGGCCGTCATCGAGAATGGCTTCGGGCACGGCCAGATGGTCGGGGTTGGCCAGAACCTCGCGGACCGCCTCTTCGGTATCCTGGTGGAAGACTTCAATGTAGCCGATGTTGTTCTCTGCGAGATAGTCATGGATCTTGTTGATCTGGATCGATTGCCCCATGCACCCGGGACACCAAGTGGCACCGAGGTTAAGCAAAAAGGCGTCACCTTGCTGCTCGTAGAGCCGAAAAGGCTCGCCGTCGATATTTTCCACCAGGATGTCCGGGGCCGGGTCTCCCTGCTGGAACCCCAGCGCCCCCAGCGGCAGCAGCGTTACCATCAGCCACCCCATCATCGCCGCCTGAATCAACTGTTTCATTGCGCCATCCCCTTCCCTGCTGGTGCACCGAGGCCAGCAACCCCTTACCCTCCCTATTCAATTCTGGTGCCAGGATTTTCTGCCGAACTTTTGACAGGGGATTTTCGGACCGCTTGGAAACCCAAACAGCCCAAGCCCCCGGCTGCGCGCGGGAACTTGGGCTGTCGGTGGTTGAGCTGGCCGCCAGGGCGCTAGTCGATGGGCGCGACGTCTACCGATACCTGCAGTTTGTGCTGGCCGCCGCCGAAGGCGACCCCCTTGAGCGGGGTGACGTCGGCAAAATCGCGTCCCCAGGCGACGGTAATATGCTGCTCGCGGGGGATCTGGTTGTTGGTGGGATCGAAATCGAGCCAGCCGAGATCCGGCAGATAGACCGAGAACCAGGCATGGGAGGCGTCGGCACCGACCAGCCGCGGAGCCCCGGGCGGCGGCAGGGTTTCGATATAGCCGCTGACGTAGCGGGCGGCCAGCCCCACGGAGCGCAGGCAGCCGATGGCGAAATGGGCAAAATCCTGGCAGACGCCGCGGCGATGGGCGATGACCTCGGAGAGCGGGGTGGCGATGGTGGTGAAGCCGGGGGAGTAGGTGAAATCCCGATGGATGCGTTGCATCAGGTTGCTGACCGCCTCGACCAGCGGCCGCCCCGCGGTGAAAGAATCCTGGGCGTAATCCAGCATCTCCCCGTCGGCGATGACCACGGGCGAGTCGAGGGTGTACTGCAGGGCATCGAAAGATTCGGGGGTGTGATCGCTGCGCAGGCGCTCGCGGACCGTTTCCCAGGCCATCTCATTACCGAAGGCGAACAGATTCTGCTCGGCGGTGATCGCAACCTCGCTGGTGGCGGTCACCACCATCCGCTCATGGGAAGACTGGATGGCGAAATAGGCCACCCGGTTGCCGAAAAAATCGAGGCGTTCGCGGTAGTCGACGGGGGGCGGATCGATGCGCAGCACGCTCGACAGGCACTTCTGGCCCGGCAGCTGCCGCGGCTGCAGCCGTGCTTCGTTGTGACAGAGGCCCGCCCAATCGCTGTAGAGGTATTCGGTTGTATGCACCACGCGGTAGTTCACAGCTCCTCCTCCAGCCGCACCGGAGCCAGCAGGTGCGGGCCCTGGGCGTGGCTGAAATAGGTCTGGGTGAGGGCGTTGGAGAGGTCGCAGAGCAACTCCGACACTGCGGAGAGCAGCTGGTCCAGTTCGCTGTAGATACCGGTTGGATCGTCCGCCGGGGCCAGCCTGGCGGGCTCGGCGAGGCGCACCCGGGTATAGGCTTCGAGGATCAGCCGCTGATCCCGGCCGATCTGCGAGCGGCCCTTTTCCCGAGGCAGCCGGTTGATATGATAGTGCAGCTTGCGCAGCTGATAGCTCAGGGCGCGCGGGTGCTTTTCGTCGAGCAGCAGCAGTTCGAGCACCCTGGGCGTCTGGGCATAGGAGCGGTAGCGGCGCCGGAAGGTCATCAGGCTTTCGGTGGTGGCCAGCACCGCCTCCAGGATCTTGCTGGCCACCGCCCCCCGCTGCTGCGGTACCAGGGTGGCGCGCAGCAGGGCGATCGACTGCAGCGAGCGCTCCAGGCGGCGGCCGATGTCGAGCAGCAGCCAGCCGGGATCGTGGGCCATGCTCTCGGTGGTCAGGCCGCTAAAGGCAACCAGCTTCATGATCAGCTGGTCGAGACAGTCCTGCAGCAATCCGTTGCTGTCGGCCTGGAGGGTGGCGACGGCCTGTTTCCACTCCTGCTGAATGTCATCGACCACATGCCAGGCGTCGGTGGACCAGAGATCCCTGGCGGTGTAAGCGGCGCGCCCGAAGGAGTGCAGGGTGGCCGGCAGGCTGCCGGCGCGCTGGGCATTGAAGAGCAGGGACTGGAGCTCCGGCAGGGGGTTTTTCAGCTTGGCCTCGGCCTCCTTGCCGACGAAGCCCGGATAGCTGGAGGTCACGTGGGTCAGCCCCCGCAGCAGGTGCCCCAGGCACACGGCGTCATTGGGGTCTTCGTATTCCAGCGAGGCATCGAGCCGGGCCAGCACTGTGCGCAGCAGGCGCGCGGTGCTCTCCGCCCGTTCGGCGTAGCGCCCCACCCAGAACAGGTTGTCGGCCGAGCGGCTCGGCAGCGGGCCGGTAAGCGGTTCGAAGGAGGAGGCGCCTTCGGTCAGCTGGCCGGGGTCCACCTGCGGTTCGGGTTCGGCGGCAAGCACCCAGGTGTCCTTGCTGACCCCGCCGGCGCGGCCGGAGACGGCGAGGGTCCCCTTCTGCAGGGCGATGCGGGTCAGCCCCCCGGGCATCACATGGTAGCCCTGCTCACCTGCCACCAGGAAGCTGCGCAGAATGGCATGGCGGGGCTCGATGCCGCCATCGACCAGGGTCGGCGCCGTGGAAAAGGTCACCCGCTCCTGGCCGACGTACATGTGCGGCTTGGCCAGGATGCGCTCGCGCCACAGCGCGCGACCGGCCTGGTCGAGCCTGGCCCCAAAGACCGCGTAGCGGCCGGCTGTGCGGTGGATCATCTTGATCACCAGCTTGTCGATGTTCTCTAGGACGAAGTCGCGCTCCCGCGGCTGCCCGCACCACCAGGTGGCGACGGAGGGAAGCCGCAGATCCTGGCCGAAAAAATACCGGGCGATAGCAGGCAGAAACGGCAGCAGGCCGGGGTTCTCGAGGATGCTGCTGCCGATCGGGTTGGCGATAGCCACATGGCCGCGGCGGGCGGCTTCGACCAGGCCGGGAATCCCCAGCAGCGAATCGGTGCGCAGCTCCAGCGGATCGCAGTACGAATCGTTGACGCGGCGCAGAATAACGTCGACCTGCTGCAGCCCCTCGAGCGACTTCAGCCAGACGCGGCCGTCGCGCACCGTGAGATCATCCCCCTGGGCCAGCGGGTAACCCAGATAGGCCGCCAGATAGGCGTGCTCGAAGTAGGTTTCGTTGAGCGGCCCCGGGGTCAGCACCACCACCCGCGGGTCGTCCTTGTGGTGAGGAGCGATGCGCGCCAGCCCCGCCCGCAGCTCCTGGAAAAAGGCCGCGAGCCGGTGCACCTGACAGTCGCGGAACAGGCTGGGCAGGATGCGGGTCATCACGGTGCGGTTTTCCAGGGCATAGCCGGCCCCGCTGGGCGCCTGGGTGCTGTCCTCGAGCACCCACATGCGTCCGTCGGGGCCCCGCGCGAGGTTGGCCGCATAGACGATGAGATTGCGCTGCTCGGGGCTCAGCATGCCGACGCCGGCACGCTGGAAGCCGGGATGGCCGTAGACCAGCTCCATGGGCAGCAAGCCGCTTTTGATCAGCTGCTGAGGACCGTAGAGATCGGCCAGCACCAGGTTGAGCAGCTGCGCCCGCTGGTTGAGGCCGGCCTCGATCTCGGTCCATTCGTCGCTGCTGATCAGCAGCGGCACCGGGTCGAGCTGCCAGGGGCGCGAGATCCCCTGGGATTCGTCGAAGACGTTGTAGGTGACGCCGTTTTCCCGCAGCAGCCGCTGGGCCTCCTGGCGGCGGCGCTCCAGCCCTTTGCTGCCGAGAGCCTCGATCCCCCGCAGCAGCTGCTCCCAGTGGGGCAGCAACTGCCCCCGGGCGGCGTGCATTTCATCGTAGGTGCCCAGCCGGGTGGCGTAGAATTGGTCGCCGGTTTTTCTTTCGATCAGATTCGGCATCTTGCGTGCGTGAGGTCCTGTCGCGATCAAGAGGCTGGGTGAGGCAGCAGATGCATTATCGGCTGGGGCCGCGCCGTAAATCAAGGGTATAAGGAAACTCTTCGCCGGGCTCCTCAGGCGGCGGCGCCATCGGCCCCGGGGGGCTGCCCTGGGGAACAAATTTGCCGAGTTCGGCCAGAGCGGGCGGCGGCTGGATCGGGCCCGGGGTGTGGCCATACTCCCAGAAGCGTGAAATACGCCGGGATTCGGCCTCGTAGGCGTTGACCGGAAAGACATCGTAGCTGCGGCCTCCGGGGTGGGAGACGTGGTAGGTGCAGCCGCCGATGGAACGGCCGTTCCAGGTGTCGACGACATCGAACACCACCGGCGAGTGGGGCTTGATCGTCGGGTGCAGCGCCGAAGGCGGCTGCCAGGCCCGGTAGCGGATGCCGGCCACATATTCGCCCCTGCGCCCGGTGCTGCGCAGCGGCAGGCGCCGGCCGTTGCAGGTGATGAGGTGGCGGCTCTCGGTGAGGCCGGTCACCCGCAGCTGCAGGCGCTCCACCGAGGAATCGACGAAGCGGGCGGTGCCGAGGTTGGAGACCTCCTCGCCCAGCACGTGCCAGGGCTCGATGGCAAAACGCAGCTCGAGCTCCAGGTTGTCGACCCGCACCGTGCCGTAGTGGGGAAAGCGGAATTCGAAAAACGGCTCGAGCCACTCGAGCTGGAAGGGGTAGCCGGCGCGCTGCAGGTCGGCGGCCACCTCCTGCAGGTCCTCGCGCACGTAGTGGGGCAGCAGAAAGCGGTCATGCAGTTCGGTCCCCCAGCGCACCAGGGGATGCTTGTAGGGCTGCTTCCAGAACCAGGCGATCAGCGTGCGCAGCAGCAGCGTCTGCACCAGGCTCATGCGGGCGTGGGGGGGCATCTCGAAGGCCCGCAGCTCGACCAGGCCGAGCCGCCCGGTGGTGCTGTCGGGGGAATAGAGCTTGTCGATGCAGAATTCGGCGCGGTGGGTGTTGCCGGTGATGTCGACCAGCAGGTTGCGCAGCAGCCGGTCGACCAGCCAGGGTGCCGGCACCTCTCCCTCGGGCATCTGCTGGAAGGCGATCTCCAGCTCGTAGAGGATGTCGTCGCGCCCCTCGTCGACCCGCGGGGCCTGGCTGGTGGGGCCGATGAACATTCCGGAGAACAGGTAGGAGAGCCCCGGATGATGCTGCCAGTAGGTGATCAGGCTGCGCAGCAGGTCGGGGCGGCGCAGCACCGGGCTGTCCGCCGGGGTGGCGGCGCCGATGGTGATGTGGTTGCCGCCGCCGGTGCCGGTGTGGCGGCCGTCGAGCATGAACTTCTCCGTGCCCAGGCGGCTGAGCCGGGCCTGTTCGTAGAGAGTGGTGGTGGTGCGCTCCAGCTCACGCCAGCTGGCTGCCGGGTGGATGTTGACCTCGATGACCCCAGGGTCGGGGGTGACCAGCAACCGCTCGATGCGCCAGTCGCGGGGCGCCTCGTACCCCTCGATGACCACCGGCAGGTCGAGCTCTTCGGCGCTCGCCTCGATGCTGGCGACCAGGTCGAGATAGTGCTCGAGCATCCCCAGCGGCGGCAAAAAGACATGCAGCCGGCCCTCGCGGGCCTCGATGCAGACCGCGGTATGGGGCACCTCGACCGGGTCGCCCGAGGCCGGCTCATCGGCCCGCGGCGGCTCCTGGTCGACCGGCTCGGGCGGCTCGATATGGCTGTAGCGCCGGGCCACTTCGCCGTGGGCGTCGCCGAGCTCGGGCAGCGGCCCGAACAGGTCGTGCTGCGCCTGGGTTTCGCGCTTCTCCGGGGCCACCCAGGGAAGCGAGTCGAGGGGCAGGCGCATTCCCATGGCCGAGTTGCCCGGGATCAGGAACATCTGGCCGCGGCGAAACTCCCAGGGTCCGCTCTGCCACCGTTGGCGGTTGAAATCCCATTTCAGCGGCAGGGCGAAGCCGGTCGGCTCGCCCATCCCCTTGTCCAGCAGCTGGGCGAGATAACGCCGCTCCAGCGGGTCCTTCAGGTCGGCCTTGAGCGGGTCGACATTGTGCGGCAGCGTCCCTTCCTTCCACAGGTAGTAGAAAAGATCCTCGTAGCCGGCGGTCAGGTGGCGGGGGTTGACGCCGAGGCGCCGCGCCAGTTGGCCGGCGAAGCGCCGGGCCTGCTCGCCGCCAACCCCGTAATCGCGGGTGATGTCGGCCAGCAGCCTGGGGTTGCGCCACAGCGGGGCGCCGTCCTTGCGCCAGAAGCAGGCGTAGGACCAGCGCGGCAGGGGCTCGCCCGGGTACCATTTGCCCTGGCCGAAGTGCAGCAGGCCACCGGGGCCGAACACCTCGCGCAGCCGCAGGATCAGATCGTAGGCCAGCTTGCGCTTGTGGGGGCCGTCGGCGCGGGTGGTCCATTCGGGCCCTTCCATGTCGTCGATGGAGACGAAGGTCGGCTCGCCCCCCATGGTCAGGCGCACGTCGCCGGCGGCCAGGTCCTCGTCCACCTGCTGGCCAAGGGCATCGATCAGCGCCCACTGGTCATCGCTGTAGGGCTTGGTGACCCGCGGGTCCTCGTGAATCCGCTGCACGCTATTGGAAAACTCGAAGCGGACCTCGGTTTTTTCCGTCGCCCCGCTCACCGGGGCGGCACTCGCCGGATGGGGGGTGCAGGCCAGGGGAATATGCCCCTCGCCGGCGAACAGTCCCGAGGTCGGATCGAGCCCGACCCAGCCGGCCCCGGGGACGAAGACCTCGGCCCAGGCATGCAGGTCGGTGAAATCGGCCTCCGGGCCTGAGGGGCCGTCGAGGGATTTTTCATCCGCCGTCAGCTGCACCAGGTAGCCGGAGACGAAGCGGGCGGCAAGCCCCAGGTGGCGCAGGATCTGCACCAGCAGCCACCCCGAATCCCGGCAGGAGCCGACGGCCCGCCCGAGAGTCTCCTCGCAGCTCTGCACCCCCGGCTCGAGGCGCACCGAATACTGCACGTGTTTCCACACCTCGCGGTTGATCTCGACCAGAAAGTCGACCGTCCCTTTTTCCGAGCGATCGACCTTGGCCAGCCACTGGCGCAGCAGCGGGCCCTCCTCCTCGATCTCGAAGTAGGGCGCGAGTTCTTTGCGCAGCTGCGGGTCGTAGGCAAAGGGAAATTTCTCGGCCGACTCTTCGATGAAAAAGTCAAAGGGGTTGATGACGGTCATGTCCGCCACCACCTCTACCTCGATGCGCAGCTCCCGGGTCTTCTCCGGAAAGACCACCCGGGCCAGGTAGTTGCCGAATGGGTCCTGCTGCCAGTTGAGAAAATGTTGCTCCGGGTGAATCCGCAGGGAGTAGCCCTTGATCGGGGTCCGCGAGTGCGGCGCCGGCCGCAGCCGAAACACGTGGGGCGAGAGTCCGACGGGGCGGTCAAACTTGTAGCAGGTGAGATGGTTGCAGGCGATGCGGATGGTCATGTCTTCTCTCTCCCCGGGCGGCCGCCCTGGCTGGATGATGCGGATCATGAAGGGCCGGTTTCGAAAAGCAGATTTTTAATTATAACGTGAAAAACGCCGGCCATCAGAGCGACGGCCGGCGTTTTCGCATTTTTCACCCAGGCGGTTGACCGCGCCGGGGTTACTTCTTCAGAGCGGCCAGGGCCTCGTCGGCGCTCTGGTCGTAGCGTTTGCGCTCGGCCTCGGCCAGATCCTTCAGCCCCTGGTCGATCTGGGGGTATTTCAGGGCGAGGATGCGCGCCGCCATGATCGCGGCGTTGCGCGAGCCGTCGATGGCCACGGTGGCCACCGGCACCCCGGGGGGCATCTGCACCGTGGAAAGCAGGCTGTCCCAGCCGCTCAGGGGGCCGTTGCCGAGCGGCAGGCCGATGACCGGCAGGCGGGTGTGGCCGGCGATGACCCCGGCCAGGTGGGCGGCGACCCCGGCGCAGCCGATCAGCACCTCCACCCCCTCCTTGTGGGCGCGGTCGAGGTAGGCCAGCACCTTGTCCGGGGTGCGGTGCGCCGAGGCGACCACGATTTCACTGGGGATGCCCAGCTCGTCGAGGGTCTCGCGGACCTTGACCACCTTGGGCAGATCGTTGGGGCTGCCGGTGAGAATCCCCACCAGGGTTTTGTCGAATGCTTGTTGACTCATGGCGTTGCTCCTTATGGCAAGCGATTGGCATGGCCTGGGGCGGTCGCCCGAGGCGGATAGATTACGCCGGTCCTCGTGGCTTTACGAGGGGATCCGGCCCCATGGATTGAACGGGCGTGCCGTGCCCGAAGGTTACACAAATTCTGCAGGATTGGTGGCGGGTCATCCCCCCCGGCGCCTGCTGGCCACCGTGCGCACCACCATGACCGCCAGGGTGACCGCGGTCAGCGGAAGCACGAATCCGGCCATGGCATCCCGAAACGCCGGCAGGTAGCTGTTCTGCAGCGTGGCCAGGACCAGGTAGAGGGTATAGGCGATATAATAGCCGAAAAACAGCGCCCCCTCCCAACGGGCGATCAGGTGCCCGGTGAAGAAGATCGGCAGGCAGGCGACGGCCGTCGCCACCATCACCGGCAGATCGAAACCGAGAGCGGTCTCGGCCACCGGAATCCCCTCCGGCGCGACCAGCGCCGTCAGTCCCAGCACCGACAGCAGGTTGAAGATATTGCTCCCCACCACGTTGCCGACGGCGATGTCGCGATGGCCGCGGATACTGGCCATGACCGAGGTGGCCAGTTCGGGCAGGGAGGTCCCGACGGCGACGATAGTCAAGCCGATGAGCAGATCACTCACCCCCAGCGCCGTGGCCAGGGAGATCGCCGCGCCGACCAGCCAGTGGGCGCCGCAGCCGAGCAGCGTCAGCCCGGCCAGAATCCAGGCCAGCTGGCGCAGCAGCCCGCCGGCCTTGGCGTCCCCGGCCGGAGCCGGGAGCTCGGCGGCAAATTCCTCGTCGCCCTGGCGGTTTTCCCGGCGGCTGCGGCGGATGGCCCAGACGGTGTAGACGACGATCCCGGCGAACAGCAGGGCCCCGTCGAGCCGGCCGATCCGCCCGTCGGCCGCCAGCAGCCAGGTGAGCAGGGAGATGCCCACCATCAGCGGCACCTCGATGCGGATCAGCTGGCGGGACACCAGCAGGGGCGCGGCCAGCGCCGAGAGGCCGAGGATCAGCAGGACGTTGCAGATGTTGCTCCCCACCACGTTGCCCAGCGCGATGCCGGACTGGCCCGACCAGGCGGACATGACGCTGACCCCCAGTTCGGGTGAACTGGTGCCGAAGGCCACCACCGTCAGCCCAACCACCAGGGGCGAGATGCCCACCGCCATGGCCAGCCGCGAGGCGCCGCGCACCAACCATTCGGCCCCCAGGATCAGGACGACGAAGCCGCCGAGGAGCTGGGCAAGGGTCAGCAGGCTCATGGCGCTCAGGCCCGCCCCGCGGCCAGCGCCTCGAGCCGGGCGATGCGCTCCTCCATGGGCGGATGGGTGGAGAAGAGCTTCAACATGGCGCCGCCGCTCAGCGGGTTGACGATGAACAGGTGGGCGGTGGCCGGTCGGGCCTCCTGCATCGGCAGGCTTTGGGCGCCCATCTGCAGCTTGCGCAGGGCCGCGGCCAGGGCGCGGGGCTTGCCGCAGATACGCGCCCCGCTGGCATCGGCCAGGTATTCGCGGGAGCGCGACACCGCCATCTGGATGAGCATGGCGGCCAGCGGCGCGATGATCGCCAGAGCCAGGCCGCCAAGCATGCCGCCCCCCTCTTCCTCATCCTCGGAGCGCCCTGCGCCGAAGATCGCCGCCCACTGCAGCATGCTGCCGAGCATGGAGATGGCGCCGGCCAGGGTGGCGGCCACGGTGCTGATCAGGGTGTCGCGGTTCTGCACGTGGGCCAGTTCGTGAGCCATGACCCCCTCGAGTTCCTCTTCGCTGAGCAGCGCCATGATCCCCTCGGTCGCCGCCACCGCGGCGTTTTGCGGGTTGCGGCCGGTGGCAAAGGCGTTGGGGCTGGGCGAGGGGATGATGTAGACGCGCGGCATGGGCATGCCAGCCTGCTGGGCCAGGCGCCTGACCATGGCGTGAAAGCCCGGCTGGTCGGCTTCGGACACCTCCCGGGCGCCGTACATCCTGAGGACGATCTTGTCCGAATACCAGTAGCTGAAAAAGTTCATCGCCCCGGCCAGGGCAAAGGCGACGATCGCCCCGGACTGGCCGCCGATGGCGCTGCCCATGCCGATCATGAGCAGAGTGAGGGTGGTGAGCAGCAGAGTGGTCTTGATCCGGTTCATTCTCTTACCTCCGTGGGTGGTATCAGCGCGGGTAAAAGAAAAGACCTTTACCCGCGGCAGGCATATATCGCCGTGGATAAAGGTCTTGCAAATTTCGACACGTCGTCGCAACCCCGCGTCCGGGTGGCCGGGCCACCGTATTGACGAACCGCGGGTCGGCGTTTTCTCCCGCCGAATGCTACTCCCCTTTATATGAAGGGGATATTATGCAGGCTTTCCGTCGCCTGTCAACAGGAATCGGCGGAAAAATCCCCGGCGGGTCAGGGCTCGCGGAAAAACACCTGGCCATCCTCCCCGCCGGTCAGATCCCCGGCCAGGATGGCGCGGATATGCCGTCTCAGGGAGGCCAGGGCGGCCTCGTCGGGATCCTGGAAGGCGATGGCCATGCCCTGCTCGGGGTCGCGGCGCTCGGCGCCGAAGCCCTGGTGGTAGATGACCCTGCCGGCCAGTTCCAGGCGGCAGTCGGAGCTGAGCTGCAACCCCACCCGCACCTGGCTGCCGACCGGCAGCGGCTCGGCGGAGAGCACGAACAGCCCCCCCTCGGAAAGCGCCACCCCCCGATAATGGCCAAGCTCCTCGCCGTGGCGGATCTCCACCTGTTGAGCCAGGGGGACCCGCAGGTTGCTGCGCACCAGCCCCTCGGCGAACAGGGCCTGCTGCAGCACCGCATTGAGCGCCTTGATGCCGATGGGCTTGGCCAGGTAGCCGCTGCAGCCGGCCGCCTCTGCCTGGCGCTGATACGCTTCGCTATGGCTCTCGGCGACGATGATCACCGGGACCTTGGCGCCCCGGCTGTGCCCCCGCAAGGTTTTCAGGGTCAAAAGCCCGTCCATCTCCGGCAGGTTGCTGGCCAGCAGCACCAGGTCCGGGCGGGCGGCCTCCAACTGTTCCAGCACCTCGCGCCCGGAGAAGGCCGGGACCACCTCGTAGCCGAGGCGCCCCAGCAGAATCGACTGGTACATGATCGAGGTCAGGTGATCATCGGCCACCAAAATCTTCTTGTTGCGCGCTACCATACATCCCCCTTGCGGATTTCAGCGAATCGCATCCGGACGACTCACCCCCGGGAGATGCAAACCGCGCGCCCAGCAGGGCGAGGCGGGCGGGACGCGACCCGAGGCCGCCTCATGGGGCGGAGGGGGCGATGATGCCGCCAAATGACCGATCCCGGACCAAAAATGACTACGGGCATACAGTACCTGGGGACCTTCCGCTGCGCCTGGCGGCCCTTTCTCCGGCTCAGGGTGAAGCCGGGGAGAAGGTATTGTCGGCCTGGTTCACCGTGAGCTGGGGATTGGGGGTAATCACCAGGGCGCCGCTGCCGCCGAAGTTGCTCACCTGGTTGCGGGTGACCCCGACCAGTCCCCGGCTGCCCTGGGGATAGTCGAGAGCTATTCCCTCCCCGGCGGTTGCATCGATACGGTTGCCGAGGATCGCCAGATTGGCACTGGCACCCGCCGTGGCCGTCAGGTGGATACCGCGGGCTCCGGCGCCGCTGAGGGTGTTGCCGGCGATCAGCCCGGTCCCGGAAACCCGCTGCAGCGAAAGCCCGCTGCCAGCGATGGCGATAAGCTGGTTGTTGTGCAGGTTGAAATTGTGCAGGTCGGCGCCGGCAATACCCGGATTTCCAGCGCCGGCGCTCCCTTCGAGGCGCATCCCGGCCACCTCGCAGTCGCTGGCCAGGCGAATAATTCCGGCGGGGTTGAGCGCGTCGCGGATGATCGGGTAGGCGCCGGCCCGGGCCGGAACCACCGGGACGCCGTTGAAGCTCAGGCCAACGGCCTCGCCGAGCAGCCGCTGCCCCGGCTTGAGGGTGACCCCCTGGTCACTGACCGAGGCGGCGCCGGGGTAAACCAAGAGGATATCCCCGGGGCGGGAGAGGCCGGCGGCCTGGGTCAGATCCGACAGGGGGCGGGAGAGGCTGCCGTCACCGGCCGCAGCCCCGGGATCGACGAACCAGACCACCGGCCCGATCTCCAGGGTCACCCGGGCCGCAGTGGCCGAGACCCGATAGAGGAAGCTGTCGGTGCCGCGGAAACCGCTCGGCGGGGTATAGGTAAAGCCGCCGTCGGCCGCAATGACGGCGGTTCCCCCCTGGGAGGTGAGCACCGTTTCGGCTTCGGCCCGGGCCCCCGGGGGGTCGTTGCCGAGCAGCCCGGCGGCGGCGGGCACCGCCAAGGGGGTATTGCCCAGCCAGCTGAACCGGTCAGCCGCCGGAACCAGGTCGCAGAGGTCACCGATACCATCGCCGTCGCTGTCGCTCTGGTCATGGTTGGCCAGGTTGGGGCAGTTGTCGCAGAGGTCGCCGACCAAGTCGCCGTCGGCATCGGCCTGAGCCGGGTCGAACAGGTTGGGACAGACGTCTCTGGCGTCCGCGACCCCGTCGCCGTCGGCATCGGGGGACAGCTGGGCGTGGCTGTCACGCACCCCGGGAGCGAGCCCCTGCAGACCCGCCAGAATAAGAAACAGGACAACACTTGCCTTCAAGGTTCTAAGCCAATTGTTCATTTATTTCGCTCCCGGGCCGCAAAGGATCTAAACAAAGAGTCTGGGTCCACCAAATGAACTCTTATTAGCCCATTGCCCGGGGCTTGTCAAATGCCTCCCGCCGCCGGGGGATAAAAAACAGGCCGGCGTCCGGGACGCCGGCCTAGCAATCCGATTGACCCTTGCCCTCAGGGCTGCAGGCAGCTCCCTTGGGCGACACCGACCACATTGCCGCTGGTCCAGGCCGGGGTGTCGTTGAGCTGCTCAAACACCTGGATCTGCGAATTATCCAGGGCCTCGAGGGCGAATACCGCCTTTTTCGCCAGGTCCTTGCTGCTGTTGCCGATCAACTCCAGACACTGCCCGGAGAGACCGGTCGAGGTGGCCAGCAGGTCCCCGATGGTGCTGGTGTTGCCCTGAAGGGTGTTCTCGAGCACCCGGGCGAACAGCTCGGAGGCTCCCGAGCTGCGCAGCTCGATCCCCTCTTCGATGCTCCCCTGGATCTGGTTGCCCTTCAGCTCTGCGGCGACCAGGGAGTCTCCGGCGCTGCCCAAAACGATCGCGTCGCTGCCCGCCCGGCGCACGATATTGCCGCTCAGCCGCAGCAGAGTCCCGCTCCCCGGGCCGGCAACGCTCACCCGAAGGCCCACCGTTCCCGGGTCATCCAGGGTATTGCTGCTCAGCTCCATGCGTCCGGCCCAGGCGGGTCCGCTGGGCTCGGCCACCTCGAGGCTGATCGCCTCCAGGCTTCCGCCCTTGAAATGATTGCCGACAATCCGGCCCCGGCCGGTAACCCCGACCAAACGAACGGCGCCTTTCGCCGAATCCCAGAACCGGTTGTCATGGAGGTTGAAGCCACTTATGGCATTGCCGTAACACACCCCTTCCCGGGCCGCGATAAATTGCAGACCGGCCACCTCGTTGCCGTTGGCCAGCACCACCATCGGTACCGGGTTGGCGAGGTTTTCATTGCTCAGCACCGGCGGATTGGCGCTGGGAGCCAGAATCCGCTGTCCCGCATACCTGAACTCAGCCCCCTGGCCCAGCAATTTCTGGCGATCCTTGAGCAGAAACTGGGCGTCCCTGCCATCGGTGTCGGAGCCGCTGAAATAAATGAATATGATGTCCCCGCCTGCGGCGCTGGCGGTCGCTTCGGCAATGGTCATGAAGGGGGAGGAGAAACTCCCGTCCAGGCTGGCCGGCAGGCTCTTCTTGACGTACCATGCCACCCGGTTGAGCTGGATGGTCACCTGGGTGGTTTGCGAGGCGGTGGAAAAACTGAAGGTGTCAGCCCCCCGGACACCGGTCCTCGGCGTATAGAGGAATGAACCGTCGGCCGCAACGACGATCGTCCCGCCCTGGGAGGTCGTGCGGTCCGCGGCCAGCACCGGGCCGCCGCCGGCGACCAGTCCGTCCTCCACGGAAACTCTGAGGGGGGTGTTGCCGATCCAGTTGTAGCGGTTGGGCGCCGGTGTCAGGTCGCAGGCATCGCCGATGCCGTCTCCGTCGGAGTCCGCCTGGTCGGGGTTTTCCTCGCCGGGGCAATTGTCACAGTCGTCCCCCACCCCGTCGTTATCCGCATCGGGCTGGCCGGGATTGGCGCAGTCCGGGCAATTGTCCACCACGTCCACCACCCCGTCAGCATCCCCATCCCCGGGCAGCGTTCCACTGCCAGGATCCGTACCGGGTCCGGTTCCGGTCCCCGGATCGGTACCGGGGTCGGATACCACCTCGGTAGCCGGAGCATTCGGCGCGGCTTCATGGTCATGCCCCCCCCCTCCGCCACAGGCGCCCAGACCCAGCAAACAAACAACCCCCAACAGAACTACCCCCACCCTTTGCCAACCCACGTTCATTGCTCCCTCCCTGAAAATGGCCCACCATGCAAAACAACCACTTGACCAATTAGTAATACCTAATTATCACGAGCCAACCGTATGTCAATACAGGGAAGAAACTTTCTCCACCTTTAAAACTGCTGGAAGAAATCTGTCGGCCCCCGGATTTACCTTGGACACCAACCAAAGTCTGAAGAGTGGGGATGCGCCGCGGGAAAAAATTTGCGGAATTGGGGTAAAATGTAAAGGCGGACAGAGGCGGGTTGGTGCCTCACTGGCCAGCCGACCCGGGAAAGGGAGAGGGAAGATGAAACGGTTTCTGGTTTTACTACTGATCGTCGCACTGGCCACAGCAGGATGCGCTCCGACCATGGGGCCGAAGGAAACCGGCGGCACAATTCTCGGCGCCGGTGCCGGAGCCCTGGCTGGATCCCAGATCGGTTCAGGCCGGGGCACCCTGGTGGCGGTGGCCATCGGCACCCTCGCCGGCGCCCTGATCGGCCAGGGAGTCGGCCAATCGCTGGATCGGGCCGACAAGCTCTACATGGAGCGCAATGCCCAGTATGCCCTGGAGAGCACCCGCACCCAAACGGCCACCACCTGGCGCAACCCCGATTCCGGCAATTACGGCTCCATCACTCCGGTGGAGACCTACCAGACCGCGGAGGGGCAATACTGCCGGGAGTACATCCAGACCGTCACCGTCGGCGGCCAGCGCCAGCAGGCTTACGGAACCGCCTGCCGACAACCGGACGGCACGTGGAAGATCGTGCGCTAGCCGGGCGAGCTCCTCAGCCCCCCTTTTCGCTGCGCAGCAGGGCCAGAAGCTGGGTGTAGCCAGAAACCTGGAGAATCTTGTCCCGTAGCGACTCGTTGCGGAAGGTGGCCGCGATGTCGGCGAGAATCTCCAACTGGGCGCCGTCGTCCTGCTGAGGCGTCAGGATCAGGCAGACCACATGGGCCGGAAGCCCGTCCGGGGCGTCGAAATCGACCCCCAGTGGCGACAGGCCAACGGCCACCAACGGTGCCTTGAGCCCTTCGAGCCGGGCGTGGGGGACCGCTACCCCCATGCCGATGCCGGTGGCCATGACCCGCTCGCGGGCCAGGACCGCCTGGCGGACCGCTTCGCCATCCAGGGAGGCGGCCGTCGTCAGCGCGTCGGCCAGCTCCCCGATCACCCCACTGCGATTCACCGCCTTGAGCTGGCGGACGAACCCCTCGGATACCACATGATCCGAAAACCTGCGCGGCTTTTTCAGGCGCAGGACTTTCTGCAGCAGCGGGCCGCTGACCAGCGAGGTGACCAGGGCAATCACCACCAGGGCGACGAACACCTGCTGGGTGATCAGCCCGAACTGCAGGGCCAGCACCCCCAGGATGATCCCCATCGTCCCCTGGGCGCTCATGCCGAACCCCGTCCCCCAGGCCTCCCGCCAAGCCAGCCCGCCCAGCCTGCCGCCCAGGGCGCTGCCGATCACCTTCCCGGAAAAGGCCAGCACCAGCAGGGTCGCGGTCAGGGCCAGGTCGAAGTGGGTGGCAAAATTGACCCGCAGGCCGATGCTGGCGAAAAACAGCGGCGCGAAGATAAACGAGACGAACTGGTCGATGGTGGTTCGGGTCTGCTCGCGCAGGTGGCTGGAGTGGCCGATGGCCACCCCGGCGAGGAAGGAGCCGAAAATGGCGTGGATCCCGATCCACTCGGTGAAGGCCGCGGACAAGAGGCACAGCGACAGGGCGAACCCCAGCACCCCCCCGGGCCAGCTGGCATAGGCCTGGATCCAGGGGAGCAGGCGGTGGATCAGCCAGGGGACCAGCGTCAGCATGGCCAGGGTAAAGCCGATGGTCAGCCACACGGTGTGGGCGATGGGCATGGCGTGCCCGTGGTCTCCCCCCACCATCCCCAGCACCACCGCAAACACCAGCCAGCCCAGCAGATCGTTGAATACCGCGGCCGCCACCACGGTGACCCCCAGGTCACTGCGGTAGATGTTGAGGTCCATGAGGATCTTGGCAATGATCGGCAGGGCCGAAATCGACAGGGCGGTGGCCATGAACAGGGCAAAGGCCAGGGGCGGTGGGCCGGGCTGAAAGCCTACCAGCTGCGGCGCCCACCAGGCCGCGGCAAACCCCATGGAGAAGGGGAGCAAAACCCCGCAAAGCGCCACCAGGACCGCCACCTTGCCCTGGCGCCAGACGGTGGCCAGGTCGATCTCGATCCCCGCAACCAGCAAAAACAGCACAATGGCCAGCGTGGTCAGGCCGTCCAGGACCAGGGCTCCGCCACCGCGTGCCGGAAACAGAACGGCGCTCACCCCCGGGGCGACAGTCCCCAGCAGGGTCGGCCCCAGCAGGATTCCGGCGAGAATTTCTCCAAGCACCGTCGGCTGTCGGAAGCGGCGCGCCAACTCGCCCAGCAGGCGGGCCGACAGCAACAGAACGCCCAGGGCCAGGAACATGGTCGTGATTTCCTGCGGAGTCAGACTATCCATCGATCCTCAAGCTGTCGGGAGCCGTTCCGTGCGCCGCGAATGGCCGCGGGACGCGTCCGGGCAGGAACCACCGTGGGTCGGGCAGGGCGCTTTCCAGGGAAGGTCAGCAGAGCCGTCGTTAATGATAATAAGTGTAGCAGGGAATCGGTCCATTGGCCTGCTGGGCGGATTTTTTCCTGCGCGCAGCACTGGTTCCGCCGCCGGCGAGCCACGAACCGGAGGGGAAATCGCCTTTGCCCATCCAAATCGGCATGTTATCCTGGCCATCCGGAGAGCCTCCCCCCTTGCGCTCTTCCGGGAAGGTGCCGGTCCCCTTCCAGCGGCCACTGCGCAACGGCCCAAGGTAGCTTATGGCAGCCGAATACCTCCACATCCTGGCGGCTATCGCCATCATCTTTCTCGGCGCGCTGATCGGCGGCCGGGCGGCCTCTTGGTGCCGCATCCCCAGGGTCACCGGCTACCTGGTGACCGGTCTGCTGATCGGCCCCTCCTTCGCCCATCTGGCGGGACTGCCTCCCCTGCTGCCCAGCGAGGCCCTGGCCGGCCTGCGCCTGGTCTCGGACATCGCCCTGGCGCTGATCCTGATGAACATCGGCGGGCTGTTCGAGCTTGAGCGCCTGCGTCGCTGGAAGCACCGTATCGCCCTGTTTTCCCTAAGCGAAATGGCCCTTACCTTCACCCTGGTCGGCCTCGCCGTGCTGGTTTGCAACCTGGTTGTACTGCAGACCACCGTCCCGGGGCTCAACCTTTGGCAGACCTCCCTGGCCTTTGCCCTGCTGCTCGGAACCATCGCCGTCGCCACGGCTCCCGCGGCCACCCTGATGGTGATCCGCGAGTACGAGGCCGAGGGGCCCGTAACGGGCCTGGTGCTGACCCTGGTCGGGTTCAACAATCTCGCCTCGGTTCTGGGCTTTGCGGTGGTCTGCCATTTTCTCATCCTGCCCGATGAGGGGCTGGGAACGCTGCTGCTCGGCATGTTCGGCCCCATGGTCATCGGCGGCCTGTTCGGGTTGGCCATGGCGCTCTGGGCCCAGCGCCTGGAGCTGCCCAGTGAACACAAGGTGCTGCTGCTCGGCGGCGTGGCAGCCGCCACGGCCCTTTGCCGCAGCCTGGAAATGGACCACCTGCTGGCCAGCCTGGTGCTCGGGGTGATCCTGGCCAACAGTTCACCACGCTGGCACCGGCTGCAGGAGTCCCTGCGCCAGGTCGACTACCTTTTGTATGTCGCCTTCTTCGTTCTGGCCGGGGCCAATCTGCATCTGGAGACCCTCGGGCACATCGGGCTGCTCGGGGTTGCCTACGTGCTGGCCCGCACCCTGGGCAAGGGCCTGGGCGCGGCCATCGGCGCCAGACTCGGAGCCTTCGGTCAGCGCGAACGCCAGTATGTCGGCCTGGCCCTGCTGGCCCAGGCCGGCGTCGCCATCGGGCTGGCCAGCAAGCTCTCCCAGCAATGGCCCGCCGGTGGTCGTTTGCTGGAGACGGTGGTTCTCGGCTCGGTGGTCATTTTCGAGCTGGTGGGCCCCCTGGCCGTGCGCCACGGACTGGTCCGCGCCGGCGAGGTGCCGATTCTCTCCCTGCTGCAGAAACGGGCCCCCCAGGGCACCTTGGAAGGGATGCACAGCGTGGCCGAGCATTTCCGCTCCGCGCTCGGCCTGCCGGCCGGCCACCGGCTGAACGACCCGGGGGACATCCTGGTGCGCCATGTCATGCGCCAGAATGTCGAGACCGTGCGCCACGACACCCCCTACTACGACCTGTTGCGCATCATCGCCCACAGCCGCTACGACCGTTTTCCCGTCGTCGACCGCCAGGAGCGCTTCCTGGGGATGATCAACTACACCGAGATCCGCAACCTGCTGTTCGAACCCTCGCTGGTCCCCCTGGTGGTCGCGGGCGACCTGGCCACCGCGGCCAATCATGCCCTCGGCCCCGACATGCCCCTTCGCGAGGCCCTGAAAACCCTGCAACTCAACCGCAACATCAGCTATTTCCCGGTCATCGACCCCGCCGATCCTCAGCGCCTGCTCGGCATCCTCAGCCAAAACGACGTGTTGGCCGCCTTCCGCCGCCCGGAAAGCAGCTGAAAAAAAAGGCGACCCCGCTGGGGCCGCCTTCTTAACGTGCTGTTGTCTCCTGATTTCCCGACGAAGGGCTCAGCCCTTCCATTCGGCCAGGTACCCCTTGGCCTTCTTGGCTTCATCCGCCAGGGGGAAGGAATCGATGATCTTCTGCATGATGACCTTGGCGTTTTTGGTATCGCCAAGCGCCTTGAAGGCCAGACCCTGCTTGAGCAGAGCGGAGGCCACCTTGGGATGATCCTGGTATTTCTGGATCACGTCCTGGAACTGCAGGATGGCGTTTTCGTATTTTTTTTCGCCGTAATAGCTCTCGCCCACCCAGTACATGGCGTTGACCGAGAGGCTGTGCTGGGGATAGCGCTGCAGGAAATCCTGCAGCAGGGTCCGACCTTGGGCATAGTTGGCGTCCCTCTGGATCAGGTCCAGAGCCCTGGCGTAGATGCCTTCGGGGGTTTCGGGGGCCCCTGCGGCCGCCGGCGCGGCAACACCGCCGCCTCCCTGCTCGAGCTTGGCGACACGGTCTTCGAGGGCGGTCAGTTTCAGCCCCAGGTCGTCGCGCACCAGCTTCAGTTCCTCGCGCAGCTGGTCGCGCTCCCTGGCCAGGTCCTGGATTCGCCCGGCGGAGGACTGCTGTTCGACCCGCAGAGAGTCGAGACCCGCCTGCAGGTCGGCCTGGGAACGGGCCATCCCTTCCAGCGGGGCATTGGTATCCTGCTGGCCGGCGAGGGACCGTTCGGCGTTGGCCAGCCGCCGTTTCATCTCTTCCAGGTCACGTTCCATTCGCAATTGCTGCTGACTGGCGATGCAGCCGGTCAGGCTCGCAGCAAGGAGCAAAAAAACAACAAGTTTGCACCAACGATTCACGATTGACTCTCCTCCACAAACAAGTAAAGGCCGCGCCTGGCGCGGCCTTCACCGGATCATCCAGGCATCAGCGCAGTGCCTTGAACTCCGCCCTTCGGTTCTTGGACCAGGCGCTCTCGCCGTGGCCGGGTTCGAGGGGCAACTCCTCGCCGTAGGAAATGATCGACAGGCGGCTCGCCGGCACCCCCAGGGACACCAGGTAGTTCAGAGCGGCCAGGGCGCGGCGCTCGCCGAGGGCGATGTTGTATTCGTCGGAGCCGCGCTCGTCGCAGTGCCCCTCGATGCGCACCTGCACGCGCTCGTTGGCTTTCATGTAGGCGGCATTTTGCGCCAGGGTCGCGCGGGCCTGCTCGCTCAGGGTGAACTGATCGAACTCAAAGAAGATGCGGTCCAGGCCGGGAACCGCCACCTCCCCCTGGAGGTAGCCGGGCTGTCCGGCCACGGCCGCCTCGCTCACCGCCTGTTCGGAGATACCGGTCACCTCCTGCTGATAGGGGGATTCGGACACCACCGGCGCCTCGCCCGCCATCTCGGTACCGGGGGCCGGCTTCTTGGCGCAGCCCGCGGCCAGCAGGGCAGCGGCCGCCACAATCAGCATCGAACGCAGGATGTTCCCTTTTTTCATGGTCTTCCACTCCTTTTTGATTCTGGCAATCAGGTTTGAACGCAAATCCACGCGGCGAAATGGCCGTAAAAAGTAAAAAAACAGGCTAATTATACAGCAACAGTTATGAAAAACAACCTCTTTACCACTGGCTCGACCAGGCCGGATGCTGGCAGTCACCGCCCGCCGGGGAAATGCGCCGCGGCCCGCTGCCATCGGCCCGGACGATGTAGATCGCCTTTTTCCCAGCCTCGTCGGAGGAGTAAGCGATGAAGCGGCCGTCGGGGCTCCAGCGGGGATGCTCCTTGTTGCCGGGGCCGAAGGTCACCCGCCGCTCGTCGCTGCCGTCGGGGCGGATGGTGTAGAGATCGAAGCGCCCCCCCTCCATGCGGCTGAAGACGATGCGGTCCCCCTTCGGGCTCCAGTCCGGGGTGGAGTTGTATTTGCCGGCGCTGGTCAGGCGGCGCACGCTTCCCCCCGCGGCGTCCATGATGAAGATGTGCGGGTTGCCCTGGCGGTCGGAGACGAAGGCGACCTGGTCGCCCTTGGGACTCCAGACGGCATCCACATCGATCGCCCACTGGTCGGTAAGCCGCCGGCGGATGGATCCGTCGGTGCCGATCAGGTAGAGCTCGGAGTTGCCGTCCTTGGACAGAGTCAGGGAGATCTCCTGGCCCGAAGGGTGGTAGCGCCCCGAGACGTTGAGCCCGGGCCGGTTGGAGATGCGCGCCTCGCTGCCGGAATAGATCTCTTTGCGGTACAGGTCGGGATTGCGCCCCCGGTAGGAGGTAAAGATCAGCTCCTTGCCCTGGGGGGAGAAGTCGGGGTTGAGGACGATGGCCCGGTGGTCGGTGAGCCGGATCGGATCGTGGCCGTCCACCTCCATCAGGTAAAGCTCCTTGAACCCGGTCTTGTTCGAGATGTAGGCGATGCGGGTGTTGAAGGGGCCGGCTTCGCCGGTCAGGCTCTGCAGGACCAGATCGGCGAAGGCGTGGGCCATGCGGCGCAGATCGTCCACCTTGCCGACGTAGCGGCGGCCGGTGAGCAGGCGCCGGTTGACCACGTCATAGAGCCGCGCCTCCAGCACCAGCTCGTCGCCCCGCAGCGAATAGGCCCCCTTGATCAGCGACTGGGCGCCGAGCATGCGCCACTCGCCGAAATCGACGTCGATGCTGATCAGCCCCAGGCGCTTGGCGTCGCCGAGAAAAGCGGCCGGGTCGACCAGGTTGAACAGCCCGGAGAGGTCCATGTCCCAGGCGAGCACCTCGTTGATCTCCCGGGCGATCTCCGGACGCGCCCCCTGGTCCAGGGGCAGAAACTCGGTGAGCGCCAGCGGGATGGTCTGCTGGCCGGGAGCGCGGATCTCGATCTGGGCCAGGGCCGGGCCGCCGAGCAGCAGGACAAAAAGCAAAGCAGGGATAAATTTGCGGAGCATCAGCTTACTCCATGAGGTCCTTGAGGTTGAAGACAACTTCGACTTCCAGCCGCCCGTCGGGTTTGAAGGGGAGCTGCTTTTCCTTGAGAATCGCCGCCTTGACCGAGTCGTCGAAGGTCGCATCGCCCGAGGCCTTGAGCATCTTGTAGTCGATCAGGGTGCCGCCGCCGTCGTAGACGATGCGCACCTTGGATTCCAGGTCGGTGCGCAGCACCTGGTACTTGGAAAGACTCCAGTTGGCCTTGAGAAAGGCCTGGATCCAGGTCTGCTCCGAAACCCCGGCCTGGGTCCCCTTGCCGTCGGGCATCCCCACCGGCGCATTGGGGACCGCCGAACCGGCGCGGGTGTCGGAGGATGCCAGGGCCGCCAGTTTCTGCTTGAGATCCTCGATGTTCTGCTTCGCCCGCATCTTCTCCACCGCCGACTGGACATCGTTGTAGTTTGCGGCGGGCTTGGCCGGTTTCGGTTCGGGCTTTTTCGGTTCCGGTTTGGGCTCCGGTTTGGGCTTGGCCTCCGCCTTGGGCTGCGGCTTGGGTTCCGGTTTGGGCTCGGGCTTTTTCGGCTCCGGTTTCGGTTCCGGCTTGGGCTCGGGCTCGGGCTTGGGGATCTGCACCGCCGGCTTTTGCGGCTCGACCTTGGCCGGTTCCGGCGGCGCCGGCGGCGGGGCGCTGCTCGGTTCGGCCTTGTCGGGCTGCGCCTTGGGCGGGTCGGGTCGGGCATCGGGCCGGCCGGCCTGGGGGTCCTTGACCGGCAGGTTGACCAGATCGACGTGATAGACCGGGCGCGGCGGCTTGCGGAAACGCGGCAGGATGACTCCGGACATGAGCAGCACCACCACCAGGTGCAGGATCAGGGAGCAGGCCACCATACGGCCCAGCCCCGGCTCGGGGTGCAGCTGGTCTGGGGGAAATTTTTGCGGACTTGCAGGCATCGGCGTGTCAATCGTCGGCGGTCAGGACTTGGGCTCCTGGGCCACCATCCCCAACTTGTCCACCCCCGCCTGGCGGATGGCGGCCATCACCTGGACCACCTTGCCGTAGGGGACCTCCCGGTCGGCCTCGAGAAACACCTCTTTCTCCTTGCGGTCCTTGAGGACCTGCTGCAGCACCGGGATCAGCTTGGCCGGGGTTTCGACCTTGGAGCGGCCGAGGGAGATGGCGCCGTTTTTCTCCACCGTGACCACCAGCGGCTCCTTGGCCGCGGCGAGATTCGGGGCGTTCTGCACCTCGGGAAGGTTGACGTCGACCCCTTTTTCCATCATCGGTGCCGTCACCATGAAGATGATGAGCAGCACCAGCATCACGTCGACGAAGGGGGTCACGTTGATCTGCGACAGGGTGCTGCGCCCGCTGCTGTCTCTGCGGCCGACTTCCATGGCTCAGGCCCTCCGCATCATGCGTTCGACGATGTTGAGAAACTCCTGGCTGAAGTTGTCCATCTCGCCGGTCAGCACGTTGACCTTGTTGACGAAATGGTTGTAGCCGACCACCGCGGGGATGGCGGCCACCAGGCCGATGGCCGTGGCGACCAGCGCCTCGGAGATGCCGGGGGCGACTACCGCCAGCGAGGCGCTGCCGGTCTGGCCGATGCCGTGGAAGGAGTCCATGATCCCCCAGACGGTGCCGAACAGGCCGATGAACGGCGCCGTGGAGCCGGTGGTGGCCAAAAAGGTGAGAAACTTCTCCAGCCGGTGGGTCTCCAGGGTCATGGCCCGGCGCAGGGCGCGGGCGACGTTGTCGGCCCCGCCGAGCTCGGCGGCAAAGCCGACCTCATCCTCCCCTTCCCGCTTGCGCTGCCCCTTGATCAGCTCCTGGTAGCCTTCGCGGAACAGCACGGTCAACGGCGAGTGTCCGTAGTCGCCGAGGCCCTGACCGATGGCGTCGAAGCGCTTTTTGGCCCAGAAGAACTCGAGAAAACGCTCCGAGTCCTTGGTGGCCCGATGAATGACCCGGAATTTGTAAAAAATAATGGCCCAGGAGACCACGGAAAAGTAGACCAGAATCAACAGGACCAGCTTGACCACCGGCCCGGCGTTGAGAACGAGTTCCAAGGTTGTTCCTCCGCGAAATAGGGTTAGTGCTGAAACAGGGATTATCTGCGATCCTCTGGTACAAGTCAACGTATTTACGGAACATTGCCCGGCCCCGCAAATGCCCCGGGTTCCCCCCGGGGCCAAAGATTAGCCGGCGGGCCGGGGCGGCCGCCTGGCGCTGCCAAGTCGATTCGCGGAGTTGGCCTCACATTATCTATCCCGAGGCCTTCTTCCGTCCTCCGTCGCCCCAGCTCTGGCCTCCAGCAAACCCAGTGCCAGGCAAGATAAAAGCTCTACATATCGGAAGCTTACGGGATTCCCCCAGCAGAATTGGCAGGGGTCGTTGGCGAAAACCGACGGCCAGGCGTCGCCTCACACCGACGGCAACCCGGCACCGCAGAGGAAGCGCCGGGTGGTCAAGGCCTTGATTCTCTGCACTTCCACCCCTCTACGGAACAGGAGTGCCCCATGTTGCCCGAGACCGACAGGGTCCGCAAAGGGGACTCATGACGCCCCCGGAAAGGCCAGGCGGCCCCGGGCCTGCCGGTAGAAATCGACCTGGGCCAGCTTGGAGGGGCTGCCCCCCGCGGCGAGGGCGTCCACCCGCATCAGCGCCAGCAGCAGGGGAAACCTGGCGTCGGCGATGAACCGCCACTGGCGCCGGCTCAGCCGGCGCTGCTCGCCAACCTGCCAGCTGAGGGCAAACATGTGATGGCGCACCAGCCAGAGCACATCCTCGCGACGGCCCGCCTCCATACCCAGGCTCCGCAGCCGGCCTTCGGCCAGTCGCACCCCCTCCCGGTCATGGCCGAAGGCGCGGATGCGGCCGTCGATCTCCCGGGTGGTCAGGGCTTTGCCCACGTCGTGCAACAGCGCCGCCCAGGCCAGCCGAGGGTCGGCATTGCCCGGCAGGTGCCGCACCGCCAGCAGGGAGTGGACCAGGGCATCCCCCTCCGGGTGATGGTCCGGGGGCTGGGGAACGTCGGCCAGGGCATAGACCTCGGGAAGCAGCGCGCGCAGGCGCGGGTCAGCCGCGAAGCGCTCAGCACGCTCCTCCCCATCGGGCAGGAGCAGGCAGTGTTCGATATAGTCGAGGTCGGTCATGACCCTGGCATCCTTCATCCTCGGGAACCCGCTGGCGGTGCAAGGGGACCCTAGCGAGGCTCAAGCCCTCTCCGATTCCACAAAATTTTGACCAGAACAGCCTATCTTAGCCCAGCACGGCCAGGTTTTCCAGAGACCAGGCCTCACCCCTGGGCTTACCCCCAGCCGGGGAAAGCGCGGCACCATTGGCACCAATTGCCAAAGCGTCTGGAATTGCTATGCTTTTAGGAGACAGCCGGAAGGCATCTGCCATGACCGAGCTTAACCCCGACAGCCCGAGCCCCCCACCCCAAACTCGCCTGACCCTGGTCGGCACCGTCCACCGGGACCCGCAGGGCCGCGCCAAACTGCTGCGGCTGCTCGAAGAGCTGCGTCCGGACCTGCTCACCCTGGAGATGAGCCCTGCCGCTCTGCACTACCGGCAACTCCACTCCCGCCACTTGGGGCTGCGCCTCGAGCGCATCCTCGAGCGCCTGGCGCGCGAGCGCGGCGAAGACCGCCGGAGCGTCGCCGGCCACCCCGCGGTGGCCGACATCCTCAGCCTGCTCGAGCTCCCCTTCGAGTACCAGGCCTGCGCGGCCTGGGCCGAACAGAGCGGCACCCCCCTGCGGCTGATCGACCTCGGGGAGATCTCCGTGGCCAAGCTCAAGCGGGTGGAGACCGAACTGATCACCTACCGCAACCTGCGGGTGCTGGTCGGCCTGCCCGAGGGGGCGGAAAAAACCTCTGGCGAAGGTCTCGGCTTCGCGCGCCTGCTGTTGGGCGAAAGACTCGATGAAGCGGTCCGCCAGGCCTTTCTCGAAAGGCACCGCGGGGAGGAGGGGATCGGCCAGCGCGATAAGTGGATGGAAGGAAAAATCCGCGAACTGCTGCGAAGCCGCCCCGGCGGCCACCTGGTGCACGTCGGCGGCTGGCTGCACCTGGTGGCGGACCGCCGCGCGGAGACCCTATACAGCCGCTTGGCGGATCTGGCCCCGCAACGCCTGCTGTTGGGTTAGGGACTTGCCACGTCGCGCCCCTAACCGCTGAAGAACATGCCGGCAATGGCCGCGTTCAGAAGATTGGCCAGAGTGGCGGCAAAAAGGGCACGCAGCCCGAGTCGTGCCACCTCGCTGCGGCGCTCGGGGGCGAACTCGCCCAAGGTACCGATCTGGATGGCGATGGAAGAGAAGTTTGCGAAGCCGGTCATGGCGAAGCAGGCAAGCATCAACCCCTTGGGTGAGAGAGTCTCAGCCGGCAGGGCGCTGAAACCGATTACTTCGTTGAAGGCTGTTTTGGCGCCCACCAGCCGGGCGAAAGCGCCAACGTCCGCTGCCGGTACCCCAACGATCCAGGCGGCCGGGGCGAAGACGACCTGCAGAATCCCCTCGAGGTTCGCCCGCTCCCCGCTCCCCGCCGCGATCACCCCGTCTAGAAGGTGAATCAGGGAGATGAAGGCAAGGAGCATCACCGTCACCCCGACCACCGCCTTCCACCCCTCCATTGCGCCGCGAGCCACCGCGTCAAGGACGTTCACCCCATGCTCCTCATCGATCGGTGCCGTTTCCTGATCCCCCCTGAGATCAGTCTCCGGTTCCAGGAGCTTGGCGAAGACGATCGCCGCCGGGGCCGCCATGATGCTGGCGGCCAGAACGTATTCGATGCGTGCGCCCATCCCGGCATAGGCGATCAGCAGGCCCGAGCCGACCGTCGCCATGCCGCCGGTCATGGTGAGAAAGAGCTGGGACTCGCTCATCGAGCGGATGTAGGGGGCCACGGTCAGCGGCGCTTGGGTCTGCCCGAGAAAGACGTTGCTCGCCGTCACCACCGCCTCGACGCTGCTGATCCCGAACAGACGCGTGAAGAGCCCGGCCATTCCGCCAACGATGCGCTGCATGATCCGATAGTAGTAAAGGACCTTGATCAGGGCGGCGAAAAAGACGATGGGGATCAGGGCGTCGAGGACGAAGGCGTAAGGCCAGCCGGAAAAGTTCTCCACCTGGGTGAAGCCGGTGTAGAGCGGGCCGAAGACGAACCGCGTCCCCTCCGAGGCGTAGATAATGATTTTGGCCAGGCCGCCGCCGATCTGCTCGAAGAAAGCCCGCCCCGGCGCCGTGCGCAGGACCAGGAAGGCGAAGAGCACGTTCAGCAGCAGGCCGTAGCCGACGGGCTTCCAGCGGATGGCGCGGCGGTTCCCGGAAAAAAGGACGGCCAGGGCGACCAGCGCCGCGATGCCAAGCCCTCCGCGAATGATCTGTTCCATGGCAAATAGATTCCCTTTGAATCGGCCACAAACCGGAGATGAAAAAAAGCCGCGCTCCGGGTGAGCGCGGCGACAGTTTGCATGAATTCGGGAGGTGGGGCAAGTGCAGATCACTCAATCAATGTCATGTTCGTTATTCCTATAGACTGGAAAGGCACATCCAGCTCGACACTTCTCAAGTTGGCGATTTCACTCCCGGCGAGCAGGTAGAACCTGAGCCCGCCAAGGAGAAGGAGCCCCCCATCATCAATACTCCAACTACCCGAGCTGTTTTCACCGCCGTCGTGTTGCATTACCCCGGTGCCATCCGCATTGAAGGTCGCCACGCCGGAACTCAGGCCGGTCATCTGGAAGGTTTTCCCGGCCAGCATTGAGGTCGTGAAAGGATCCGTTTTGGCAAGCCGCTGCGCACTTCCAAGGTTCCCGACATAAAGATATTTGTCAACTTCCGCCAACACATCTGCGGGCTCCATTAGTCCGGAATTCAAATCCATGCTGATGGTCTGCTCGGCTTCATTGAACTCCCAATTGCCTTGGAGAAATTCATAGAAACCCTGGTCGGTGGTCCACTCCGACCAGGTCCCATCCGCGTTGAAGGTGAAGACGGAAATCCCCCCATCTGGATACTCCTGGACGAAAGTCTTACCCGAGAAGGTTTCGGTGGTGAAGCCGGTGCCGATGTTGGTCGGGTCGTAGGTGTCGGGATCAGCTGCGATGGCCACCAATTGGCGTGTGGCAACGTCAGTGATGTGGGCCACCATTTCCTGGGCGCTACGGCCACTTTGGTCGGCCTCCTGGACGGTGCCAAAGACCCTGGCAAGTGCTTGGGCGATGCCGTGGAGTGAGGGGGAGGCTGTGGTTGAGTCGGCCAGGTAATTGGCGAAGAGGTTGGCGGACGCAAAACCCAAAGCACCTTTGATGACATCCTCGGCTTCGCCGATCGACTTGCCCCTCTCGACCTGTCCCTGGATAAGAGTCGTCAGCGGGCTGATGAATTCGGGCCGACCGGCCGGAGCCATCAGAAGATACGATTTTTCGACCGGAACGCCCGGGTTGTCCTCGTCAACGGTAACCCCCGCCTCCACAAGAACGACTATTGGATGTTGATCGACCTCTTCGCCCGTCAGAGTGTACTCTCCACCGGCGCCGGTGGTCGTTTTCGGTTCCCCTTCGTCCCAGACCTTGTTGCCGTTGCGGTCTGAGAAGACGGTGGCATCCACCAGGTAACCGTCGGCCACAACGCCGCTGACGCTGGCGGGCGTCGAGACTGGAGTGCTGTCGTTACTTCCACCGCCACCGCAACCGGCTAGGCTTACAAGAAACATTCCTGCAACCAAAATCCTGACGCCTCGTCTCATGTTGTCCTCCTGTTGAAGTTTATGCCTGGGTCGCCCCAAAGCCATTCGGGCCTTTCCTGTTTTCCCCCGCTGCGTGGTTTGGCCTTGGAGAAGAACAGACCGTGACCATCTTCAGCGGCCTCCGGCAAGCCATTGACCGTCCTTGTTTTGCCGAGGCCCCCGTTCACCTTCTCTGCAATCTTCCCTCCGCGCTGGGTCCAAGTTTTCTGCATCTCTTCACGCGAATACTGACCGAGGGCCTTGCCGACCCGAACGACCTCGCCTCGCTCTGTCAATTCGTCCGGTGATTCAATATCTCCCTTCCTCAATGTTTGATGGCCCCTGTGGTCAAGCCTTTGAATTTACCGACCACGGCATTCCCTGGGTAAAGAACTGGAAGCTGCTCCCGCCCCCCTCCTTGGCCCGGTACATGGCAAAATCCGCACACCTCATGAGCTCAGCTACGCTGCCGCCGTCATCTGGATAGATTCCGATGCCGATACTGGCCGTGACGTGAAACTCAAGCCCGCCGACCCGAAAGGCCGGGGCAAGACAAGTATTGACCTTATGGGCCATCGAACAGACCGCACCAAGCTGCTCCACCTCCTCAAGGAGCAGGACGAACTCGTCACCACCTATGCGGGCCAGGGTATTTCCTTTTCGGGTACAGGCCCTGAGTCGACCCGCCACCGCCTGCAATAGTCGATCGCCGACATCGTGGCCAAAAGAATCGTTGACCCTTTTGAACTGGTCCAGGTCCATGAATAAGATGGCCACCTGCTTGCAGGAGCGATGCGCCTTGGCGATGGCATGTTGGAAGCGGTTCTGAAAAAGCAGTCGGTTTGGTAATCCGGTCAGGGCGTCATGGTAGGCCAGGTGGATAAGCAGCGCCTCGCTCTCCCGCAGCGCGGTCCCGGTTGGCATGCTGTCCATCACATCCTGGAGGGTCCCGGCTATCTCGACAGGCTGGCTCTGGTGCTTGTGGTGAAAATCCCTAGGCCAATCAACGGGTTCGGCGACTCGTGAGGCAAGCGCCAGCTTCTCCTGCTTTTGGCTCGCTTTAGCTGTTCGGAGCATAAATTGGATGCGATAATCAAGGACAAAGCCTTTGGCCGAGCTGGTGATAAAGTCACTGGCCCCCGCCTCGTAGGCCCGACGGATTGCCTCGACCCTTTCGCCGCCGATAACCATCAAGATTGGTTTGTGTTGTCCGGCAGGAGTCTGGCGAATGGCCCGGCAGACCTCGAATCCATCCATGCCCGGCAAGGCGGCATTCAGCAGCACAGCATCGGGTTCTCTGGTCTTGAATTGGGCCAACGCATCCTCGCCATTCGCGGCCTCTACCACCACACAACCCGCCTTCTCCACGCTTTCTCGGATCCGGGTGAGCTGGGCAGGGTCCGCCCCGGCGATCAGAACTTCGGTTAATCGCTGGCTTTTTTCCTCCATTCCGGTCTCCCCTGGGTAGGACCTTACGCCGTGCAAGCTACCCGAACTCAACGACTTATGCCCGCCGAGCCGGCCGCAGCTCGAAGGCGGTGGCCCGCACCAGTTCCAGCACCTCAGGCTCGCGCCCCTGCGCCGGCCACTGGCGGCAGAGCCGTACCCGCACCGATCCTTCGCCCGCCTGGGCGACCCGCAGCAAATCGACGATCTTGTGCGACCTGTCTTTTCGCGAAGTCCGTATGGCCTGAAGCTGGAAGGTGCCGGGGTCCCGGCTGCGGATCCTGGCCCGGTTGCCGACGATGAAGATATCCCGGGGTCTTTCAGGGCTCGCAAAGCTGCAGAACTGTCGGATAGCCTCCAGGTTTTGCTGGTGGTATTCCAGATCCTGGTCGTTGCGGGGGTTGACGTCCTGGCCGTCGCTCTGGGCGAAGGGCGACAATTCGAGATGCAGGACTTTGCAGCCAGCCAGCTCCGCTTCCTCGCCGGGGACGAGAAAGTAGCCGGCCTTGCCGCAGGCCGCCAGCCTCGGATGTTCGGCCTGCCAGCTGCCGTTTTCCACCCAGGGCAATTCCCCGTGAATGGCTTTCAGGCCGGGATGGTTGGAGAGGCTGAGCCAGGAGAGCATCGACTCATGGAAAAGGTCCGCCACGCTTTCCGCATCCTGTTTCCGCACCAGGTCGCCGTAGAGCTTGCCGATCCCGCCCAGACCAGGCTCGTTGGTCACCATAAGAACTCGGGCCTGCCGCAGGTGCTCCTCCTGCCAGCGGGCGAAATTGGGGGTCTGCCGGAGAAAACCGCGCAAGTTGATGGCACCTGATTTGACGCGCTCAAGGTTCTCTTCGACCAGGGGCCATTCCCGCACCGACGGCCGATAGGGGTTGTAGTCGCCGAAGCTGTACATGGCGCGGCGCTCTTTGGACAACTGCCTGTTGCGGGACGAAAGGGGCATCTTCTCTCCGTGGGGCACATTGGGTGGTCCCAGCCCTGCGGGCTGGCTTTTCCTCCTGTTTCGCACGGTTCGTGCCATTTTCCCCAGCTTTTGAATTTACACTTGTTTTCAGCTAGTTAAAAAAACAAACCCGAAGGAACTGCGCCTTCGGGCCATTTCTTGTTTTCATTTTTTGAAACAATGACTATTATTTTAGAAACCACTCTCCGGTCTCCCGGCAGAGTGCGGAAACCCGCTCCCGAGGAGACCATGCCGACCCTGCATCTATACTGCGACCTTCGCGAACCCTCCCTGTCCCGCGCCGCTCGGGAAGCCCGCCGGTTGGAGCATTACGCTCTGCGGATCGAGCATGTCCGCACCGGCAACCTTGCCGCCAGCCTGGGCCAGTTGGCGGCAGACATGGGCGACGATGACCTCGGCCTGGTGGCCCTGCTGCACGCGCCCGATGAGCAACTGCGGGAAGCAGCACAGGTGCTTTCCCGCCATCCCCTGGACCTGCGGCGCCGCATCACCTTCTGCTGCTCCGGATACTGCCCGGGGATGGAGAGATGGGCCAACCAGTGTGGCCTCAAGCCCGAGCGCAACCATTATGAAGCCTCGCGGCGCCCGCCCTGGACCCCGCCCCATCCCCCCCGCGGGACCTCCCTAGCCGAACGCCAATGGATCCAGTACCGGCTGATGCGGGCCCTGATCGCCGGCGAGCCGCCGGCGGCGGTCTATGAGGAGATCATCCTGACCCTCCGCCGAGGAGCGCCTTCGGCCACCCAGCTCGAACGCTCCCGGCGGTTTGTCGAACAAGGGGAGCCGGATATGGCGGGGGGGAACTATGCAGAGGAGCGCCGGCTACACCCGAACGCCATCGACCGGCTGCGGGACCGGGCCGTCCAGGTGGGGCGTTCGGGTCTGAACACGCTGATCCTCGGCGAAACCGGCACAGGCAAGGAATCCCTCGCCTGGTACCTGCACGACTTCAGCACCCGCGGCAACGGGCCGGTTCTGGCCCTCAACTGCGCCTTTTTCGAGGGAGAGAGGCTTGAATCGGAACTTTTTGGACACGAGCAGGGGGCTTTTACCGATGCCAAGAAGGCCAAGAAGGGACTTGTAGAAGAGGCGGACGGGGGTACACTTTTTCTCGACGAGCTGCCGGAGATGGCCCCGCGCGTTCAGGCCAAGCTGCTGCGCTTCCTGCAGGATGGCACCTATACCCGCCTCGGCGGCAACCGCACCCTGCGCGCCGACGTCCGCATCATCTCCGCGGCGCAACCGAGCCTGATGCACAAGCTGCGGGCCGACCTCTACTACCGGGTCGCCGATGTCGAGCTGCGCACCGTGGCGCTGCGGGATATGGCAGGGCGGGACATCGTCAATATCGCCTGCAACCTGGCATACCGCCTGATGTGGAGGTCTGTCATCCGGGAGGAGGGGGAGACCGTCCTGACCCCCGATGTCATCCGCGGGATCTGGAAACAGTTGGCCCTACCGGAGCATGCCGCCCGTCTGGCTGGTTACCCCTGGCCTGGCAACATGCGCGAGCTCTCCGCCATGATCAAGCGCTTAGTACTGCTGGGAGACGACATTTTTCGCGAGCTTGATGGGAAACCGACCGGCTCGATGGTGTTCCCCGGCACTGAGGAGGCCACCTTTGACGAAGAGTGGCGCCAGTTCCTCCTCCCCGTTTCCAGCCTGGCGGAGATCGAAGCCCGCCAACTCAAGCTCAAGGCCCTGCAGGGGGCCTATGTCAGGCACCTGGTTGCCAGTCTTGGCGGCCGCACCCGCATCCAACCGACCAAACTGGCCGAAACCCTTGGCTGCACCTACAACACCCTGATGAGTTGCCTCGGCACCCAGAAACAACCTTGAAGGTTGCCCGCAAACGGGGTGCGCCTTGCCCCTACCAGCCGTGGCGAGCGAGAAGGCGCCGGCCGAACCGGGCGGTCGCCGAGGCGGGGGAGCGCTCGACCAGCCGGCGCAGGGAGGGCAGGTCATCCACGTCCTCCCAGCCGGCCACCTCCCGGTAGCCGATCCCCAGGGCCCGGGCCCGCTCGCGGGTAGCGGCCAGCACCCCGGGGGTGCTCCAGGGGATGTCCCGGAACAGTTCGGGATGCACTGCGTCCTGCCCCACCAGCACGTAGCCGCCGTCCGCGGCGGGGGCGGTGACGAAGCTGGCGCGCTCCAGGGCGGCGAAGGCCTCCTCGACCAGGTGCGCGGGAAGGTCGGGACTGTCCGAGCCGATCATGGCGGCCCGCCGGCAGCCCCGGGCGAAAAGGGCCTCGAAGGCCCGCTCGAGCCGCTCGCCGAGGCCACCCTGGGCCTGGGCTATGCGCGGCAGGGCGGGAAAAGCGGACTGGAAAAACGCTTCCTCCCCGGCGTAGAACAGCACCAGGTCGAAGTCCCGGCCTGCCAGCGATTCGACCGTTTCGATCAGCGAGACGCGATAGAGCTCGGCGGCCTGCTCGCCGGAAAGCGGCGGGCAGAGGCGGGTTTTGACCCTGCCGGGGAGCGGCTGCTTGGCGAAAATCCCCAGTGCCCGCGTTGCAATCTTCGGAATAGAGCTATTAATTTCAGAGACTTGCAAACTATCCACAGAATCCACAGGGTTATCCACAGCCGCTAGCGGGTGCCGCTCTCCACCAGAGCGTAGGCCGAGTGGTTATGGATCGACTCGAAATTCTCGCACTCGACGCGAAACCACTGGATCGCCGGCTGCTGGCGCAGCTTGAGGGTCACCGCGCGCACGATGTCCTCGACGAACATGGGGTTGTCGTAGGCCTGCTCGGTGACCGCCTTCTCGTCTTCGCGCTTGAGCAGCGAATAGACCGGCGCGCTGCCGCAGCTCTCCACCCACTCGATCAGGTCCTCGAGCCAGACGTGGTCGCGGTAGCGGATCTGCACGTTGATGGCGCTGCGCTGGTTGTGGGCGCCGCGGGCGCTGATCTCCTTGGAGCAGGGGCACAGGGAGGTGACCGGCACGGTCACGCCGAGCACGAAGTCGGCCGAATCCCCCAGGGTGCCGAGCATCCGGCACTGGTATTCCATCAGCCCGCGGGCCCCGGAGGCGGGAGCCTGTTTTTCGATGAAGTAGGGGAACTCCAGCTCCATGTGGGCGCAGGAGGCCTCGAGGCGCTCCTTCATCTCCTGGAGAATGGTGTCGAGGCTGAGGATGCTGATCTCGCCGCGGTACTGGTTGAGGATCTCGATGAAGCGGCTCATGTGGGTCCCCTTGAAGTGGTGGGGAAGGTCCACGTACATGTTGATGCGCGCCACCGTGTGCTGCTCGAGCTTGCTCTTGTCCTGCACCACGATGGGGTAGCTGATGTTCTTCACCCCGACCTTGTCGATGGGGACCTTGCGGGTGTCGGGTTCCCGCTGTATGTCACGCATCGGCCCCTCGGGGGCCGGGGAGGCGTGAGGCGTGAGGGGTGAGGCGTTTTTATCTTTGCTTTTGTTGGTCATGACTTTGCTTTTCCTCCTCACTCCTTACTTTTCACTGCTCACCGCATAGCGGACGGGATCTTTCACCCCCGCCTCGGCAAACCCCTTGAGCCGCAGCAGGCAGGAGTCGCACTCGCCGCAGGCCAGCCCCTCGGGGGTGGGATCGTAGCAGGAGTGGGTCAGGGAATAGTCGACCCCCAGCTCCAGCCCCTTGCGGATGATCTGCGCCTTGCTCAGTTGGATCAGCGGGGTGTGGATGCGGTAGCGCCCCCCTTCGACTCCCGCCCTGGTGGCGAGGTTGGCCATCGCCTCGTAGGCCGCGATGAACTCAGGGCGGCAATCGGGGTAGCCCGAGTAGTCGAGGGCGTTGACCCCGATAAAGATGTCCTGGGCCCCCAGCACCTCGGCCCAGCCCAGGGCGAAGGAGAGAAAGATGGTGTTACGCGCCGGCACGTAGGTCACCGGGATGCTCTCGTCGATCGCCCGCCCCTTGGGGACGGCGGTGTCCGAGGTCAGGGCGCTGCCACCGATGCGGCGCAGATCGATCTCCACCAGCTGGTGCTCGACGGCCCCCACTTTCGGGGCGTATTGCCGGGCCTTGTCCAGTTCGATGCTGTGGCGCTGGCCGTAGGCGAAGCTCATGGCGTAGGGCTCGAACCCCTCAGCCCGGGCGATGGCCATGCAGGTGGTCGAGTCGAGCCCCCCGCTGTAAAGAACAACCGCTTTTTTGGACATTTTCCTGACTCCTGACTGCTGACTCCTGATTTCTCGAGTCAGTGAACTTCGTAAAAGTCCCCGGTCCCCAGCCGGTGCACCTTCATCAGGTTGGTGGTGCCGGGGGTCGACATGGGGCTGCCCATGGTGATGACCACCACCTCCCCTTTTTTCAGCACCCCGGCATCGAGCACCGCCTGCTCCACCGAACGGATCTGCGCTTCGGTATCCCCCTGGATGTCGACCCGCAGCGAGCGCACCCCGGCATACAGGGACATGCGGCGGCGCACCTCGAGGGTGGGGGTGATGGCGAATACCGGCACCGACGGGCGGTACTTGGCGACCAGGGCCGCGGTGCTGCCGGTCTGGGTAAAGGCGAGAATCGCCGCGGCGCCCAGGTTTTCGGCCACCCGGCAGGCGGCCTGGCCGATCGCCTCGGGCAGCCGCCGGTAGCCGCGCACCTCGGGGATGGGGCGGAAGGATTTTTCGCGCAGCACCGGATCCTCCTCCACGTCGTGGGCCACCCGCACCATCAGCGAAACCGCCTCGACGGGGAACTGCCCGGAAGCGGTCTCCGCCGAGAGCATCACCGCATCGGTCCCGTCGAGGATCGCGTTGGCCACATCGGAGGTTTCGGCGCGGGTCGGGCGGGGATTGGCAATCATGCTTTCGAGCATCTGGGTGGCGGTGATCACCGGTTTGCCCGCCTCGTTGCACTGGCGGATGATGCGCTTCTGGATCAGCGGCACCTTCTCCGGGCTCATCTCCACCCCCAGGTCGCCGCGGGCCACCATGATGCCGTCGGCGGCCTCGAGGATGGCGTCGAAATTGGCCACCGCCTCGGGCTTTTCGATCTTGGCGATCACCCGCAGGTCGGCCTTCTGCTGGTAGAGCAGGTCCTTGAGGCCGTGCACGTCCTCGGCCCGCCGTACGAAGGAGAGCGCCACGTAGTCGACGCCGTGGCCGAGGCAGAAGCGCAGGTCCTCCAGGTCTTTTTCCGTCAGCGCCGGCGCGGAAACCTTCACCCCCGGCAGGTTGATCCCCTTGCGGTCCTTGAGCACTCCGCCGAACTTGACCCGACAGCGCACCTCCTCGGCCGCGGCCGAGAGCACCTCCAGCTCCATGAGCCCGTCATCGAGCAGAATCCGGTCGCCGGGGGTCACGTCTCCCGGCAGCTCCCGGTAGGTGGTGGGGATCAGCTCGCCCTGGCCCAGCACCTCGCGGGTGGTCAGGGTGACCTCGCTGCCGGAGACCAGGGTCAGGGCGCCGCCGGCCATCTGCCCGGTGCGGATCTTGGGGCCCTGCAGATCCGCCAGGATCCCCACCGCCCGGCGCCGGCGCCGGGAAAGTTCACGGATCCGCTCGATCAGCCTGGCCTTGCTTTCCAGGTCACCATGGGAGAAATTGAGGCGAAAAACATCGGCGCCGGCCTCCATGAGGGCCAGCAGCATCGATTCCGACTCGCTGGCCGGGCCGAGGGTGACAACGATCTTGGTGCGACGGAACATGGCTGGATCCTTTCGGCCTTACCACCTGGCCGGGCCCCATAAACAGGGGACCCTTTCCGGCCGGAAAAGGGTCCCTCGACAAGCCCGGCAAGCTTTTCGGGAGCAACTCTAGTGGTGGTAGCGTCCCTTGTACTCGGTATGGGCCTTGTCCGGCCCCTTGTGACAGCGGAAGCAGCGTTGCTCGGAAATTTTCTGCTGCTCGAGCGGGGAGGCTTCGGCAGGCGCCATCGATCCCGAACTTTGCCAGGCTTCCCTGCCGGTTTCGCTGGTCAGGGTGGGCGGCTCATAAGCCAGCTGCCAGTCGTTGCCGATCGGCTGGGTGTGACACTGGTCGCAGCCGCCCGGAGCGGGGATCGCTTTCCAGGATCCCAGCATCGCGCAGCCCCAGGCCAGGGAGCATATCAGGATCAGTGGCAGCAGGGTCTTTTTCATGCGGCGTCAAGTCTCCTTCCTAGGGAATTATCCCGTGAACTATAGCACAGCGGCCAGGCCAGGCAAACGGCAAAACCGTTGAACCTGCGGGCAGCTCTGTGCTATTAATGGATTTTTGCGAAAATTGGAGACCTTAGCCTGCCTATGATCGGAAAATTGATCCGCTTCTCCCTGTTCGCCGGGCTCGGCCTGGGGCTTGCGGTTTTGCTCGGATTGTCCGCCGCCTACCTGTACGTTTCCAAAACCCTGCCCAAGGTCGAAACCCTGGCGGACTACCGCCCCCCCATCATCACCAGCGTCTACAGCGAAGACGGCGGGGTGATCGCCGAGTATTACCGCGAGCGGCGCATCCCGGTCCCGGTGGAGCGCATGCCTGGCCAGCTCATCGAGGCCTTCGTCGCCGCCGAGGATTCCCACTTTTTCGGACACAAGGGGATCGACCTGGTCTCCATTTTGCGCGCCGCGCTGAAGAACATCAAGGCCGGCGGCATCGTCCAGGGCGGCAGCACCATCACCCAGCAGGTGGCCAAAAGCCTGTTGCTCTCGCCGGAGAAGAAATTCGAGCGCAAATTCAAGGAGGCGATCCTCGCCTGGCGCATGGAGAAATACCTGTCCAAGCAGGATATCCTCTATCTCTACCTCAACCAGATCTACCTCGGCCACAGCGCCTACGGCGTGCAGGCGGCCGCCGAGAATTATTTCGACAAGAACGTCGAGGACCTCTCCCTGGCCGAGTGCGCCATGCTCGCCGGGCTGCCCCAGGCCCCCAGCCGCTACTCCCCCTACCGGCATTTCGGCCGGGCCAAGGAGCGCCAGAAATACGTCCTGGGTCGCATGGTCGATGAGGGGTACATCAGCCCCGAGCAGGCCCAGCAGGCCCTGGGCCAGGAGCTGACCATCCACCCGCGGGTCAACGTCCACATTGCCGACGCCGCCTACTTCACCGAACAGGTGCGCCGCTACCTCGAGGAGAATTACGGCGAGCAGCTGCTCTACAGCGGCGGCCTCAAGGTCTACACCACCATGAACCTCGGCATGCAGCAGGTCGCCCAGCAGGCGGTGCGGGAGAACCTGCGCGAACTCGACAAGCGCCAGGGGTTCCGGGGGGTGGAAAAGGTGCTTTCCGCCGATGAGGAAGCGGCCTTTCTTGCCGACCAGGAGCAGAAGCTGGGGGATAAGCTGGTGGCCCCCGGCGATCTGCTCGATGCGGTGCTCACCGGCGGGTCAGGCAATCAGCTGGAGGTTCGCATCGGCCCCTTCAAGGGGGAGATCCCTCGCTCCGGCTACGAATGGGCCGGCCCCGTACGGGTGGTCCCCCGCGGCCAGGCGGCCGCGGCGGGCGGCTCCGGGCGCGAGCAGCGCATGCCGGTGGGATCGGTGCTCAAGGTGCGGGTGGAGAAGGTCAAGGCCGACCAGGTTCTCACCCTGAGCCTGGAACAGGTACCGGCCGCCCAGGGGGCCTTGGTCGCCCTCGACCCGCGCAGCGGACAGGTCCGCGCCATGGTCGGGGGCTACGACTTTGCCCAGAGCCAGTTCAACCGCGCCATCCAGGCCCGCCGGTTGCCCGGTTCGGCGATCAAGCCGATCATCTACGCGGCGGCCCTCGACAAGGGCTACACTCCGGCCACGGTCATCCTCGATACCCCGGTGATCTACAAGCAGACCAGCGCCAGCGGCGAACAGACCGAGTGGAAGCCGCGCAACTACGCGGAAAAATTCTACGGGCCGACCAGCTTTCGCGAGGCGCTGACCCACTCGCACAACGTCATCACCATCAAGATCCTGGAGGACGTCGGAGTCAGCTACGTGGTCAATTACGCCCGCAAGCTCGGCATCGAGTCGCCCCTGGCCCGCGACCTGACCCTGGCCCTGGGCTCCTCGGCCCTCACCCCCCTGGAGCTGGCCACCGCCTACTCGGTGTTTGCCAGCGGCGGAGTGCGCCTGACTCCGACCTATATCACCAAAATCGTCGATCGCGACGGCAAGGTTCTCGAATCCATCGACCCCGCCGATTTCCCCACCGGCGTCGGCAGCGACCAGAAGCTGATCCGCCAATCCCCCGAGCGGGTCATCTCCCCGGAGACTGCCTACCTGATCACCAACCTCATGGAGAGCGTGGTCCGCGACGGCACGGGTTGGCGGGCCAAGAGCCTCGGCCGCCCGGTGGCCGGCAAAACCGGCACCACCAATGACCTCAAGGACGCCTGGTTCGCCGGTTACGTCCCCCAGCTGGTCGCCATCTCCTGGGTGGGGTTCGACCAGGAGCGCCCCCTGGGTAAAAAGGAGACCGGCTCCCGGGCCGCCGCTCCGGCCTGGGTAAGCTTCATGCAGGAGGCGGTCAAGGGGCTGGAGCCCGAGGAGTTCCCCGTCCCCGACGGCATCGAGTTTCACCCCATCGACCGGATCTCTGGCCTGCTCACCCCGGAGGACAACAGCGAGGCGTACATCGAAGTCTTCGCGCCTGGAACCGCCCCCTCCCGCTACGCCCTGGACGAATCCCGCCCGCGGGCCAGGGACTTTTTCAAGCTCGACCTGCAGGATAACTGATCGCGAAAATGCCTGAAATCAAAAAGCCCAGTCCCGCCAGGGATTGGGCTTTTTGATTTCGTGGAATTCGCGCTGGTCCTTCAGGGGGCTGGCGGTTTACCCTGGCCCTGCTCTTTCCAGAAGCGCTCGGCCCCCGGATGCAGGGGGATCTCCACCCCGAACAACCCCAGGGCCTGGTCGAGGTTGCGGGTCGAGGGGTGGCTTCGCCGCATGGCCTCCATTCCTTCGTTGCTGAAGAGCTTTTCCAGGGCAGTGGCTACCAGTTCCGGGTCCATGTGGGAATTGGCCACCCACAGTGCCGAGTCCTGATAACTGGCGACCTCGGCCTGCTGTCCTGGGTAGGTTCCCGCGGGGATAACCATCGGCCGATAAAAGGGGTAGGCATTGTACAGCCCGCCGGCGAGCGCCGGCGCCTGGACGTCCAGCAGCCGGATTCTGGCGCGACGACCCAACTCCGTCAGCGACTCGCTCGGGAAGCCGACCATTTCCCATACCGCTTCCACCCTCCCCCTGGAGAGTTCCTCCGCCGCCATGCTGTAGCCGAGGTAGACGGGGATGACCTCCCCCCAGAGCCCCAGCGCAGTGAAAAACCGCTCCGCCGCCAGGGCCGCCCCGGAGCCGGGGTTGCCGATGGCGACCCGTTTGCGCTGCAGATCGTGCACGCTCCTGATCCTGCTGTTGGCCAGCACCACCAGATGCGCGGTGGCCCCGTAGATTCTCGTCAGCGCCCTGACCTCCCGGGTCGGCGGGAGGTGCTTTTCCAACTGGCCCCGCGCGGCGAGGTAAGCGTCTCCGGCATAGACGATTGCCATATCGAGGCTCCTCTGCTCCACCCCCTTGAGATTGGCCAGCGAGCCGCCGGTACGTTCCACGCTCACCCGCATCCCCGGGGCAGCCAGGTGCATGACCTCCTGCAGCCCCGCGGCCACCTTCTGGTAAGTTCCCCCCGCCGGCCCCCCGCCGATGTGCAGCAAGGGCTCCCGCTGGGGGCACCCCGACAGCGTCAGTGACAGAAGGATCAATATTGAAACCGGAAATAATAGAACGCGTTTAATCGGCATCCTTACCTCGACCTGGTCACCCCGATACGGGGGCAGTCACTCAATACCGGACAAAGGGTGCACAGCGGCGTCGGCGCCTTGCAGATCTGGCGACCGTGGAAAATCAGGACATGGCTGGCCTGGGTCCATTTTTCGCGGGGGAACAGGGCGCAAAGGTCCCGCTCGATCCTCTCCGGATCGCTGTGCCGGGTCCACCCCAGGCGCCCGGCGATGCGCTTCACGTGGGTATCGACCACCAGGCCCTCGGCAAGGCCGAAAGCGTTGCCGAGGACCACGTTGGCGGTCTTGCGCCCCACCCCGGGCAGGGCCGTCAGCGCCTCCAGGGTGCGGGGGATCTCGCCGCCGTGGCGCTCGAGCAGAGCGGCCCCGCAGGCCACCAGGTTCCTGGCCTTGTTGCGGAAAAACCCGGTGCTGCGGATCTCCTCCTCCAGGGCACTTAGATCGGCGCCGGCGTAGGCCGCCGCATCGGGATACCTGCGGAACAGCCCCTCGGTCACCTGGTTGACCCGCACATCGGTGCACTGGGCGGAGAGAATCGTCGCCACCAACAGCTCGAGGGGGTTGGAGTAGTTAAGTGCGCAGTGGGCATCGGGGTAGGTCTCTTCAAGGGTCCCCAGAACCCTCAGCGCCGTTTTGCGATCTGGCTTAGCGGCCAT